>DROS01000068.1 GCA_011321815.1 Gammaproteobacteria bacterium
CTTTGCAAGAGGAGCAACGCCGCCATGGACGCTGACAGGCCAACCCTTCGGGCGCTCCTGTGGTGTTCCGCTGCGGCGTTGCAGTGCTTGACAAGGGAACAACCATTGCCTGCGCACTGCGCCTTGCCGCGAAACACCACAGGAGCGCTGAATCCCAATTTATCACCTTGAAAGAGTACTAGGAGCCAAACAAAGTTTCCTTAACAGCCTGCCAGCATAACATTAATCTGCGACCTCCACCGGCAGGCCCGCCAGTTTCCACTCGGGAAAGCCGTCCTGTAACCGTCGTGCGTTCAACCCCCGTGCACGCAGCTGTGCCACAGCATCAAAGGCCAACACACAATGCGGGCCACGACAGTAAGCCACTATTTCCTGATAGGGGTCCAGTTTTTGTAAGCAGCCCTCCAGCTCAGACAAAGGAATATTCACCGCGCCTGGCACATGCCCCGCAGCAAACTCCTCAGGCGGACGCACATCCAATACCGTCACCCTCCCTTGCCGGGTACGCTCCAACAACTCCTCGCGGGAAATGGGTTCCAGACGATCTTTCACAAGGAGAAAGGTGTTAACCAACCGCTCCACCTCTGCAACATGACGCCCCGCCACTGCGCGCAAAGCCTCAAACAGATTCAGCACATCGTCGCCACTGAGCCGGTAAAAAACCTTCAAACCCTGCTTGCGTGAGATAATCAACCCAGCCTGCCGCAATTGCTGCAAATGTTGAGAAGTATTGGCCACCGTCAACCCGGAAACCTTGGCCAGCTCATCAACGCTGCGCTCACCCTGGGCCAGAAATTCCAGCAGTTCCAGTCGGTTACCATTGCTCAGCGCCTTACCCACACGAGCAAACTGGATAAACAGCTCCTGTTTGAAACCGGACGTTAGGGGTGAATCGGCGGTGGTTTTGGGCATGACACCTCCACTGCAAAATTTAACCCGCGCCAGGGGTTGTTGAGGCTTGACAGACATCCCTCCACTGCTATTCTACTATTCAATCAACTTATTGAATAGTAGCATTTCCGCTGGTGATTATAGCCTGTTACCGTCAGACCACCAACCCGGCTCCAAAGCCCAGGCCAAACGGAAGAAGAGAACCGCCCCATGACTTTCCACGACTTCATCCTGCAAAACGAGACATCCATCCGCCTGGGTTTCTTTTTTGGTGTCTTCGCCATAATGGGATTGTGGGAAGTACTTGCGCCACGCCGGGCGCTGACAGTATCCAAGGCCGTGCGCTGGACCAATAACCTGGGGCTGGTGTTTTTAAACAGCACCATCCTGCGGCTGATTTTCCCCATGGCAGCGGTAGGTGTGGCTGCCTTCGCCGCCGGGCAAGGCTGGGGACTGCTCAACTATTTTCAACTGCCTTTTACACTGGCTGTGGTGCTGTCAGTGGTGGTCATGGATTTCATCATCTACCTGCAACATGTACTGGTACATGCCATACCGGTATTATGGCGGCTGCACCGGGTGCATCACGCCGACCTCGATTATGACGTCACCACCGGCGCACGCTTTCACACCCTGGAAATCATTCTTTCCATGCTGATTAAATTCGCCACTATTCTCGTGCTCGGCCCGCCAGTGGTCGCCGTGGTCATCTTCGAAGTTATACTCAACGCCATGGCTATGTTTAACCACAGCAACGTGCGTCTGCCACTTGGGCTGGATCGTATCGTCCGCCTGTTTGTGGTTACACCCGACATGCACCGCGTACACCATTCCGTAGAAGACAATGAAGCCAATAGTAATTTTGGATTTAATCTCGCCATCTGGGACCGCCTATGCGGCACCTACATCGCCCAACCCCGCGAAGGTCACGAAAAAATGACTATCGGTATCCACGGATACCGCGACCCCAAACAGGTAAATCAATTGCCCGGCATGTTGGCGCTGCCCTTTGTGGGCAACATTACCGGATACGCCATTAACCGTCGGGAATGGAGTAAACCTGATGCTGCTTCCAAGAAATAAACGAGGCATCAGTGAAATGTAAAATAAACCACCCTGTAGCACCAACAGGCACTTGAAGTGAGCCGACAGGGCATGACACATACAGCAGACGCTTCTCACACGCGAACACCCTCAATCAATAAATAAGTATCATCTTTCAGGAAAGATGTATTGCTCACCGCCAGCGTTGCGGACTGCTCAACATACTGAAGCGTATTTCTGTCAAATCTTGCGCCATAAACCTTTTCCACAAAAGGCGCAAAGACCATCTGCTTTTTTCGGATGCGCTCATTTTTTGAAAACACCAGCTCCAGCAACCGGAAACGCCCGCCCGGCTTCAATACCCGGGAAAATTGTTCAATAGCCAAAGCTTGTATTTCATCCGGCATGACACAACACATAAACGTGGAAAAAACCCAGTCAAATTGACTGGAAGGTATGGACGACATAACTGTCGCATCTTCATTAATCAATTTCACATTGCAACGGGCCTTTGCCTTTCGCTTTTCTGACTTGCGCAACATGCGCTCACTGAGGTCGATACCAAGCAAATCAACATCCGGATGATAAAATTCCAGATTTCTTCCCGTTCCCACCCCCGCCTCCAGCACCTTTCCACGTAAATCCCCCACCAATGCCGGGCGCCATTTTCGATAACGTCGCTCCCAGGGATAATCCAGCATATCGTAAAAAAATGCGGTCACACTGTACTTGCTCTGCAAAAGTACATTTTTTTCATTGGGTGTCATATCACAAGCACCTGTACAAACAACAGAATCAGTCTCGCCTTTTTTCAATCACTTTTTTAAGATTCGATAATATTTCCGCCAACCATCGATTAAAAGAACTTTCAAGAAATGTATTCACCACCACTTCAAAAACGCGTGACGGCAAATGATATTCCATGCGGAATATCAATCTTGTTTTTCCATCCTGCGGCTCCAATACATATTCACCACAATTTTCAATGCCTCTGATTGAACGCCACGATAAATATTTAGGCTTCTCTGTTTTTAAAAGTTCCGCATCCCATTCCAGAGCCATGCCTGCCAGATTAACCTCCCAATGATAGCTATTGTTTGATATGCGCGTCACTTTTTTTATTGAAGGGCTCAAATCTGACATATTTTCAACATTCACGATGATCGCAAACACCTCTTCGGGTGAAGCTGATATCAATATGGATTTTTCAATTATGGGCATACCAATAATTCCTGACACCAATAAACCACCCCAAAGCAGACTGACGGGGATAACGTTAAACAGTCCTGGAAATTTTTTTCAGCGTTTCCTTGCTCTCACCAAAGGTACATATTGCGTCGCAATGCTTACGTAAATCCGAAAACAGAATGTAGTGAATTTCTATATTGTTTTTTCTGATGGCAGGCCGGGCAAGCTGTATCTGTAATTCTTTTTCTCTTTTATCTGGAATAATCAGAAAAAGCGTGGACGGGTCTTCGGGAAATGAATAATATAAATCTGTCAATCTGAGTATCCCTGAATAGATTGACGTGCTTTTTTCCACCTCAAATGCGCTGACAATTTTATCCGTTCCCTTTTTGAACCAGATAACATCAATTAGTGCAATAGTGCTTTTAGTATCTTTGTCAACATTAATATCAGGAAATTCTGGCAGACAAATAAACGAAAAGCTATTTCCTTCATGGCATCTTGAGCGGTCATTTGATGCGCTAACAACATCATAACCAAGGGAATGGCCTATTTTCAGAAGATGATATTGCATTTCGGTATGCAAATCCTCCTCTTCTTTTTCGCTCATAACTTCCTTGTGGCGTTTTTTCAAAAGCTTTTCGATTTTCAGCTGCTCTTTTTCTGTCAATGAACCTTCATCACCCACCAGAATTTTTTTGGTCCCGATATCAAACAGCAACCCGGAAAAAGCACCCAGGTCCTTGGACAAGCCCCCTTTATATTGGTTATTCTTTTCAAGAATAATCTCCCGCATGCGAAGGTATTCCTGCCATGACCCCAGCTTCACCTTCTCCCCAAACAGATAATTAAACCCATTAACGATTGCCGTATTAAAAGGAGGCATTATTTCAGGATGCAGAAAATACAGAATATTTGCCACCGCCGGGCCAAGCCCCTTGATCTTACGCTGGTCAAGGTGAATTATTTCTTTTAGCAACTGCTCCTCTTTTGTCGCACAATAACAATTCTCAAGAAACTGACCAAATGCCACTTTATTGTCTTCGTCCTCATAGATATCAGGAATTCTAAGTTTTGGTTTCCAATAAAAGGCATGTGAAGCACCTATGAACACCTGTTTTTGCTCTGTAATACAATTTAGAACAAACTCCAGCGAAGAATCTTTGTAATCGTTACCAAAACTCTTTGCTTTAATATCCTCTATAACGTCCTTCACACCCCGGCGTATTGAACGAAAAGCTTTCAGGCGCTCGTCGTTGTTTATAAACCAAGTGTTAAAAACAGACTCTTGGTCCGATTTATAACGATCAATTACTTCCTGTAGCGCTCCGTTCATTATGTCCCTCTTATACTTGGTAAAAAATAACTGTAATTAGCACTTAATTGGCATAAACAGGTGGGCATAATCCCACTACACTGGTACATATTCCGACACTCAGCATTCACGCACAAATTACAGGCCATTATTACACTAACCACGACTCCCTCCGCAATTGAAGATTTCAGCATGACACACAGCATCCCCCGGGGAAAACAATGATTCCCCGTCCATTGTTCTTTTTGAAGCCCGGCACGCCTGATCAAAACTTGACCAGCACTTTCCAGGCGATACAATGTCCAACACGGCATGCACGAAATAACGGGAGATGAACCAGGCGGCCAGGCCAGCCCTTCAGCATCTCCACAACTAAAGTCCGGCACAGCGGAGCCGCTAGTGTAGTGTCTCGTATAAAACGTGGATATAGAAAGCGCCTCAAAGCACGAGTGCAAGGCGCAGACCGCAGGGAATGTCGGCTACCTTTCCAAGGTCTGCAACGCCGCAATCGTGCTTTGAGGTGCTTCCCAGCGGGCGAGCCAAGAACTTTTTCCGGTACTTCAAATTTGGCTTGTCTATATCTGCGTTTTATACGAGACACTACACTAGCTTCAATCTACAAGCCCTGAATCCATAAGCAAAAAATACAAACAGGATATTTTCATTCAGCACAAAGGACAGACGCAATGAACAAACTTGATCAATTACGCAGCATGACCACCGTGGTGGCTGACACGGGTGATATCGAATCAATCCAGCAATACCAGCCCAGTGACGCCACCACCAACCCCTCACTATTATTCAAAGCCGCGCAAATGCCACAATATCAATCGCTGGTGCATTCAGCCATTGAATACGGTCAGGCAAAGGGTGGCAGCGAAGAACAACAGCGCCTGCTGACCCTGGATAAGATCGCCGTCAACTTTGGCAAGGAAATTCTCGGTACAGTACCCGGCCGGGTCTCCACCGAAGTGGATGCACGCCTGTCTTTTGACACCGCCGCCACCGTCGCACGTGCCGAGCAGCTTATTGCCCTGTACCGTGAGGCCGGAGTAGACAGCTCGCGTATTCTGATCAAAATCGCCGCCACCTGGGAAGGTATCCGCGCCGCAGAGCAACTGGAGAAAAAAGGCCTCCACTGCAACCTGACTCTGATGTTCAGCCTCGCCCAAGCCATCGGTGCTGCCGACGCAGGAGCGACGCTTATCTCCCCCTTCGTGGGACGCATTATGGACTGGTACAAAAAAACCGAAGGCGTAGACCGCTATGCAGCAACGGATGATCCCGGCGTAAAATCAGTCAGCACAATTTATCAGTATTTCAAAAAATTCGGCTACGCCACCGTGGTCATGGGTGCCAGTTTCCGCAACACCAGTGAAATCACCGAACTGGCAGGCTGTGACCTGCTCACCATTGCCCCGGCCCTGATGGAAGAATTACAGAATAGCGAAGGCGAACTGCCACGCAAGCTTTCACCGGAGGCAGCCAGCAAAGCGCCTATTGAACGCATCGAGTTGGATGAAAGCCGCTTCCGCTGGATGATGAACGAAGACGCCATGGCCACAGAAAAACTGGCCGAAGGTATCCGGGGCTTCACTGCCGATACCCTGAAACTGGAACAACTGGTACAAGACATCGCACGCCAACAGGCGGCCTGAAAAACCGGCAGGGCCTGTAAAAACCCTGCCAAAAGTTTTAGATGTGACCTGAATCCGTGCCTCCAGGGCAGATGCAGAGCACACAAAGAAAATCATTTAAACAAACTGCCTCATGGTGAGTTTTCTTCTGGTTCCCACGATCCCCCCGTGGGAACCCATGCCGTGTTTTGTATTACCCACCACCCTATGCATTCCCACGCGGGAACGAGAGACGAGGGAAATGTCACGGCTATATATCCATAACATTCTTGAATTGCCCTACACCTGGTCTATAGTTCGTTTTTCTATCGGCTTTCAAGCAATTCAGCTTCCTGTGACTTATTTTTGGCATTGGCCAGTGGTTAAACATTTACAGGATGTGTCGCATATACCTGCCTGGGTGACATACAAAATAACAGGCTGAAAACAGGAAAATTCACGGATGAAAAACATAATACTTGTAAGCTTTATCATTTTCGCTGCTGGGTGCGCAAAAATGCCCACCATGCCCACCAGTAATAATATTATCTGGCTGAACCAAGGCTGGTCGGAGCAGGAAAGGCAACAATTTCATCATCGCAGCCAGGGAACCATGACGCTGCCCATTCCTTATGAATGGTTTGCCGCACTTGAACAACCGGGCTTCAGATTATTGGGAACCAATGGACTGATCATTGAAAACGGTTACCTCGCCCGCCTGGGGTTTATTACCGGTGACGTAACACCTTATAACCAGGCTGGCTTACCTGTCGGCTTTTCTGTGGACTACAATGTAACCAATCCCGCCATTTCAAAAACCGCATTTAATGCGATTGGCTTAACCTGTGCGGCCTGTCATACCGGCCAGATGAGAGTCAACGGCAGGTCAGTGCGTTATGACGGGGGTCCGGCCATGACCAATCTGACAGAACTCACCACTGTGCTGGCAGTCGCCCTAATCGAAACCTATGTGGATGATGCAAAATTCAAACGATTTTCCCAACGGATTCTTGGCGTTACAAACACTGAAAAAAATCAAAAGAACCTTAGAAAATCACTGAAACATACACTTAAAAATCAATTACAAAGTATTGTCAGACTGGAAGAATTACGGTTGGCCGGTTTACGCGGCAAAGCCCAGGAGGCGATCAAGGAAAACCCTTTTAAAAACCGTATAAAAACGATCAAAGATATTATTAACGACAGAAAAAAATCGACAACCGAGGGCTTTACCCGACTGGATGCATTAAACCGTATTGGTAACGCCGTATTTGGGACAGATACGGGTAACCTGGAAAATGTGGCCATAACTGATGCACCTGTCAACTATCCACATATCTGGAATACATCCTGGTTTCTCTGGGTCCAGTACGACGCTTCCATTATGGGTCCAATGATCCGTAACGCAGGTGAAGCGATGGGTGTGGCAGCCTATGTAAAACTTGAGCAGAATTCTCCCGATAATTTTGATTCATCCGTAAAGCTTGACAATTTATTCTGGATGGAATCATTACTGGGCGGCACAATACCCCCAACAAAAAACAAGAAATTTTATGGTTTGCAGCATCCTGAATGGCGCGCGGATATTTTTGGTGAAATAGACAGAAAAAAACATGCACAGGGTGCCAGACTGTATGCTGAGCTTTGTCAGAAATGTCATTTACCGCCGATGGACAGTGAGCAATTCTGGTCTGACACTTACTGGACAAAGCCTGACGAGAGAAACTTGAGTTATCTTGATCTACCCATTGTCGATATTGATTATATTGGCACCGATCCACAAGAAGCCCTGGTATTAATGAAGCGAAAAGTCAATACAAACAATATTGGTTTAAACACTACCGTTTACCTGGAAAACAAAAAATGGTTTACAAAAGGGCCAGTTTATTACGGATCAAAAAGTACCGATTGCAAACCTGTAACTGTTGTTGACGGAGAATCCGAACTTTTCTCACTTTCATTGGGCGCGGCAGTACAAAGTGTGAATAACTACTGGTATAAAATCCACAACACACCAAAATCACAACAGGAAAAAATGAATGGTTACAGAAAAAACTGCCTGCGTGCGCCCTATGCCTACAAGGCCAGGCCATTAAACGGTATCTGGGCCACAGCACCTTTTTTGCATAATGGGTCTGTACCCAATATTTATGCTTTATTGTCTCCCGTGCAGGAAAGACCCAACAAGTTTTACCTTGGCAGCCTTGATTACGATACTCAAAAAATGGGGTATAAAATGATAAAAGCCGAGGGCTTTTTTGAACTCGATACTGCTATTACGGGCAATTCAAATAAGGGCCACGAGTTTTCAAACACGCCGGGGAAAGGTGTAATTGGAAGAGGTCTGTCTGAAGAAGAACGTTATCAGCTCATTGAATACCTGAAAGATATCCGCACTGTGAATAACAACGGGTAAAATCACGATGAAAAATCTGGTGTAAGGTGGTCCGCAGATTACCTTACACCAGCGGAACAGTGATACAACAAGCCATGTGAAATCATTTTTTCTTATCTATGGGAAAATAAATCATGGATAAATAAAAACTGTTATTCAGCAACAAACTGCACAGTCTGCAATCCATCATAACTTCCATCCAGCCCCAGATGGTAACCACTGATTCCCTTGCGCGAAACAAACACATGATCCTCGTACCACAGTGGCACATAGGGCAAGGTTTCCAATAACCGTTGTTGTAACTCGCCATAGGCTGCACTCTGCGACGCCAGCGTTACCGCCTTGCCTGCCACCGTGATTAAACGATCCACCATATCATCCTGAAAGCGTCCCCGGTTTGCGCCATCGGGTGGTACAGAATCACTGTGAAAAATATAACGAAAAGCATCCGGCGTTTTAATGCCCACCCATGACAGACTGAACATCTGGAAATTACCGGCTTTAATATCGCCGTAAAATGTCCCCCAGTCGTAACTGCGCAAATCCACATTAATGCCCACGGCTTTAAGTTGACTTTGCAACACGGTGGCCAGACGCACGCGAAAGGCATCGGTGGAGGTTTTATAGGTAATGTTTACCGGGTGGTTCAGGTTATATCCGTGTTTGGCTAACAGGGCGCGCGCCATATCAGGGTCATATTTAATCGCGGGCAATGCTGTATTCCTGGCCCAATGCTCAGGTGGCAACAAGGCACTGGCCGGGCGTGCTGCTCCCCCCATGACATAACGAATAATTTTTTCCCGGTCGATGGCCAAAGCAATGGCCCGGCGCACATCCTGCTGGCCGGTGATAGCATCGTCCAGGTTAAATCCCAGATAGGTAAAATTGGAGCCCTGCGCGCGGGTAACATTGATATCCGGTTTTTTCTGCAAAAAAGTCACCAATTCCGGCGACAGATCATTTTGCAGCATATCCAGCTCGCCACGCAGTAATTTGAGGACACGCACAGTGGCATCACTGACACGGATAAAACTGATATTCTGCCGGTCTCGTTGCCTCTGTAGTTGCAGTCGCCCCACTTCCGGCCAGGCCACAAAACGAAACGGGCCACTGCCCACAGGTTGCTGATTAAAAGGATGCTGTGCGGCAATTTTTGACGCAGGCAAAATGCCGATGACTAAATAGCCCGGAAACAATGAATCAGTTTTGTTCAGGTAAAAGTCGACGGTGTTGTCATCCGCTACGTCGATACGTTTGATCATGGATAAAGTGGCGCGATGCGGCGATACATTGGCCGGGTCCAATACGGCGTCATAAGTTGCTTTCACATCCTGTGCAGTCAAGTGACTGCCATCGGAGAAAAGGCGACCATCATCGGCTTTGTGCAGGGTAAAACGATAGTGCGTGGCGCTGATCATTTGCCAGCTGGCAATACCTGGCACCGGTAGTTGCCGTTCATCAAACTCCACCAGCCGTGCATATAGCAGGCGGTTAATACGGCTGGACGTGGCATCGGTGGCAAAACGCGGGTCCAGGGTGACCGGCGCGCTGGCAAGACCGATACGCAGGGTGTTGTCAGGCGCAGGCGCACAGGCGAGCAACGTCAAAACACTCAGCAATAATATGAAACGCAAGGCCGGGAGCAAACTCAGGTGATTACCAGTTTTTGTAGGGGTGCCTGACCAGACAGACATTGTAATAGCGGGCATCCGCAGAGACTTCTTCACCCAGCCATGGGGGCCGGGCAAAGATTTCATCTTCACTGGCCAGTTCAATTTCGGCCACCACCAGCCCCTGATTGTCGCCGGCAAAGACATCAATTTCCCATGTGTGCGCACCATGCTGTACATGGTACCGGGTTTTTTCGATGAGCGGGCCATCGGCCAGCGTGTCCAGTAATTCATGGGCATCCGTCAATGGAATGGGGTATTCATATTCCTGGCGGGTGACGCCAAGAGTGGCGCCTTTGATGTTGAGACTGGCCTGTTCACCGGCAATGCGCACACGTACAGAGGACTTCTGTTCATTATTGGACGAAGCACTGTTCAAATAACCTTGACGCATGACTACCCCAGCATCGGCCCGCGCGCGCCAGTCATCATTGCTCAGCAGAAATTTTCGTTCAATTTCAATCGACATGCGTGGTTATGTACCGCAGCTAATCCGGCAGAACTACCGTCGTGGTTTCAAAACCCCGCGTTGCCTCATCCACCAGGGCAAATTCGTGGCTGCCAATCTTTGCCACTTCACCGTGCTTCAGCATGTGGCGTTTGATCACCTTGCCATTCACCGTCGTACCATTGGTGCTGCCCTGATCTTCGATATGCACATCCAGCAAACCCTCCATGTAGGCGCTGGGCACAACGGTAATTTTCGCATGCTTGCCGCTGATTGTTTCATCGTCGACACGAATATCACATTCCGGCCGGCGGCCGATCAGCCAGCTCCCCTCGCTGAGGGGGATATCCTCCAGAAACCGGCCTTCCCGGGAATGAACAAGTTTTGGCATAAGTCTGCACCTTCAACAATCGCAAATAGAGTTAAGTGTCATTATGACGTGAATATTTTCTCGTGATCAACACGGCCCACCCAGCGCGGCAATCACCACAGAGATATTGTCCCGCCCACCACTATTATTGGCAAGATCAATCAGACGTTGCGCAGCACACCTCCAGTTCCCACCGGCAACCACCAGGGTATCTTCGATAACAGCATCGCTCACCAGATCGGTAAGCCCGTCCGAGCATAGCAAAAACACATCACCGGGTTGCGCTTCCAGTTCCTGCACCTCGGCAACCGTGCGGGGCCGCACGCCCACGGCCCTGGTGATGACATGACGATAAGGATTGTTTTCGGCTTCCTCGGCAGAAATCGCCCCCTTTTCCAACAACTCGCGCACCAATGAATGGTCTGCCGTTATCTGTTCCAGTGTGCCCCCACGCAGGCGATACACCCGGGAATCACCGACATGAGCCACCACTGCCCTGTCTTCATAAAAAAGCACCATCGCCAGGGTGGTGCCCATACCCTTGCGCTCAGGATTGACTGCGGCATTATCAAAAATCACTGTATTGGCTTTATTCACTGAACGGCGCACCAGAGTGGCATGCTTGCTCATGCCTTTGTTGGGACGCAAGTGCCGCGGCTTGTCCAACGCCGCCTGTAACACCTCATTGAGGGTCTCCAGACACAGGCGACTGGCCACATCACCGGCATTATGACCGCCCATACCATCGGCCAGCATGGCCAGGCCATGTGGCGCATCCCAGGCAATGGCATCTTCATTGTGGTCACGAGCACGACCTGTGTCAGTGATGCCGGTGACATGTACGCTACACTGGATGTTTATTTCAGCTGTCATCATCAATATCCCAAGCCATTGCCTGTTAGCAGTCAGATTTTTCCACGCAGCGCCGGATGGCATCCGCCATACTCTGCCCCGTGTCAAAACGTTTCGCCGGGTTCTTTTCCAACGCCTTGTTAATAAGACGGGTCACGCAAGTGGGCAACTCCGGACGTAACTTGCGTATACCCTCGGGTTTTTCATTGGTAATCTGATACATAAGACTGGTAAGTGAATCACCCTCAAAAGGCAGCCGGCCGGTAAACAGCTGATACAGGGTAACACCCAGCGAAAACAGATCCGAACGGCCATCCACTTTTTTACCGGCAATCTGCTCCGGTGACATGTAAAAAGGACTGCCCAGCACCGTGCCGGTGCGCGTCTTGCTACTATCAGTTAGACAGGCAATACCAAAATCAGTGACTTTCAACTGCCCTCTGCTATGGTCAAAAATAATGTTACCGGGCTTCACATCACGATGTACCACCTTTTGCTCATGAGCATAACCCAGCGCCTCAGCCACTTGCGCACCGATGGCAAACACCTGGGCCATGGGTAACAGTTCTTCTTTACGAATGTACTGGTCAAGACTGTTGCCGGTAATATAGTCCATGGCAATGTAGGCCAGATCATGCTCTTCGCCCACATCATAAATGGTAACAATATTGGGGTGATTCAGACGCCCGGCAGTTTCCGCCTCCTGAAAAAAACGCCGACGCACCTCGTCCAGCTGCTCGCTTTCAAACTCCTCGGTGAGTGCCATGGTTTTGATCGCCACAGTACGGCCAATGCGCGGATCACGCCCCAGATACACCGTACCCATGGCGCCACGCCCCAACTCGTGCTCGATTTCATAACGACCCAGCACTGGACGCTCCACTTTCGGGTCATCCACCACCAGCTTGGTGGCGGCATACGAAACCGAAGTAGCCGCCAACGATACCGGCTTCAATGCCGGCTGATGCCGCGCCCGGCGCTCGCGGATATCGCGGAAATCAGCATCCTGCTCAGCAATATGATCGTAGGCAATCAATGCCTTGTTAAACTGACGACGCCGTTCAAAATCCAACCCTAACTGATAAAAAGCCTCCCGCACCTGCACGCTTGCCGCACAATCACTCAGACGCGCCATAGCCCGATCCAGCTGCCCCTGTGCACGCAAATTGACTGATAATTCCAGCAAGGCAGCGTCCCGCTCATCCCGTAACCGGACATGCTGCCAACTGCCCCGGTGATGCAACCACAACAGGCTCTGCCCCAACAACAAAAACCCCACCGGCAAAGCCAGCGGCAACCAAGTGTTATGCACAACCATCAGCAACAGATTGCCATTCAGCAGCAAAAAGGCCAGACCAACACCGATCAACAATCCCAAACTGCCACGCAAGCGCAACGGCAATAACAATAAATAGACAGTAATCAACAACAACATGCCACGCTGCACACCTGATGACCAATAAGGAACGTTGACAAAAGACTCATTGATAACCGCATTCACCACCTGAGCCGACCAAAGCAAACCAGTACTGGAAAACAAACCGGGAATCTGCAATGGCTGTGCCAACACACCATCACTGGCGCCCACCAGCACTACTTTGCCACGCAACTCCTTTTTCAATACTTTCTTAAAGATGGAATCATCAAGAACCTGTTTCGCTGTGGACACAGGAACAGGCCGCGAGGCATCACGCACCTGAGGATACACGTGCAGACCTGCATCTGTCGCATACCAAGCGGTATCCAGAGACACGCCCTGCCCCGGATGCACGATAATACGCTCCATCGGAACGCCCAGTGTCTGCGCCGCCAAACGCATTTCAAAAGAGGGAACATAGCGCCGCTCAGCCGCCTGTCCCACCTCAACGGCCAATGGTGCGGCAACCCGTACCTTCTCCTGGCCACCAACAAAAGCCGCCGTTGCTGCCACCCCTGCGAACATTGGCAAAGGCTCGGAAATAACCGACACAACATCCGCGTCTGCACGTTGTGGGGGCAACAACACCGGCAGCAGCATGGCCAAACTGTTATCCGGCGCATCAACAGCGAGAGGAATCAACGATGCAGATGAAGGCGGAACAGCCAGCACCGCACTGACCGGCATTGCCCGCAACGCCGCACGCAAAGCATCATCCGGGTCCAGCATTGACCAGACACCAGCCGCCTTTTTCTTATCCAGCAACGACCGCAAACGCGTTTTCGCCCCGGCATCAAGAATGGTCTGTGGCAAATTCAGCGAGGCCATGATACCTACGGCACTTACCCCGGCAACCCGCAAACGACCCAGCAAATCCGCCAGTTTTTTGTGCGAAACCTGTTCTCCCGCCGAACCCAGCGTCACCACCATCGTCTTGACAGGCGCATCGGACACAGGCATTAACGCCGCCAACCGGGTATACAGCGCATACTCCAACTGCTGCGCACCCGGCAGAAAACTCCAACCCAGCAAGGTCAGTCCCAACAAAAATACCCACCACCGGTGGTTAATAAGCAAACGTATCAAGAAAGTGTCTTTTTGGTTTTAGCGCGCCACATACCCGCAGCGAGTGAAACTCAGGCATTAATTACTCTGTATATCAATTAGTTAGTGCGCAGGCAGGGTAACAAACCTCCACCGAAAAAGCTGGAACCAACGCACGACTCATATCGACCCGGAGAGAGATTATCTTGAAATCGCAAAAAAACCTACTAAAAATAAGCGCCCCCTAAACAC
>DROS01000069.1 GCA_011321815.1 Gammaproteobacteria bacterium
GTGAATCTACTGCGAAAAAACCATTTCGGCCCATTTTCTCGATCCTTTTCGTTGAATATGTCCAATATTCGCCTCAAACGATCAAAAAAATGGACTCAAAATGGTTTTCTCTCGCGACGATTCCCTAAGTCCGACAGACTCCTAGTACCTGACTTTTATGCTCAGGTAATATGCGCTACACTATCAAGCTTGGCTCGATAATAACCACCTGTTAATCATGGTTATTGTGAATTATTCAGTACAAAGCAAGCGAGGTTATGAAATCAATGGACGTTTTGGAACGCATCAAACAACAGGTCGAAAGTAACCCGGTGGTTATTTACATGAAAGGTACTCCACAATTGCCGCAGTGTGGTTTTTCCAGCCGTGCTGCGCAGGCCTTGCAGGCTTGCGAGCAGGAATTTGCTTATGTCAACGTGTTGGCTGATCCGGAAATTTTTGAAAATCTGCCGCGCTATGCCGATTGGCCTACCTTTCCGCAAATCTATATCAACGGTGAGTTGATTGGTGGCTGCGATATCACGCTGGAATTGTTTCAACAGGGTGAGTTGAAGAAAATGGTGACAGAAGCAATGGAAAACGCCAAAGCCACTTAAAGCGGGGCTTTAATTGTCGAACGCAAAAAAAATGGCCTGCAAGGGCTATTTTTTTTGCGTTGGTAATTTGTGGATTGCTAATCCAGGAATTCTCAGTTGACCGCTTCATTCTGAGATTAAGCTACTGACATGAAATACCGTTGCCGGGCGGGGCTAAACCGGACTGCCGCCAAGCGCCTTCCAGCGATTGACAATGGCGCAAAACAGCTCGGCAGTTTTTTCTGTGTCGTAAACAGCAGAGTGCGCTTCGTTGTTGTTCCATTCGATACCTGCGGCGGCAATGGCCCGGGCAAGCACTGTCTGGCCATAAACGAGCCCGGAGAGTGTGGCTGTGTCAAAAGTGCTGAACTGGTGAAAGGGGTTGCGCTTTATGCCGGTGCGTTCCACGGCTGCCTTGACGAAGGCGAGGTCAAAGGATGGATTGTGGCCCACGAGAATTGCCCGTGAGCAATTGCTGCCTTTGAGTATGTTACGAATGGGTTCAAAGATTTTTTTTAGCGCTTTGCCTTCAGGTTCGGCGATGCGCAGTGGGTGGTGTGGGTCGATGCCAGTGAAGGCCAGTGCCGAGGCTTCCAGATTTGCGCCGGGAAAAGGTTCGACGTGGGCGCTGATGGTTTCACCGGGGTAAACCAATCCTGTTTCATCCATGTGGATGGGCACTGCGGCGATTTCCAGCAGGGCGTCGGTGTCGGCGTTGAAGCCGGCGGTCTCCACATCCACCACCACGGGTAAAAAACCGCGAAACCGGCGCGCAATACCGCGGCCCGTGGGGATGGGCGCGGCCAGTTCTTCAGGGGTTTCCGGGGCGTCCGGGTTTTTTGTCGGGAGTTTGGCCGGGGTGTCGGTCGGAATGTTCATAATAATTTCCATGCCAGTGTTTTTCCAGCGAAAAAGGGTATCAGTGTGTCGTTGGCAAAAGCCATTTCGGTAGCCAGGGTGTGCTCGCGCCGTTCCAGGGTGATGCTGCCGGTATTGCGTGGAAGGCCGTAAAAGTCAGCGCCGAAGTGGCTGGCAAAACCTTCAAGTCTGTCCAATGCATGGGCATGCTCAAAGGCCGTGGCATAAAGTTCCAGCGCGGCATGGGCGCTGTAAATGCCGGCACAGCCACAGGCGGATTCTTTTGCGCCTTTGGCATGTGGGGCGCTGTCGGTACCGAGGAAGAATTTTTCCCTGCCGCTGGTGGCGGCAGCGATCAGCGCCTTGCGGTGGGTTTCGCGCTTGAGTACAGGCAGGCAATAATTGTGCGGGTGTATGCCACCGACCAACATGGCATTGCGATTCAGTAGCAGGTGTTGCGGTGTAATGGTTGCCGCAATGTGATTGCCGCTTCCCAGTACAAAGTCGACGGCATCTTTGGTGGTGATGTGTTCAAACACAATTTTCAGGCCGGGAAATTGTTGAGTGAGGGGTATGAGCTTCTGTTCGATAAACACCCTTTCACGGTCAAATACATCCACCGCAGGATCAGTGACCTCCCCGTGTATCAGCAGTGGCAGGCCACAGGCTTCCATAGCGGCCAATGCAGGGTAAATTTTTTGCAGGTGAGTGACTCCGCTGTCGGCATTGGTTGTGGCGCCGGCCGGATACAATTTGACGGCAAACACCATGCCACTGCTTTTGGCGCGGGAAATTTCGTCTGGTGAAGTGTCGTCAGTAAGGTATAGGGTCATCAGGGGTTGGAAGTCACAGCCTGCTGGCAGAGCGTCCAGAATACGTTGGCGATAGGCCAGCGCCAATGCCGTTGTTGTTACTGGCGGGCTGAGGTTGGGCATGATAATGGCGCGCGCAAACTGTCGCGCAGTGTGCCCGATGACGGCGGCCATGGCGGCTCCGTCACGTACATGCAGATGCCAGTCATCGGGGCGTGTCAGTGTGAGCTGGGTGATGGATGAGTTCAAATGTGTGGTTCCGGCCGGGTCGTGTTTTGTGTTTGGGAGTGCTCTCATTATGCCATGTTTGCCGCTGGCGCAGTGCGACGTGCCGGGTGACAATACAGTTTATTTTATGCTCTGGAGGTTTTGTGCGTATTCCCCGGATTTATCAGCCGATGCCACTGGCCAGTGGTCAGACAATTGAGCTGGATGCTCAGGCGACGGTGCATCTCACCAGGGTGTTGCGCCTGCGGGTGGGTGATGTGCTGGTGCTTTTTAACGGCAAGGAGAACGCTGATGGTGAAAACGGGGAGTTTATGGCGCGGGTGAGTGCTGTGGAGCGGCGTTCAGCGTTGATTGACGTTGGTGAGTTTGTGCTACGTTCGCCGGAGTCGTTGTTGGAACTGGTGTTGTTACAGGGGGTTTCGCGTGGAGAACGCATGGATTACACGGTGCAAAAAGCAGTGGAATTGGGTGTTTCGCGCATTGTGCCGGTGTTGAGTGAGCGCACGGTGGTGAATCTTAAGGGGGAGCGGCAGGAGAAGCGTCGTGTGCACTGGCAGGGGGTGGTGAACAGCGCCTGCGAGCAGTGTGGTCGTAACCGGGTACCGGTGGTGGCAGCGGTGCAGTCATTTGCTCAGGTGCTTGCGGAGACGGCAGAAACGGACAGTCTGAAGCTGGTGTTGCATCATCGTGCTGAGACAGATCTTGCTATGTTGCCAGCACCCCGGGGGGCGGTGAGCCTGTTGATAGGTCCCGAGGGCGGGTTGTCGGGGCAGGAAATTGCGGCAGCGGAAGCCGCAGGGTTTATACCATTACGACTCGGTCCTCGGGTGTTGCGCACGGAGACTGCGGCGTTGGCTGCAATTTCGGTATTACAGTGGCGCTGGGGTGATTTCACTGTCGGAGCTGACTCAAAGTGAATGTGCTGACATTTTTACGCAGGTTGAGTTTTCTGTCTGTACGGCAGCGGCTGGAATGGTTTCCGCCTTTTTTTCTGATGCGCGTGAAGGTGTTGGAGTTGACCGACGATTGGCAAACCGTGCGTTTGCATCTGCCGCTGAATGCCTTTTCGCGCAATATGAGTGACAGCATGTTTGGTGGTTACCAGGCCTCGCTGGCTGACCCCATTGCTGCCCTGGCCTGTGCGCAGCGTTACCCAGGGCACGAGGTGTGGACGCGGGCCATGCACGTTGACTTTGTGGCTGAGGGCAACAGTGATCTGGAGCTGCGCTTTGAATTTGATGCGGCTATCGACCGGAAAATCCGGGATGACCTTGCCGCCCGTGGCCGTAGCACTCCGCAGTTTGAGTATGGTTTTTACCGGCAGGATGGTGTGCTGTGCAGTCGGATAACCAATACGGTGGCGATTCGTCCCAAGGGTTATATTGCGCTTCCCGGAATAACAGGGAGCGAAAAAAGAGATTCACGTGAAAAGTAAAATCCACTCGCAGTTTCTATTATGGGAGATGGCATAACCGAGGGGTGAGATCGGAGGATAACGCAACCGTACGCTAGGATGTGGCATTGTTTAATGGGTCACAAATTACTGTCATTTACAGGGATTTTCTGACAGAATTCGCGGCGCGCTACTGGCAGGGTTGGGGCAGGATTGGGTCAGTGCGTAAGCATATGGCAGGACTTAAGGGAATAAATAAAAGCAGGCATCAGGCAGTGTTTTTTTATGCGCTGAGGGGTGTTTGCTAATAACACAGGATGAAACACATGCGTGAACAAGACACATTTGCCAGTCGATTAACCCAGTTGATTCGTGAACACAATATCTCCCACGCAGAAGTTGGTCGTGTGGTAGGCGTTTCCGGCCAGGCTGTGGGCAAGTGGGCCAAGGGCGGGAACATCGAATACGATAATCTTAAGACGGTGGCAGCCCATTTTGATGTGAACTGGATCTGGCTGCGTTATGGTGATGACGCAATGACCTCATTCAGCGAGCGTCGCACCGGCAGCAAAGTGCGCCGTGCGGTGATCAAATCCATCGTTGATAATGAGCAACGCATGCGTCTGGCATTGGAGGCTGCCACCATAGGCACCTGGGATCTTGATATTGTGGGTGACCAGATGGTGTTGTCCGATGTGGCAGAAAAGCTGCTGAGGGTAGGCAAGAACGGTTTTCGTGGTAACAAAAATGACCTGCTGTCGTACGTTGCAACGGCTGATCGCGCCCAGGTGGATGAGGCTTTGAATAATGTGATCGAAGGCCGGGAGACGAATTTTGATGTGACCCACCGCCTCACCAATGGCGCGGGGCGTGTGCAGCAGCGTGGCAAGATAGTCGAAGATGATGCCGGGCGACCGGTGCGCATTATCTGTGTTATTACTGCGGCAGAGTCCTGATTCCGGTTTTGACTGCGCAGCGTTTAGCACCGATATTAATCATTAACTTATTGTTTTGTAAATGGTTTGGTCTGTGATTTGTGCTTGGGTCCGCGCTGCGCTGGCTTGACCTGTACGGGTAAAACAACGATCATACGCGGCTCTTTTTTGCCGCGGCCTCTGCTTACTTCGTCAATGTCACTTTGGCGGGGTTCGGGTGTCCTGGCGAATCAAGCAGGCACGAATTTCTAAAGAGGTTGGAACATGTCCCAGCAATTGCAAATGTCTGATGTTGATGCCACAGAAACTCAGGAGTGGGTAGAAGCGCTGGCGGCGGTGATTGAGCACGAAGGTGTCGAGCGTGCCCACTTTCTGCTTGAGCAGCTCATCGACAAGGCGCGGCGCTCCGGCGCCAATCTGCCGTTTTCCGCCAATACCGCCTATGTGAACACCATTCCCACGCACCTGGAAGCCGAGCTGCCGGGTGATCAGGCTATTGAGGATCGCATTCGTTCCTACATTCGCTGGAATGCCATGGCCATGGTGGTCAAGGCCAATCGTAAAAGCAGCGAGCTGGGTGGGCACATTGCCACTTTTGCGTCGGCGGCAACACTGTATGACATCGGCTTCAACCACTTCTGGCATGCGCCCAACAGTGAGCATGGCGGTGACTTGGTCTTTTTCCAGGGCCATGCCTCACCCGGCATGTACTCGCGTGCCTTTCTCGAAGGCCGCCTGACAGAGGAACAATTGGATAACTTCCGTCAGGAAGTGGGCGGCAAAGGCCTGTCGTCCTATCCGCACCCGCATCTGATGGACAATTTCTGGCAGTTTCCCACGGTATCCATGGGGCTGGGGCCAATCATGTCCATTTATCAGGCGCGCTTCATGAAGTACCTGCAACATCGCAGTCTGGCCAATACAGAAGCACGCAAAGTGTGGGCGTTTATTGGTGATGGTGAGACCGATGAGCCGGAAACCCTGGGCGCTATTTCACTGGCCGGTCGGGAAAAGCTCGATAATCTCGTATGGGTGGTGAATTGCAACCTGCAACGCCTCGATGGCCCGGTGCGTGGCAATGGCAAAATCATACAAGAGCTGGAGGCCAACTTTCGTGGTACCGGCTGGAATGTGATCAAGGTCTTGTGGGGAAGTTATTGGGACCCCTTGCTGGCTATGGATAAAGACGGTTTGTTGCAACAGCGCATGATGGAATGTGTGGATGGCGACTTCCAGAATTACAAATCCAAAGATGGCGCTTACGTACGCGAACACTTTTTTGGCAAGTACCCGGAATTAAAAGCCATGGTGGCGAAGATGTCTGATGAAGATATCTGGCGCCTTAATCGTGGCGGGCATGATCCGCATAAAGTTTATGCGGCTTATCATGCAGCAGTGAACACCAGTGGCCAGCCCACGGTGATTCTGGCGCAAACTGTGAAGGGGTACGGTATGGGGTCCGCCGGTGAAGCCCAGAACCGCACGCATTCACAAAAAAAGCTGCAAGATAACGAAATGCTGGACTTCCGCGACCGGTTCAATATTCCACTGAATGACGAAGATGCCGCCGCCGGTAAATATTATGTGCCTGAAGCGGACAGTGAAGAAATGCAGTACATGAATGCCCGCCGTGCAGAACTTGGTGGCCATTTACCGGTACGCAGCACACAGGCTGCGCCACTGGATATCCCGCCTTTGTCGATTTTTGATGCGATGCTGGCAGGCAGCGGTGATAAAGAGATGTCTACTACCATGGCCTGGGTGCGGATGTTGACCATATTGTGCCGCGATAAAAATATCGGCAAAAATGTGGTGCCCATTGTGCCGGATGAAGCGCGCACTTTTGGTATGGAGGGTATGTTCCGCCAGCTGGGTATTTACTCTTCGGTGGGCCAATTGTATACGCCGCAGGATAAAGACCAGATCATGTTCTACAAGGAAGACATGAGTGGACAGATCCTCGAAGAAGGCATTAACGAAGCCGGCGCCATGTCATCCTGGATTGCTGCGTCCACGGCGTACAGTTCACACGGCGTCAACATGATTCCGTTTTATATTTATTACTCCATGTTCGGTTTTCAACGCATAGGTGACTTGGCCTGGGCCGCAGGTGACATGCAGGCGCGAGGTTTTCTGATTGGTGGCACGGCGGGTCGCACCACACTGGCTGGTGAGGGTTTGCAGCACCAGGATGGGCACAGCCTGATTCTGTCCGGTACCATTCCCAACTGCATCAGTTATGACCCTGCTTTCAGTTATGAAATGGCGGTGATCATTCACGACGGCATGCGCCGCATGTTTGCCGAGCAGGAAAATGTGTTTTATTACGTCACCGCGATGAATGAGAACTACGCGCATCCGGCCATGCCTGAAGGTGCCGAAGCAGGTATTATCAAGGGGCTATACAAATTCCGCGCCGCAGAGAATACCAAGGCGGCAACAGTGCAGCTTATGGGCAGTGGTGCGATTTTGCGTGAAGTGATCGCGGCAGCAGACTTGTTGCGTGACGATTGGGCGGTGGATGCAGATATCTGGAGTGCCACCAGCTTTACCGAGCTGGCCCGTGACGGGCGTGACTGTGATCGCTGGAATCGCCTGCATCCTGTTGATGAAGCCCGCGTACCCTACATAACACAATGTTTTGCCGGCCATGCCGGCCCGGTAATCGCTGCCACTGACTATATTCAGTTATATGCTGACAAGGTGCGCAAGTGGATACCGGCGCGCTATGAGGTTCTGGGTACCGATGGCTTTGGCCGCAGCGATACCCGTTCCCAATTACGCAAGCATTTTGAAGTCAATGCTGTGTATATTGCCCTTACGGCACTGAAGGCATTGGCGGATGAAGGCAGTATTGATGCCGTTACTGTGGCCGAAGCCATTGATAAATACGGTGTTGACCCGGAAAAAATCAACCCACTGCATGCTTGATTGGGTAGGCATTGCCCGCCACCTGGCCGCGGCATAATCCTGTTAGAATAATAATTGGTGGGTAATTGCCCACTCTACAAATGATCGGGAACGTACACATTGTTTCATGCGCGTTCCTGACTGACGTTCAAGTTGGCAAAAAACATGGCAAAAGACTCTTTGATAAAAGAAGTGGTAATACCCGACATCGGTGACTTTGACAGTGTTGAAGTGATCGAAGTACTGGTTGATGCAGGTGACACCATTGCCGCAGAAGACTCTCTGATTTCCGTGGAGTCTGACAAAGCCACCATGGAAATCCCCGCCCCCGAAGCAGGTGTGGTGAAAGAGGTAAAGGTTTCGGTGGGTGATCAGGTCTCCCAGGGCAGCTTGATATTGCTGTTGGAGCCCAGTGGTGATGTGCCTGCGGAGGCCGCGCCCGCGACACAGGAAAGTACGCCAGCGCCGGTGGCCAGTAACCCGGCTGCACCTGCGCCACAACCCGTTGCACAGCCTCCGCACCATCGCCCCTCGCCCACAGCAAAAATCGATGAGGTGAGTTTTGCCCGCGCGTATGCCAGCCCCTCGGTGCGTAAATTTGCCCGTGAGCTGGGAGTAGACCTGGGGCGTGTCGCTGGCAGTGGCCGCAAAGGCCGGGTTATCAAGGATGATGTAAAGGCCTTTGTTAAACAGGCTTTGACCCAGGGCACTGGCGGCGGTGGTTTGGCTGTGGCCCCCATGCCGGACATTGATTTCAGCCAGTGGGGTGAGATTGAAAGCCAAAAGCTGAGCAAGATCAACAAACTCACAGGCAAATTTCTGCACCGCAACTGGGTTACCATACCGCATGTTACGCAGTTTGATCAGGCCGATATCACCGAGCTGGATGCCCTGCGCAAAACCATGGCGGCGGAATACAAAGACAAAGGCATCAAGATCACCATGCTGGCCTTTTTGATCAAGGCCGTAGTGGCCGGGTTGCGTGAGCTGCCACGTTTCAATGCATCGCTGGATGCCCGTGGCGAAAACCTGATATTGAAGCATTATTTCAATATTGGCATTGCCGTGGACACACCGGATGGACTGGTGGTGCCCGTAGTGCGTGATGCCGACAGCAAAAGTCTGGTGGATATCGCAGCCGAACTGGGTGAAATCAGCCAAAAGGCCCGTGACAAAAAACTCAAACCCTCGGACATGCAGGGTGGCTGTATGACGATTTCCAGTTTGGGCGGCATTGGCGGCACGCAATTCACGCCTATCGTCAATGCGCCGGAAGTGGCCATTCTTGGTGTGTCACGTCACAAAATAACACCGGTATGGAATGGTGAAACCTTTGAGCCCCGGCTGATGCTGCCGTTGTCATTATCTTACGACCATCGTGTGGTTGATGGTGCTGATGGCGCACGTTTTACCCGTTTTATGGGCCGGGTGTTGGCAGATGCCAACGGACTGGTGAAATAAATTATGAGCAGTCTGACCGAAGTCAAAATACCCAACATCGGCGATTTCGACGGTGTTGAAGTGATCGAAATTCTGGTAGCCGCTGGCGATCCTGTTGCGGTGGAAGATTCGCTGATATCCGTGGAGTCTGACAAAGCCACCATGGAAATTCCCGCACCACAGGCGGGTGTGGTTAAAGAAGTGCTGGTATCTGTGGGCGACACCGTGGCCGAAGGCAGCACGATCCTGATGCTGGAAACAGAAGAATCCGGGGCGTCTGCGCCAGCGGGCAGCAGCAAACCGGCGGTAACTGAACAAGTGCCAATAGCAGCCCCAACGGCAAGCCAATACAGCGGTGATGTCGATATCAGTACACAGGTTGTGGTGCTGGGTTCCGGTCCCGGTGGTTATACCGCAGCATTCCGTGCCGCAGACCTGGGTCTGAGCGTGGTGATGATCGAGCGCTACGAAAGCATCGGCGGTGTGTGTCTCAATGTAGGCTGTATTCCCTCCAAAGCGCTGTTGCATACTGCGCAGGTGCTCAATGAAGCGGCAGAATTTGCTGACATCGGCGTCAACTTCAACAAGCCCGAAATCGACCTTGATAAACTGCGTGCGCACAAAGACCGTGTGCTGGGCAAACTCACCGGCGGTCTCAAACAGCTGGCCAAGCAACGTAAAGTGAACATTGTGCATGGCTACGGCAAATTCACTTCCGCCAACACTATCAAAGTGGAAGCAGAGGACGGCAGCAAAACCGTGGTGGGTTTTGACAATTGCATTATCGCCGCTGGTTCCAGGGTTACCAAACTGCCCTTTATTCCCTGGGATGATCCGCGGGTAATGGACTCCACCGACGCACTGGAAATTGAAGAAATCCCGGAGCGACTACTTGTCGTTGGAGGCGGTATCATTGGTTTGGAAATGGCCACTGTGTATGATGCGCTGGGCGCCAAAGTCACCGTTGTGGAACTGTCCTCCGGCCTGATTCCGGGCGCTGATCGTGACGTGGTGCGCCCGCTGGAACGGCGCATTAAAAAACGTTACGAAAATATTTATTTGAACACCAAAGTGACCGCCATTGAAGCCACTGAAAAAGGCATGTTGTGTTCTTTTGATGGTAAGAAGGCGCCGGAAAGCGATACCTTTGACCGTGTGTTGGTATCCATCGGGCGTAGCCCCAATGGTTTGCTGATTGATGCCGATAAGGCAGGTGTGTCAGTGGATGAGCGTGGTTTTATTGCTGTGGACAAACAACAGCGCACCAACGTGAATCATATTTTTGCTATCGGCGACATAGTCGGTCAGCCCATGCTTGCACACAAGGCCACCCATGAAGGCAAAGTGGCGGCAGAAGTCATCAGTGGTAAAAAGACTTTCTTTGATGCCCGCACCATTCCTTCGGTGTGTTACACCGATCCTGAAGTGGCATGGATGGGCAAGACCGAAGACGAATGCAAGGCGGAAGGTGTGGCCTATGAAAAAGGCGTGTTTCCCTGGGCTGCCAGTGGGCGCTCGTTATCACTGGGACGCGATGAAGGCATGACCAAAGTCTTGTTTGACGACAATCATCGCATCATTGGTGCAGCGATGACCGGCCCCAATGCGGGTGAATTGATTGCCGAGGCGGTGTTGGCGCTGGAATTGGGTGCTGATATTGAAGATATCGCCCTGACCATTCACCCACACCCAACCCTGTCGGAAACATTCAACTTTGCCGCCGAGGTAGCCGAAGGAACATGCACCGATATTTATGCACCCAAAAAAGCGGCGAAGAAAAAGAAGTAAATTTTATGTATCGGTCAACGGATGATGAGTAAACAAAAACCATCAGGTGTATCATCCACTGACGATTATTTTTTGATAAAAGACGGTGTGGAATATTCAGGGGCGCACTTATTGATTGATTTGTGGGGCGCCTCCCGGCTGGATGATCGTCCGTATATCGAAGAAGTATTGAAGCATTGTGTCACGGCCTGCCATGCAACGCTGTTGCATATTCATTTACACCAGTTTTCAGAAAGCGGCGGTATTTCGGGCGTCGCCGTGCTCGCAGAGTCGCATATCAGCGTACATACCTGGCCGGAACGTAACTATGCTGCCTTTGATGTATTTATGTGCGGGGCAGCCACGCCTTCAAATGCCCCTGCTGTTTTAAATAAAGCATTCAGGCCGAGTGAGCTGAAAGTAAAAGAAGTATTACGTGGATATAAAGAAGACGGATAAAATGTCGTTATCTCGTCATTCCGGCAGTTAACCCCGACACAGCGTAACCTTTCAGGGTTCAAAAAATGAACCAGCCCCTATCGAAATTATCATTGCGTCAACATGACTTTATGTTGTTTGCCATCATGGGCATTCTGGCAGGTTGTGGGCTTATTTATGAATATTTGTTATCACATTATGCGGGGCGTATTTTAGGCGCGGTTGAACAAGTCATTTTTGCCATGATCGGCGTGATGATCGTAGCAATGGGGCTGGGTGCTTTTGCAGCACGTGTTTTTAAGTCGTATTTTAATGCTTTTGTCTGGCTGGAAGTCAGCATCGCATTCATTGGCGTCAGCTCGGTATTAGTGCTGGCCGCGACAACGGCGCTGGCAAATATACTGCCGCAAATTCTGATGGAAACATTTTTGTTGCCGCCTGATTTGATTCCTCGTGGTGGCATGATTCTCTGGGCGCATAAAATAGCCGCCATCATGCCTTACGTGGTCGGTTTTATTTTAGGATTTTTTATTGGTATGGAAATCCCGCTGATTGCCAGTATCCGGGAAACTATTTATGGTGAGCATGTTGAGCATAATGCTGGGTCGGTTTATGGTGCGGATTACATTGGAGCGGGTATAGGCGCGGCCGTTTGGGTTCTGTTTATGCTGAGTTTGCCGCCCACCACTGCTGCGGTAATCACCGCCAGTGTCAATCTGCTGGTTGGCTTGCTGTTTTATGGCATATACCGAAAACGTATTCGTTTGGGTGGCTGGGTAGTGGGCACACACCTCCTGATAGCCGGCGTTGTCACGGTGATTGCCATGAAAGGCATAGATTGGGATAACGCCATGGAAGACTTGCTCTATAAAGACAAAGTCATTTTCAGTTATAACACCGAATATCAGCATGTCACCATTACTGAACGTATTATGGACCCGGCCAAACCAAAAATTGTTTCGATGTTTATTAATGGCCGCTCACAGTTCGCCAGCAACGATGAGATTATTTACCATGCAATGCTGGTTGCGCCAGTCATGCATGCCTCTGCCCGCCATGATAATATTTTGATTATCGGAGGAGGAGACGGCCTGGCGCTACGTGATGTGTTGCGCTGGCAGCCACAGTCGGTTGATCTTGTTGATATTGATGCGGCCATCGTTGAGTTTTTTACCACGCCTCGCCTTAACAATGGGAGAGTCATCAATCAGGCACTGCTGGATTTAAACCAGTATGCTTTCAGTGATCCCCGGGTGCAGACACATTTTGGTGATGCTTTCCTTAAAGTGGATGAGTTTATTCAACAGCAACGTTTATATGATGCCATCATCGTGGATTTACCTGATCCCAATCATCCGGATCTGAATAAACTATATTCCGCCCGTTTTTACGCCAAACTTAAAACATTATTAGCCGGGGATGGTGCTATGGTGGTGCAGTCCACATCACCTTATCATGCCAAAAATACCTTTTTATCCATTGGTAAAACGGTGAAGTACGCAGGCTTTATGCATGTGGAGCAATATCACCACAATGTTCCCAGTTTTGGCGAATGGGGCTGGACTATTGCCACTAAAAACGGTGTTTCCGCCAAGGCCCGGCTGGCACAAAAAGACCGCCTGGCGGTGAACGATGGCTGGTCCACGCGGGGTGTTTTATTGGCGGCATTTGAGTTCAACCGACATTTTTTTGATCAGCTGGAAAGCATAAAAGTGAACAGAATCAACAATCAGGTGGCCTATCAGTATCATAAGGCCGACTGGGAAAAACAGCAGGGCATATATATTATTGATCAATAGTTGACATAATATGTCCCGACGACATATTATGTCTCATCCCTTGAGTAGCGGAGGAAATATGAGCACTGAAAAGTTAGAGCAATTGATGAAGGGTTTGGCTGGAAAGCAATTGTCAGATGGTGTCGGTTTGTCGATAGAAATGTTTGATGCCGAAAATGCAGTGGCCTGCATCAAGGTGGAGGACCGGGAGGAGTTTCCCATTTATATGACGGTCGACGAAGGGCAGATACTGTGTATCAGCTATTTGTTTGGTGATGAACAGGTTGATCCAGACAAGCGTGCGGCCATGGTGGAAGCCATGTTGATGATGAATGTGTCCATTCCATTATCGGCATTTTCGAAAATTGGAGATCAGTACATTATGTTTGGTGCATTGTCACCTGCTGCCAGTACTGATGAGCTATTACATGAAATAGAGTTGCTCAGTGACAATGTGTTGGAAGCCATTGAAGCAATATCGGATTATTTAAAGGAGGCTGCATAAGCCATGGGTATATTTAACAAATTATTGACCGCAGTACGCGGTGGAGCAACAGAAGTGGGCGAAGCGATTGTTGATTCGCAGGCCATTCGTATTCTGGAACAGGAAATACGTGACTCGAAAAAAGCCCTGCACGATGCCAAAACCGGTTTGACGTCGATTATGGCTGAAAAGATGGGTGTTGATCGGAAAGTAAAGGATCTTACTGCGAAAATCACTGAGCATGAGGCCTATGCCATGCAGGCGATGGAAAAAGGCGATGAAAATCTGGCGCTGGACATCGCAAACAAAATTGCCGAATTTGAGCATGAGTTGACGATTCAGCAGGGTATACGCGATGGTTACGATTCCAAAGTGGCCAGCCTGAAAAAAATGATCCGCCAAAGCGAACGAAACATTCAGGCAATGGATCGTGAAGTATCGGTGGTGAAAACGACAGCAAAAGTGCAAAAAGCCAATGATCTGGCTTCGGCCAAATTTTCGGGCTCAAACTCATCGTTACGCAGTGCCACAGAGTCACTGGAACGTGTCAAGGCACGCCAGCAGCAACGTGAAGATCAGGCAGCAGCGGCAATGGAGCTGCATGCAGACGAAAATGGTGATGACTTGCAAGCCAGATTGAAAAATGCCGGTATTGTTGATTCAGGCAGCTCAGGTTCATCGATTCTGGACAGGTTGAAAAAACAGAAAGAGCAGAGTTAGTCATGGGTTTGTTCAAATCGTTACTGGGCGGTGGCGATAAGTCACCGCCCCCTCGTGCCATCGAATCGCCAAAAGATTTACGGCCAGGGGATATGCTGAAAATGGAGTTTGCGGAGCAAACGCTGATATCCGGGCAGACATTAAAAGTGTCTGAGCAGGTGTTTTATGACATCAGTGCGGTAGAAAACTGCAAAACGGTTTCTATTCTGGAAGGGGTTGGCCAGCGTGTCTTGTTATCCGTCAGTACGGTTAACCCGGACCGGCCTCTGGAGGTGGCGCTGGCCGTCCTGCCGGAAAAAGTATTTGAAATTTTTGGTCGTGATCAGTTTGTTGCCATTTTTGACGAGCCGGACAATACGGATCATCGAATTCATCGTCAAGCCAATGTGGCGTTGAACGAACTGCAAGGGTTTGTCGGGGGCTCTTATTTTCAAGAGCGCACCAACGAGGCCTATCGCAGCAAAAAAGACTGCCGCAATGAAGCATTAACAGATGCCGACTGGGAGGGGTTTGATTATAAATTACTGGTCACTGATGACAGATGTCATGCGGTACGCATTGAAGTATTTGATGGTGGCCGTACCGATGTGTATTTGATTGCTTATTTGGCGCTCAATAAAGTGGAAGAGTATTGGCTTGCGTAATATGACAGCAAAGAAGAAAATCCCCAGTGCCTGGACAAAATCAGATAAAAATATTCGTGCCGTTCAGGTGATATTTGAATTGGAGCAGGAGCAATTCAAGGCGGTGCGCATGAAGGCCATTGAGAAAAATTTAAGCCCGTCAGATTACATCCGTGATATCGTTGGTTTGCCACGAAAAAAACCCATACGACCCAGGCTGAGTATTAGTTTGTCGGCTGAAGATTACGAAATACTGGCCCGGCGTTATCGGTTAACGGCAGATATGAAAGAGAAAATCCGCGAGAAAATAAAAGAGGAGTTGGTGAGTACGACAAAAAAATAAGTCACCGGCTTAACCCACCTTTATGCACTTAATACTACGTTACTTTATAAAAAAACGTGACAGACTAAAACACGGCGCGCAGCATAACTTACTTCACTCGATCAGAAACTCCTGTTTTCTGTTGGTGGTCATTTTCATTTTACACATTGGTTTTATGGTGCATTACGAGGGGCTGGGTATCGGGGATGCCGCCTGGTTGACATTCACCACAGCCACCACAGTGGGTTATGGCGATATATCAGCCAGTACCACTCAAGGGCGCATTGCCACTGTTTTTCTGATTTATCTGGGCGGAATCTTTATATTGGCCAAAGTGGTCGGCGACTATTTCGATTATCGTTTTGCGGTGCGTGAGCAAAAAACCAAAGGTCATTGGAGTTGGGATATGAATCAGCATATTGTTATTTTAAATACCCCTTCGTATTCTGGTGAGCGTTATCTGCAACGCTTGATAAAACAATTCAGAGCAACAGATCATTATAAGGATACGGTTATTTACCTGCTGACCCGGCAGTTTCCGCAGGGCTTGCCTGATTTTATCACCCAGCTTGATAATGTGGTGCATTACAATGGCAATTCCAGCAATCCTCAAGACCTGGTGGCTGTCTGTGTGGCACAGGCCCGGGATATCATTGTGCTGGCGAAAGATGAAAACGATGAAAGTTCTGATGGCCGCACGTTTGACATTCTGCATCGTTTAAAAGATTTGAACGTCAAGGCCAATATCCTGGCAGAATGTGTTGAAGACAGCAATCGTAAGCGGCTTGAGGGTGCAGGGGCCTGTGTTGTTATACGCCCGATTCGCGCATACCCTGAAATGATTGTGCGCGCCTTTGATGCCCCGGGTTCAGAGCGAATCATCGAAAACATGTTCAGTAGTGAGGGAGACGAATACCGGCGCTACGATGTGGAAATAAGCGGGATGGACTGGTGTGATGTGGTGGCGCGTTTAATCACGCATGATGCAGGTATTGCGGTGGCCTATATTGACCGTCATAGTCAGGAGCTGGTGTATAACCCGCCTGCGCGTGCAAAGCCGGACATACAGGCATTAATCACCATCAGCAAGGATAATAACATGCACAGCAATGATGATGTGAGAGCATTGATTTCATAGGAGTAAACAATGCAGACAGATAAACTAAGGATATTGACATGTTCGCTTGGGCTCTTGCTGGTAATCGCCTTGTTATCAGCTTGTGGCAATCGTTTTGAGGAACAATTGCGTGAAGCTCATAAAAATGCGCAATCCAGCCTGGCGTATTTAAAAGATCAGCTGGATGCCCGCGAATTAAGCAATGCCTTGTTAATTGACAAGTATGCCAGTGCGCTGATTCAGCAAAAGCCGGATTATAGGGATATCGCAACATTATTGAAAAAGGAGGCGACATCTCAAGGTAAAGCTTATACCACATTGAGTCAGCGGCTGGCGGCAGTCAATCTGACACCGACCGATACGGAAACGGCCTCCAGTGGTCTACAGGAATTACAATTAATCAATTCAGCCGCCGATGTTTACGAATTCAACAACAGTCTGGCGGATGTGGTCAACACGCTTGCTGCATTGTCTGATGGCCAGCTGGCGGTGATTAATGTACCTGCTTCACAGCGGGCCAGTGCCCAACAGGCCAATGCGCTGGTGGGTAATCCAGCTTATGGCAGCTGGACCCAAGGGAGTAACGGGCAATCTTTTTGGGCCTGGTATGGCATGTATTCTTTGTTTAATAACGTGCTGGGCATGAATCGCTATGATTACGGTTCATGGTCATCGCGTCCCCATTACAGTTATTACGGAAATTATGGCCGCAACCGTTGGGGTTCAGATGCCGATGTTACCCGAAATCAGAAGTTAAGCCAGCGTTATCCCAGCAAATACAACAAGCCCAGTGCCGCCACTAATGCTCGTTATGCAACGACGGCTAAACGTTCATCCAGCTATGGAGGGAAACAGTCAAAATCGTCATCAAAGTCATCCTCATCCCGCTACAGCTCGTATGGCTCCAGTAGTCGAAGTTCGTCATACTCAGGTGCGCGCAGCTCACGCTCAGGCAAATAAGGAAACAAAAATGTTCATGGATTTTGTTAATGTAGACATAGGTTTGGCATCTTATTATCTGGTGGATTTCCTGATTGCAGTGGCATTATTGAGTGCGATGCGTTTTTTTGCCGGCTTGGTTGGCAATGTGTCTGCCACAAAAGAAATTTCACATAATGACAACAAGGCTTTTGGCGTGTCACTGGCAGGGGCTATGGTTGCCGTCAGTATTATGCTGATGGGGGTCGTGTCCGGTGATGCCGGTTATAATCTGGCTAATGAAGTATTGACGGTCATTTTATTTGGTGTCATTGGCATAACGCTTATGTGGTTGACGCGCATTGCTTTTGATCGTATCTCATTTCCCGGATTATCAATTCACGATCAGATCATGAAAGGCAATATGTCTGCCAGCATCATTGATGCCTGCAATATGATTGCGACGGCCATTATTATCAAAGGGGCCATGGTCTGGGTCGATGGTGGCATGGCAATGGCCATTTTTGCAGTAATCATCAGCTTTATCGCATCACAAATTATCATGGCTCTGGCAACGTTGTATCGTGTCAAAGTGTATGCAAAACGCCACAGCCATAAGGGAAAACAGTTGCACGAAGCGATTGAAGAAAACAACGTTGCTCTGGCGCTGCGTTTCAGTGCTTATCGCGTAGGCATTGCCATCGCGGTAAGTGCAGCTTTCACCGCAGTGGAATATGAGGCCGATGCCTTTCTGTATGTTTTTATGCTGTGGTTTGCTGTTGCATTGGTTTTATTTGTTTTATTGACCTTGATTGCCATTGTGATTCGGCACGGTGTGTTACCCCGCATCAATATCGGGGAAGAAGTGGGTGAACAAGGCAATATTGCTGTGGGTGTCATTGAAGGCAGTATTTATATCGTCGTTGGCCTGTTGTTGTCCGGACTCATCGGGGCCTGATTGTCATCAAAAATGCAATGATCCTTACACCCCGGCAGCAGCTCATCCTTTTTATTGTTGCCGCCTTTATTGTTGATTATTTACCGTTTATCAATTTACCTTTTTTGTGGAGTGAAACCTTTTTTCATGAAATAAGCCATGGGCTTGCGGCGCTGTTGACGGGGGGGGCGATTCGTAACATCACTTTGTCTTTTGACGGCTCCGGCGTATGTATCACCAGTGGTGGCTCACGTTTTTTAATCAGTTTTTCAGGCTATGCAGGTAGCGCGCTGTGGGGTTTGCTTATATACAGTGTTGCAGGTGTCCTCTCCCAAAAAAATGCAAAGCTCATGGCTGGAGTAATGGTGCTGATGCTGGGAGTGACTTTGCTGTTGTGGGCGCGAGATATACCAACCATTATCATTCTGTTGATTTTATTACTGATGTATGCTTTGCCGTTAGTGAAATCGTCATGGGTCAGTGTTAAGTTTTTTATTCAGTTAGTCGGTGTTTTTGTCATGCTGGACGCCATCCGCAGTCCATTGTATTTACTGGATGGCCGTGACCTTGGCGATGGTGCCAGCTTGGCGCAGTTAACCGGCCTGCCAGAGTTTTTTTGGGTGGTTTTATGGTTTGTCATTGCCGTTGGCTGTTTGTACCGTCTGTGGGCAAAACCCAGTGAAAATAAAAAAGCTACGGCATGAGGCCGGATGTATGTAAACAAAGCATTATTGCTGGCATTGATTCCGGGGTTTGTCCTGTGGGCGGGTTATCAATAAATGCTGAGGAGGTTATCCCGCAGCCAATGGCAGCAACGCTTATATTGTGGTTGATGCTGATGCCGTGCGTAACGGGGCGTTTGTTGGAACCTGGCAGGCGTGACACGAGCTGCGCGGGGGAGTCTAAGGAACGGGCAGCCAGATACGTTGCTATTTGCCTTACAGGGCGGTGATGGTGGACAATTCGCTTTTCCCCAAGCGTTTCCTGAGAGAGTAACACATCATGTCGAAAGCCAATGTCAACAAAGTCGTACTCGCGTATTCCGGTGGTTTGGACACCTCCATCATTCTTAAATGGTTGCAGGATGAATATGATTGTGAGGTGGTCACCTTCACCGCCGATATCGGTCAGGGCGAAGAGGTCGAACCAGCACGGGCCAAGGCACAGGCGGCAGGGGTCAAAGAAATTTATATTGATGATCTGCGTGAAGAATATGCACGCGATTTTGTATTCCCCATGTTTCGCGCCAATGCGATTTACGAAGGCGAATATCTGCTGGGCACTTCCATCGCACGGCCCTTGATTTCCAAGCGCCAGATTGAAATTGCCCATGAAACCGGTGCTGATGCGGTGTCGCATGGCGCTACCGGCAAGGGCAATGATCAGGTGCGTTTCGAGCTGGGTTATTACGGCCTCAAACCGGATGTGCAGGTTATCGCCCCCTGGCGTGAATGGGACCTCAATTCACGCGAAAAACTCATGGCCTATGCCAAGACACACGGCATTCCCGTGGAGCAGAAACGCGGCAAAAAATCCCCTTATTCCATGGACGCCAACCTGTTGCATATTTCCTATGAAGGCGGCGTGCTGGAAGACCCCTGGGCTGGCCCGGAAGATGACATGTGGCGCTGGACCGTATCACCGGAAAATGCGCCAGACGTGGCCACTGTTGTCGAGCTGAGTTTTGAAAAAGGTGACATCGTTGCCATCGACGGGCAGGCCATGAGCCCTGCGCAGGTGATGGCGCACCTCAACAAAGTGGCGGGCGCCAATGGCATCGGTCGTGATGACATCGTGGAAAACCGTTACGTGGGTATGAAATCGCGCGGCTGTTATGAAACGCCAGCGGGTACGGTGATGCTTAAAGCCCACCGTGCCATGGAGTCCATTACGCTGGATCGTGAAGTGGCACACCTGAAAGATGAACTTATGCCGCGTTATGCCACGCTGATTTATAACGGCTACTGGTGGGCGCCGGAGCGCCGGATGTTGCAGGAAATGATTGATGCCTCCCAGGTGACCGTCAATGGTCGGGTACGACTCAAGTTGTACAAAGGCAATGTTATTGTCGAGGGGCGTGAGTCCGCCACGGACAGCCTGTTTGATGCCAATATCGCCACTTTCGAAGATGATGAAGGCGCCTATAATCAACAGGACGCCGAGGGTTTTATCAAACTCAATGCCTTGCGTATGCGCATTGCCGCCAGAAAAACCAGCTGATTTCCCTATAAGCCATTGGCAATACTACCATTTTATGGTTAGATGCCGGTGCAGCCAGCAAACCCACGGTTTTCCGTCTGAATACTGCAAGTAACTGCACTGGCAGGCTCAGGTGCCACACTTCCCAAACTGTATGGCGGTGACACCCGCCGGGGGCTGACTGGATTTTGTAGAAAATTAAAATAATCGCCTCGATTTTTATATCGAAGTCACCTTGGGAAGGGGGGTTGTTTGCAAACGATGCTAAATCTCGTTAAAGGCATTACCCAAAAGGAATTACCCGGTATCACTGTGGAACCGGGTGAAGGCATCGTGGCTCTCGATCAACAAGGGTGTGTGTTAAGTATTAACCAGGAGGCCGAGCGCATGCTTGGCTGGAAGACCACTGATATTGTCGGTGAAAATTTCTTTTCCCTGACTGAGTTTTCTCTTGGCAACGTTGCTGTCCTGGGTTCCGGGTCACCATGCATCGCACTAAAAACCGTTAACTGCCCTCATCTTAATGTCAACGCGAATTTTCATCGCAAAGACGGCGCGTTGGTCAATATTGACTTCATGCTTACCACCCTGTTTGACCAGGGCTTGGTATCAGGCAAGTTGTTTGTTTTCCGTGAACGCCACCAAAAAGTGAATGAAACAGATGCGCGGCATGCACAGGAGCTGATAGAAACTGCGGCAAGCATCATGGTCAAATTGAATGCGGCGGGTGAAGTGATTTTTGCCAACCGGCAGGGCCAGCGGGTGTTTGGTGAAATGAGTGATGCGGATTTATTGCCAGACTTTATCCGTACCCTGTTGCTGAATAGCCCGCATCAGCTGGACCAACAAACGCTGTTAGATCATCGCTGGGTGGGAGGGCAGGAAAAAGAAATTTGTGTGGCCTGGTCGGTATCTGTGCTGCGCAATGCCCAGGGTGATGTGGACGGTGCGGTTTGTGTGGGCAATGACTTTACTGACCAGCATCATGCATTGAAAAGCCAATTACATGAAAGCGCCATTGTGCAAAAGGTTTTCGAGCATATTCGTGATGGTGTGATTACGGTGGATATCGAAGGCCGTGTAGAGTACCTCAACCCCATTGCTGAACAGTTGAGCGGTTGGAGTAACGGTGAAGCCCGGGGCCAACTGCTGAAAGATGTTTACCACGTGGTGGACGAATACAGCCTGGAGGGTGCGGACGATCTGGTGATGCGGTGCCTGCGTGATCGCAGCAGTGTGAGTTGCCAGGGCAGTCGGATATTACTGCGTCGAGGTGGCTGGGAATTTACTGTGCAGGATACGGCGACGCCGGTGCATGATATCAATGGTGAGATAACCGGTGTAGTCGTGGTGTTCAACGATGTGTCTGAATTGCGTGGGATGGAACGCTGGATGGAATATGAATCCAGGCATGACTCCCTTACCGGGTTGATTAATCGACAGCAATTTGAAGAGCGTTTACAAGCCGCGTTGTTCAGTGCGCAAGCAAATGATGAACACCATGTGTTGTGTTATCTGGATCTTGATCAATTTAAGTTGATTAATGACGCTTATGGTCATTCTGTGGGAGACCAGCTGATCAGGGGAATTTCCGGGCTGTTGAAGGCGTGCCTGGGCGACAACGACAGTCTGGCAAGGCTGGGTGGTGATGAGTTTGGCATCATTCTCAAACATCAGTCGCTGGAAACCGCACGACGCGATGCCAAGGCACTGTGCCGGGCAGTGCGTGATTTTCATTATATGGGGAAGGGCAAACCCTATGAAGTGAGCGTAAGCATTGGTCTCGTACCCATTACGGCACAGTGGCATGACTTGGCGGAGATTATGCGCGTAGCTGATTCTGCCTGCGACGTGGCCAAGGATATGGGGCGGAATCGCGTGCATGTCTACGCACCACAAGATCTGGCCCTGCGTCAGCGTGAAGTGGAAATGCGCTGGATACAGCGCATCCGGCAAGCATTAAGGGATGGGCGTTTTCAGCTGTACTACCAAAACATCGTGCCTTTGGGTGGTCGTGCACAACACGATACACATTACGAAATTCTGCTACGCATGGAAGACGATGATGGCAGAATGATCCGCCCCACCGAATTCATTGCGGCAGCAGAGCGTTACCATTTGATGCCAGCAATTGATCGCTGGGTGATAACCCATGCGCTGGCGTTATTAAGCAAGCGTTTACTGCGCAGTGATTTTAACAGTATGTTTGCGATTAATATTTCCGGGCAGTCGTTGGACGATGAAGAATTCCTGTATTTTGTCATGAGTCAACTTAGTCATAGTGCAGTGCCACCGGAAATGATTTGTTTTGAAATTACCGAAACCGTGGCGGCAACCAATCTGGCGGTGGTGCAACGCTTTATATCGGCGTTGCGTAACGTAGGGTGTTGTTTTGCACTGGATGATTTTGGCCGGGGCATTTCCTCGTTTGCCTATCTCAAGAATCTTAACGTTGATTACCTGAAAATTGATGGCATGTTTGTGAAAGATATTGTTGATGACAAAATTGGTTACGCCATGGTGGAATCCATTAACCGCATCGGCCACATCATGGGTATGCAAACCATTGCCGAATTTGTTGAGTCACAGCATGTGCTGGAGAAACTTATCGAACTGGGAGTGGACCACGTACAGGGTTACCAGCTGGGGTATCCTCGCCCCATGCCGTCTGCCCACTGATTATTCCTGATAAGTAGCAACCGTATTTTATGCAGGTTGTAACATTTTCGTCTATTGTTCATCTTTGTGTTGTAACGGGCAGGTGAAAGCCTGTTTGTAAAAATGATCATTCCCCCTGTATGGAGTACGACAAAGATGAAGAATAGTAAATTGATTGCCCAATCCGCCCTTGCCAGTTTGTTTGCTGTTGGTGTGTTAACTGCCAGCCTGCCCGTGGAGGCCGGCAAAAAAAACATGGAAAAATGTTATGGCATTGTTAAAGCCGGACAAAATGATTGCCAGACATCAAACAGCGCCTGTGCGGGTACCGCAGAAACTGATGCCAAGCCGACCGCGTTTATAGTGGTACCCAAAGGTACTTGCGACAAAATTGTCGGCGGCAGCCTGAAGCCCAAAGCTTAACGGCTCAAAGAGCGGATTGATTCGCGGATGATTCCCCGTATTAACAGTGACATCCCGGCGCGCGCAGGTATTGGTCTGCGTGCGCCGCATTTTGAGACCGTGCTGGAACAGCTGCCGGATGTGGCGTGGTTTGAAGCACACAGTGAAAATTATTTCGGGTTGGCGCATGGTGACAGAGTGGGTGGAAAACCACTGTATTATCTTGAACGAATCCGCGAGCACTATCCCCTCAGCCTGCATGGTGTGGGCCTGTCTCTGGGCTCGGTTGACCCGCTTAACCGCCCGCATCTTAAACAGCTTAAAAACCTCATTGATGTAATTGAACCCGGCCTGGTGTCAGAGCATCTTTCCTGGAGTTCGGTAAACGGGCGTTATTTTAATGACTTGTTGCCAATGCCCTATACAGAAGAAGTATTGGCGCACATGGTGAATCGAGTGTCGGCAACGCAGGACCTGCTGGGACGGCAGATCCTCATTGAAAATGCCTCGTCGTATCTGGAGTTTTCTGCATCCACAATACCCGAATGGGAGTTTGTCGTGGCATTGGCCCAGCAGGCCGATTGCAAGCTCTTGTTGGATGTTAACAATATTTATGTCAATGCAATGAATCACATGTTTGACCCGTTATTGTTTTTACAGTCCGTGCCGGCAGAATTGGTACAGGAAATTCATCTCGCCGGACATACCACAAAAACCTTTGAGGAAGGCGTTTTGCGTATCGACACGCATGACCAGTTAGTGTGTGACGCTGTGTGGTCACTTTACGGAGCCGCTGTTTCCCGCTTTGCTGACGTGCCGGCACTGATCGAATGGGACAGCAACCTGCCGCCATTGGCGGTATTGTTGGAAGAAGCGCAACGTGCCGATGCTGTTGCGGGATTTGTTGCAAATGCGGAAGAGCGTCATGAACACATTGCGTGAACAGCAACGCAGCTTTGCGCAATTTATCGTCAATGGCGAGGATGGGGGGGATGCCCCGGAAACACCTGTTTTGAAGCAATCTCCATCCAGTCAATTTAAAGACATACAACGTTTGCAGATTTATCGTAATAATTTTGTGATCAGCCTGCGTGAAGCCCTGGCTGGAGTTTATCCCGTGATTCATAAACTGGTGGGCGAAGCATTTTTTCATCATGTTGCCCGTGAATATATCCAGCACCACCCCTCATGCACGGGAAACCTGCATGATTTTGGTGACAAATTTGCAGATTTTCTACAAGCTTTTCCCGGCCTGGAAGCGCTGCCTTATTTGCCGGATGTGGCGCGGCTGGAGTGGGCTTACCATCAGGTATTTCATGCTACAGAAGGTGAGATGTTGAATCTTTCGGCGCTGGATGAAAAGCAAATGGCCAGTCTGACTTTTGAGCTTTCCAGCCATTGTGTCTGGTTATCATCGGATTATCCCGTATTACGTATTTGGCAGGCGAATCAGGATGGCCAGGAAGAAACAACAGTATCGTTGGATGAAGGCGGTGTTCGGTATGTGGTGTTACGTCACGGGCCGCAGATTGAATTTCATCTGCTCAGTGCTGGTGTGTTTACGCTGATTGACTCGCTGGCAAAAAGCAACACTTTTGCACAGGCCTGTGAAGACGCACTGGGAGTTGAGGCCGATTGTGATATCGCAGTGGCATTACAGTTTTTGGTAACACAAAAAATAGTGAATGGATTCTCCCACCCGCCCACTGCATCCCGCACCACATAAACACGTTATTTATTAAACAGGAAAAGCATATGACGACGTTGTCTGACAATGCCTTGCTAAGCAAAGTAACAGGATGGGTGACCCCCGTTTATGAAAAGCTCGACTGGCTCTCGCCGCTGAGTATTTTGGCAATCCGTCTCTGGGTCGCGTGGGTCTTTTTTAAATCCGGCCTGACCAAAATCAATTCCTGGGACTCTACCCTGTATCTGTTTGAGTATGAATATGCGGTGCCGCTGTTATCGCCGGAAATGGCCGCCTATCTGGGTACGGCTGCCGAGCTATCATTGCCCGTTTTATTGGCCTTTGGCTTGGCGGGGCGCTTGGGCGCCATTGCCCTGTTTATTTTTAATATCACCGCAGTGCTCTCGTACCCGGATCTGAACGCGGCGGGAATACGCGATCATCAGGTGTGGGGCATTATGTTGCTGGTGCCGTTGTTGCACGGGCCAGGCAAACTGTCGATTGACTACCTGCTGTGCAAAAAACTGGGCTGTAAAACCTGAGCGGAAAACAGACTACTTTTTACTGGCCCGCTTTTGCACACACCGGAGATATTGTGACTCATCCGGTGCACTGTTGTTGCGTTGCGCCTCCCACAATGATTCGCCCAGACACTCCATGATTTGATGTTCCACTTCATGCACATCCTGCAAACGCAACAGCAGTTTCTTGTGCGCCAGCACGATACCGCCTGGCCGGTCGGTGGCCAATTGCTCCCGAATCGCAATGTGCATACCCATGTGCATAAAGGGGTTGGTTTCACCCATTTCGGGTAGGAAATCCTTGTTCAGTGCATCCTTCCCCTTTTCCAGCAGGGCATGATATTCCGGATGCAGAGCAATCACCTCGGCGATCATCAGCTCCAGTGGCTGCATCAGCTCACCGCCCTGTCGCTTGCGCCAGGCGTCGAAGTACATCTGTCGAAGCTGATTGCGATCCTGTCCAAACATTATTCATATACCTTTTTTTTGTATTCACATAAATCCTCGATTACGCAAGAACCGCAACGCGGTTTGCGGGCAACACAGGTGTAGCGCCCATGCAGGATCAGCCAGTGATGCGCATCGAGTTTGAATTCATCCGGAACAAATTTCAGCAGTTTTTTTTCCACTTCCAGCACAGTTTTACCCGGTGCGATGCGGGTACGATTGGCGACCCGGAAAATATGTGTATCGACCGCGATGGTGGGATGACCAAAAGCAGTGTTTAAAATCACGTTGGCGGTTTTTCGCCCTACTCCGGGCAACGCTTCCAGCGCGGCACGGTCTTCCGGTACCACACTGTTGTGCTGTTCCACCAATATCCGGCAGGCTTTGATAATGTGCCTGGCCTTGCTGTTAAAGAGCCCGATGGTTTTAATGTACTTTTTCAGGCCGTCTTCACCCAGTGCCAAAACAGCTGCCGGGGTATGGGCCACCGGGAAGAGTTTGGCTGTGGCCTTGTTGACACCCTTATCAGTGGCCTGTGCAGACAGCGTCACCGCCACCAGCAGCTCAAACGGTGTGCGATAGTGCAATTCAGTGGTGGGTTCCGGAATGTGTTGTTGCAACCGCTGGAATATTTCTTGTCGTTTTTGTGCGTTCATGGCGCGGGCATTCTAAACTGTTTCTGGCTGCAATGCTGTCACGCGATTTGTGTCGCTGGACAGGCCGGTATGCGGCTCTTTTTTTTAGTGCCCAATGATGCGTTAAGGGGGTAAAAAATGCCCCATACCGTCACAAGCCTTATGTTGCATAGTGAAAAAAAATGTCAAGGCTTTTTGAGTTTATACACAATATTTTTTCCGCATGAAAATAACCGCAATGTGTGCTGGTAATTTTGACGGCAAGTCATTGATAGGCTGTAACTCATTGAATAATCAGCGAAATAAAATATGGTTAAAAAATGACCATTTTAAATATGACGCTAGTATTACAGTGTGAAGTGATTTTTTACCGCAGTTGTCCACAAAGTTATCCACAGGTTTTGTGGATAACCGGGAAAGCGATTGTGCGACAATCAGTTAGCGTCAAGTGCTGACAATATCAGTGAGTCTCGGTGGCTAAAATTGTGCTTGTCAGCACACAAAAAAGAAGACAGACCCCAGGGTCTGGTAAAGTGGTGCAGATGTCCGCAGCCAATATTTTTTTACGTGTCGCCATACCCTCCCCGTTGCGTCGTTGTTTTGACTACCTCCCGCCAGCGGCCTGTGATTTGCACACACTACAACCGGGCATCCGCCTGCGAGTACCGTTTGGGCGTACTACCGTGATCGCTGTGTTATTGGCAATCAGTGATGAAACGGATGTGCCTAAATCACGCCTCAAGCGAGTGGCTGAGGTGCTGGATGTAACACCGGTGTTGTCGCGTTCACTGCTGAAGTTACTGATGTGGGCGAGCAGCTATTATCAACACCCCATTGGCGAGGTGACGAGCAATGCCTTGCCCGCCCTGTTGCGCCAGGGACAGGCGCCCGAGGTGAAGGGGGAGTCGGTCTGGCAGTTAACAAGTGAAGGGCGTGCACTGGGTTCATCGGTATTGGAACAAACCCGTCGTCGAGCCCCCCGGCAGGCTGCGCTGTTGCAATTATTAAGCGCCGCACCCGATGCCATGTCTGCACAGCACATTGGTGCTGTGCAGAATAACTGGCGACCGGTGATGCGCAAGTTGGTGGACAAGGGCTGGGTAATGGTGACAGAGCACGCTTGTTTGTTGCCACTGCCGGCTAGCAAACCAACAACGGCCCCCCAATTGAATGCCGCCCAGACTGATGCGGTTGAGGCCATTGCCACAGGGCTGGGCAGCTTTGGGGTACATCTTGTGGATGGTGTTACCGGCAGCGGCAAGACCGAGGTGTATCTGGCTCTCATCGAATCCGTGCTGGCGCGAGGCCAACAGGCACTGGTGCTGGTGCCGGAGATTGGTCTCACCCCGCAACTGGTGTCGCGCTTCCAGCAACGTTTCGCGAAGCCCATTGCCGTGTTGCATTCAGGGCTGTCAGACCGCGAACGTCTCTGCGCCTGGCTGACGGCCCGCAGCGGAGAGGCAGCCATTGTTATCGGTACCCGCTCAGCCGTGTTCACACCGTTTGCCAAATTGGGATTGATGATTCTTGATGAAGAACACGATACCTCGTTCAAACAACAGGAAGGTTTTCGTTATTCTGCGCGCGATGTGGCGGTGAAACGAGCCCATCTTGAAGGTCTGCCAGTGGTGCTGGGGTCAGCCACGCCGTCGCTGGAAACATTGCATAATGCCCAGCAGGGTCGTTACTCCCGGTTGGTCCTGGCAAAGCGGGCCGGTGCTGCGCAACCGCCGCATATTGCTGTGCTCGACGTGCGCAAACAGCCCATGTTTGACGGCCTGTCCACCGCACTGGTCAACACCTTGCGCCATCACCTCGACAAAGGCGGACAGGTGCTGATATTTCTCAACCGGCGGGGCTATGCGCCCGCCATGTTGTGCCATGACTGTGGCTGGGTAGCCAAGTGTCGACGCTGTGATGCGAACTTGACATTGTTCAACGGCGATACACGCTTACGCTGCCATCACTGCGGCAGTGAACGGCGCGCTGACTCACATTGTCCCGACTGTCAGGGTAATCAGTTGCGGCCTGTGGGCGCGGGCACCGAGCGGCTGGAAGCCGCACTCAAACAGCAATTTCCCGACACCGGCATCGTACGCATCGACCGGGATACTACCCGCCGCAGAGGCGCCATACAGAACTTGCTGGACAGTGTGCACGATGGCAGCAAACGCATTCTGGTCGGCACGCAAATGCTCGCCAAAGGGCACCATTTTCCAAATGTCACTTTGGTGGGTATTGTGGATATTGATCAAGGGCTGTTCAGTGCCGACTTTCGTGCCACCGAGCGTATGGCGCAGTTATTGGTGCAAGTGGCCGGTCGTGCCGGGCGGGCAGAAAAACCTGGGCAGGTGCTGATCCAGACGCATCACCCCGACCACCCCTTGCTGCAAATATTATTGCAACAAGGGTACTCCGCCTTCGCGCAGGCTGCATTGGATGAGCGCCGACAGGCACAGCTTGCGCCACACAGTTACATGGCACTGTTGCGTGCTGAAGCGGTGGACAGCCAGTTACCATTGCAGTTTCTTGCGCACGCCCGCCGGCTTGCGGAACAACTTGGAGCAGCCTTTGGGGCAAATTTTGGTGAAAGCAGTGTGCAACTGCTGGGCCCCATTCCCGCCCCCATGGAACGCCGGGCAGGACGCATTCGTGCGCAACTTTTGCTACAGGCTTCAGAACGGGCAGCACTGCACCACCTGCTGGAACCCTGGCTGCAACAACTGGAGTCTGACAGGCTGGGCCGCAAAGTGCGCTGGTCCATCGACGTAGACCCGCAGGAGATGTTTTGACCTGGAAAACTCAGTTGGGTGGATCAAGAGCTTGTATGGACTTTTCTGATTCAGCGGGTTTTTCAGGTTGTAAAGTAAGGAAAACGGCGGAGGCGGTTTTTGGCTGGGCTAAATTGCCGGACATCATGAACGGCGTGTCGGAATACTTTACGCATTGATTGGCGAGGGGGCGTGAAGCATGGTATCTGATTGTTTAAAAAAAGGATTTTTTAATGGCATAAAATATGCTTATTACTTGGCGAGTCGTGAGCATCTGGGACGAATCGTTTTATCAAGAGGTAAGATGTAATGAAAAAATATCTGTACAGGGTTGCTGCGGCACTGGTTTTGGCTGGTGGTTTTATGACATCGGCGCACGCAGTTCCGGTGACGATCAACATGACAGCGGACAATATTGCCAGTGTTGGCGGGTTGTGTGCTGACGCCAGTTGCCGGAGCGGCACGGGCTGGAATGCGCTAAATGGCGGCCCGCTGGGAAATAGCAGGCGGGACTGGAGGCAGTCTGATTCGTTGACTGTCGACCTTGATGCCGGCACCTATTATTTTGCGTGGCGAGTGCGGAATATCGGCAGAGCTTCCCGGTCCAATCCCGCAGGCCTGCTGGCCGAGATTCTTTGGGATGGGGGGGCAAATTATTCCTCATCTGACTGGGAAGTGTTTAACCGCAACACTGGCGTTTTTCTCGCCAATGCGACCGATTACGGCCTCAACGGTGGCGCTAATATCTGGACCAACGCCAACGGTGGCAACCCGGTTGCCGGAATCAGCACAAATGCCAGCTGGATTTATACGGCGAATAATTTTGCCAATGCGGACCGCGCTGCATGGTTTCGCACCAGCATTACCATTGCCCCGACTTCGGTGCCTGAACCCGGTGCTCTTGGGTTGTTTGGTATAGGTTTGATCGGCTTGGCCATGGTGCGTCGCAAACGCACCGCTTAATGTCAGGGCGCATTAATATCCCAACGTAATAAGCCCATCGACGTATTTATAAAACCGCCTGAACAGGCGGTTTTTTTTGCGCTTCAGGCTGCTGGTTGCTCGTCGTTTATTTGGAGTTGCTAAACGTCTTTCCCCCCTCGCCTAAAGCTGTTGATGTCTGACGACCGTTCAGGCGCAGCAACAGGACTGTCAAAATGATTGTTAGCCCCCTCCTGTATTTGTGTAAGCATCTAACAAGATGCGGGAGTCCCTGTGTGCTTGCGCCATAGGCGTTCGCAGTAGATTCAACGGAGTAATTTAGGATAAACGCGATGTTTCTTGTTTCAGTGCTGTGAAGAGGGGTATTGCATACAAAAACGCCACTCGTACTGAGTGGCGTTTTGTCATCCACCGATTTTGAACGTGGCCGGTGGTTTTTTATGTGCTGCTTTTGTGGCGAAAAATGCTAAAACCAATGAGCCCTATTGCCAGCAGGGCAATGGATGAGGGTTCCGGCACACTTGTTGTGGAACAGCTGTCCTGATTGATCGAGAAATTACCTACCCCCCAATATTCCGGGTCAATGGTGACGGAGCTGATAGCTGAACAGCTGCCCGCACTATTATCGGCGTAAATACCGAAGCCGGGTGTGTTGTCACGACTGACATTGAACCAATATTTATTATCGATTCCTGAGCCGTTGGACTCACTTGCGGTGAGCCATGCATTGTTGCGCGTGCCGCCCAGGTTAGCGCCGATACTAAAGGAAAAGGCCCGGGTGTTTTCAGGTAGCAAGATGGTGACCAGATAGTTGCTTGTTGTATAGATATCATAATCGCTGGTTTCACCATTGCCCCACCAGCTTACATCGTTAGCCAGGCGACGGGTCAGAGACAGGGCATTGCCATCGGCGTCACGAAAATTCAGTGAACCGCTAATGGGTGACATAACGTTTGTTGTACGGCCACCTGCGCCGTTGGTCACGGCAAAATCGGTCATGTTGTAATCACCAATTGTGGTCGGTGTTGCCGTGCCAGATGCGTATGGCGCCAGAATCAACGAAGCAGACGCCGGTGAAGACAGGTTGAGTGTTGTTAATGCGAACAGTGTAATGACGGTTAAATGTTTGAACATGATACTTCGTACCCCAATGGTGAAACTGTTGGTTTGATTAATGTTTAACCACTTAGCATTTATCGTACCAAGATATTTTTTTGTATATTTAATAATCATATAACCGATTTTAAGGTTGTTTGTGATCGGCGTGTGTAAAGAATTCCGACAATAAAAATTGCCGGTTTTAGTGTCTTGAAATACTCACAGTTTACTCATGCGCAGCGCTTGAACGGTAAGCAAGTGTGTTTATGGCGGGGTGGATATTTTCATCGGTCAGGAACCAGGTCTCTGCAAAAAGAGGTGTTATGAGAGGTGTTATGTGCGATGAAGCGCGGGCCGTTGCGTAGCGGATAGATCGCAACATAACTTGCGCCTGAAAAATGGAAGCCAGCTTGTACTTGGCGGCGTGCTCAAGCGATAATGGCGCGCTTTCCTTCGCCGTGACCGCCAACATGAAACAACAGCTTGCTTCTTTGATTCAAACCGCCATCGACACACTGAAACTTCAGGGTGTGTTGCCTGTGGATTTGTCGCCGAAGATCCAGGTTGATCGCACCCGCGATGCCAGTCACGGCGACTATGCCTGCAATATTGCATTGATGCTGGCCAAACCGGCACGTTGTAAACCTCGTGATCTGGCAGAGAAAATTGTTGCTGCATTGCCATCCTCTGATCAGCTGAAGAAGGTCGAAATTGCCGGGCCGGGGTTTATTAATTTTACGCTTACCGGTGCGGCGGCTTATGCCGTGGTGAGTACAGTACTGGAGGCCGGTGAGGCTTACGGGCGCTCTACCGTGGGCGATGACAAATCGGTGCTGGTGGAGTTTGTTTCCGCGAATCCCACAGGCCCGCTGCATGTGGGGCATGGTCGTGGTGCCGCTTATGGTGCCGCGGTGGCGGACCTGTTGGCGGCGGTGGGTTTTAAGGTGCATCGTGAATATTATGTCAATGACGCCGGGCGGCAGATGGATATTCTTGCTGTCAGTGTGTGGTTGCGTTATCTCGATTTATGCGGTGAAAACAGTAATGACGAACTGCCATTTCCGGCTAATGGCTACAAGGGTGATTACGTGTGGGATATTGCTGCCACGTTGCAGCGTGAGCATGGTGATGCTTTTCGGCATGCGGCACACATCGTACTGACAAATCTGCCCGCTGACGAAACCGATGGTGGTGATAAGGAGCAGTATATTGATGCCGTCATCAACCGCGCCAAGGAGTTATTGGGGGATGCGGCTTTTCGGGTGGTGTTTGAGACGGGGCTCAACAGCATTCTCGATGATATCCGCCGCGACCTCGAAGGCTTTGGTGTGGTTTACGAAGAATGGTTTTCTGAGCGCTCACTTATCGAGTCGGGCGCTGTGGGGCGAGCCATTGAGCGCCTCAAAGATGCCAACCACCTTTACCAAAAAGAAGGTGCGTGGTGGTTCCGTTCCACTGATTTTGGTGATGAAAAAGACCGTGTGGTGGTACGTGACAATGGCCAAACCACTTATTTTGCATCCGATATTGCCTACCATATGCAGAAACTGGAACGTGGTTTTGATCGTGTTATTGACGTATGGGGTGCTGATCACCACGGCTACGTGCCGCGCGTGAAAGCTGCATTAACTGCGCTGGGTGATGACGCCGACAGGCTTGATGTGCTGCTGGTGCAGTTTGCGATTTTGTACCGTGGCGGTGAAAAAATGCAAATGTCCACCCGTTCCGGCGAATTTGTCACTTTGCGTGAGTTGCGTGAAGAAGTGGGTGACGATGCAGCACGATTTTTTTATGTGATGCGCAAATGCGAACAGCACATGGATTTTGATCTCGATCTCGCCAAGTCACAGAGCAGTGATAATCCGGTGTACTATATCCAGTACGCTCACGCACGGGTGTGTAGTGTGTTGCGCCAGTTGACCGAAAAAAACCTGACCCATGATTGCGACAATGGTCTTGCCAATTTGGCCGTGTTGAAGGAATCACACGAACAGGCCTTGCTTACCGGTCTTTCGCGTTATCCGGAAGTGGTGGAAACTGCAGCGTTGAATGGTGAGCCGCACCAGTTGGCGCACTTTCTGCGCGAGCTGGCTAATGATTTCCATGCCTACTACAACGCCCATCAGTTTTTGGTGGATGATGCCGCAGTGCGTGACGCGCGTCTGTGTTTGATCAAGGCAGCACAGCGGGTGCTTGCGAATGGCCTGGGTTTGTTGGCGGTGTCTGCGCCGGAAGTGATGTAGCGTATTTCCGGTTATGGCCAAAGATTACAAAAACACGGCGAGATCCAAAGCCAAAAAAAAAGCGCCCAAACCGACACCGGGTTGGGTATGGATGCTCGGAGGCCTGTTCATTGGTTTGTTGGTGGCGCTGTTGGTGTACCTCAGGGATGATCTGCAAATAGGCGATGAGCGCACAACATCGGCACCTGTGGTGGAAAAAAGCCAAATTGCCCCCAAGCAAACAACAAAAAATGACAAACCGAGGGAACAAACAGACAAAAAACCACGTTTTGACTTCTATAATCTGTTACCGGAGATGGAGGTGTTTATCCCGCCGCAAGAATTGGCGGGGGAGCGCGAGCGCAAGGCCGCGAAAGAGTCCATTGCATATTATTTGCAGGTGGGCTCTTTTCGGCGCACGGAAGATGCGGATCGCATGCGGGCCCAGCTGGCATTGAACAATGTTGAATCCCATATTCAGCGTGTCACCATTAATGACAGCCAAACCTGGTACCGGGTACGGGTCGGCCCTTTTCAGAGTGCGCGCAAAATGGACATAGTGCGTAACCGCCTACGGGCACAATCTATCGATCCGATGGTGCTTAAGGTCAAATAAGTCCTTTTTATGCGTTTTTCCAGTTGACCCCCAGGGTCAGCTTCTGACACTCTGTGACACTCGTCACGGTACGGTGAGTTGGCCCACTTTACACTGTAAATCAGGGGGGTTTGCTGTAAACCTTTCGCCTTCTCTGCCGTTATACTTTGCAGGGAAAGTCGCTGACTTTGCTGCCTTTTTTAGCCTGCCAGAGCCGATGATCAAATAATGAGTGCTGCCAAACAACTGCTGGATCACAAGTTGCTGAGGTCGTTGTCGCCGCTGTGCGACCTGTCGCCTGATATGTTGGCGGAACTCAGTGGTAAATCACGAGTGACACAGGTGGTGGCTGGCGCAACAATTTTCAAACAGGGTGAGCGGGATCACCGCACCCTGTACCTTGTGGCAGGCAAACTGGAACTTACCGACGCTTCGGGAAAAACCACCAAATTAACCGCCAACAGCAAGCAGGCGCGTCAGCCGCTGGACCCCGAATCACCCCACACCGTCACTGCTGTTGCGAAGACACCAGTTTCTCTACTGAATATTGATACCGACCTGTTGGAAATGTTGCTCAGCTGGGGGGGTAAACAACAAACCTACAAAGTATCCAGTCTGGCCGTGGAAGAAGAGGAAGAAGATACCGACTGGATGAGTCGATTCCTGCAATCCAAGGTTTTCCTCAAGCTGCGTGCCGAAAATATTCAGACCATGATGATGCGCATGGAAGAAATCAAGGTGCGCGCAAATGAAGTCGTGATCAATCAGGATGACGAAGACGACAACTATTACATCATTGCCAAGGGCCGGGCGAAGGTTGCCCGCCGGGTAGCCCCAAGTGCGCCGCTGATGAAGCTGGCGATTCTGACGCCGGGGACCGGTTTTGGTGAAGAAGCGTTGATCAGCAATGGCAAACGCAATGCCTCAGTAACCATGATGGAAGACGGTACGCTGATGCGGCTGTCGAAAAAGGATTTTATCAGCCTGCTGGTCACTCCTATTCTGCAATATGTGTCGTTTGATGAAGCCAAGGCCATGGCAGGGCCAGACGTGCAATGGCTGGATGTGCGCAAGCTGGCTGAATACTCCCGTGGCAGCCTGCCCGGCGCGCGCAACATTCAGCTGGCTGAAATGCGCTTACAACTGCGCAAGCTTAACAAATTGCACAAATATATTGTTTTCAGTGACGGTGGCAGTCGTGCAGCGGCGGCGGTATTTTTGTTGAATCAGTATGGTCTGGATGCCTTTGTATTGCGTGATGGTCTGAATGCCCTTTCAGCGTCCGCGCTGGAAAAAAAGGCAGGGAAGCAGCCGTCCGCTGCAACAACACAAACACCTGCACAAACAAAACCGCAAGCCGTACCGACGCTGAAACCGGAAGATAATGTGGTCAGCCTGCATGGCGAAACCGCTGCGAGCAATGCAGAAAGTGATGGTCGTGTGGAAGCGCTGATGAGCAAGGCCAAGCAGCGTGTGCAACAGGAAATGCAACGCACCCAGGCGGCGGACAACGCCCGCAAACAGGCGTTGTCCGAGGTGGCGCGACTCAAGGAAGAAGCTGAAATTGCACGCAAAAAAGCAGAAAACGAAGCGCGGCGTGCGGCAGATCTGGCACGCAGCGAGGCGGAGCGTGCAGCGGCGCAAAAGCGGGCTGATGATCTGGCTGCCGAGCAGGCGGAGCGTGAAGCCGCTGTACGGCGGGCAGAAGAGGAAACTGTGCGGGCTGAGCAGGCCATGCAGGCACAGAAAAAGGCCGAAGAAGAAATTGAGCGCCTAAAACAGGATGCCGCTGCAGCGCGCCGCGATATGGAGGCGCTGGCGCGTCAGTCGGCAGATAAGGCGAAAAAAGAGGCGGAAGAGGAAATTATTCGCCTTAAGGCCGAAGCCGAAATGGCGCGTCGGCGCGTTGAAGAGCAGGCCAGACTGGCTGCCGACGCAGCGCGTTCGGAGACAGAACGCAAGATGGCTCAGCAGCGTGCTGAAGAAGTCAGTCGCCATCAGCGGGAAGCTGAAGGCGCTTTGCAAAAAGCCGAAATCGAGGCCATGCGTGCGCAACAGGCTGAAATGGCACGGCAACAGGCCGAAGATGAGGCCGAGCGCATGCGCACCCGTGCCGAAGAAACCCAGCGCGAAATGGAAGAACAGGCCCGTTTGGCGGCGGATCAGGCGCGTTCCGAAGCCGAGCGTGATGCCGCCCGACAACGTGCCGAAGCTCTGGCCGAGCAACAGGAAGAGCTGGAAAATGCCGTGCGCAAGGCTGAATCAGAAGCGGCGCGCGCGCAGGCAGCCGAGAGTGAAGTTGAGCGTCTGACAAAACTGGCAGATGAGGCACGACTTCAGGCCGAAGCACAGGCGCGCATGGCCGCGGATCAGGCCCGCAGTGAAGCCGAGCGTGAAATGGCGGCGCAACGTGCGCAGGAAATGGGGCGTTTGCAGGCTGAGCGGGAGGAAATGGCAAGCAGGGCCGAAGATGAGGCGCGCCGGACCCGGGCTGCTGAAGAAGCCCGTTTACAAGCTGAAGCCGAAATCCAGCGGTTGAAAGTTGATGCCGAAGTGGCTCGCATGCAGCTGGAAGAACAGGCACAACGTGTTGCCGATGCGGCGCGTTCTGATGCAGAACGGGAGGCAATGCGTGCACAGGCTGCCGAAGAGGCGCGTCTGGAAGCAGTGCATGAGCTGGAGCGCCTGGAAGCTGAAACAGAGCGGACGCGTTTGGCCGCCGAAGCGCAGGCACGTCTGGCAGCAGATCAGGCGCGCAGTGAGGCAGAGCGCGCGGCAGCCAGTCTGCGCGCCGAAGAACTGGCTCAACAACAGGCCCAATTGGAAGAAATTGCCCGTCGAGCCGAGGAGGAGGCGGCTCGCGCGGAAGAGGCTGATGCTGCACGCCAACGGGCCGAAAACGAGATTATCCGGCGTCAGGCTGAGGCCGAGGAGGCCGAACGACGTGCGACCGAAGAAGCGAATCGTGCCCGTGAGGCTGAAGCGGCCCGCCAGCAAATGGAAAACGAAATGGCGCAACTGCGAGCTGAAGCGGCAGCGGCGCGTGAGCAGGTGGAAAAACAGGCAAGGTTGTTTGCGGCGGCACAAAAAATTGAGGCAGAAGAAGCGCAGAAAAACAGTTTGGCAGCGATGGATGCTGAGCGTAAGAGGCGTGAAGCTGCCGAAGTGGCTGCACAACAACAGGCGCAGCGGCAGAGAGAGGTCGAGGCGGCGGCCGAACAGGAGCGTGTGGCCAGTGCGGAAGCAAAACGCCGTAAACAGGAAATGGATGCTGCTGCCCGCGTAGCCAGAGAAGAGGCGGTGCGGGCGCAACAGGTTGCCGAAAAAATGCGTCAGGAGGCGGAAGAGGAGATTAAACGCCTGAAAGCAGAGGCTGAAGCCTCGCGTTTGCAGGCTGAGCTGGAGCACAAACGCTCGGTTATTGCTGCGCGGCGTGAGGTGGACAAAGACAAGATCAAGCAGGCAGCCCAGGCCAAGGCAAAAAAGGCCGCCGCTATTCAGCAACGCAGAAAAGCAGATGCGGGTAAAGCACGCCGGGCCCGCGAAGCACGCGAGGCGGCGCTAAAGGCGATTGGCAAAAATGACGAGAGTCTGGATGATTTTATGGATCTGGAGGCGGCGGCGGAAGAAATTGCCGAAGTGGAAAGCGCCATCGTTGTGAATGAACGGGAAATTGCCGAACGTGCCAAAGCCCGCTCCAATCTGATTGATCCCCGGGAAGTGATGAAGGTCGAAAAGCGGGAACAAAAACGACAATGGGTATCGGACGATTTTATTTGGGAGGCAACGCTGGGGTATCGTGATGACCCACATGTGGACGCCATTGGTTCGCCGGCAGACTCTGTCGGTGTTGAAAATGAGCGTAACCAAAAGGCAGAAAAAATTGCCGAGGAAAAAAATGCGAGACAGAGATCAGTTGCACAAAATCCTTCAGCGGAAGCAGATGATAATCCGGCGGCACAAAAGCCGTTGTTTGAGACACAGGAAATCAATCGGTCGATTCGTCCACAACAGGATGTGGTGACGCGAAAACCGAAACGTAGCCTGAGTGCACGGTGGATGGTGAGCGCTGCGCTGTTTTTGGTTGTTATTTCCGGGGTGGGCTGGTTTTATCTTTCCGGTGATGATGCATCGGGAAAATTGAAGGCCGTGGTGGATCAGGGGACAGAGACACTGAGTGAAATTACTCACAAGGTAACTTCGAGTATTGGTGAAATAGGCCAGTCTGAGCCCGAAGCATCTGTTGCCAGTGAAACAGATCAGTCTGAACCTGGAACACCTGCCGGCTCCGATGTGAAAAATGCCAAGAGTGAAGAGGCTATGGCGCGCTTACGTGAACGCTTGGCGTCGATCAAGGCCGAGGCCGCGCGAAAAGCGGATGTGAGAGCGAAACCTGTGGTGGTACCTCCGCCACCAGTGGCTACAACACCTGCTGTAGCAGAACCTCCCGTAGTTGAGGAGCCCCCTGTGGCTGAGGTGTTCATGGAAGCATCACCCATTCCGGATGCCCGGCCGGAAGAGCTGGCAATAACAACAGAAGAACAGGCGGTGGAAGTGGAAGAAGAGGTCGTGCTTGAGACAGTTGATGATGTGATGAAAGCGCTGAATGCGCCAGAGGCTAATGCATCAGAGATTGTTGTTGAGACATTGGAGCCTGAAATGGCAGTGGAGGCCGAGGCCATTGAGCCTGCTGAAACGGCAGAGCCCGAAATAACGGATGCTGTGAGTGCAGACAAAGTCAGCACAGTGGAATCGGCGGGCAGTTTGCCTGTCACTGCTGGTGAGACGGTTGTTGATGCGCCTGTTACCGGAACCGTTGCGGAAACGGCAGTCCCTGTTGCTGCCACGAGTGATGTTGTTGCGAAAGAATCAGAGGATGCGGAGGTGTTGGTGGAAGAGCCAGTGGAGAGTGTTGTCACCCCTTAAGGGTGCGCGCCCAAGCGTTCACTCCGTAGCCGTTGCTGCCACGTACTCAAATGTGCTGGTGTGCAGAGTTTCACCACTTTCGTTATTTACCGCCACTGTCCACGTCCCTGTCCACTCGGGCAATAGGTTTTTACTGGAATAAACCCGCCAACGTGCCCCTGAGCCAACCTTAAAGGTGATCTCGGCCATGATCTGGCCATTATGTTCCCAGCGATGGGTAACAATTTGTCCGCTGAGCCCGCGCAGGTCAGTAAAAAAAAAGACCCGGTCGATATTTGTCGAAAGTGTTTCCAGTGCGTCCACTGGCTCCCGGTCAACGATGGCCGTGGTGAAAATGGCCCGCGCAACGCGGCCGGCTGGTATTGTCTGGGGCTCGCCCGCTATCCCTTCTGTGGTTTCCGCAATACCGGGTGAGCTCATTGCTGCGCCAGCCAGCAGTATCAGTATTGTGTTGCGGGTTATCCGTCCGATGGAAACAAAGTAGGGGGCAAACATGGGGCTGACTCCTTTGCTGTCTTGTTCTGGGTTTTGGGGCGCGCACGGGGCAGTGTTGATGGAATGAGTGTATCAGAGTTCGTGTGTGTGAAAACGGGTGACGGTGTGGTTGGTGAAATTGCCACCGGGGACAGGTTATTATTATACAGTCCCCGGTACTTTTATTTACACCATTTATCGGCAACTTTTTGTGCCTCGACCAAGCGCGCCTGAATGTCTGCGTCACTGAGGAAACGACGTTCGCCCTGATCAGTGATTTCGTATTGACGACCACCAAGCTTCAGGCTGATGACGCGGCGTTTTGCATTGGAGCAGTTTTTGTCCCGTCGTTCTTTTTCTGCCGCCGCTTTGTTTGCCGCCTCTTTTTTGTCTTTACGCTCCTGGGCAAAGGCATCCAGCAGCTTATTGGTGGCGTCCTGCTGATTGACCGTGCGGGGAGCCGATGTGCGTGCCGGGCCTTTGGGTACTTTGATTTGTGTCGCCTGTCGATTGGGTGGGCGTTCACTGTAATGGGTGTTGCCTTCGTCATCGGTCCATTTATAAATTTTACTGGCAAAGCTCAAGGGGGACAGGCATAACAGGAAAACAGTTGCCAGGGTAATCAGGTTTTTCATGTATGACCTCGTCGAGGATGGGCGTTGCAGGAAGCATAGCGTGGAACAGTAGGCCTGTAAATTTAGCGGCGCTACAGGCCCAGACTTTAGTCGATTGCCGAGTGCCGGACACATTCAAAAACACTTGTCATGCCCGGTGAATAGTGCAAAGGCCCATGTATACTACTCTGTACAAACTCCAGTACATTGCCTGCGCACTGCGTCTTGTAGCGAAACACCACAGGAACGCTGAACCCGGCAAAATAACATGGGTAATGTACCAGCCGTAGACTGCTTGGAAAACGGATGCGATATCATGGGTAATAAAGTGCCAACGGATGCCAGGATTGTACCGGTGTACTACGAGCCAGCGACAACCTATAACCTGGACCTGGAGGTTTTTCCTGTGTCAGCGTTAAGGCAGCGTGCAAATACGCAATGCGGGGCGCATACCATTGAGCATATTGAATTTTATTTGCTGATTTATATCACGGAAGGGCGGTGCCGGCATATGGTTGATTTTGAAACCATTGCCTGTGCACAAGGTTCACTACTTGTCGTGCGGCCGGGGCAAATACAGCGTTTCGATATGAGTGGCAACTGGCAGGGCTGGATATTGATTTTCCGTCCGGAATTTTTGCAGCCTCTCTTGCAATCCTCCCCGCCGTTTTTTTCGCAACAAAAAGCCACTGCAACGCTCGTGGCTGAGCTGGAAATATTCAGTTGCCTGGAAATGTTACCCACGCATCTTGCGCTAAATGAGGATACGCAAAAAGCGGTGTTGGAAAGCATTATCCGCATGTCACAGGATGCTCAACTGAAATTTGACACTAAAACCCTGCACATGCTGTTACGTAACCAATTGCATGCTTTGCTTATCCGTCTGTATCTCGTTCAGGCTGATAATGAAAAAGTGGAAACAAGCCCACCTGTCTTTCTGAAACGATTTATCGCATACCGGCTTGCTGTGGAACGTCATTTTCAGCGCTGGCACCAGGTTGCAGAATATGCGAAACATCTGGCGTGCTCAGAAAAAAGCCTGAGCCGTGCAACACATAGTGTTGCAAAGCTTAGCGCAAAGGCTTTTTTGTCAAAAAGAATTTCATTGGAGGCGCAGCGTTTGTTGTCTCATACCAATCTGCCCATAACCAATATTGCGGACAGCCTGGGTTTTGATGAAGCAACAAACTTTATCAAATTCTTCCGGCGCGAAGTTGGTTGTTCGCCTGGGGAATTTCGCCAGCAGCACAATGATCGCTAAAACCAGTTACCTTGTCTGTGATGTGGTTTGTGTAAAATATCCCTTCCCGTAAAGATGTTCGGCCAATAAAAATATGTCCGTTTTCGATAATCTTTAGGCAGGTTTTTACCTCGCCCCAATTTTACCACTGTAATAATGTGGTTGCGTAGTAATCATACCCGCAACGATTGAGTTTTAAGTGCGCGTAATAGTTGGCTGTTGCAAGGACAACAACGTAGCCATCTAAACCTGAATTTCAATCACCGTGGGTATAAATAGTCCCTTATTCACTCAAGGAGTTTTGGCTCATGATGCCCGGCATTTTACGGAAATCTATCAGTTGCGCTGTTGCGCTCATCACCCTGTCCGCATTTTTTTACACAATAAGCACGGCAAGTTCTGCAAATAGACAACAGGAGGACCATATGAAAAACAGCTATAAACAACAAGTGGTTGATTTGTTAAAAAGTATGGAGACCGGTGCGCCGGAGCCCGCCATGATCATTAATCCGGAAAAATATATACAGCACAATTTAGCCGTTGCCGACGGTCTCGCCGGTTTTTCAGCAGTGTTGAAGCAACTCCCCCAAGGGTCTGCAAAGGTTAATACCGTACGTGTTTTTCAGGATGGTAATTATGTTGTTACACATACCGACTATGATTTTTTCGGGCCCAAAGTCGGTTTTGATATATTTCGTTTTGAAAATGGGATGATTGTGGAGCACTGGGATAATCTGCAAAAAAAACCGGAAACAGCAAACCCCAGTGGCCGTACCATGCTGGATAACATTACGCCAATAATTGATATTGATAAAACGGAATCCAACAAAATATTGGTGCAGACTTTTGTCAAAGACATCCTGGTCAATGGTCAGATGGAAAAACTTGCCGGTTACTTTGACGGTGATAATTATATCCAGCACAACCCCCATATTGCCGATGGTTTATCAGGTCTGGGCGTTGCGCTTGAAGCGATGACCAAGCAAGGCATTACTATGAAATACGAGCGCATCCACATGGTGTTGGGTGAAGGTAATTTTGTGCTGGTTGTCAGCGAAGGCAGTTTTGCCGGGAAACACACTTCTTTTTACGATCTGTTCCGTGTGGAGAATGGCAAAATTGCCGAGCACTGGGATACGATGGAAACCATTCCGGTGCGTAGTGAGTGGAAAAATAACAATGGAAAATTTTGACGCGGGTTTGCTCGGAGGCTTCCTGAAATACCGGTAAAAAAAGTGCCCCGTGAGGGGCACTTGGAGTTGCCTGTTTATAGACAGGCTTATTATTATCCGGCTTTGAGCTATTTATTGGTGAACTCGGGATAAGCCTCCATGCCACATTCGGCAAGGTCAACACCCTCGTATTCCTCCTCTTCAGAAACACGCACGCCCATGATCATCTTGATGACCATCCAGGTGATGTAGCTGACGACGAATACCCAGACCAGAATGGTGAGCAGGCCCACGATTTGGCCGCCAAAGCTGGTGCCGTCATTGGTGAGTGGTACGGCCAACAGACCCCACATGCCGACGACGCCATGCACTGAAATCGCACCCACCGGGTCATCTATTTTGAGTTTGTCCAGGCCGATAATGGCGAACACCACAAGCACTCCGCCGAAACCACCAATCAGCGTAGCCTCCAGGGCGGAGGGTGTGGAAGGCTCAGCGGTAATGGCCACCAAGCCGGCCAATGCGCCATTGAGCGTCATGGTCAAGTCTGCCTTGCCGAACAGCAGCTTGGCAACAATCAGTGCGGCAATCACACCACCCGCAGCGGCGGCATTGGTATTCAGAAATACCATGGCTACCGAGTTGGCATTGGCGATATCACCCAACTTGAGCACGGAGCCGCCGTTGAAACCGAACCAGCCCATCCACAGGATGAAGGTACCCAGCGTTGCCAGGGGCAGGTTGGCGCCAGGAATGGCGTTGACCGAGCCGTCTTTACCGTACTTGCCTTTGCGGGCCCCCAGTACCAATACGCCAGCCAATGCCGCCGCTGCACCGGCCAAGTGCACAATGCCGGAGCCGGCAAAGTCAGAAAAACCGAAGTCGTCGCCCAGGCTGTACATGCCGAACACCGAGCCGCCACCCCAGGTCCAGTTGCCTTCCATGGGGTAGATGAAGCCGGTCATCACCACCGCAAACAGCATAAACGCCCAAAGCTTCATGCGTTCAGCAACGGCGCCAGAGACGATTGACATGGCGGTTGCTACAAACACCACCTGGAAGAAGAAGTCAGACGCCTTGGAGTAAACCGAGCCACCCGTAAACCCATCTTCACGTCCGGCCATACTCTTCAAGGCGTCATCCACCAAGCCGTCGCCACCGGCAATACCGGAAAGGAAATAACCGCCGTCGTACATGATGGCGTAACCACACGCCAGATACATGGTGCAGGCAATGGCAAACAACACAACGTTTTTGGTGAGAATTTCTGTGGTGTTTTTAGACCGGACCAGCCCTGCTTCCAGCATGGCAAAACCTGCTGCCATCCACATTACCAAGGCGCCACAGACCAGAAAGTAAAAGGTGTCCATGGCGTACTGCAAATGAAAAATATTAGCTTCCATTATTATGTGCTCCCCGTTTTAGAGTGCTTCAGTACCGGTTTCACCGGTACGAATACGAACCACTTGCTCCAGTGGAGCAACGAAAATTTTGCCATCACCGATTTTCCCGGTATTGGCGGCTGTGCTGATTGCTTCGATAACCTGATCCAGAAGGTCGGCGGCGATGGCCAGCTCAAGTTTTACTTTCGGTAAAAAATCCACGACATACTCTGCGCCACGATAGAGTTCAGTGTGGCCTTTCTGGCGTCCGAAACCTTTTACTTCAGTGACAGTAATGCCTTGAACCCCAATTTCTGACAAGGCTTCACGCACGTCGTCCAGCTTGAAAGGCTTGATAATTGCTGTGACTAGTTTCATGGGAAAACTCCCTCCTAAATATGCACTGGCGCCTGGCGGTGTTGCAAAGCGCGGTATTGCTGATGGTTGCTGCTGCCTACTGTGAAATTACAGTTTGAAAAACTTGCCCGACTTATCAGGCCTCACTGTTTTTTTCATATTTTCTCCCCAAATTAAAAATGTGGTATTTGATTGGAAAATCTCCACCCACATATAGCACCGACTGTGCCAATATCTGTAATGGTATTTTTTTCAGTAAGTTATGGTAATTTTGCATACTCAATAGACATTGGGTTGCACCAAGATGAGGAGGAGGTTGGAATGTGCACCATCATAGAGCACTATATTGGTGCGGGTGTTTCCAGGCACGAAACCAACGTAAGCTGCATCTGATTGTACGTACGTCACTGGCCAGCGTCGGCCTGATCTCGTTAAGATGTGTGGCAGGAGCAACGTACCGTTGAGAAAATTACTATTAAGGAGGTCAACAAGGTGTTTGAAAATCGTTTAGACCCTAAAAAACTGGATGAGCTGGCTCGCGGTGTGTTGGACAAACTGCCGGCTGGTTTTCAGACCATGCAGCAGGATATGGAAAAAAATGTGCGGGCGGCCCTACAGACTGCACTGAGCAAGATGGAGTTGGTGACCCGTGACGAATTTGAAGTGCAGAGCGCCGTGCTGCAACGTAGCCGTGAAAAACTGGAGGCGCTGGAGGCGAGAGTGGCCGAACTTGAAAAACAATTGAAATAGCTTTTTTGCAGTAGGTTCTAGTACTCTTTCAAGGTAATAAATTGGGATTCAGCGTTCCTGTGGTGTTTCGCGGCACCAACAGTAGGCGCTTTAGGCGACGCCGCAGCGGAACACCACAGGAACGCCCGAAGGGTTGGCCTGTCAGCGTCCATGGCGGCGTTGCTCCTCTTGCAAAGGACGACGGCCATTCGCTGCGAGGAGCATCTTGCCCTGAACGCTGACAGACCAACTGAACCCCAATTTATTACCTTGAAAGAGTACTAGCATCCGACAAGCTCCCGGTACTCCGCCATAGGGTAGAATGCCGCCACATTACCGGTGGATTGTTATGCCCAATTTAAACAAAGAACACGAACATCGCACCAAACGGTTGCAGGCATTCACGGATTTACTCCGTGATGGCACGCTTGCCCGTGTGAAACGTGAATTGCACGAGCTGCATCCAGCAGAAATCGCCCATTTGCTGGAAGCGTTGCCACATGAGCAGCGAGACGCTGTATGGGAGTTGGTTTCAGCTGAGCAGGAAGGCGATGTGTTGTTGCAGGTTAACGATGATGTGCGTGAGCGACTGATTCGTGACATGGACAACAGCGAACTGCTGGCTGCTGCTGAAGGGCTGGAGACCGATGACCTTGCCGATATTCTCAGCAATTTTCCTGATGCGGTGACCGAGCAGGTATTGGAGGCGATGGACGCCCAACACCGTGAGAGATTGGAAGCAGTGATGTCCTATCCCGAGGATACCGCTGGTGGGTTGATGAATACCGACACCATCACCGTGCGTGCAGACATTAGCCTTGATGTGGTGTTGCGTTATCTGCGGCGTATCGGTGAAATCCCGGAAATGACCGATCAGCTCATCGTTACCAATCGCGAAAATAAATACCTGGGTTTGCTGCCGCTGACTGATCTGCTGATCCAAAATCCTGACACCCTTGTGGCAGAACATATGGATCGTGAGCGTGAAGCAATTCTTGCCACCCTGCCCGAGCAGGAAGTGGCCAGCCTGTTTGAAAAACGTGATCTGGTGTCGGCACCAGTGGTGGATGAAGAAGGCAGGTTGTTGGGACGTATTACCATTGATGATGTGGTGGATGTCATTCGGGACGAGGCCGAACATTCACTGATGAGCATGGCGGGTCTCTCGGAAGAGGACGACATGTTTGCGCCGGTGGCCACCAGTTCGCAGCGCCGGGCTGTCTGGCTGGGGGTGAATTTACTCACTGCCCTGCTGGCTTCATGGGTGATTGGCCAGTTTGATGCGACCCTGGAAAAAATGGTGGCGCTGGCCATTCTCATGCCCATTGTTGCCAGTATGGGCGGTATTGCGGGCAATCAGACCCTGACTTTGGTTATCCGTGGCATGGCGCTGGGACAGATCAGCCGCTCCAATGCACGCCGGTTGTTTAACAAGGAGTTGTTGGTGGGCGGGCTTAACGGAGTGGTTTGGGCGTTGATCGTCGGCGGTATTGTGGTGGCTTGGTTTGGCGATGTGCAATTGGGCGGTATTATTGCTGCGGCAATGCTGATTAATCTGGTCGTCGCTGCCATGGCCGGGGCCACTATTCCGCTGTTGCTCAAGCAAGTGGGTATTGATCCGGCGCTGGCTGGTGGTGTGTTACTCACCACCGTCACGGATGTTATTGGTTTCCTGGCCTTTTTGGGGCTGGCAGCCCTGTTATTGTATTGATGTTTATAGTTGCAGATAATCAAGCCGATGCCCGCGCCTGAAACGCCCAAGCTGACCGTCGATATAATCATTGAGCTTACCGACCGGCCCGGTGGGCCTATTCTGCTTATCGAGCGTAAAAATCCGCCTTATGGCTGGGCGATTCCTGGTGGTTTTGTGGATGTGGGTGAAAGCCTGGAGCAGGCTGCGATACGGGAAGCGGCGGAAGAAGTTTCACTGCCGGTAAAACTCATTACTTTGCTGGGGTGTTACTCAGACCCGGGCCGTGACCCGCGAGGCCACACCGTGTGTGCCGTATATACTGCCCAAGCCTGTGGTGAGCCCCGGGCCGCCGATGATGCCGCGAATGTGCAGATTTTTTCGCCTGAGGCCTTGCCCTCACCACTGGCTTTTGATCATGCTTTGATTCTTGCGGATTATCTGCATTATCGGCAAAGCGGAGAACGGACACCGCTGCGCGTTCTTTAAGGGCAAAAAAAAGAACGAAAAACCGGCCTTCGATGCAGGCAGGCTCAGCGTTTGCACACACCTAAAGCCCTTCTGTCGTTTGCCGATACCACCAGTATCAAACAAGCGCCTGGCCTGTGTCAGTGCTCACTTGCAAGGATTGCCATTGTGTCTGACTTTTTCATTGCCCGCCAACCCATCTATGATCGCAAACTGTACGTGTATGCTTACGAGCTGTTGTATCGCTCCAGCGAAAACAATCACGCCAATGTGGTTGATGGCGATGACGCCACCTCCCAGGTGCTGGTCAATGCACTGATGGAGGTTGGTCTGCCCGAGCTGGTAGGGCAGTCACTGGCCTTTATTAACCTGACCGAGCGTTACATTGTGGAAGGCCTGCCACCATCTTTGGCGCAGGACAATCTGGTCTTGGAAGTGCTGGAAGACATTGCGCCTACGGAAGCGGTGATTGCCGGACTGAAAGAACTGAAAGCCGCCGGTCATGTCATCGTGCTTGATGATTTTATTTGTGATGGCAGTAAACAGGCATTGGTGGAGCTGGCAGATATTATCAAGTTTGACCTGTTCACCCTGCCTGGGGGCACGTTGACTGAGCAGGTAAAAAAACTTCGCCCAACAGGTACACGTTTACTGGCAGAAAAAGTTGAAACGCCGGAAGAATACGAGTATTGCAAAGCGCTGGGTTTTGATTATTTTCAAGGTTATTTTTTTTGCAAGCCAAAAATTGTCAAGGGTGCGCGTACCCTGACAAGCCGTATGGCCATCATGCAATTACTGACCAAGTTGCAGAACCCCGAACTGGATTTCAGTGAATTACAGGCATTGGTGGCGCAAGATGTTTCTTTGTCATACCGGATTTTGCGTTACATCAATTCTGCGCACTTCAGTGTGGGAAGAAAAGTCGAATCCATACAGCAGGCCATCAGTTTGCTGGGTCTCAATACCATCAAAACCTGGGTGGCAATTCTGGCTATGTCCAGTGTTGATGATAAACCTTATGAATTGATTCTCACAGCGTTGATCCGGGCACACATGTGCGAAAAACTGTCCATCGACACCGCTATATCGGCCGAGAATGCGTTTACTGTGGGACTGTTTTCTGTGCTGGATGCTTTCATCAACAAACCACTGGATGAAATCCTGGATGATTTGCCGCTATCCGATACACTGCACCATGCCCTGTTGGACAAAACTGGTGAGCTGGGGCAGTTGTTGTCACTGGTGTTGAGTTATGAGCGCGGCCAATGGAACAATCTGAGTAATACGCAATATGATAGCAACACTTTACGCACAGCCTATCTGGCCTCAATTCGCTGGGCGGGTGATATCAGCGATTCGCTGATCGCCAAGAAATAACGTTAACAGATGCCAGGTCTTGTACATTGTGAGTACGGGTTAGGACGTGCTGTTTTCAGTATCAAACGCCACGGGTACATATAAACCTGAATCTGTACCTTCATGCTGTTCCGCACTTGTAACGGATACTGATGGTGTTAGGTGGACCAAAGAGCAAGGCAGAATATCTTCATAACACAAAAGAGAACGGATTTTTGTCGTGTATGCGGTAGCTCTGTGCCCCGAAGAGCCTGAAAGCATTTATGGAAAAACAGACACCTAACCACCCAACAAGCGTTTCTGCCTGCATAAGTGGCGCCGGCCTGTATCGGCCTCGCCTTTAATGCAGAGGCTGTTGGAACTCTTCCATTACCATATTTTCCAGCCAGGTGAAGGCCTCTTCCAGTCCGGGCTGGTTGAATAGCACCATCAGTACCACCCACTTGACTTGATCGAGGTCAATTTCCAGTGATTCCAGAGCCATGATGCGGTTGATGACCAGTTCACGGCTGGCGCTATTAAGCACTCCCATCTGTTCCAGAAATATCAAAAACCCCCGGCACTCCACATCCAGCTTTTTTTCTTCCGTTGGGCTGAAAACACGAATGGAATAGCCTCCGTATGACGGATGCGCCCCAGCCCCTTCTTGCAGTACAGATAAATCTTCCAGCCAGGTAAAGGCCTTGTTGATTTCAGTGCTGAGGAAGCCTGCTTCGCGGAGCTGTGTTTTGAGGGTTTCGGAGTCCGCCTCCATGGCGATATCATCATCCATATAGTTCTCGAAGAGATACATGAGTACGTCGAGTACGTCTTCTTTCATAGGTACCTACTATGTCGTATTTTCATGATGCAGTTAACTGTTTTATGCTGAACAAGTCCATTCAGTTTATCCGGTTATACAGCCCGCCAGATGAAGCCACAATTCCTTGTATTTCCAGCGTCAACAGCATGGAGGAAACGGCCTCTGCCGTCAATCCACTGCGTTCCACCAGCGCATCAATGGATATGGGCTCGAATCCCATCTTTTCAAGAAACGGATGCTCAGGAAATGCAGAATTTCCGGTGGAGGCTGAGTTTTTAAGTGTATGTTCATGCTCCATAACAAAGCTAACCAACGGTGATAGTTCTTCGAGGATGTCATTGACTTCCATGGTCAGCTTGGCACCTTGCTGGATCAGTATATGGCAGCCTCTGGCCAGTGGGTTGTGAATAGAGCCGGGAATGGCAAACACTTCACGACCCTGTTCAGCGGCGAGCCGTGCGGTAATCAGTGAGCCGCTTTTGAGTGCGGCTTCAATTACCAGTGTGCCCAGGCTGAGCCCGCTGATTATGCGATTACGGCGTGGAAAATTACTGGCGATAGGCGGTGTGCCTGGCGGGAATTCGCTGACCAGCGCTCCTTGTTCGGCGATGTGATGCCCCAGCTCCCGATGGCGGGCAGGATAGATACGGTCCAGCCCGGTACCAGCCACGGCAATGGTTTTGCCGTCGGCATTCAGGGCGCCCTGGTGGCTGGCTGCATCAATGCCCAGCGCCAGGCCGCTGGTGATGGTCAGGTTGCGGCGGCTTAGTGAGGCCGCAAAATCATGGGCCAGCTGGGAGCCGCTGGCGCTGGGGTTTCGACTGCCGACCATGGCCAGCTGGGGTTGGGTGAGCAGGTCGATATCACCCCGCACAAAAAGAATGGGCGGTGGGTCGGGAATTTCTTTTAGCAGTGCGGGGTAGCGAGAGTCAATCAGGGCAATAATATGGCAATGTCTGTCCTCGGCCCAGGCCAGTGCAGCGTCCGCAGCTTTCCAGTTGGGTTTTGCCAGGTAGCGGCGTAGTTCGGGAGGGATGCCTGGTTTATTGCAGGAGGCGCCACGGTCGGCAAAAAAACGGGGCAGGTCGGATTCGTGGGCGAGAATGCGCAAAAACCGCACCGCACCGACTCCCGGGGCATGCAGCAGCGCAAGCCAGTGACGCAGGGTGTTGATATCGGGAACGAGCGGAGGGGGTGTAGCCTGTTCGGAAGCCGTATGCGGAACAGGGAACGGCGTGACGCCAGAAGATTGCGAAGCATGTTGTGATATGTCCAAAACGAGGCCCCTCCCTGAGCCGGGTGCTGCGATTGCAGGAAAGCGTTACCTACGGGTTCCGCACGTAATCATATACCGCCATGTCACGTTCAGCTTCCATTACCAGCGCATAGCTGACACGATCAAACGTGCGGTACACCAGTACGATACCGGCGCGTTGATCTGGCAAAGTCACTTTTTCGCCGCGTTTTTTGGCATTGTAATCGCGCACAACTTTGCCAGCCCGGTATACGGCCAGCACATGACCGGTTTCGAGGCCATCCTGTTCGCCCTGATTAAGTACGACTGTCTGGAATTGACCAACACGGGAGACACCGTCAATGACGGCAATAATCTGGCCTTCCATCGGTGTTTCCGGTGGTTTGGGAATAAATGCCTGATCGAGTCCCGAGGCTTTTTTCGGAATGAGACGGTCTCCCATCAGGGTTTCGCGGGTGGAGTCTTTGACGCGCAGAGTGGACGGGTCACCGAAGTCTTCCACCTGGGCATCGGCGACATGCAGGGCTTCGTAGCCAAGAATATCGTCAGGTTTGGCGCCGGGGTTGCGATAGGCCTTGCCAATGCGCAGTACGGCGTAAGTGGAGTTGGGATCTTCGCCGGGGATCAGGCCGCGGGCATAAATACGGTCGCCGGAGCCTGACATCAATCGCGCATCCTTACCGGAAAGCACGTAACCGGCATTGTCTATTTCACGTTGGCTGAGCACACGGGGTTCGCCCAAAAACTGTTCAATGGCATTGAGTGGAATGCTGGCAATGGGGGTGTCTACACGGGTGGCGTGCACCTGTGGCGACATTTTTACGGTTGCCTGACCACGGCTGACACGTAAAATCGGCCGCCCCTGGGCATCGTATTCGAGATACACCACATCACCGGGATAAATAAGATGGGGGTTTTCGATTTGCGGATTGTAGCTCCACACTTCAGGCCATTTCCATGGGCTTTGCAAAAAATGCGCGGAGATGTCCCAGAGGGTGTCACCTTTTACTACCGTATATTTATCCGGGTGGTCGGATTTGAGTTTGATGGTGTCAGCCAGCGCTGTGCTGCTGCCAATGAGGGCCAGGCCCAAAATAATCAGACTCAGAAATCCTTTTCCAAGGACCAGGTTTTTTTTAACAGATAATACTTTCATCGACACGATGATCCCTCTGTTTATCAATTTGCCCGAGTGTAGACGAATCATATTCCAGACTCCAGTGAAGCATTTTAAGGTTAACAGGATAAGCATGAATGCCAAACCTGATTTGAATGTATCATTTTTACGTGATTTTGAGCAGTGTTGTTGACGTTGCCGGGTATGTGCCAGGGTGGTGAGGGTTCGGGCATTATTGCATGTCCTGTTTATTCCATGGCGGCGTTAAAGTTCTTTGCACTGGCCTGACTGCCAAGCATCATTTTGGTTGGTTATAAAATAAACAGGTTGTGCGCTATTCGCCTAAAGCCTCATTACTTTGGGTATAATGTCGGCAGCGATTATCATATCTTTTGTCTGTTACCCCGAATTTGATCGAGTTCACATGTCCATACTCAATATTTTACAGTTTCCTGATCCCAAATTACGTCAAAAAGCTGCGCCGGTGGCGTCAGTGGATGACCGTATCCGCACCCTGGTGGATGACATGTTCGAGACCATGTACAGTGCGCCGGGTATTGGCCTTGCGGCAGTACAGGTAGAAGTGCTGAAGCGGGTGATTGTTATCGACATCTCAGAAGACAAAAGTCAGCCGAAATGTTTTATCAATCCGGAAATCATTGAGTGCAGCGGCCATGAAAAAATGGATGAGGGTTGTCTGTCTGTGCCCGGTATTTATGAGCCGGTTTCCCGGGCAAAAGACATCACCGTGCGCTATCTGGACCGTGAGGGAAAGGCGCAGGAATTGACTGTGGATGGCCTGCTGGCAGTGTGTATTCAGCATGAAATGGACCACCTCGACGGCAAGTTGTTTGTGGATTATCTGTCAGAAATGAAGCGTAACCGCATCCGTAAAAAGATGGAAAAAATGCGTCAGCATACGTTGTGACGGTTGTCTGTATTGCCCAAAAACCAACCATTTAAGGAAGCGCTGTGCCTCAGGGTCTGAAAGTCATCTTTGCCGGTACACCGGCCTTCGCAGCCAGCAGCTTGCAGGCGTTATTGGATTCCGGGCACGAGGTGCTGGCGGTTTATACCCAGCCGGATCGTCCGGCCGGTCGTGGCCGCAAACTTACGGCCAGCCCGGTGAAGGTATTGGCACAGAGGCATGGTTTGCCTGTATTGCAGCCGGAGAGCCTGCGCGACGAGCTGGTCCAACAGGTGCTGGCAGACTGGCAGGCTGATGTGCTGGTGGTCGTGGCTTACGGGCTGATCCTGCCCGAACCTGTGCTGGTTGCGCCGCGCCTGGGATGTATCAATGTGCATGCCTCGTTGCTGCCACGCTGGCGCGGTGCCGCTCCCATTCAGCGGGCGATTTTGGCGGGGGATGTGCAAACCGGCGTCACCATTATGCAAATGGATGCGGGGCTGGATACCGGTGACATGCTGCATAAAGTGGTATGCCCCATCGAAAATGCCGACACAGCCGAGACTTTGCACGATAAGCTGGCCGCCTTGGGGGCTACGGCGCTGTGCCATACCCTGAGGCTGCTGGCCGATGGTGCCGCAGTGCCGGAAAAACAGGACGATGCCGATGCCAATTATGCCGGAAAGCTGCAAAAAGCAGAGGCGGAAATTGACTGGACACAGTCGGCGCAGGTGCTGTCGCGCACTGTACGCGCATTTAATCCCTGGCCAGTGGCTTTTACCCGTGTTGACGATAAAAATCTGCGCATTTGGTTTGCCGGGGCTGTGGATGCGGCCAGCGATGCAACACCGGGCACTGTACTGGCCGAATCCCGTGAGGGGATCGACGTAGCCACCGGCAATGGCATATTGCGCGTTCATCAGTTGCAGTTGCCGGGCGGCAAGGTGTTGGATGCCGGGCAGTTTCTTCATGCCCACAGCCTGCTGGGTGTCCAGCTTGGATAGCTTTTGCCCAAATTCACACCGCTAATGGCCCCGGCAAAACAAAACCCACGAGCCACGGCTGCGCGTATTCTCAGCCAGGTCATCCGTGACGGGCGTTCGTTGTCGCGCGCCCTGGAAGACGTGCCGCCTGCGCTGGGTGATGAACGCGCGCTGATTCAGGAGATGTGTTACGGCGTGTTGCGTGAATATCATTCACTTTCCATCATGGTTGCCAGCCTGTTAAAAAAACCGCTGAAAGAAAAAGATGCAGATGTGCAGGCACTGTTATTGCTGGGACTGTATCAGTTGCTGCACATGCGGGTACCGGATCATGCCGCTGTGTCAGAAACCGTGGCCGCCACGGCAACTTTAAAAAAGGTTTGGGCACGGGGCATGGTGAATGGTGTGTTGCGCAACTTTCAGCGCCAGCAGGAAAAACTGTCAGCGCAGGCCATTGTCACGGAAGAGGGGTGCTGGTCCCATCCACAATGGTTGATCAATGCGCTGCGCGTGGCCTGGCCCGCAGACTGGCAAGCGGTACTGGCGGCCAATAATCAACGACCACCCATGTGCCTGCGCATCAATACGGCAAAAATCAGCGCGAATGACTATTTGCGACTATTGGAAAAAAATAAAATTGCCGCCAGTTGCAGCGAATTCACTGCAAGCGTTGTTCGACTCGGGCGACCACAGGATGTGACCGCATTGCCAGGTTTTGCTGATGGCTGGTTGTCGGTGCAGGACGAGGCCGCACAGCAGGCGGCTTTTCTGATGGCGCTGGAACCGGGGCAGCGTGTGCTCGATGTGTGTGCGGCGCCCGGCGGTAAAACCGCGCATATGCTGGAGTTGGCCGAGGTGGAAATGGTTGCAGTGGATGTGGATTCCGCCCGTCTGCAACGAGTGGCGGAAAATCTGCAACGTTTGGGTAAAACCGCCCGGTGTATTGTGGGCGACGCCAGCACACCAAAAAAATGGTGGGATGGTCAGCCATTTGATCGTATTCTGCTGGATGCACCTTGCTCGGCTACCGGGGTGATCCGTCGTCATCCTGATATCAAATTATTACGGCGCGAATCCGACATCGAAAAACTGGTGACATTGCAGGCACAAATACTGGATGCCATCTGGCCCTTGCTCAAGCCTGGCGGTATGCTGGTATACGCGACGTGTTCGGTATTGCCCGACGAAAACGCCAGACAAATAACGGCGTTTGTGGGCAGGCAGCCCGATGCGCAGTGCAGGGCGATCAACGTACCGTGGGGGGTATCCGATGAGGAGGGGCGACAAGTGCTGACGGGAAACAACGGCATGGACGGGTTTTATTACGCATGTTTGGAAAAAACAGCATAAACACTAAAAGCAGGCATTGCGGCTTAATGGCCGTATTGCTTGTTTTCAGTGGCTTTGCGCTGGCGGCAAATGCAGCCACTCCGTTATTCACAGTGCATAATGCAAAAACAGAGTTAGTGGGCGACATCTATCGCCTGGACGCAAACCTGGAATTAAGACTCACACCGCAGGCGCTCACAGCGCTGGATAATGGCGTTACGCTTACTATCGTTCTGGATATTGAAGTCTATACGCCCAGTCGTTATCTGTGGGACAGCGTGCTGGCCGCGTTGGAGCAGCGATACGAAATTCAATATCACACTCTGGCTGATCAATATTTGTTGCGCAACATTAACAGCGGCTCCCAGTCTGTTTATTCCACATTAGATGCAGCCCTTGATGCGTTGGGTAAAATTGAACAGTTACCTATTCTGGATGCACATTTGTTGCAGGCAAAAAAGCAGTACAAGGTGCGTGTCCGTTCCCGTCTGGATTTGAGCAGCCTGCCCGTGCCCATGCAACTCAGAGCCTATATTTCCAGTGAGTGGTGGTTAAACAGCGGGTGGTACTCATGGGATTTGTGATGAGCTGTTTTGTGCAGCAGGCAGGTGGTTATGGGTAAATTGCTGGTATGGCTGCGGCGCATGTCCACCAGTGTGGTGCCAGTAATCGTCATGGCCATTTTTATGCTCGGGTCATTGTGGCTGTTGAGCGCGGCAACAGAAAATTCCGGCCAGTTTGGGCGTATGCACGTGATGCTGGTGGTGGTCAATGTGCTGGGGCTGATTGTGCTGGTGGGTTTGATCGGTGTCGATGTGGTACGTCTGGTTCGCCAGTATCGTCGTACTGCCACTGGTTCGCGGTTGACGGTCAGGCTTGTGGTGATATTTGTAGTTATGTCATTAGTGCCCGTCTCCATTGTTTTCTATTTTTCGTTAGGTTTTTTACAAAAAGGTATTGATAGTTGGTTCGATGTGCGTGTAGAGCGGGCCATGGAAGATTCATTGGAGCTGAGTCGTTCATCGCTGGACATGCGTATGCGTGACCGGCTCAAGCAAACACGGGCCATTGCTGCCGAGTTGCAGGAAACGCCAGATGCAATTGTCATGTTCAGGCTGAATGAATTGCGCGACGAGAGTGGCGCCAGCGAACTTACCCTGCTATTTCAAAGCGGACGGGTTATTGCTTCGTCAAGTGCCGATACCATGGCGATTATTCCGCAGAAACCGAGTGGCTCGATTCTGTCGCAGGTGCGCGATAAGCATGACTACGTGGGACTGGCCCCCATTGACAATATGGGCTTGCATATTCGTGCCGCAGTGCAAATAGATGCATCGAGTGCTGCTGTTGATCCACGCATATTATTTATGCTGTACCCGATAGATGCACGGGTCAGCGTGTTGGCAGATGGCGTGCAATCGGCCATTACCAAATACAAAGAGCTGGTGTATTTGCGCGACCCATTGAAACAAAGTTTTAGTTTCACTCTGGCGTTGGTGTTGTTGGTGACATTGCTGTCTGCGGTGTGGGCAGCCTTCTTTTTCGCCCGGCGACTGGTTGCCCCGATACGCATTCTGGCCATTGGCACACGCGCTGTGGCTTCGGGTAATTACCAGAAAAAATTACCGGTTACACGCACGGATGAACTGGGCGCATTGGTACAGTCGTTTATTGATATGACCAACAAGGTTTCTGAAGCACAACAGGATGCACAAAAAAGTCAGCACCGTGCCGAGCGCGAACAAAATTATTTACGTGCAGTGCTGGGGCGGCTTTCATCCGGGGTTATCACTCTGGATAAAAATCAACGTATACGTGCCGTCAACGCTGCGGCCAGTCATATCCTGGAGCTGGATATGGAGGCTGCCATGGGCAACAGTCTGACTCAGATCGGGCATGATGCACCGGAGCTGGAAACGTTTATCAGCGCCATTGCAAAACACATTGGTGATGATGTTGATGACTGGCGTGAAGAGATTGCATTAACCGGTCTCGGGCGACACAAAACCCTGATGTGTCAAGGCGCAAGGTTGCCAGGCGTAAAGGGCATGACATCAGGATTTGTGGTGGTGTTTGATGACGTGACCGCGATGATTCAGGCGCAGCGTGATGCTGCCTGGGGAGAGGTGGCGCGGCGGCTGGCGCATGAAATTAAAAACCCGCTAACACCCATCCAGCTTTCCGCAGAACGTCTGCGGCATAAATATCTCGGCAAAATGGCGCCGGAAGATGCCGAAGTATTGGAGCGCTCCACACACACTATTGTGCAGCAGGTGCAGTCAATGAAAGACATGGTGGAGGCTTTTTCTGAATATGCGCGTGCGCCAAAATTGCAACCGTTGCCACTGGTGTTAGAGGCCCTGATTAGCGAAGTGCTGGATTTATATGCGGGGGAAAAGCAGACAATCACTTTGCAGGTACATGCCGAAGAACCAGAATCAACGCCAATGGTGGAAGCCGATGCTGGCCGTATTCGCCAGCTGCTGCATAACCTGATTCGTAATGCGATTGAATCGTTGTCGGATACGCCACAGGGCCGAGTGGATATTCATTTACAAAAAATCGAACATGCCTCGGAGCATGTTGTGGAAATCAAAATTGAAGACAATGGCCCGGGTATTCCCCCCGACATGCTGGAAAACCTGTTTGAACCCTACGTTACCGGTAAATCAAAAGGCAGCGGTTTGGGTTTGGCGGTGGTTAAGCGTATTGTCGAAGAGCATGACGGTATGCTGTATGCAGAAAACCGAAAGGAAGGTGGGGCGCGTATTGTAATACGTTTGCCCGCCTTAAAATTAGACATGACTCCCGCCGCAGAAACACAGCGGATGCAGAATAGCGGATAATCCCGGGTTTTGCAGTGGCGGGCTCCAGAGCACTGAAATTTTGTCTAAAGGCAAACTGAAACAATGAAACCTTATATTTTAGTGGTGGATGATGAGCCAGACATTTGTACGTCGGTAAAGGATATCCTGGAAGATGAAGGTTATACCGTAGCCATTGCAGAAAACGGTGAAGCAGCGCGGCATTTAGTGCGCCAAAAAATTCCCGACATGGTTTTGCTGGATATCTGGATGCCTGATGTTGATGGTATTTCGCTGTTAAAAGAATTTTCCAGTGACCTGGCCATGACGGCGCCAGTAATCATGATGTCCGGCCACGGCAATGTGGAAACAGCGGTGGAGGCCACCCGCCTGGGAGCGAAAGATTTTATTGAGAAGCCTCTGTCGCTGGCCAGACTGTTGCACACTGTTGAACATGCGCTGACAGAAGCAAAACAGGACCCACCGAATAACCCACAGCAAATACCACTGCGGCCAGTGCCGCCGGTAGGCAAAACAGTGCAGATTCAATTGCTGCGTGAGCAGTTGGAAAAATTGGCGCATCACTCAGGGACCGTATTGTTTTATGGTGAGCCGGGCAGCGGGAAAACATTCAGTGCGGAGTATATTCATGCCCGTTCTGCACGACAGCAAGGCCCGTTTATCAATGTGCATACCCGGCAGTTTCATGATGGCCAGGGTGATGTATTGTTGTTTGGCAAAGAAGAGGGCGCAGATATCCAGCCCGGTTTTCTCGAACAGGCACAGGGTGGCACGCTGTTTCTGGATGATATCGCCGAGCTGGATGTCGACATGCAGGATAGCCTGTTTGCTGTGCTGAGCACCGGCAAATGGGTGCGTATGAATGGCAGCCAGCCCCTGACGCTGGATGCGCGCATTATTACGGCGACCCACTATGATCTGGAACAGGAAATCCGTGCGGGCCGTTTTCGTGAGGACCTGTATCATCTACTTAATGTTGTGCCAGTGCATGTACCTGCCCTGCGCGAGCATGTGGAAGATGTTACCGAGCTACTGGTGTATTTCGTCAATCTGCTGGTGGACAAAGAAGCATTGCCTTACCGCAATTTTACCGTGGCGGCACAAAATCGCTTGCGTCACTATGAATGGCCGGGCAATATCCGCGAGTTGGAAGGCTTGGTGCGGCGTTTACTGGTGCTGGGGTTGGAAACCGATATTGAGCTGAGCGAGGTTGAGGCGGCGCTGGATGCTGGTGCGGTATCCTTTGGGGGGATGGACCCGGCAAATTTTGATTTGCCTCTGCGCCAGGCACGGGAGCAGTTTGAAAAGGCCTATCTTGAATATCATTTACAACAGGCCGGTGGCAGTGTGGGTAAGGTGGCCAGGCTGGTGGGCATGGAGCGGACGAACCTTTATCGCAAATTGCGTACCCTGGGAATTGACACGCGACGAATGGGCCGTTGAGTGTGATGCAATACCTGGGCAATAATTAGGGATTTATGAAAATAATAATATTGGGCGCAGGTCAGGTGGGCACTTCGGTGGCAGAGGTGCTGGCGACTGAAGCGAGTGATATCACCGTGGTGGATATCGACGAAACCAAGCTGGAAGCCTTGCGCGACCGTCTGGATATCGGCACCGTGGTGGGTGAGGCAGCTCATCCTGAAGTGCTGGCGCGTGCCGGTGCCGAAGATGCCGACATGATTCTTGCTGTTACCAACAGCGACGAAATCAACATGATCGCCTGTCAAGTGGCCTATACCCTGTTTCATACACCGACCAAAATTGCCAGGGTACGCAGTATTGGCTATTTATCCCACCCTCAATTGTTTACACAGGAAGCCTTGCCGGTAGATGTGCTTATCAGCCCTGAGCAACTGGTCACTGACTATGTGCAGCGGTTGATCGAGCACCCAGGGGCATTGCAAGTGCTGGACTTTGCTGGTGGCAAAGTCCAGCTGGTGGCCGTACGTGCCTACTACGGCGGCCTACTGGTCGGTCAGGCATTAAAAACCCTGCGTGAACACATGCCGGGTATAGAGACACGGGTGGCGGCCATCTACCGCCGTGGCCATGCCATTGCACCTGATGGTGATACCGTGATCGAAGCGGATGATGAAGTCTTTTTCATCGCAGCCAAACGCCATATTCGTGTTGTGATGAAGGAACTGCGGCGTCTGGATCGCCCCGTCAAACGAGTCATACTCGCGGGAGGCGGCAACATCGGCACACGCCTTGCCAAAGCCCTGGAATATAAATATCAAGTCAAGCTGATTGACCATAATGCGGAACGCTCAAAGCGCATTTCCATTGACCTGGAAAAAACCATCGTGCTGCATGGTGACGCTGCCGATGAAGAATTGTTAATGGACGAGAATATTGAGCACACTGATGTATTTTGTGCCGTGACCAATGATGATGAAGCCAATATTCTTTCTGCAATGCTGGCCAAACGTCTTGGTGCGCAAAAAGTCATGGCATTGATTAACCGCGCGGCTTATGTCGACCTGGTGCAAAGCGGCATTATTGATATTGCCATCTCACCACAACAAGCCACCATCGGCAGCCTGTTAACTCATGTACGCCGTGGTGATGTCACTGCTGTGCATTCTTTGCGTCGGGGTGCAGCGGAGGCTATAGAGGCTGTGGCTCATGGTGATGAAAGGTCATCAAAGGTAGTGGGGCGGGCCATTGAGAATATCAAATTGCCGGTGGGTACCAATATCGGCGCTATTGTACGGGATGACAAAGTTGTCATTGCTCATCATGATACTGTGATTGAGGCAGACGACCACGTGATTTTATTTGTTGTGGACAAAGAGCGTATTCCTGATGTGGAGCGTTTATTTCAGGTTGGGGTCACTTTTTTGTGAAGGCAGAGAAAAAAGTGAAAACAAAAGAGAAAAGGATGATTTTGTTTCGGTCTGATGGCCTGTGTATTGTTGGGTTCTTTTCTCCTTCCGCTTTTCTTTTTTTCCTGTAATCACCAATGCAACGTCCTGTCATTCAACGTATCGTCGGATTGTTGTTGATGGTGTTCAGCTTTACCATGCTGCCACCGGCCGCAGTGGGTGTGTGGTATGGCGATGGCGCGATTTATCCTTTTATTGCCGCGTTTATTGCGACACTCATCATGGGGCTGGTGATATGGTTTCCCGTGCGCAAGGTGAAAATGGAAGTGCGCTTGCGCGGCGGGTTTATTATTGTCGCCGTATTCTGGCTGGTGCTGGGCATGTCAGGTTCGCTGCCGTTTCTGCTGGCGGAAACCCCTCATATGTCATTGACGGATGCGGTATTTGAATCCATTTCCGCATTGACTACCACCGGCGCCACGGTGATTACCGGCATTGATGATCTGCCGCATGCCATTCTGTTTTACCGCCAACAATTACAGTGGATGGGCGGCATGGGTATCATCGTGCTGGCTGTCGCCATTCTGCCCATGCTGGGAATCGGTGGTATGCAGTTGTACCGTGCTGAAACACCGGGGCCGATGAAAGACAGCAAGCTTACGCCGCGTATTACCGAAACGGCCAAGGCCCTGTGGTACATTTATCTGGGACTGACAATCGCCTGTGCCCTGGCCTATTGGTTGGCGGGAATGAGTGGCTTTGATGCTATTGCCCATAGTTTTTCCACGATTGCTATTGGTGGATTTTCTACACATGATGCCAGTATCGGTTATTTTGACAGTATGGTTATTGAAATGGTCGCCGCAGTGTTTATGTTGCTCGCGGGTATCAATTTTGCGTTACATTTTTTGGCGTGGCGTGGTATGAGCTTGAAACCGTATTTGTATGACCCGGAAGTGCGCACTTATATTTTTGTATTATCGGTCAGCGCTGTCATCACCAGTGTTTATCTCTATCAGACAAAGACTTTTGATACCGTTGGCAATGCCCTGCATCACGGGATTTTTCAGGCAGTGTCCATTGGCACTACCAGTGGATTTACCACGACAGATTATTACAACTGGCCGGGGTTTTTGCCGGTGTTGTTATTGTTTACCAGCTTTATTGGTGGCTGCGCAGGTTCCACTGGTGGCGGGCTCAAAGTGGTCCGGTTTTTGTTGCTGGTCAAGCAGGGATTGCGGGAAATTTTCCGCCTGATTCATCCCAATGCGCAGATTCCGGTTAAAATTGGCAACAAACCTTTGCCCGAGCGGGTCATCAATGCAGTGTGGGGTTTTTTTGCGCTGTATATTGCCTCATTCGCGGTGATGATGTTGTTGATTATGATGACAGGACTGGATCAGGTCACAGCCTTTTCCGCCGTAGCGGCTTCCATGAACAACCTTGGCCCCGGTCTGGGCGATGTGGGCGCACATTACGGCGATATCAACGCCACCGCAAAATGGATTTTGTGCTTTGCCATGCTGCTGGGGCGGTTGGAAATCTTTACCTTACTGGTGTTGCTGACGCCGGCTTTCTGGCGTAAATAACGCCGCACTTCCTCAAGGGGCTTTCACCGCATATTTGTTTGTCTTTATTCAATAAAGGAATGCTTATCCCTGATCTACTCGTGCGGAATGCGATAGGCATCCATTTCCACCTCGCGCAGGGCCTGTCCGAACATTACGATACGCCCTTGATACCGTTCAGCGCCATCGCTGGTAAATTCAAAAAAATATAAACGGCATAACTGGATTTTTCCTTGTGCATTACGCCGGAACCATTGCCGTTTCCGTTCGACGGTGTCGTCGAGAAATTGTACCCCGGCCTGTTGACAGGCCCGCAACCCAGCGTTGCGGGCAAGTTCCTGAGTGCGCACACTGTCCCACCAATACCATATGCTCAGCCCCAATATGATCAGCCACAAAATGTCGGTCATTGTGGGTTAGGGGGGGTAACAATCACCGTTCGTGGTGCGATTCTGGCCCTTTTCCGCGCCTTGCCGGCACGAAAAATACCTCAGAATCGTATTCACGAAGGTCATTGTTAACATCCCTTAGCATCCCCCGAAATCGGCATTTAATAATGTGGTGGCGGTGGTTCGTTCGCCAGTTCGGCAATGTTGCCAGCATTGCTATCTTGCAGCTGTTGTCGCAAGTGAGAGAGGTCATCCTGCAATTTGTTAATCAGTGTATGCTGCGCCAGCAATACGCCATTTATTTCTTCCAGTGCCGCCTCCTGGTGTGTGAGACGGATTTCCAGGTCGGTTATTCTGTTTTCCATTGCAGAGTCATTCCGGTTGAGTTGATGGTATTTGTGGGTTTTAAATATAGAATGAATGATCTTTCGCTATTGGCCGTCGGTGGTCAAGTGAAGTTTGCTCTCTGTTAAACCTAAATTAATCCGTTGAATCTACTGCGAACGCCTATGACACAGAATCCAAAAAGTCTTTTATCTTCAGCGCTATAGTCGCTCTCGCTACGATCCAGCTGATTAATTTAGGTTAAACAATGTATGTGGGAACAATGTCAGTAAAATACGAGCAGGAAAAGTGGGATCGCCGGTATGCGGCTGCAAAGGGTAAACCCCGGGCAGCGCAGGTTTTGTGGGAGGGGCATCATCTATTGCCACCATCGGGCGATGCCCTGGATCTGGCCTGTGGCCTGGGTGGCAATGCGTTGTTATTGGCACAGGCGGGGTTGACTGTACAGGCCTGGGATTTGTCACCGGTGGCAATCGCAGCACTGCAATCACGAGCGGCGGCGGCGCGTTTGCATGTGCAGGCTGTTGTACGTGACGTGGATGCGCAACCACCGATGCCTGCATCATTTGATGTTATTACCGTCAGTTATTTTTTGCAGCGGGCTCTGGTGCCGGCATTGTGTGCGGCATTGCGCCCCGGTGGCTTGTTGTTTTATCAGACATTTGTAAAAGACAAAGTGTTTCAGACAGGCCCGGCCAATGCTGATTTTTTATTGGCCGAAAGTGAACTGCTGACGATGTTCGCGCCGTTGTGCCTGCGGGTGTATCACGAAGCAGGTGCGTTGGGTGATATCACGCAAGGGCTACGCAACGAAGCCTTGTTTATCGGACAAAAAACCGAAGAATAATCAATCTCCGGCGTTTTATCGCACTGCCTGATTCTCACCCTTGGTTGATTCCCAGTGCAGAATACCTTCCACTGCGTCTTCGGTGAGCTGTGGGGTGATATGGGTAATAAATGCGTAAACATAGTTGCGTAAGTGACGACCACGGTGCACACATACACAACTGGTGCTGGGCCGGAACAGGTGTCCGGCGGGCATCACGGTGAGGTTGTTGTCTTCGGCATCATTCAGCGCTGTTTCGGCAATCAGACCTACTCCCAGCCCCAAGCGGACATATTTTTTTATGATGTCGGAATCCAGCGCGGTGAGCGCAATGTTGGTGAGCAGGCTTTCGTCGGTAAAAGCCTGATTAATGGCGGCACGGCCGGCGACCTCATGATCGTAGGTAATCAACGGGTATTTTGCCAGTGCAGACAGCGTCAGCTCGGGTTCCTGGCTTAATGGGTGCCCGGGGGGGGTGATGGCCGACAGGCTCCACTCCCGGTAAGGCAGCATGACCAGTTCCTTGGGCATATTTTTGCTTGCGGTGGTCACCGCGACATCGGCAGTACGACTGAGCAACATATCGTAAATCTGTTGGGTGTCTCCTTGGTGAATGCGCAGTTTTACGTCGGGGTAAATTTCAGCGAATTTGGCAATCACTTCCGGTAGGGCGTGGTAGGCCTGGGTGTGCGTGGTGGCTATGGACAGTGTGCCTTTGGTGTCATCGTTTACCTGTTGGGCCACCTGGCGGATATTTTCGGCTTCGGTAAGGATGCGCTCTGCCATGGTGATGATGCTTTCACCCGCCTGGGTAACGCCGGTGAGCCGTTTGCCGTGCCGCTCAAAAATCTGCGTATTCAATTCTTCTTCGAGCAGGCGGATCTGGGTGCTGATGCCTGACTGGGCAGTGAACAGACGTTCGGCCGCTGTGGTGACATTCAGTCCCCGCCTGGCAACCTCGCAGATATACCGTAGTTGTTGCAGTTTCACCGCAAGCACCTCTTATATTGGTATAGGATAAAATTATATCTCGTTATATTTTCTGAGTATTTGAAATCAGACCCACCTTTTTACCACAAAAATACACCAATGAGCATCTAAATATTGATAAATATTTCCCAAATCATGAAATTGGAAAACTATCGTGATATTTATCACGTTTTCATAGAAGGAGTGTTCAGCACATCCGGTAATGGCCGTAAGAATTCATGAGTAACGCATCACACAATGCGTAGAAAAATTGAACCCAGATTACCCATAACCGGACAGCAGGAGAACGATGATGATTTTTGTACCTCGTCACACACAGAATGCAACACGTAGCGCGCCAGGCGTTTTTTGCAAAGTCATTATCGGCTTATCGCTGAGTATTGCGGCCTTTGGTGCACAGGCTGATTTATATGAAGATGGCCTGATGGCTTATGCCGTGGGTAATTATGCCAAGGCGGGACAGCATTTTATGGATGCTGCGGATGCAGGTAATGCAGGAGCAGAGCACATGCTGATGCGTCTGTTTGAGGAGAATAAACTTTATGCCAAGGATATACAGGCTGAAACTCTGAAATGGACACGCAGAGCGGCGGAAAAAGGTGTGGTGCATGCACAGCTTTCTTTGGGCAGGATTTATGCGGAAAAACAAGGTGATGTGAAGGCTGCCGTTGAGTGGTATCGCAAGGCCGCAGAACAGGGTCACCCGGATGCGTATTATCAATTGGGTGCCGTGTTTGCCAAGGGTGCGAAAGGCGTGGAGGCCGATACGCAGGAAAGCCGCCGTTTGTATCAGATTGCGGCTTCCGAGTTTGATGTATATGCGCAAAAGGGCAGTGCAGATGCGCAATACAAGCTGGCTGGTATGTATCAGCAGGGTTTGGGTATGAAAACCAATATAGTGTTGACGGTGAAGTGGATGGAAAAAGCGGCCTTGCAAGGTCATGCATTGGCGCAGTTGAGTCTGGGCCGCCTGTATGCCGAAGGCACTGATGTGCCGCGTGATGTCCGTGAGGCACGTTTTTGGCTGCATCTGGCTGCGGCACAGGGTGAGCAGGATGCCGTTGTGGCGCTGAATAAACTCAAGGCAAGCGAAGATACGAAGGTTGCTTTGGCTATGTGATGAATCAGGGTTAATAAAAAAGCCGCGACCATGGATAGGGTGGCGGCTTTTTGGGTGGGTGCGTGATACAACTAACTACATTAGTTGCCCATGAGCAGCGCGCGTGCCCCGTTGATTTGTGTTTGCACGTCGTCAATTGTCGGTGCGATGATAGCCTGGTCAAGCCCGGTCAGTTCCCAGGCGATATCGTGGATACGTGGAGCATTGTCCAGTTCGTGAGTGTTCAATTCGACCAGGGCGGCAATACTGTTGGCAATGTGCACAATGGCCGTTTCCACACGGTTCTGTTTGGCATGTGCCGGGTTGTGATGGTAGGCAATGCACTCTTGCAGGCTGACAGGCAATGACCAGCTGCGTGCCAGTTCGCTACCGACTTCCGCGTGGTCAAAACTGATAATATCTCGCTCGGCCTCCTGGGATTCCAGTTCGTCCGGGCTGTCAAGACAGGCTTCAAGGGTTTGGCGCGAAAGATCCGGCAGGGTGTGGTACAACACCAGCTGGCCGATATCGTGTAACAGGCCTGCAACAAATACTGCTTCGCGTTGGCGTTTGAGACATTTCAGGGCGAGGGTGCGTGCGCACAGGGCGCAAAGAATGCTGTGTTCCCAGAAGCTCTCCATGGAAACCAGCTCGTTGGGGATACCATCAAAAGACTTACAGGCGGATGTGGCCAGGGCCAGATCGCGCACCTGTTGGGTACCGAGCACGGTAACGGCACGGGATACGGTATCTATTTGTGTGGACAGCCCGTACATGGGGCTGTTGGCAACCCGCAACAGCCGGGCAGTAAGGGCAACGTCCTGAGTGATGACGTGGGCAATGTCATCTGCGCTACTGGTAGGATCTTCCACCAGCTCGTTGAGTTTTACATACGCTGCCGGTAGTGAAATCAGTTGTTCAACATTGCCCAGTAAATCCTGAATTTTTTCATTCATGGTCAGTATCTGTCCGGTTGCCTGATTGTTTGTATGCGATCTGAAGCGCCCACTATGGGTGTGCTGAGTGAGTGCGGACACTTACAGGGTTTAGATGTACCATAGTAGTGCTAGTTGTCGTTGTCTTCTGTATCGGTGCCCGGGAAGTCCGTTGCATATTTCTGAATCCATTCCACGGCGGCTTGTTCGCCGCTGAGCTGACGTCCGTCTTTGTCGAAAACCTCCTGTTTATACTGTTCAATGTGGCAAATCTGTTCGACCATACGTGCCCGAAAAGAGTCATTTTCATCCATAAACTGGATGCCGATTTCAAAAGCGTTTTGCAGAGGATGACACCAGGTGACTTTACCAACGGCCTGAAATACGGGTGACACCAACGGAATTTTGATACGGATAGTGGTGCCTGGCCTCAGTGTGACCGTGGAATGAAAGGCGAGCCCACCCTGGCTGACATTTTTAAGATAATCGCTACCGTTTGTAACCAGCTCTTCCAGTTGAAAATCAACGGGAATGCTTGAAGGGTGTCGGATAAAGCTGCGCATGATTTGCTTTGCTCTTAGTTTCCTCAAAAAACGCGACGGCTGTGCTGTGCGTGCGCGTTATCCTAAATTAATCAGTTGAGCCGTCACGAGAGCGGCTAAGGTGCTCAAGATCAATGACTTTTTCGGTTATTTTGAATGAAAGCGTATCACCCATACGGTGAGTTCAAAATGTTCGAAAAAGTCATTGAGATTGAGTGCATTAGACGTTCGCAGCAGGCTCAACTGATTAATTTAGGGTTATCCTTCATGAAAAAATAGCCGGGTACCTGTTTGTATTCAAGGTAATATTGCATAGTCAGTGTATCTGTCTATTGGCGGCGGCAGCCGTTTTCGGGCGTATACCCGTAGCGTTTGAGGGTGAAAAGCGCATGACAGGCTTCTGTAATCCAGCCGGGTTTTCCAGGAATATCCTAATACACCGCAAAACGGGATAGAATTTGTTCATGCGCTCATTGAAATGTCTTGAGAATTCCCGGTGTGCTTATTGGTCCAGCATGCTGCTGGTGCTGTTAATGGGCAGTGGGCTGTCCAGTGTCAAGGCTGAAGAATCACAAGCCGTGGTGCTCATGTATCATCACTTTGGTGTGGACAAATATCCGTCAACCAATATCCGGCTCACACAATTCGATGCCCATCTGGATTATTTGGCGCAGGCTGGGTATCAGGTCTGGCCGTTGGCAAAGGTGGTGGATTATGTGCGCGGGCAAAAGCCTTTTCCCGGGCGTGTCGTGGCCATTACCATGGATGATGCTTATCGTTCGGTGTTTGATGAAGCCTATCCACGGTTACGCAAACGTGGTTGGCCATTTACCGTTTTTGTTGCCACCGATGGTGTTGACCGGCATTTTCAAGCCTATATGAGTTGGCAGCAGATGCGTGAAATGCAGCAGTACGGGGCGAATTTTGAAAACCATTCAGCAACGCATGATTACCTGATTCGGCGTCAGAAAGATGAAACCGCCGCACAATGGCGTCAACGTATGCAGGATGACATCGGTCGTGCCCAGCAGCGTATCAAAGCGGAGCTGGGCAGGGCGCCGACATTTTTTGCGTATCCCTACGGTGAATATAACGAAGCGCTGGCGGGGCTGGTCAATGAAATGGGGTTGGTGGCTTTGGGGCAGCAATCCGGGCCGGTGGGTTTAGGGGCAGATTTGCGTGCTTTACCACGCTTTCCGATGGCGGAGCGTTTTGCGGCTTTGCCGGATTTCAAACAAAAGCTGCAAAGTCTGGCCTTTCCCATTACCGCGGTACAGCCATGGGAGCCGGTGGTTACGGTAAAGGAGGCTCCGCAGATGGGGATTGTGTTGGCGGCGAGTGATGCGCAACTGGATCGGTTATCGTGTTTTGTATCAGGTCAGGGTGCGGTGGCGGTCAGGTGGATTGATCGAAATAGGCGGCATTTTGTGGTGCAGGCGCCGGCCGCTTTACCGCGCGGGCGCAGTCGTTACAACTGCACTGCGCCATCGTCCCGGCCAGGGCGTTATTTCTGGTTCAGCCACCTGTGGATTGTGCCTTGATCCGGCAGGGTGTCTGTCAGGTTATTCGGCCTCGTCAAAGCGACGTGCGATAAGGTCTTCCAGCGCATCCAGCGCTTTTGTTGCATCTGTGCCGTCAGCGACCAATACCAGTTCTGTACCTTTGGCCGCGGCCAGCATCATTACCCCGAGAATGCTTTTGCCGTTAACTTCGGTGGTGTTCTTGATCAGTTTGATATCACTGCCAAATTGGCTGGCGAGCGCCACCAGTTTGGCAGCAGCGCGGGCGTGCAGGCCAAGTTTGTTGATAATGGTAACGGGGCGGCGGGTCATGTTCAGGAATATTCTTGTTTTAGGTCAGGCTTCGTTGCGGCCGGGCAATAACATGACGCCTTGACGCCCGCCGTCCACAGCACGTTCCGCCATTTCAGTGAGCGACAATTCGGGATAGTTGAGTACCCGGATCAGCATGGACAGATTGAGACCGGCCACCACCATTACATCGTGGAGGCGAACAAGCCGGCAGGCTATATTTGATGGTGTTGCGCCACAGAGATCGGTGAGGATCAACACACCGTCACCACTATCCAGCTCGGTCACCATTTTTTCAGCACGGGCCGCCAGTGCGTCCGGATCATCGTCCAATGGCACATTCAGCACGCGGGTTGCCAGTGGGCAGACGCTGAGTGTTTTGACGCTGATATCCAGCATGGCATGGCCAAGGGATTCATGACTCACTAAAAGTACGCCAATGGTCATGACAGGTTCTCAGTCAAGGCAGGTCACGATGACGAACGATGACGTTATCACGCTGTTGCTGAAAATACTGGCCAAGACGCTCGGTTAAATATACCGAGCGGTGTTGTCCTCCTGTGCAGCCAATGGCAATGGTCAGGTAGCTGCGGTTGTCTGCTTCAAAACAGGGAATCCAGTTAGTCATCATGGTCTGTATCTGTGTAAAAAAATTCTCCACCAGTTCCTGCTTTCCAAGAAAATCTGCAACGGGTTTATCCAGGCCGGTTAATGCGCGCAGCTTGTTTTCCCAATGTGGATTGGGCAGGCAGCGTGCGTCGAAGACAAAGTCTGCATCTGCCGCCATGCCATGTTTAAAGCCGAATGATTCAAACAAAATTGACAACCCGACCTGCTGTTCACCGCGCACACGTTCACGAATCAGGTCACGAAGCTGGTGTACATTACTCCGGGTAGTGTCAGTAAACAAATCGGCACGATCAATAATGGGTTGCAGCAGGCGTCGTTCGTAATGTATAGCCTCCTGTAAGGGAACTTCTTCACCGCTTAAGGGGTGTTTGCGGCGGGTTTCGCTAAAGCGTTTGAGTAACACCTCGTCATCGGCATCGAGGAAAATCACTTCACAATCCACGCCTGCGTCTTTCAGTGTGTCGAGAATCTCGGGAAAACGGCTGAGATCCATGGGCGGGTTGCGGGCATCAATACCCACTGCGGCCAGCTCACCCAGCTGTCCGGGGAAGGCATTCATTTTTACGGCAAAGTCCGGAAGCAGGCCCACGGGTAAATTGTCGATGCAATAATAGCCCTGATCCTCCAGCACATGCAGTGCTGTGGATTTTCCGGAGCCGGAGACGCCGCTGATAACAACAAGTTTCATGGTGTGTGATGTGTTTGAGCGTGAATTAATCGTCTGTTTGTTGGGTCGGAATCGTTTGCGCCTGAATCAGTTCGCGTTGTCGCTGGCTGAATGCTTCGGCAGCATTGTACCCCTTGCGCAATAAAATGTGATCCCGTACCGCAGCTTCCACCAGTACCGCCAGATTCCGGCCAGAGGCTACCGGCAGGGTCGCTTCGGGAATTTCAACATCCAGAATCGTGCGCTTGCGGTAACTGCCTTTCAGTCGGTCCACTTTATGCAGGTCGCCCGCAGCCAGTCGCTGTAGGTGCACAACCAAACGCAGATCTTTGCTGAATTTGATGGCGCTGTCACCGTACATGGCGCGGATATTCAGGATGCCCAGGCCGCGCACCTCGATAAAGTCCCGTAGCACTTCAGGGCAACGACCACGCACGGTGTCTGGTCCCACTCGTGAAAATTCCGGAGCATCATCTGCGATCAGTCGATGATTGCGCGATATCAATTCCAGGGCTAATTCACTTTTACCCACACTGCTCTCGCCGGTAAGCAGCACACCCATGCCGTGCACTTCCAGTAACACACCATGCACCACCGTTTTTTCCGCCAACTCATCATCGAGATAATGGCGCAGGCTACTCATCAGTTTTGCGCTGCCGAGACTGGACAGCAATAAGGGGGTTTGGGTTTTTTCACAATAATTACGCAAGTCATCCGGGATGATTTGCTGTTCGGCAATCACGACCGCCGCCGGTTCACCGGCACATAACTGTTTAATCAGTTGCAAACGTGATGCGGTATCCAGCTTGTTGAGGTAATCGAGCTCTATCGGTCCCAGTAATTGTAAGCGGTTGGGGTGGATGATGTTGAGGTAGCCGATCAATGAATGGCCTGAGGTGTCAGCACTGTATCTCAAGGTCCGCTGTTCACCGCTACGCCCGGCAAGCCATCGCAAGCCCAGTCGCTGTTGATAATGCTGGAATAAAAGATTTACGGTAACGATGTCATCCATGGGCTGGGGGTACAAATTCCAGTTATTTGGTGCAGTTAGTGGCTGCGGTCCCAGTCGATCAGAAATTCGTACAGTGACTGGCTGTTAGCCGCTGTCCGTAATTTTTCGCGCAATTCACGGTCGCTGAACATCTCTGCCAGGCGCGCCAATAATTGCAAATGTTCTTCGGTGGAGTCTTCCGGCACCAACAATGCGAACATGAGATTAACGGACTGATGATCAAAGGCGTCACAGTCAATACCATCAGCCAACTGTACAAAAGCACCAATAGTTTCTGTGTTGTTTTTAAGGCGGCCATGCGGTATGGCAACACCATGGTCGATGGCTGTGGTACCCAGGCGTTCACGGGCAATCAAACTGTTAAAAATATCGTGTGCATCCAGGGTGTCCGGCGAGCGCGTTGCAAAAAGCTCACTGAGTGTTTCCAGTGCGCGTTTTTTACTGGCGACAGGCACCTGAGTGGCAATGCGCTCGGGGGTAATAATGTCAGAAAATTGCATGATGATATCGGGGGGTTAAATAAAAATAAGGTTAGTTAAAAGGTGCATGGTTTATGTCCTGGCACTGTGTGCGGGAGTTTTTGCTCCCACACACGGCTATGCCCGGACAGTTTCCCGGCTACTCCTGCGGAGCCTCTTCCTGCAATGAGGCTTGTAACACAGAGCTGCTGCCGCGATGGTGATCGGAGCGTTTTTCTTTGTGTTTTTTCACCTGGCGGTCAAGCTTGTCGATTAACGCATCAATGGCCGTGTACATGTTTTCATCTTCGGCAGCTGCAAAAAGATTGGCTCCATTAATATGGATTGTAGCTTCGGCTTTTTGGCGTTGTTTTTCCACACTGAGAATAGCATGGACATTGGTCACCGTATCGATATGCCGCTCCAATTTAGCCAGTTTGGTAGTGACGTAGTCACGAAGCGAATCGGTAATCTCAAGATGTTGACCGGTAACATTAACTTGCATAATTAACTCCTTTGGTTGTATCCAATGTCCATTCAGTGGCTATTTCTTGTTGCTTGAGATTAGACAAGCCGCTTGCGTTCATTGGATGGTGCGATGGACATTGCCTCACGGTATTTTGCCACCGTACGACGTGCCACATTGATGCCCTGATCACCCAGCAAACCCGCTAATTTGTTGTCGCTCAATGGTTTGCCAGGTTTTTCAGCGGCAATCAGTTTTTTCAAAATTGCGCGGATGGCGGTGGCTGAGCATTCACCACCTGCCGTTGTGCCCACATGACTGGAAAAGAAAAATTTCAGTTCAAATATGCCTCGTGGGGTATGCATATATTTTTTTGTGGTGACCCGGGAAATTGTTGATTCGTGCATTTCGACAATTTCTGCAATATCGTGCATTACCATAGGTTTCATGGCTTCTTCACCGTAATCAAAAAAACCGCGTTGCCGGTCAACAATTGTTGTGGCTACTTTCAGTAATGTTTCATTACGGCTGCGCAGGCTTTTAATAAACCAGCGGGCTTCCTGCAAGTTATTTTTCAGAAAAGCGGCATCTTTGCTGTTGTTGCGTTGCGCCATTTTGGCATAAAGACTGTTGATGCCAATCTTTGGTGTGATGTCCGGGTTTAGCTCCACACGCCATTGATCTTTTATTTTTTTTACGAAAACGTCGGGAATAATGTATTCAGGCTGACTGTCTGTAATATGTCCGCCGGGGCGTGGGTTGAGACTTTGCACCAGTTGAATGACGTGTTGCATTTGTGTTTCTGACAATTTCATGCGGCGCATGATGAGCGGATACTCACGTTTGGCCAAGGCATCAAAGTGTTCTTTGAGTAATACTTTTGCTTCTGCCAGCCAGGGCGTTTCTGCATCATAATATTTAAGCTGGATCAACATGCATTCGCGCAGATCACGGGCGGCGATACCGGGTGGATCAAAATCCTGTACACGGTGCAGCACCGCCTCTACTTCATCCAGTTCAATGTCGTTGCCTTCGGACAGGGTCTGGTGCAGTTCTTCCAATGATGCGCTGAGATAACCATCATCGTCGATGGCGTCGATAATGGTGGTGGCAATGGCCTGATCGGTTTCGCTGCAAGGGGAAAGGTTGAGCTGCCATAATAAATGGTCTTGCAGACTTTCGCTGCTGCTGTCCGCCTGCTCATAACCTGAGTTTTCATTATCGTTGTTTCGCGAAACCGAGCTGTAGGAGTCGACGTAAGTGTCGGTGTAGGAATCTTCCCACTCGCTGTCGGTGGGCAGGTCATTGGGAATTTCCTGCTCTTGTTTGTCCACCGCGCGTTCGGTTACGTCGATGTTTTCGGTATCTTCGGTGTGGGTTTCACTACGAGGTTCAGTGTTGCTTCCGGCGGCGGTGCTGGTTTCATTGGCGCCGTGCCCGCTGTCGTCGCTTCCGGGGCGTTCTGCGGCTGCCTCCTCCGTAATCTCCAGCATCGGGTTGGATTCAAGCGCCTCCTGGATTTCTGTTTGCAGTTCCAGCGTGGAGAGCTGTAACAGGCGGATAGCCTGTTGCAGCTGGGGGGTCATGGTCAGGTGTTGACCCAGTTTAAGCTGTAAAGTTTGCTTCATTGATATGCTAATCGGGCCTTGGTCAAAACCGTTTTTTCCAAAGGGGAAGCGGTTTTTTTTGCCGGTTGTTTATTGTCAGTTTACTCCAAACCCCGGGATGTTGAAGGCTTGGCAAGCATTTATTTTTGTGTGTGTTGACTGGCATTGTTATACGTCAAAGCTTGAAATCCTGTCCCAGATAAACGTCCCTGACGTGAGAATCTTTAAGCACATCCTCCGGGGCGCCCTGGGCGATGACTTCACCGGCATTCATGATGTAAGCGCGGCGGCAAATCCCGAGGGTTTCTCTCACGTTATGGTCAGTAATCAGTACGCCGATGTTGCGTTCAGTCAAGTGGCTGATTATACGCTGAATATCCAGCACGGAAATGGGATCAACACCGGCAAAAGGCTCATCCAGCAGGATAAATTCAGGTTCAGTGGCCAGAGCGCGGGCAATTTCCACCCGGCGGCGCTCTCCTCCCGAGAGACTCATCCCCAGCGAATCACGAATGTGGCTGATGTGCAACTCACCCAGTAGCTCGTCCAGTTTGCCTTGTTGCTGCTGCCGTGTCAGGTCGGTGCGGGTTTGCAATATGGCCAATAAATTATCCGCAACACTGAGTTTGCGAAATACTGAGGCCTCCTGTGGCAGATAACCGACGCCCAAACGGGCTCGTGCGTGCAGTGGATAATGGGTGACATCGTGGTTGTTGAGTTGAATCTGGCCATAATCACAGGCCACCAGGCCGACGATCATGTAAAAACAGGTGGTTTTGCCTGCGCCATTGGGGCCCAGCAGGCCTACCACTTCACCACTACTTACAGTTACGGAGACTTTTTTCACCACCTGCCGTGACTGGTACTGTTTGGCAAGGTCGATGGCTACCAGGTCGCTCATGGTTTGGTGTCGGTTTTTTTGGGGCGGGGTTGCAAGGTCACGGTGACTCGCTGCTGCTCGCCCGTCGCATCGGTATTCCCACCTGCATTGGCCAGTACACGTTCGGCATTGGAATCGTACTGAATACGGTTACCGCTAAAACGATTTCCGCCCTGCCATAATTGCGCTTTGCCCAGCAGGACCACCTGTTTGCTGTCTGCACTGTACTCCATGCGCTGACTGGTGCCTTTCACGATTTTTCCATCTGCCCGTTCTTGCAAATAATGCGCTGGCTGGCCTTGCGCAGTAATGCGCTGCAATTCTCCCTCTTTACTGTACACCACGACGGTATCGGCGCGCATCTCAATGCTGCCCTGGCGTACGATCACATGGCCGGTATAGGTCATCATTCCCAGAACCTCGTCAATCTCCGCCCGGTCGGCCTCGATATGCACAGGTTGTTGGCTGTTATCGCCACTGGCCAGTGTCAGTGTGCTGAACACGCAGCTCGTCAGCAGCAGCAGAAGCTTAAGGCGCATAAACCCCCCGTACCTGTGACAACAATTGCACCCGCCCTTCGCGGAAATACACTTGCAGGCCGACTGTTTTCAAGGTGTCGTTATTTTGCACGATGGTGGCTATCTGGTCCGTTTCCGCATAGTCATCCGCTGGCCGTATTCGCACATCGCGGGTATGAATCTGCAAATTGGCTGGCGATGTCATATCGGGGTAGCGTTGGATGGTCACCGTGCCATCCAGAAAAACCTGTTCGCTGCCATTTTTTGTGCGACCTGTTTCTGCCACCGCCGTCCAGCGTTGGCCATCGGGCCGGAAAGCGGTAAATTCTGGTTGTGTAAATTCGCTATGATCATCGTCAGCGTAGTGTGCCATATGCGTGGCCTGGAGTTGATACTGGGGCCGTCCCTGTTCATCCAGTATCTGTGTCGTGAAATTTTCCATGAACGAATCCGGTACCCCCTGAGTTCGCGGTGTCACCACTGCTCCCTTGTCCGGTTGTTCCTGAAACAGCCACACGCTGAGCCCGGCGACGAGCGCAACAAGCAGGGGGGCAAAAAATTTCCATAAATGTTGAGACAACAATATTCAGCCTGGCGTTTGGGTTTGATCTGGCAACTCACCGCAAATAGTGCTGCATGGCGGCGTCCAGTGTTCCCTGTGCCTCCATAATCAGTTCACAGAGATCACGCGCTGCGCCTTGTCCGCCATTGTGCGGGGCCTGCCAATGGGCATGTTTGCCCACCAGTGCATGGGCATCCTTGGTGGCCACGGCCAGCCCCACACGTAACATAATGGGCAGGTCGACGACATCGTCGCCCATGTACGCCACCTGTTCTGCTTTGAGCCCTAGCTTGGCCACAAGCTCCTCGAAGGCGGGCAGTTTTTCCAGTTTGCCCTGGTAAACATGCTCTATGCCAAGGTTGGTCATGCGGTGTTCCACCACCTTTGATGTGCGGCCGGTGATGATGCCCACGGCCACACCGCTGTTTTGCAGCATTTTCATGCCATGGCCGTCGCGGGAATGAAAGGCTTTGTATTCCTGGCCATCGTCACCGAAAATCAAGCGGCCATCGGTGAGCACGCCGTCTACGTCAAAGATCAGTAATTTGATTTGGGCCGCACGGGCCAGGATGTCTTTCATAATATTCCCGAATTTCTGGTGGCAACGCTTAATAGTGATTCAACTGCCAAGTAACCTTACATATGAATTAGGGGCTAACCGGTCTGTTTTTCCGAAAAGGCCGAGGGGGATGTGCGCAACGCAGAGACGCAAGGTTTTTTGCGTTTGCAGTGCACAGGTCAGCAGCACATAAATATGTCGCGCCGGGTATCCGGCCCTTTTGTTTTAAACCACCCCTGCGCGCAGCAGGTCGTGCATATTCAATGCGCCAACAGGCTGTTGTTGTTCATTCACTACCATCAGCGAATTGATTTTATGTTGTTCCATCAGACTAAGTGTTTCCACCGCCAGCTGTCGAGGTTGGGCTGTTTTGCAATTACGTGTCATCACCTCGGCAATACTGGTTTGATGCACATTAACCTCACCATGGTCCAACACCCGGCGCAGGTCACCATCGGTAAAGATACCGGCCAATTTGCCGTCGGCACCAACGATGCCGGTCATTCCCAGGCCCTTTTGCGTCATTTCCAGCAGTGCTTCGCTAAGGCTGGCAGTATCGTTCACACAGGGAATCTGGCCATTGCCGTGCATAATGTCTTCCACATGTAACAGCAGGCGCCGTCCCAGCGAGCCACCGGGGTGCGACAACGCAAAATCGTCCGCAGTGAATCCGCGCTGTTCCAGTAGTGACACCGCCAATGCATCGCCCATCACGAGTGCTGCGGTGGTGCTGGAAGTGGGGGCCAGCCCCAGTGGGCAGGCCTCTTTTTCCACGCTGACGTCGAGGTGGGCGTCGGCGGCCCCCGCCAGGGTGGAGTCAATCTTGCCGGTCAGTGCGATGAGCGGCACGCCCAGGCGTTTGATGAGTGGCAGAATGGTGAGGATTTCGGTGGTTTCGCCAGAGTTGGACAGCGCCAGTACTACATCATTGCCGGTGATCATGCCCATATCGCCGTGGCTGGCTTCACCGGGGTGCACAAAAAAAGCGGGGCTGCCGGTGCTGGCCAGGGTGGCGGCAATTTTTTCGCCGATATGTCCCGATTTACCCATGCCCAGCACTACAATGCGCCCTTCACAGTCGTACATAAAACGGCAGGCGTGCAAAAAATCCGGGCCAATGCGGCCGGCCAGATCGGCTACGGCTTTGGCCTCAATGTCGATGACCGCGCGGGCCATTTGTTCAAGTTTAACGGGACTCATAATTTTTTGGTTATTATGCCCTAAATTTATCAGTTCAGGCCTGTCATGCCCAGCCATGCCATGTAACCGGCAAAACCGGCCAGTAGCAGTCCGCCTTCGAGGCGGTTGATGCGGCCCGGGCTCCTGAAACCATAAGCCATCAGGAACAGCACCAGGGTTAATCCTACCACGACAGGAAAATCGCGTTGCAATACTGCCGGTTCCAGTATGCTGGGCGCTATCAGTCCCGGCAACGCCAGCACTGCCAGCAAGTTGAACATGTTTGAGCCGATGACATTGCCCACGGCCATATCGTCTTCGCCCTTGAGTGCGCTCATTACCGAGGCAGCCAATTCCGGCAGGCTGGTGCCGATGGCTATAATGGTCAGGCCAATCACTAAATCACTCACGCCCAGCTCACGGGCAATATCCACCGCTCCCCATACCAGCAGTTTGGAGCTTAGCACCAAAGCCACCAACCCCAGCACGGCCCAGAATATTGCCTGTCCGGTACTCAGGCTGGCGGGAACCTCCCTTTCAAATTCGCTGGTCAGAGGATCAGCGGTTTCCAAAGAGGTGGCCGGGTGTACATCGGTGGTTACAGACTGTGAACGCTTGCCCAGCCAGATCATCCAGAAAACCAACAAGGCTGTGGACCCCAGTAGAATAGTGCCATCGAACCTGTCCAGCTCGCCATCGAGTAATAAGGCGCCAGCCAGTAATGTTACCGCAAACAAAACGGGGAATTCGCGGCGTAAAATGCCAGAGTCTACCGTTAGCGGCATAATCAGTGCTGTTGCCCCCAAAACCAGTGCAATATTGGCGATATTGGAGCCCAGTGCATTACCTATCCCCATTCCGGGATTGCCGCTGCTGGCGGCTATGCCGGAAACCAGCATCTCGGGTGCCGAGGTGCCAAAACCCATGATGGTCATACCGATAATCAGTGGCGACACCCCCAGGTTGCGCGCCAGCGCTGCCGCACCATGCACAAAGCGTTCAGCACTCCACACCAAAAATATCAAACCACCCAACACGGCCAACCACGACATCCACATCTATTTAAAAACCTCCACTTATGGCGCTGACAACGGGTTCCGCAGCTGTTTCCGCAAACCAGTAATGCAGCACCAGTCCGGCAAATATCAGTGCGCCAAACCAATGATTATTGAGAAAAGCCTTGAAACAACCCTCAGGACTGCGATCACGAATCAGCCACTGCTGATACACACCCAATCCTGTTGCCGCCAACAGACCCAGAAAATAAAATATACCCAGTTCCAGCTTGTTTCCGACAATCCACATGGTGAGCAGAAACGTCACCTGTATGCCGCCAATGATGATGCGGTCGGCATCGCCAAATAAAATAGCCGTGGATTTGACCCCGATTTTCAAATCGTCTTCGATATCCACCATGGCATACATGCTGTCATAAGCCGTGGCCCATAATACTGTGGCAATGAGCAGCAGCCACGCCACCAGCGGCACCTCGCCGGTTTGCGCCGCAAAGGCCATGGGAACCGCCCAGCCGAAAGCCAGCCCTAAAAACACTTGCGGTAAATATGTGTGCCGCTTTGTAAAGGGGTAAATTGCCACCAGCACCGCGCCAACCAGCGACAGGCCGATGGTGAACCCGTTCGTCATCAGTACCAGCGTAAAAGCAATCAGACACAGTGTTGCAAACAGTATCAGTGCTTCGCGGGGCGTCACCTTGCCTGCCGCAATGGGACGGCTGCTGGTGCGCGTCACGCGCGGGTCAAAATCGCGGTCGGCATAGTCATTGATGACACAACCGGCCGCACGCAGCAGTACCACACCCAGCACAAATACCAGTGTTATTTTGGTATCCGGGTTGCCCTGTCCCGCCATCCACAGCGCCCACACCGTTGGCCATAACAGCAAATAAGTGCCAATGGGCCGGTGCAGGCGCATCAGCAATGCATACTGGTAGCTGCGATCTTTGATCCGTTTCCAGCTCAGGCCCGATATCGTTGTTGGTATGTTCATGGACGGATACTGTAGCCGACTAACTGTGATGTGGGCAGATAGCCGGGAGAAAAATTTCACTTACCAGCAACGGGTGGTGATTGAGAAAAAAGGCTGAACGCCGGCCCCAGATGTTCGCCAGTGATTGCGACAAACCCGCCGTAGCGCGCGTGAACAACGGCTGTCCCGGTGATAGCCGGGCAATCTCAATGCCGCTGCGCATCATGGAGCGGTCGGCAAACAGCACTGCACCCAGGGGCTTTTTACCCAACCGTGACAGGCGGCGGCGTGGTCCGGTCAGCGTGCGTACGGGAATCACTGTGCGTGCAAACACCCATGGCTGGCCGTCACACAGCAAGCGTACCTCGCGCACAAAACAACGCTCATGTGGCAACACGCCCAGGGCCTGCGCCTCGTTCAGCATTGGCCGCTGCCAGTGTTGATCCGTGGGTTCAACACAAAACCTGCCCTGGCATGCCTGCTGTAATCGGTGGGTCAGGGACGTGGTGTCCAGCAACCAATCCAGCAGTCCGGTCGAGGCATCATGGTGGGCAACAGGCGAATATGTCTGCCAGCGGGGTTCGAATCGGTGTTTGCCTAAAGATGGGTTGGTCACAAGAATATTACGGGTATGGTTTAAGCGAGGGCGGATTGTACCGCAAGTTACAGGCGGGGTCGTTTGGGGATTTTTTATTTCTGTCTCCCCGTAGATTTTTTGGCGCCAATGGGCTGTTCGGTCATATGTGGTGCGTATAAAAACCATTGGATACTTATTCGTCAGGCGGTAAAATGCGTGGTTCTGTTTTTTTGGTAATGCGCCATGTTTTTTCAGGATCGATTCGATGTGATCGTCGTCGGCGGCGGACATGCCGGTACCGAAGCCGCGCTGGCAGCGGCGCGCAGTGGTGCGCGTACGGTTTTGCTCACCCATAATCTCGACACGCTGGGGCAGATGTCCTGCAATCCCGCTATTGGTGGTATTGGCAAGGGGCATTTGGTGAAAGAGGTGGATGCGCTGGGTGGCCTCATGGCCAGGGCGGCCGACTGTGCTGGCATTCAGTTTCGCCGCCTTAATGCGCGCAAGGGTCCGGCAGTACGGGCGACACGGGCACAGGCCGACCGGGTGTTGTATCGGCAGGTGGTGCGTGGGGTGTTGGAAAATCAGCCCCATTTGACGTTGTTTCAGCAGGCGGTGGATGATCTGCTGGTGGAGGACGGGCATGTCGCCGGTGTGCGGACACAGATGGGACTCAAATTTCAGGCTCCGTCCGTGGTGCTTACTGTGGGTACTTTTCTTGGTGGCCGCATTCATATCGGGCTGGAGAGCCATCAGGGCGGGCGTGCAGGTGACCCGCCCGCCAACGCGCTGGCCAAACGTCTGCGTGAGCAGCCATTTCGTGTTGACCGGTTGAAGACCGGTACTCCGCCGCGCATCGACGGCAACAGCATCGACTATTCCGTGCTGGAAGCCCAGCCGGGTGATAATCCCCGGCCGGTGTTTTCTTTCATGGGTTCGTCTGATGATCATCCGCGTCAGGTGCCTTGTCACATTACCCATACCAATGCACAGACTCACGATATCATTCGCGCGGGTCTCGACCGTTCTCCCATGTACAGTGGCGAAATTGAAGGCGTGGGACCGCGCTATTGCCCGTCCATCGAAGACAAGATCGTGCGCTTTGCGGACAAGGATTCACACCAGGTTTTTGTCGAGCCCGAGGGGCTGACCACCCACGAGGTTTACCCCAATGGCATATCGACCAGTCTGCCTTTTGATGTGCAGTACGCGCTGGTGCGTTCCATGAGGGGATTTGAAAACGCACATATTACCCGGCCAGGCTATGCTATCGAATACGATTTTTTTGACCCGCGTGATCTCAAGCCGTCGCTGGAAACCAAACACCTGCCGGGGCTGTTTTTTGCCGGGCAGATCAACGGCACCACGGGTTACGAAGAGGCGGCGGCACAGGGTTTGCTGGCGGGCATCAATGCGGCGCGGCAGTCGCGTGGAGAGGAGGGCTGGAGTCCGCGTCGTGACCAGGCCTATCTTGGTGTGCTGGTGGATGATCTTATTACCAGTGGCACGCAGGAGCCTTATCGCATGTTTACCTCCCGCGCCGAATATCGCCTGTTGTTGCGTGAGGACAATGCTGATCTGCGGCTTACCGCCACGGGTCGTGAGCTGGGGCTGGTGGATGATGTGCGCTGGGCGGCTTTTGAGAAAAAACGTGAAGCCATCGAACGCGAGAGTCAGCGTTTGCGCGGAACGCTGTTGCGGCCAAACATCGTGGATGCGGCCGTTGCTGAACAGGTGCTGGGCCAGCCGCTAAACAAAGAGGCACATTTGCACGAGTTATTGCGTCGTCCTGGTGTGAGCTATGCCGGACTGATGTCATTGCAAGGCGCGGGGCAGGCCGTGGCTGATCCGGTGGTGGCGGAACAGGTGGAAATTCAAATCAAGTATTCCGGTTATATCGCGCGCCAAAAAGACGAAATTGCCCGCCACCAGCGCCAGGAAGGGATGCCTTTGCCGGACGATCTGGATTATAGTCAGGTGGGTGGTCTTTCCAATGAGGTGGGCCAGAAGCTGGCCGCGCAGCGACCCGCGACACTGGGGCAGGCATCGCGTATTTCAGGGGTGACCCCTGCAGCGGTTTCCTTGCTGCTGGTGCATCTGAAAAAACGTGATATGGCACAGCGTGCCCGACAGATTCCTGCGAGGCCGGAAAATACAATGCTGGATCCGCCAGGGGGAAGTTTATGAAGATGCGCACCGCAGTGCTGATTATCATTGGTGTTATATTTGTGGTTGCGGGCTTGGCACAAGCGGATGATCAACACGCGAACGACAATCGCGGCATGATCAGCAAAAAAAGTGCGCATAGCGTGAAAGAAACATTGGACCGCCTGGAAACCGTTCTGAAAAAGAAAGGCATCACAGTCTTTGCGCGTGTGAGCCACGATGCCGGGGCGAAAAAGGTGGGTATTGCCTTGCGACCGACTGCGTTGTTGCTGTTTGGTAACCCGAAACTGGGTTCGCATATGTTCACCAGCAGCCAGACTGCCGGTATTGATTTGCCCATGAAAGCGCTGGTCTGGGAGGATGAAAAGGGTCAGGTGTGGTTGACGTATAATGATCCAACCTACATTGCGAATCGTCATGGTATTACTGACCGGGCGGAAATCGTCACGGAAATGGCCAATGCGCTGGACAAGCTGACTGGCGCGGCCATCAAGCCGTAATTGCTGGACGTGTCATGGCAAGCGGCGCAGCCCGCCGAATTACTTTCTGCTGGAATAAAGGCGCTAAACTTGGATTGCCCACTTGATGTTCAGGCCCGGCTTCTGGATTATGTACAACTCCTGCACAAGTGGAACCGCGTTTATAATCTGACGGCAGTGCGTGATCCTGCGCAGATGGTGACACGTCATTTACTGGACAGCCTCACGGTGTTACCGCACCTGAATGAAGAACTGGGTAAAAAGACAGAGGCTCAGAGGGTGCTGGATGTGGGGACCGGTGCAGGCCTGCCGGGTATTCCTTTGGCTTTGCTGAGTGTAAAACAGTACCCTGAACGCCGGTTTGTGCTGTTGGATAGCAACAGTAAAAAAACCCGTTTCATGCGGCAGGCGGTGACGGAGCTGGGGTTGGGCAATGTGCAGGTGGCGCATGCGCGCACTGAAGCCTTTGACGCCGGGCAAGGCTTTGATGTTGTGCTGTCACGGGCATTTGCCTCGGTAGCGGATATGCTGGCGGGAGCAGGTCAGCACTGCGTACCCGGAGGTGTGATGCTGGCAATGAAAGGCACTGATCCTACAGCGGAATTGGCAGGTTTGCATGTGGCTTTTGCATTGGAAAAGGTGCATTCGCTACAGGTGCCGGGATTGAATGAAGAGCGGCATTTGGTGTGTCTGCGCCGTGTTGGCTGGAAGTAACAGTGTTATTCTGGTTTGCGCCGGATTGGTGAGGCGGGCTGGCCGGATATTAGGTGGGATAGCAAAGGCGGGACGGGAAAATGGGAAAGATCATCGCAGTAACCAACCAAAAAGGCGGAGTGGGTAAAACCACCACCAGCGTTAATCTGGCAGCGTCGCTGGTGGCAACGCAGCGCAAGGTTTTGTTGGTGGATCTCGATCCACAGGGTAACGCCACCATGGGCAGTGGCGTCGATAAACATGCGACGGAGTTGTCCAGCTATCATGTGCTGATGAAAAAAGCGACGGTGGCCGAAGCCGTGGTGCCCACGGGTGAAGCCGGCTACGATATGTTGCCTTCCAATGCCGACCTTACCGCCGCTGAAGTGGAGTTGCTGCAACAGCCGCAGCGCGAACGTCGCTTGCGTGATGCGCTCATCGACGTCATCGGCAGCTACGACTACATTCTTATCGACTGCCCACCTTCGTTAAACATGCTCACGCTCAATGCGCTGGTGGCCTCGCAGTCGGTAATGATTCCCATGCAATGTGAATACTACGCACTGGAAGGATTGACGGCGTTGGTGAATACCATTGAAGAGGTCAAAGGCTCACTGAACCCCTTCCTGCAAATTGATGGACTGTTGCGCACCATGTACGATCCGCGCAACCGCCTTTCCGGCGATGTTACCGAGCAACTCAACAAACATTTTGGTGACAAGCTGTTTCGCACCGTGATCCCGCGCAATATTCGTCTGGCGGAGGCGCCAAGCTATGGTTTACCCGCATTGGTGTACGATAAAAGCTCACGCGGTGCCAAGGCCTATCTGGCGCTGGCGGGTGAGGTATTGCGCCGTGACAACAAGACATTAGATGGTCCGGTGCTGGCTGCCAGCGTGTGAATTGTCTGAAAAACTGAATTAAGAGGTCGTAGAGCACATGGCGGTAAAAAAACGGGGATTGGGGCGCGGACTGGATGCATTATTGGGTGGTTCCATGGCGAAGGCCATTGAGGAACCCCAGGGGGCGGATCTGCGTGAAGTGCCGGTGGACCTGTTGCAGCCGGGTAAATACCAGCCACGCACAGATATGCATGCCGAAAGTCTCGAAGAATTGGCCAGCTCGATTAAAGCCCAGGGAGTGGTGCAGCCTATTGTGATACGCCCCATTGATGGCGGGCGTTACGAAATCATAGCCGGAGAGCGCCGCTGGCGTGCTGCGCAAATTGCTGACTTGCACGAAATTCCTGCCGTGGTGCGTGATGTGCCCGACGAGGCCGCCATCGCCATGGCGCTCATCGAAAACATTCAACGTGAAGACCTTAACCCCATTGAAGAAGCTGTTGCCCTGCAACGCCTGATCGACGAATTTGAAATGACCCATCAACAGGCCGCCGGCGCTGTGGGCCGTTCCCGTGCAGCGGTGAGCAATCTGCTGCGGTTGCTCAGTCTCAATGATGATGTGCGCAAAATGCTGGAGCACGGTGATCTGGAGATGGGCCATGCCCGCGCCCTGTTAGCGTTGGAAGGTCAGGCGCAAAGCGAAGCAGCGCGGGATGTGGCTGCCAGGGGTTGCTCCGTGCGGGAAACCGAACAGCTGGTGCGTCGCCTGGGCAGTGCCCCCGCCAAAACAAAAAAAGAAGTTAAGTCAGTAGACCCGGACATTAAACGCCTGCAAGACGAACTGGCACAAAAACTGGCGGCCAAAGTGTTGTTTCAACATGCCCCTAAAGGCAATGGCAAACTGGTGATTCATTACAACAGCCTTGACGAGCTGGACGGCATACTTGCACGTATCCAGTAAACTACGGCTACCTTCTTCGAGGCAGCGTGAAAACCCACTCAGTAAAGAGCCCTGTCCGAAAGCAGGTGTGTCGATAAAAGCCATTTGACTGCGATGTGGCGATACCGGCATAGGGCGCAAACATGCTTGCCATGCTGAGTGTAAAGCATTTTCCCAGTGCCACAGACAAATAACCCAACGGGTTGTAGATGATTCAATGCGCGTGGTGGCAAATGAGCAAGTCAGGCCAGGGTGTTCTGGTAAAGAGCGATAAGTGCGGGTAGGCTGCCCAAGGCGAGACTGGCGATGTGTGTGGCAGGGCGGTAAGCTGAAAACGCATTTTGCAGTTGGAGCCAGTCAGCAAAATTAAGTTTGGCAACAGTTGCTTTATATTTAACGGTACTGACACTGTGCTGGCAGGTTTGATGAAGCTTAAATCATGAAGGTTGCTGGGTGGCCGCGGGCTGATTATTGGTTGTCACAGGCCAATGACATTCCAAAATAATGTGTCGGGAAACGAAATATCTCCATGTAGTGGCTTGCCGCGAGCAAGGCGGCTGGTTATACTTCGGGCCCAATTTTGGGGTGCTTTAATAAGTTGTGAGGATGCGCTCCGGTCTTGCAGGGTTGTCGATGGCCAAAAGTAAAACAAAAGGCCCCGGACTGTTATTAGTCAGTGTTGGCACCATGCTCAGCTCGATGGTTGTAGCCGGTTTTTTGCTGGGCTATTGGGTGGATGGCTGGTTGGGAACCCCCCCGGTTTTCATGTTGGCGTTTGGCGGCATGGGTTTGGTCGGTGGTTTTCTGAAAGTGTGCAAATTATTGAATGACCCTAAAATGCAATGAGTCTTCCCGTGGCGAACGGCGTAACAAAAAGTCCGATGAACAATATCGATAAAGGACTTACGGGGAAAGCTCGACGGGTTGTTATAATTCAATTGCTGATGACGTTGCTCGTCGCGGTTGTTTTCTTTGGCGTGAGCGCCGAGGAAAAATTATGGGAGGCGCTGTCGGCCGGTTATGGAGGCCTGTCCAGCGTGGTGCTCGCCCTGATATCAATCAAGGGCTTCAAGCGCGCGAATGCGCTCGCGCTGAGTGATCCCAAACAAAGTATGATAATTTTATACATCGGTGCCGTGGTGCGGTTTGCGGCAGTGATTGTGTTGCTGGGTATCGGGCTTGGATTATTAAAGCTCAACGCGATGGCCGTTTTTATCGGCTTCGCCCTGGCACAAGCCAGTTATTTGATGGGTGTGCGTGACCGGAAAGCGGCAGGCAGCCCGGATTGAAAACGTTAAGGGGATAGAGTCTTGAGTCAAGCAGCAGAAGGTTCTGAGGGTGGCGGCACCGTTGAGTATATCCAGCATCATTTAACTAACCTGCATGTCGGTGAAGGGTTCATGACCTGGAACATCGACTCCATTGTTATCTCGATATTGCTCGGTGCCTTGTTTGTGATGGTCGGTGCGCGAGTGGCCAAAAACGCCACTGAAGGTGTACCGGGCGGTTTCCAGAATTTTGTTGAATCCATTCTTGAATTTGTGCAAACCCAGGTAAAGGATTCCTTCCCAGGTCATCACCCGCTGATCGCGCCCATGGCGTTGACGATTTTTGTCTGGGTGTGGTTGATGAACTTCATGGATTTGATACCGGTGGATTTGTTGCCGCTGATCGCGAGCTGGTTTGGTATTGGTTACCTCAAAGTGGTGCCCACCACAGATTTGAGCGTGCCCATGGCCATGGCGCTGGTGGTGTTCATATTGTCGCTGTACTTCAATCTTAAAGTGAAAGGTCTGGGCGGATATCTGAAGATGTTCCTGTTCCACCCCTTCGGCAAGTTTGCAATCCCTGCCAACATTGTCATGACGGCCATCGAAGAGCTGGCCAAGCCCCTGAGTCTCGGCCTGCGTTTGTTCGGCAACATGTTTGCCGGTGAGCTGGTCTTCCTGCTGATCGCGTTATTGGCCGGTGCCGCAACACTGGGCGCAGGCATGCTGATCTGGTTCCCGCTGCAAGTCGTGCTGGACCTGGGCTGGTTGCTATTCCACATTCTGGTGATCACCCTGCAAGCCTTTATCTTCATGGTGCTGACGATTGTGTATCTGGGTATGGCGCATACCGCAGATCACTAGCGGGCTACCACGTATAAGTTTTGGTTTTATTTGTAATCGGTTTTATTAATTTTATTTTTTTAAGTTAAGGAGAGTAACAATGACACCTGATATGATCGCGATGATTTACTCCTACACAGCAGTTGGTGTGGGTGTGATTCTGGCCGCTGCCGGTTTGGGTTCTGCAATCGGTTGGGGTTTGATCTGCGCCAAGACCCTGGAAGGTATTGCACGTCAGCCTGAAATGCGCCCTGTATTGATGACCAACATGTTCATCTTCGCAGGCCTGATGGAATCCTTCCCGTTCATCATCCTGGCCTTTGCCATGTGGTTCCTGTTCGCTAACCCCTTCGTTGGTGCCCTGGCTGCCGCTATCGGCGCACTTTAATATTATTTGATTAAAGTAAGGCTACTAACTTGGTGATGACCTGCCGCACGTATGGGCAGAGATAAACCGGGAGGAATGAAACAGTGAATATTACAGTAACCCTTTTTGCGCAGATAATCGCGTTTATCTTGTTGATCTGGTTTGTCAACAGGGTGATGTGGGGACCTCTGTCCGGGATCATGGAAGCACGCCAAAAGCGTATTGCCGATGGTCTTGCTGCGGCTGAAAAAGGCAAGCACGAAGAAGAGCTTGCCAAAAAGAAAGCGCTTGAACTTCTTAAAGAAGCCAAAGATCAGGCGAGTGAGGTTGTGGCGCAAGGTCAGAAACGCGCATCTGAAATTGTTGAAGAAGCCAAAGAAACAGCACGCACCGAAGGTGAGCGTATTGTTGCAGCAGCCAATGCAGAGATTGAACGTGAAGTGAACCAGGCCAAAGAAGCGCTTCGTGCCCAGGTGGCTGTACTTGCGATAGCAGGTGCCGAGAAAGTGCTGAAACGTGAGATCGACAGTAAATCGCATGATGCGTTGTTGAACGATCTGGCGGCAGAGATTTAGGTTATGGCTGAGAAATCCACCATTGCCCGACCTTATGCCGAAGCGGTTTTTCAGTTAGCCAAAGCCAATAAGCAGCTGAAAGAATGGTCAGATATGCTGCAAGCCGTGACGCTTATTGCGACGAACGCAGATATGCAGGGCATTATCGGCAACACCAGTGTCAACAAGGCGCAATTGGCGCAGTTGGTTATTGATGTTGCAGGCGATGTGATGACCGATTCCGGTCGCAACCTGATCAAGCTGCTGGCCGAAAATCGTCGTATGGATGTGCTCACTGAAATCACTGCGCAGTTTGAAGCCCTGAAGGCTGAGGCAGAAAAGACTGTCGAAGCAGAAATGGTGTGCGCACATAAAGTCAGTGCGAAACAGCAATCAATGATCGCAAAGAAACTCAAGGCGCGGCTGGGGCGTGAAGTATCCCTCAAATGCACTGTGGACGAATCCCTCATGGGGGGCGCCATTATCAAGGCGGGCGACATGGTGATTGATGGCTCAGTGAGTGGCCAACTAAACAAGCTTTCCGTGGAACTGGCGGGTTAATGCTGGCTGTCCTTACAGTCATGAGCAGTCACGAATCGCCAATAGAGGAAAAAAGAAAATGCAATTAAATCCGTCTGAAATCAGTGAGCTGATTAAAAAACGAATCGAAAATTTTGATGTCTCTACCGAGGCGCGCAACGAAGGTACAGTGGTCAGCATCACTGATGGCATCGTGCGCGTTCATGGCCTGTCCGATGTGATGCTGGGTGAAATGATTGAGTTTCCCGGCAACACCTTTGGTATGGCGTTGAACCTGGAGCAGGACTCCGTGGGTGCTGTGGTGTTGGGTGCTTACGAGCACATTACTGAAGGTGACAAAGTCAAGTGTACCGGTCGTATCCTGGAAGTGCCGGTGGGATCGGGGCTGCTGGGTCGGGTGGTTGACTCATTGGGTAACCCTATCGACGGCAAAGGCCCCATTGATGCCGCCAGTTATGAACCCATCGAAAAAGTGGCGCCAGGTGTTATCGAGCGCAAATCCGTGGACCAGCCTGTGCAAACAGGTTTGAAAGCCATTGATGCCATGGTGCCTGTGGGCCGTGGTCAGCGTGAGCTGATTATCGGTGACCGTCAGACCGGTAAAACGGCGGTCGCCATCGATGCCATCATCAATCAGAAAGGCACCGGCGTTAAGTGTGTCTATGTTGCCGTTGGCCAGAAAGCGTCATCCATTGCCGCCGTAGTGCGCAAACTGGAAGAACACGGTGCGCTGGCGCACACCATCATTGTGGCTGCAACAGCAGCTGACCCTGCGGCCATGCAGTACATTGCACCTTACGCCGGCTGCACCATGGGTGAGTATTATCGTGATCGTGGCGAAGATGCCTTGATCGTTTATGATGATCTGACCAAACAGGCATGGGCCTATCGCCAGGTTTCTCTGTTGTTACGCCGCCCGCCGGGTCGTGAAGCCTATCCGGGTGACGTGTTTTATCTGCATTCCCGTTTGCTGGAGCGTGCCTCGCGCATCAATGCGAAGGAAGTCGAACGTCTTACCAATGGTGAAGTGAAAGATAAAACCGGTTCCCTGACTGCGCTGCCCATTATCGAAACCCAGGCAGGTGACGTGTCGGCCTTCGTGCCCACCAACGTGATTTCCATCACTGATGGCCAGATCTTCCTGGAAGCCGACCTGTTCAACGCCGGTATCCGCCCGGCCATCAACGCCGGCTTGTCGGTGTCTCGTGTGGGTGGCGCCGCGCAAACCAAAATCATTAAAAAGCTGGGTGGTGGTGTGCGTCTTGACTTGGCGCAGTATCGTGAGCTGGCGGCCTTTGCGCAGTTTGCATCCGATCTGGATGAAACCACACGCAAACAGATCGAACGTGGGCAACGTGTTACCGAGCTGATGAAGCAATTGCAGTATGCGCCACTGTCTATGGCTGAAATGGCGTTCTCATTGTTCGCAGCCAATGAAGGTTTCATCGACGATGTTGATGTGAAAAAGGTTGTGGATTTTGAAGCAGCATTGCATTCCTTCCTGCGCTCCAACAATGCGGACCTGCTTGCCAAGATTGATGCAAGCGGGGACTTCAATGATGACATCGCTGGTGAAATGAAAGCGGCCATTGAGAAGTTCAAAACGTCGGGTACCTATTAGTTGGCAGGCACCGGTAAGCGCAAGACTTAAGGTCAGGAGCTTTTCGTTAGGAGATAAGCATGGCAGTCGGTAAAGAGATACGCACAAAGGTCAAAAGCGTCCAGAATACGCAAAAGATCACGCGCGCCATGGAAATGGTGGCGGCAAGTAAAATGCGTAAGGCGCAGGACCGCATGACGGCCTCGCGTCCTTATGCGCAAAAAATTCGCAATGTGATTCATCATTTGGCGCAGTCGCACCCAGAGTACAAACATTCCTACATGCAGGACCGTGAGGTCAAGCGTGTCGGTTTTATTGTGGTCTCCAGTGATCGCGGCCTGTGTGGTGGATTGAATGCCAATCTGTTTCGTACCACCCTGAAGTCACTGAAAGAATGGGATGCAAAGGGTGTCGGCATTGACGTTTGCACCATTGGTTCCAAGGGCACCAGTTTTTTCAAGCGGTTGGGCAGTAATATTACGGCGGAAACCAGTCATCTTGGCGACGCCCCGCGCATCAATGATATGTTCGGTACTATCAAGGTGATGCTGGATGCTTATGATAATGGTGTTATTGATCGTTTGTATGTGGTGTACAACGAATTTGTCAGCACCATGGCGCAGAATCCCACCATTGATCAGTTGTTGCCCATTGAGGCCAAAGAAGAGAAAGAATACGCTCATCACTGGGATTATCTCTACGAGCCGGAAGCCAAAGAGGTGATCACCGATTTGTTGACGCGCTACGTGGAATCACTGGTTTATCAAGCCGTGGTGGAAAATGTGGCCTGTGAGCAATCGGCACGCATGGTGGCGATGAAGGCTGCATCGGATAATGCCGGTGACATCATCGACGAATTGAATCTGGCTTACAACAAGGCCCGTCAGGCAGCGATCACCCAGGAAATTTCCGAGATCGTCAGTGGCGCCGCAGCTGTTTGATCCAGTGGGTCTTTGCTAGCCATGCCAATGGCAGGCAAACAGCAGCGAAACAGAATTAGTTAAATTTAAAGAGGACTTAAACATGAGTTCAGGAAATATCGTACAAATCATCGGCGCCGTGGTAGACGTGGAGTTTCCACGTGATGCCATGCCGAAGGTCTACGACGCACTGAAATTAAACGACGTTGACCTGACGCTGGAAGTACAGCAGCAGTTAGGTGACGGTGTAGTGCGTTGCATTGCCATGGGCACCACCGACGGCCTTAAACGTGGCATGGCTGCCAGTAGCACGGGTGAGCCGATTCAGGTGCCGGTGGGTCAGGGTACACTGGGCCGCATTATGGATGTGCTGGGTCGCCCGGTGGATCAGGCGGGTGAAGTGAAAGCCGACAAAACCATGTCGATTCACCGCAAGCCACCAACCTTTGATGAGCAGTCCAGCTCACTGGATATCCTCGAAACCGGCATCAAGGTTATCGACTTGGTTATGCCTATCGCCAAGGGCGGTAAAATCGGTCTGTTTGGCGGTGCGGGTGTGGGTAAGACCGTGACGCTGATGGAACTGATTCGTAACATCGCTGTTGAGCATAGCGGCTTCTCCGTGTTCGCCGGTGTGGGTGAACGTACTCGTGAAGGTAACGACTTCTATTACGAGATGGAAGAAGGCGGCGTGCTGGATAAAGTGGCACTGGTATACGGGCAAATGAATGAGCCTCCCGGTAACCGTCTGCGTGTTGCGCTGACCGGCTTGACCATGGCTGAGCATTTCCGTGATGAAGGTCGTGAAGTGTTATTGTTCGTGGACAATATTTATCGTTATACACTGGCCGGCACCGAGGTGTCTGCATTGTTGGGTCGTATGCCTTCTGCGGTGGGTTATCAACCGACACTGGCTGAGGAAATGGGTGCCTTGCAGGAGCGCATTACCTCTACCAAAACCGGTTCCATTACTTCCTTCCAGGCTGTCTATGTGCCTGCGGATGACTTGACCGATCCGTCTCCGGCCACCACGTTTGCTCACTTGGATGCGACGCTGGTGTTGTCACGTCAAATTGCCGAGCTGGGCATTTATCCTGCGGTGGACCCGCTGGACTCCTCTTCACGTCAGCTGGACCCGTTGGTTATCGGTGAAGAGCATTACAATGTTGCCCGTGCGGTGCAGGGTACCTTGCAGCGTTACAAAGAACTGAAAGACATTATTGCCATTCTGGGCATGGACGAGCTGTCTGAAGAAGACAAAATGTCGGTGAACCGTGCACGTAAACTGCAACGCTTCCTGTCGCAGCCCTTCTTCGTCGCTGAAGTGTTTACCGGCGCCCCTGGTAAATACGTGAGTCTGAAAGACACCATTGCCGGCTTTAAAGCCATTATTGATGGCGAACATGACGGACTGCCTGAACAGGCTTTCTATATGGTTGGCGGTATTGAAGAAGCCGTTGAAAAAGCCAAGACCCTCGCTTAGCTTAGGTCGTAACAACAGAAGAAGTTCGTAAGGAGAGAGGTTATGGCGATGACTATGCACGTCGATGTTGTGAGCGCTGAAGAGGAAATTTTTGCCGGGCCAGCAACAATGTTGTTTGCGCCGGGGGCAATGGGTGATCTGGGGATCATGCCCCGTCACGCACCTCTGTTGACACGGATCAAACCCGGCGAAGTGCGCATTGTCACTGAGCAGGGTGAGGAGGAGATCGTGTTATATGTTTCCGGCGGCATGTTGGAAATTCAACCGGAAGCTGTGACCATTCTGGCTGACACCGCCCAGCGCGCTGATGACATTGATGAAGCCGCAGCGCTTGAAGCCAAGGAACGTGCCGAAAAACTGTTGGCTGATCAAAAGGACGATATTGACTATGCCGCTGCATCAGCGGAACTTGCGGAGGCCATGGCGCAATTGCAGGCGATTTCCCGTTTGCGGAAAAAAGTTGGCCGATAGCACCGTTGTTAAACAAGCAGCAGAAAAAGGGCGGTTTTTACCGCCCTTTTTTATTGGTATTACTATGAGGCATCGTTTAGGCCATAATTTGGAGCATATTTTACTTAGCGGGGGTTGGTTTTGTTATGTCTGTAGACTTACCACTTAGCGTTGTGGTGCTGGCTGCTGGCCAGGGTACGCGCATGAAATCCGCTTTGCCCAAAGTATTGCATTGCATAGCGGGACGGCCATTGGTCGAGCACGTTATCACGGATGCACTGGAACTGGGGGCGGCGGATATACACATCGTATTTGGCCACGGTGGCGGGCAGGTACAGCAGGCTTTGTCGGGCTATGACCTTAACTGGGTGGAACAGATGGAACAGCTTGGCACCGGCCATGCTGTCGAACAGGCGTTGCCCGCCATTCCGGATGACCATCTGGTGCTACTGTTGTACGGTGATGTGCCACTGATCACGGTGCATACTCTGCAACGGCTTGTTGCTGCGACTGCGGGGAATGCGTTGGCTTTGTTGACGGCAAAACTGGCCGATCCCACTGGCTATGGCCGTATTGTGCGTGATACGGCGGGAAAAGTGCAGTGCATTGTCGAGCAAAAAGATGCCAACAAAGAACAGCTGGGTATTGATGAAATCAATACCGGTATGCTGGCGGTGAAAGCTGACATGCTCAAAAAATGGGTTGCCAGGCTGGATAACAACAATGCCCAAGGCGAATACTACCTGACAGATATTGTTGGGTTTGCCGTGACGGATGATGTTGTCATCAACACTGCGAAGCCGGATGAAATTTGTGAAATTGAAGGTGTGAATAACAAACGCCAATTGGCTGAACTGGAACGGGCTTTTCAATTACGTCAGGCGCGACAGTTGATGGACGATGGTTTGACCCTGCGGGATCCTGCCCGTTTTGATGTGCGCGGTGAACTCATTATTGGTCGTGATGTTGAAATTGATATCAATGTGCTGATCGAAGGCCAGGTGGAGCTGGCGGATGGTGTGCGGGTTGGCCCCAACGTGGTCTTGAAAAACGTCAGTATCGGTGCTGATACACAAATACATGCTAATTGTATACTGGAAGAGAGTGTTGTCGGCACACAATGCGACATTGGCCCGTTTGCCCGGTTACGGCCGCAGGCAAATCTGGCGGATAAAGTAAAGGTGGGTAACTTTGTCGAGATCAAAAAATCCAACATTGCCCGTGGCAGTAAAATAAACCACCTGAGCTACGTGGGTGATACAACCATGGGCTCAGGTGTGAACGTGGGTGCAGGTACGATTACCTGTAACTATGATGGAGCAAACAAACACCAGACTGTCATCGGTGACAATGTGTTCATCGGCTCCGGTACGCAGCTTATTGCCCCGGTGGTTGTTGCTGATGGGGCAACCATCGGCGCAGGCTCCACTATCACACGGGATACGTTGGCGGGCACGTTAACCCTGAGCCGGGTAGAGCAAGTATCGGTAAAGGGCTGGAAAAGGCCTCGGAAGACAGAGGAAACATAAGAAAGGAATACATCTCGCCCTGTTCGTTTGTTCCGATGCAGAGTGGAACCCCGTACATTGCCCATGTTATTTTGCCGGGTTCAGTTGGTCTGTCAGTGCTCATGGCGAAACACCACTGTAACACTGAACCTGTCAATATTAACGGGTTGATGTACTGGAAAGGTGGCGAGAGTATTGCGCCTGAGCAAAAGCCTTTGTGACAAAATACGGTTTTTTTACAGAGTGCGAAATTGATATCGTTACTCGGATCTGGAGACGGGAAACTAATCATGTGTGGAATTGTAGGTGCAGTAGCAGACAGAGATGTAGTGCCAATTCTGTTGGAAGGTTTGCGTCGACTGGAATACCGCGGCTATGATTCCGCGGGTATTGCCGTATTGGATAGTGCTGGCAAGCTGGATCGTGTGCGTTCCATGGGCAAGGTCGCAACGCTGGCGGAGGCAATGGCGGCAAAACTCAACGGTAAAGCCGGCATCGCCCATACCCGCTGGGCCACCCACGGCGCGCCCAGTCAAAACAACGCACATCCGCACATTTGCCGTGACACCGTCTCGGTGGTGCATAACGGTATTATCGAAAATCACGAGCAGTTACGCGAAGCACAGACCCAGGCGGGGCATATTTTTACCTCGGAAACCGACACTGAAGTCGTGGTGCATCAAGTCTACGACTATCATGTCAAACACGGTAAAGATCTGCTGGCATCGGTACGTGCGGCTGTGGCTGATTTTAACGGAGCCTATGCCCTGGGGGTGATCAGCGCAAAAGAAGAGGGACGTCTGATTACTGCGCGCCGAGGCAGCCCACTGGTCATCGGTGTGGGCATCGGTGAATATTTTATCGCCTCGGACGTGGCTGCCCTGCTGCCCGTCACACAGCGATTTATCTTTTTGGAAGAGGGCGACATTGCGGACATCCGCCGCAGTAGTCTGGTGATTTACAACGCCCAGGGCGATGAAGTACAGCGACCAGTCAAAGAAAGCGAACTGTCTGCCGACGCAGTGGACCGTGGCGAATACCGTCACTACATGCTCAAAGAGATTTATGAGCAACCCCAGGCCATTGCAGACACCCTGGAGGGCCGTATCAGTGGTGGGCGGGTATTGGAACAGGCTTTTGGTGCAGCGGCACCGGAAATTTTTGACAAGGTGCAGGGCGTACATATCATCGCCTGTGGCACAAGCTACCACTCGGGACTGATTGGCAGTTACTGGCTGGAATCCATTGTCGGCATTCCGTGCAGTGTCGAAGTGGCCAGTGAATTCCGTTATCGCAAACCGGTTGTGCGCAAAAACTCCCTCATCGTCACCCTGTCGCAATCGGGTGAAACGGCGGACACATTAGCCGGTTTGCAAGAAGCCAAACGCCTGGGCTTTGGCCACTCCCTGTCAATTTGTAACGTGCCTGAAAGTTCGTTGGTGCGGGAGTCTGACCTGGTAATGTTAACGCGGGCAGGCCCGGAAATTGGTGTCGCCTCCACCAAGGCATTTACCACACAGCTGGTGGCGTTGATGTTGTTGGTGATTATCCTGGGGCGGCGCAATGGCTTCTCCGCAGAAGACGAAGCCCGCATGGTGGGGGAGCTGGAAAAACTGCCTGGGGAAATTGACCGGGTATTAAAGCTCGATGAGCCCATCCAGGAGATCGCCAAACAGTTTTCTGACAAGCACAATGCACTGTTTTTAGGGCGTGGCGCACAATATCCAGTGGCAATGGAAGGCGCACTTAAGCTCAAAGAAATTTCCTATATTCATGCCGAAGCCTATCCCGCAGGTGAGCTGAAACATGGGCCACTGGCGCTGGTGGACGAAAACATGCCCATCATTGCTGTAGCGCCTAACAATGAATTGCTGGAAAAATTGAAGTCTAATTTGCAGGAGGTGCGTGCGCGTGGTGGTGAGCTGCTGGTTTTTGCCGACATGCATTCCGAACTGCAACAGGCCGATGGCATACAGGTATTAAATGTCGCACCGGTGGATGATGCCATGTCACCTATCGTGTACACCATTCCTCTGCAATTGTTATCTTACTACGTGGCCGTACTCAAAGGCACGGACGTGGACCAGCCGCGTAACCTCGCAAAATCGGTTACTGTGGAATAAGGTCTGTGCAGAAAGAAAAGCAATATGCACCCCTATTATCAAGATGCAAGAAATGGGTGTGCTGCCCAATTTTTTGCGCCCTGTTTTCCTGAGTAACAGGTTTTCCGCGTCCCGGTTGCCTCTCCGCCAATGGAGAGCGAAAAGCTTCAGGTTTTTCAGTCCGGTTTTTTCCCGCATTTAAAAAAAACAGGATGCTGGCTCATCCTGTTTCATGGCCCTGGAAGACGCAGTTGGATCGCAGGCATCCATGCAACTTTTAATGTGTCTTACAAATTCAAAGATGTTATCGTAGCTGATAATATATACAGTAAAAAATAAAGTCGCCATTTTTTGGGGCGTTGCGATATTTGATTTTATGGCCTGTTTCTGCGATTTTTTAGGAGTTTTTTGTATGGCATTTCTGAAAAAACATAACTGTATTTACGCTGTTTTATTGCTTTCGCTGGCTGTAAATCTGGTTGTTCGTCGAGGGTTGTGGGGCCCAAATTTGTTAAACAGGCCGGAAACCATTAACGATGCGCACAAAGGCCGGGTCAATAATGCATTGGAAGATCACTGGCTATCTATTTCGGCCAGAAAAGGAATTCTATCGGGAAAACAGGGGGCAAAAAAGTCGATTAATTCCGGTTAGCCGATGGGTTTTCTGTTGACCGGTTACACTGGGGCAGACCCACGTAATCGCACGTTCGACAACTTCACCCCGATTCAGTGCTTTTTTGTAGCAAAATGGGGAGGCTCTCCTCACCGGTAATATTCCTGCTGAGCTGGCAAAATCTTGTTAAGCTATCTAGACTTATTAAAGAGAGTAGTGTTACTGGATGCAGTAGGAGAGGGAGTCTTTCACAATATAATTGTCCGGCCAGAAGAGACAGGAGTAGTGGGATGTACGAGTCTTTTTACGAGCTATACAAGCCCCCGTTTCGGCTGACGCCTGATCCACACTTTTTCTTTGATAGTCGTACTCATAAACGCGGCCTGGCTTATTTACGTTATGCTGTGCAGCAGGGCGAGGGGTTTGTCGTCATCACCGGCGGCCCGGGAACCGGCAAGACAGAGCTGATGCTCAATCTCATTGAGGAGCTGTCTCAGTTCCGCACCACATTTGCAAAAATTGTTTCAACCAATGTGGATTCTGACGATCTGTTGAAATTGGTGGCGGTTTCCTTTGGGCTTTCTTCTGAAGGTCTCGGTAAGGGGCTTTTGCTGAAGAAGCTGGAAAACTTCTTTATGGCCTGCGCCCGCCAGGGGAGGCGGGCGCTTTTGCTGATTGATGAGGCGCACATTTTGTCGGCAGCCTCGCTTTTAGAGCTTTCCATGTTGTCCAATTTCCAGCTTGGTGAAAAGGCGATATTGCAATGTTTCCTGCTTGGACAAGAGCCATTGGAGACGAGGCTTGCAGACCCGGGTCTGGCTCAGATTAGGCAGCGTGTCATTGCGTCCAGCCATCTGGACCCGTTAGATGAAACCGAGACCGGGCAGTATATCAAACACCGTCTGGCCCAGGCCGGTTGGGAGGGTAAACCCCGGCTCCACGATAACGCCTATCCACTAATCCATAAATTTACAGGTGGAATTCCGCGGCAGATTAATTCCCTTTGTAACCGTTTATTAGTGCAGGGATTTATCGACGAAAAGTACGAGATTGATGTCGGGGTCGTGCGCACGGTCATTAAGGATATGTTAGCGGAGACAGTGGTCGCTCATGCGCCTTACAGTGTTTGTGAGCCTGTTGTCGCTTCGTTTGCAAATTCAGGGAGTTCTGCTCATTGCCGCGGCCAGTCGAAGACACCGGTAACGAAGGCCGATGTGCAACCCCGTGCGCCGGCAGTAGCGCTGAAAATGGTGGATGTGGCTGCTGAGACGCCGACTGTCCATGCGGGCCCGGCGCATGCCGGTGCCCGTCAGGAACGGGTGCATGATGGGGCGCGTCGACTGCCGCATCGTTTGGCGGAAAACAGTCAGGCTGAGCGGGAGTTGCGCGCCAGAATCGCTTTTTTTGTTAATGCCGGACTAGCGGAGAATAATGGCCAAAGACTTCCCCGTCTAACACCCCCAGGTGGTGCGCAGCAACATAATGGCGGCGTGCACGGCGTTCAGGTTTCGTCAGCTGTTACGGCGACAGACAGGCGTTCTTCCTCAGGCTGGAAATGGGCCGCTGTCACAGGTGTTATTGTTCTTGGCATGGTTTTTACACCCCAGCTTTGGTTTAGCAGTGAGCCGGTTGAAATAATGAGCACACGGGGTAGCGAGAGTACCAATAAGCTGACAATCGCCGCAATTGGTCCAGTGGCAATGCGGGATGTGGTCGACAGTGAACAAGTTTCCAGTCCCGTAAACACGGTAGAGGTGACGCAAAATGACAACAGTCTGCTGATGCCTGCGGGGATTCCGCTTCCTGACGTCATTGCCGGACTCCGTGCGCCATTAACGGCAGGCTCGACAGATCCGCCGCCGCTGGGGAAAGGCAAGGCTGCGGAGGTTGCTGCGGCAGTGGGCCAGGAAGTGAAGAAGGATGATGCGCCCATGGTGGCGCCTCTGGCGCTCCGTGATGAGGCCCCCGCTGTTTCACAACAACAGTCTGTTAATGCTCCAAGCCAAAAACCAGCACAGGGCAAGGTGGCGGCAGCCTCGTCTGCCGGGGGGCTTCCACGCAAAATACCAGAGAGAAAATTGGCGCCGGAAAAACAAGCGCCTGTGATGCCCGCTGCCGCCGTGGGGGCGTCGGCAACAATAATGCCCATACCATCATCGCCATTTCTGGCGCCTGTTGAACCTGCCAGCAGCAAACACATTGTGACGGCGCCCATGAAAAATGCGCCCTATGAGAAGAATCGCATTAGTGCTGATTCTCTCGAATCAAGTGCTGAAGTAAAAGCCGGTATTGCCATGGCCGAGTTGGATCTTTTGCTGGCAAGGCTTACGTCTGCTTATGAGACAGGAAATCTTCGAAAATTGGTCGGTATTTTTGCTGAGAATGCGCGTAGTAATGACAGGGTGAGTCTTGATGAGATCGAAGAGGATTACCGCAAGTTATTTAATGTTACCGATATGCGCAGGATGACCATCAGTGACATTCAATGGGCAAAAGATAAAGGTCAAATGCGCGGCAAGGGAAATTTTCAATTATCAGTGCGTGAGAAAGGTGCAGGGAGAGTGACATCCTATGATGGCAGTATCAGGCTGGGCGTAACAAAGAGCAGGCAGGGTATTGCCATTACCCGCCTTGATTATCGCTATGACAAATAATGCATGCTTGAGGCTGTAAGAAATTGCTGTTTATGAAAACTGATAAAGTTAATTGTTTGGGAAAAAGTCTGTATCCCGTCCTGGTGTTTTTGGCGATGGTTATCGGCCGCCCGGCATATGCAGGAGCCCTCGGTTTGCCGGAGAGTACGGCGAGACTGGGGTATGCTGTGGGTGTTGCTGCCGTGTCTGTCGATGATCCGGCCGGGGATACCGGGAGGGAATGGACGATGTTGCCGATGACGTTGATTCATACTGACTGGCTGTTTGGCGATATCCGTTATTGGTCAGCGTTTTTTTATTACAAGGCATCGCTGGATGCCGCTGTGAATAAGGTTGGTCAAAATGTGGAGCAGTATGGCCTCCGGTTTTCTCTACAAAAAAGCCTGAGAGTCGCGCGCTTGTGGGCCCCCTGGTTTGGCGTGGGCATCGCTGCTTCCCGGGCAACGTACACCACCCGTCATATTGTGGACGCAGACGGTTTCCTGATTGATACCTATCCTGATCGTGAACAAACATCTGTCGCATTGTTGCTTAATGTTGTCAGTGAATGGTCTTTAACCCGAGATTGGGATATCGGGGCAAAACTTGAGTACGCCATTCCTGTGGATGGCGATATTGATGAAACCTCAGCCCTGATAACACTGTTATACCGATATTGATACAAGCAAAGGCGTAAATTGCCAATCATGAACATCACAGCAATATGCAAACAAGGTCTCCTGTTACTCCTGCTACTTGTCGTTGTGCCATTCCTGGCAGGCTGTTCCCCTGGAGGTTCGCAGAGCCTGCCTGAAACACGCCCGGCCGGCACCATAAAAGGTAATGTTGTCGATGGTGTTATCGTGGGCGCCCGTGTGACGGCTTATGGTTTTACTGGCGGTGTGCGTGGTGTGACACTGGGCAGTGCAATCACTGATGAAAAGGGAAGCTATGCCATTGAAGTACAGGCCCCGGATCAACCGGTTTTGATTGAAGTCAGTGGTGGCCGTTATGTAGAGGATGCCAGTGGTTCTTCTGTTGCATTGGCTGATGGGCAGGTTTTGCGTGCCATGGCGAGGTACGAGTCTGGAAAGAGTGTTGATGTCATGGTGACGCCACTTACACATCTTGTAACAGGGTTGGCCGACTATAAAATTACCAATGGTTCGCCGGTCAATCAGGCGATCATGGAAGCGATGGAGGATATCAATAACTTCTTTGCCGTGGATGTTGGCAGAACACAGCCACTTGCCATTGTCGACGCAAATAATGCCATTTCAGACCTCAACGATGAAATATTGTATGGGTTCTATTTGGCCGGACTTTCCAACTGGACGGCATGGGCAGGCAATGAAAACAGCGCCCCGCATACCACTTACTCATCAATCGCTTTGATGCAGGTGCTTTACAATGATATCCGTTCCGATGGCGTGCTGAATGGCACGGGATATAACCGGGAGGGCACAGCGTTAATGCCGCTTGCCTTTGGGCGGGTGGCCCTTGATGCCAATACTTTTCGCATTGCATTTTCTCTGCACATGCTGGCGATAGCCAATAGCGATAAAAACAAAACAGGGCTGGGGCCCGACAAACTGCTTGCCGCTGCCCGGCAAATTGCATCACAAACCGGCGTGCTGTTGGGCGCATCGACGCCGATCAATATTGACGACCAATCACCTGAAGTGACCATAATGCGGTCGGCTGACGAGTATTACAGCGGGGTTTTCAGCTTTGAGATAGCCATTGGAGGGCTTTTGGGTGCCGAAAGGGTCAGTCTGTCTGTCGATGGTGAGCCAGCGGTCGAATTCGATGATCCTGCGGCCACCCTGGTCGTTTTCGATACCACCGATTATGCAGATGGCGAGCATGAGATTCTTATTGCTGCAACCGACGCTCTCGGGAACACGGCGAGCAGCAGCTTTGTTATACAGTTTGATAATACAGCACCGGTGATCAGTGTCAGCTCCCCTCCCGCAAGCGCTCAGACGAGCACACTGATCAGCGGCACATACAGTGACAATGTCTCCGGTGTTCAGTCCATCATCGCACAGGGGCAACAGGCCACGTTGTTTACCGATGGAACCTGGAATGCCGCCGTCAATATTGAACCCGGCAAAAACATCATTCCGATAACCGTGATCGACCGGGTTGGCAAACGGCTTGATACCCAAACCATCCTGTATTTGGATGTGGTAGCCCCGGTTATTGATGCCACTGACAGGCATAGTCTCGCTCGTTTTTCCAATGGTGATGGCAGCTATACAGAGGCGGCTTTGCAGGATGTGAACGATGCCCAGGCATTGTATTTTGAAACGGACTCTGTTGATCTCAATGGTGTGCAGATTGGCAGGTCGGCATTAAACAATAATTCAATACCTTACTTTGCCTTTAGCGTTACAGATCAAATGGGCCCGGATGCCATTACAGCGCCGGATGCCATACAGGTGCGTATCCAATACGAACGAAGCGGTGAAATCATAAGTCCCTGGCGGATTATTACCCCCATCAATACTGAATATCTGCTCCCGTTGGTGTCCGAGGTGCTGGCGCCTGACTGGCATCAGGCTACGCCCGAAGACGAGCATATGATTCGGGTTGAGGTGAGCGATTCCGCAGGCAACCTGAGTAACCTGAATTTCAGTTTCCGCACAGATTTTTATGTGCCCATATTCAGCATGGACACCATTGATGACCTTGGCGCCGGCATCTTCCTGAATACGGATTTTGCAGACCGGGCAATGCTCAACAATATGGAATTTGCCAGCACGGCTTATACCTTTACCAACACTGTAGGCAAATCCTTTTATCTGTCCCTTAGCGATACTTCGGCGCATACCACCACGCAGACCGTTGATCAGTTGGTAAGAGAGCATCGGGTCAACATCAAAACCACAACTGAATGGCAACTGGGATTAATGACTCCCACCGATCAATGCCCGGCCATGACCGGTTGGACAACCACATCCTCAGTGTGGAACTGGACCGGTTCTGCCTGGGTGGAGGAGCAAGTCCCGGGGCCAACCTACGGTGGCGAAGAATCGGTTTTCGATGATACATTGCCAGCATCGCCCGCTCCGTCGGATTGGAGCGATGCACCTGATTTCGATGGGCAATTCAAAATCACAACTATTGATAATTCACCACTGTCGATTTTGACCTACGGTTATGATTATATCCTGAGCCCATCCATCACCCCTCAGGCCGGATACGTATTTGCCTGGGTATATCAGGATCTTGGTAACACCACATCCACAACATGCCCACCAAAACGCTATTTTCAACAACGTGAAATTTACACTTACGAATCTGTTTCAGGTTACCCGAAACCGGTTCTGTCATCCGTATCAGTTGCCGGCACGCCTGATTTTGCAACAAGCAACTTTGTTGTAATGGATAATGATACCGGTTTGGCCATAGAGCCCGTAGATGGCTGGTATCGAATCCTGGCAGGGCATTCTGTGACGATCAGAAAGTCGGTCACCACTCCCGGGTTGGTGTTCTACAATGATGATGTTTCAGATCTGACCGGTTTTTCCAGTTATACGCCAAACTGGAATGACAGCAGCGTCCTTTGGGCGGTTGACCGGAGTTTGATGATTTCTGTTATTCACGATGCGGGAAATTCGAATATATCCGCGATGCCAGCGCGCAGTATGAGCAGTGGGGCAGGCATGTTCATCTACCAGATCAGCAGGTAGGCCCGTATATTTTCCATTCAGGTTTGAACGGAAAGGGTAAAGCTGCCGCAACACCTCATAATGGGTTTTGGTGATATGGAAAACCCACCGCTTGGGTGGGTTCTTGACCATTGTTCCGATAGAGATCAGGAACTTACCTTTGCCGTTTTTCTTTTTTTCCGTCTCTTTTTTGGTTTGCTCATTGCTTTGTCAGCAGAGGCAATTGCTTTTGTGTAGACGGTTGCACGCTTGGCGACGACCTTGAGTGCGGATAGTTCGGCAATGGCCAACGATTTTTCAGCCGTAATTTTGGCCGCTTCTTTTTTGTTGGCTGCAATGTCTTTCTCGATGCTTTTGAGTGCTTTTTGGTTGGCAGCTGAGGAATCTTTGTTCAAAGCGGCTCTGGCTGCTTTTTTCTTTTTCATCAGCGTTGCCAGTTTTTTTGCGAGACGCTTGGATTCAGCCAGTAGTTTTTTCTTGTTTTTGGTTGTGCTAACCACTGCTTTTGACGTTAAAGTCGCCGCATCTTTCAGGCTGGCAATGGCATCATCTACAGATTTCAGTGATTTATTGCTCGATACAGCAGATTTGGTTTTCTTTTTTACGGCCATGAGTAGAGTGCTCCTGTTTGATATAAAGGCTGTATTTTGACATTTCTTATAATTTAATGAAAGGGAGTGTTTAATTTAATGAAAAGGAAGTATTTGGGGAGGCTGCAATAAAAATTTTGAGTTGTAAAATTTTGTAAAAGCCGGAAAGATTTACAACCGGAAAATTTGATATACAGTTCGGGATTGGTACACTCTTTATGCAGTTTTATGTGGTTTTTTACAAACAGGCGTGCATGTTTTTATATTTCCGGCAGGATAATGCAAAGCAGGGCCAATTTATAATTTTGTTTATAACGTCCGGCCCACGAACCGTTTTTTACTGAAAGAACCAGCGTTGTTGATAATGGATAACTTAGGGGTTATAGGGTGCTGCATAGGGGTTATACGGATGCTGGCAATATTATCTTGATAGCATGCCTGAGTGTGAATTAAGGGCTGAATTACCCATGTCAGTGTATGTGCGGGCACAAAAAAACTGTCCACCTTAGGCTGTTTTTTTGTTATTCCGGCCTTCGCCGGAACGACGGATTAAATAATCAGCAGAAGTGGTCAGGGTGGCTTGGGCTGCTTTGCAGTGAAAATGATTGCGCATGAGCGCATTTTTATATCGGGGCCCCGCAATGGGTCACCGTGTTCATTGTTAGTCTTGTATGGCGGGATATTTTTGACTCTTGATTCACGTTTGAATGTGGTGAAGGGTAAGCCAACGTCATACCCTTTTGTTGTGTGCGGTTATTTTTATAAATAAGTCTGTAAATTTTTGTATATGGTGTTGATCAAGGCAGGCTTTTCGGAATGGCGTCAGTTTTGTCAGATAACAATATTGCCAATGCCTCATGGGCGGGCATGGGCTTGGCAAAGTAGTAGCCTTGCGCAAAATCACAACCAATGGAATATAAATGCTGTAATTGATAGTCCTCTTCAATTCCTTCGGCCACAACGTTGAGTCCAAGATTGTGTGCCAGCATAACGATGGTGTTGACGATTTCTGCATTTGTTCCATCCGGCTTAAGCTCATTTATGAATGAGCGGTCTATTTTCAGTGTGTCGATGGGAAATTGGTGCAAATAACTCAGTGATGAATAACCGGTGCCAAAATCATCAATGGCGGTCTGGACATGATATTGCTTTAATTCTGTAATCATTGAACTTGCCATGCCAGGATTTTCCATCACCATGCTTTCGGTAAGCTCCAGCTTCAGGTTACGACCATCAATGTTATTTTTTTGTATCGCCGCAGTAACTTTTTGCACAAGGTCGCCATAGGCAATTTGCCGACTGGAGACATTGATGTTGATTGTCGGCATTGCGCATTTATCAAGCTGCTCCTGCCACGTTTTCATGAGTTGACATGCATCTTCCAGCACCCAGTCCCCGATGTCATTGATTAAGCCGGTATCTTCCGCTATCGGGATAAATTTATCGGGAGGCACCAGGCCGTGTTGTGGATGGTTCCAGCGTATGAGAGCTTCAAAGCCGCTGATATGGCCGGTTTTTAACTGAATGATCGGTTGGTAATAGAGTTCAAATTCTGTACGCTCAATTGCGCGGCGCATATCGCTTTCCAGCTCCAGCAGGCTTACCGCGCGCTCATGCATGCTTGAGTCGAAAATGGCGTACTGTCCTTTGCCGCAGGTTTTGGCGCGATACATTGCGATGTCGGCATCACGTAAAATATTTTCCGCTTTTTTATAATTGGCATCGCATAGCGCAATACCAATGCTTGCGGTGACGGTAATTTCATTACCTTCAATGATACAGGGCTTGCAAATGATTTCCTGGACGGTTTTGGCAACCAGAATAGCGTAGTCAGGATGCTGAAGTCCTTCCAGCAAAACGGTGAATTCGTCGCCGCCCAAACGTGTGATGGTATCCTCGGTCCGCAGTCTGTGCTGTAGGCGGCGGGCGATTTCCTGGAGAAATTTGTCGCCGATAAGATGTCCGAGACTGTCATTGATCGGCTTGAATCTGTCGAGGTCGATAAACAGAACGGCAAACCGGCATTTGCGCCGGCGGCTGCGGGAAATGGCGTGCTCCAGGCGATTGAGAAACAAGGCGCGGTTAGGCAACCCTGTGAGTTTATCGTGAAAGGCCTGATGACGAAGCTGGTCCTCCATATGCTTGCGTTCGGTAATATCGAAAGCAGTTGCCAGACCCGCCGGTTGTCCTTCAAACCGGATCAGACTGGATGTCAGGAAAAGCCAGTGCTCGTTACCTTCCTTGTCCAGAATGCGAAGTTCTTCGCGGAGATTTTCTTCATTTCCCTGTTCATATTGGTGAATCAGGTGGGAAATAAATTGTCGGGAATCCTTGTCAACAAGATCAATAAACCCCAGTTTGAGTATTTCATTATGCGTATAGCCGGTAATGCGTTGGAATGCCGGATTTGTATAGAGAAAATGTTCACGAAACACAATGATTGCACTGTCAGTGGTTTCGGCGAGGATGCGAAACTTTTCTTCGCTTTCACATAATGCCGTCTGGGCTTTTTCACGCTCCCGTGTTTCCATTGCCAGGGAAACAAAGTCAGCCATGGAATGGGCAAAAGTGTTTTCTTCCGGAGTCCAGTTATGTGGCTGGCCGATGTGCTCATTGCGCAAAACACCCACAACCTGGCCGCCGACATTGATCGAGACATCCAGCAGGCAATGAATCCCTGGTGGTGCCGGGTGCGGGTAAGTTTCAAAAAACGCTTGAGTGGCAGAGCATGAATGGGCACCGTTTGCTGTGATGATTTGTTTTGCATGCAAAGCCTCAAAGTAGTTTGGGTAATGCTCGACGTTGACAGTCATCCCGGCCGAGTACTGGCCTGTATCCTGCTCATAGCATTTTATGCATTTGAGTTGACTGTGGTCATGGTTGTACAGCCATATGCTTGCGCGCTGAACATGCAGGCCCTGTGCTGCGGTAGCCGTTATTTTTTCAAAGAAAACATCAATATCCCCCGATGTGAGATAGTTGTTTTTTGCCATGGTCAGGATAAGATTGTTGTGTTTTCTTAATCGTTTTTCGCTGGCGTAAAGGCTGTTTTCCGCCAGTTTACGATTGCTGATGTCGCGCACCAGAATAGCGATCCGGTCACCGGTTACCGGGAAAAGCCGCGCCTCAAAGAAGTGCGGGGTATCATTCCACGGGTACAAAAATTCAATAATCAGACTTCTGGCATCAGCACGAATATTTCGCACGGCCTGCGACAAAGCGTCATCGGCATTCAATAAAGGCATATTCAGAAATGGCTTGCCGATGACCTCTTCAGCCCGTTGTGACATCGCTTTGCTATCACCGGCCTGATAGTCGATAACGATGTCATTTGAATCAATGAGCACATAAAGGTCCGGTAGCGCATCCAATACAGCGCGGATACTGGCAGTGGCTTGCAATAACTCAGTGGAGCTCAGGTCGAGAGAGCGCTCCACCATTTCATGATCAATATCAAATTCACGGTAGGCGTTATCGACAGCATCAATGAACATCGCGAAAGCTGGCGGAATGCGTTTTTCGTTTCCGAGGTGTTTGCGAAGCTGGCGGCGGAGAAGGCTGTGTTGCCTGGGCATTCCTGTGTGTCGATCCTGTGTGCTAGTTAGAGGTTTCGCTGAAGGTGGTAATCGTCATGGTCTGATTATGTAATTCACATTTTGCCCCGGGGATAAAAGGGGAAATTTCACCATAGGAATAAAAACCGGTGAGGGCAGGTGTTGGCCCAAATACTTCCCGGACACCCTCAACCTCTTCTTCTGTCCTTTGTTTGAGTACCATCTTGCGTCCAACGCAGCTGATAAGAATGGCGAGTTCGGCCGTGGACCCTCTGATGGCCTGGGCGCTGGTTTCTGCGGCCGCCACGGCGCCATCCACAAGCCGGTTGAAATTTGCCTTCATCAGGCGGGCGTAGCTGCCCTCCGGCATATCACCGGCAAAGGTCATGCTTTGCTCGTCCTCATCGACGGCGAGAATGGTGCGTACCAGGCCGGTATTACTGTCCGCAGAGCGCAAGCTCAAGGGAAACAGCAGGCCGGTGGCGGGCAGCCCATTGGCGTGTTCGCCCAGATATGATTTGTACAATTCCAGTGCGGATTTGCCGTCCATCTCGTAAAGCACATTACCGTTGGCGCGCGTGATTAGGCGCTCGGGACCAAAGGAGTCCCAGCCGCCCAATGAACCGAAACCAATATTGAGCTCTGCGCCATATAGACCAATCAATGTAACGATGTGGGATTGTGCCTGGCCTTTCCACAGCACCAGGGTCTCCTCGAAACGGTCGGCATCGCCGGATAAGCCACCCGTAATGGTAGTGCCCTTCGGAAGTTGTTCGCTCAGTCCTGCAACTAATTCACTGCCGTTGACGTTAAGTCCGTCTGACAATATAAACACATGCCGAAGCCCTTCATGCGGGACGGCCTGGGCCAGTTCTTTGCCGCAGCAAAAACTGTCTTCCGGGCCACTGACCCTGGCATATGTGGTTTGTAACCGGGTATGTTCAAAGTGAATCGCGGTAACGGACAGGGAATCATCTGACACAGTGATATCAAAAATTTCACCGGCCGTGGAGCAACCACTGATAAGGGCATTTGGATAAGTGTTTCGAATTTCCGCCATCTGATGGGCGTTTTTTAAGCGTTCGGTAGAGCCAAAAACCAATACCAGATTGGCAGCGCCAGCCAATTTTCCTGGCGTCTCAGGTGTCCACCCGGTAGTGTGTGTCCATTGTGTCTGCTCAATTTTCATACAGGCCATTCCTTGGTTTATATAAACTCAGTGGAACGGTTCAGATATTGTGGTCGTCGTGAGTGAGCCTGGTGCGGGAAAAGCGGTGGCACTGGTTTTTTCTTTATCGATCATTGTCTGAATTATTCATGAGTCTGTTCAACAACTGTATTTGTGTCATCTGTACCGTGGTTTATAATTTGCGGATTTATACCCGTAGCGTTTGGGATTGAGGTCTCATTGCACGCCCTGTTTCCGCCATGGCCGCGTTGTTGTCCTTGCCATAGAATAACGATTACACGTCATTTCGCCGCGCCATGAAGAAAATATGACGCCGACTTAAACCGAAACCCCAAACGCCACGGGTATAGAATTATTTCTCCGTAAAACCTTCGGTCGCAACGTCTGGATCTTTAACAGGTTTTATGTGCTTCCCTCAGGTTGAGGTTTTTCCGTAGCTTGCTTTTTGGCGAAAATACAATAATGTTGAATCAGGAGGTTTTAGAATCCCTCCGCCTGTGTTGGTCAATCTGAAACCTTAAAGGCCTACACATTTTATGTGTCCGTTTTATTACATTTTAAATGTAATTGTTTAATGTTTGTTTGTTGTTAAATTTTAGTAATGGACCATAAAATAATTTTTGATATCAGAAGGCGGGGTAAATTATAAGGTTGCCTATCGAAACTAATATTTTCTAATCATTTCATCAACTGTCACTATCGGTTGAGCATATTCATTCAATGCTGACAATGCCCTATATGGCCTGATTTTCTTATGGGTAAGGAATACTTTAAGGGGAAACCCGTAGCCCGTTCAGTATAGTTATATCAAACTGACGGTTTTTAATCGTTTGTCAGTAAGCGCTTGAGGGAAACTCAACTATCCATGTTAGAGGCTAAGTAGTATCACAGTATTTTGCTATGTAGCGCATTTATAATTTATTGAACAAGCGCGGAGTTTGTGGAAATATAGGGAATTGTTGAATACGATTGTTTTATTCGTGCACTGTGTATCTAAATAGTAAATACACTATTGATATGCAGTGGTAATAGCTTGCTGGATATGCTTGATCATATGGAAATGTCTTGTCATTAAAGGAGAGTGAAAGAATCTGATATTTACCTAACTGGAAATTTTTATTACATCTTATGGACAAAGATACACTATTTTTGCCAAGCAAAATGGCTTTAACTGGCGCAGATCTGATTCTGTATTTCCTTGAGCAAATAGGCGTTGAATATATATTTGGAATACCTGGCGGTGCTATTGAGCCACTATACGATTCACTTGCTCGAAGCTCTCGACGTGGTGGGATTCGTCCGATTGTGACCCGTCATGAGGCGAGCTCGGTTTTTGCCGCTGATGGTTATACGAGGCAAACCGGAAAGCTTGGCGTCTGTTGTGCAACAACCGGCCCGGGGGCGACCAATTTAATTACCGGCGTTGCCAATGCTTACGCAAACCATGTCCCGTTATTGGTGATAACCGCACAGACAGCCCTGCCGACATTTGGGCGAGGTGCGTTTCAGGAATCATCTGATGCGGGCATTGACGTAGTGGGTATGTTTCAGTATTGCACACGCTACAGCAGCCTTGTTTCCCATACCGACCAGATAGAACAGAAACTTGTAACCGCCATAATGACGGCAATGCACTCTCCAAAAGGTCCGGTACACCTCAGCGTTCCCATTGATGTTTTGCGTGCAGTGGCGCGCCCTCCTCATGAACACGTTGATCTCAACAAATTACTCAGGGCAAATGCAACCTGTGATCAAAACGCATTGCGTGAGCTTTATTCGACAATTGTTAAAAACAATAAATTCGTATTGGTGTTGGGTGGCGAATGCGGAGAGGCCACTGGCCTCATTCTGGAGCTGGCCGGATTGCTGGATGCCGGCATCGTTACCACCCCGCATGGCAAAGGTCTGGTGGGCTCAAACCTTGCCTGTTACAAGGGCGTCATCGGCTTCGCAGGACACGACAGTGCGCGAAAGGCGCTCAGTGAAGAAAATGCAGATATTGTCATTGCCATTGAAACCAATCTTAGTGAGTGGGCGAGCAGCGGCTGGAGCGAAGACTACCTCCTTAACAAGCGGTTAATACACATAGACTCGACAGAAGAAAATATGACCCGGTCGCCGATGGCGAAATTACACGTCCGGGGAAATATTCTTGCCATTTTTGAGCAGCTGTTAGAGCTGATCAGAAACAATAAACCCGCACTAAGTACACCCGAAAATATAGGTGCGCCCCTCGGTCTTCATGCAACCCTGACTCCCGATGAGCAGGAGATTATGCTTTCCGATGCCGTGCCCATTAAGCCCCAGAGATTAATGTATGAGCTAAATCAATTGTTTCCATCAAACACCCGTTTCTTTGCCGACACAGGAAACAGTGTGGCGTGGGCCATACATTATCTTCAGCCGACAGACCGGCGCAGTGTCAGGCGGCGTGGTATCAATGCAGGGCTGTTTCGAAGCAGTATTGAATTCTCATCAATGGGCTGGGCGATTGGTTCGTCCGTCGGCGCTGCGTTAGGTTATCAGGACGGTCCTGTCGTCTGTATTACCGGTGATGGCAGTTTCATGATGCATGGGCAGGAATTAAGCGTCGCTGTTGGCGAAAAGCTTTCAATTGTTTTTGTCATTCTGAACGACGAAGCTTTGGGTATGGTGAAGCATGGGCAGCGACTGAACAAGGCTGAGCAAATTGCCTTTGAGCTTCCACCGACAGATTTTTGTGCGTTAGCCAAAGCGATGGGGGCGCAAGGGTATGTCATCAGATCTTCGGAAGACCTGCAAAGACTGGATTTTGACCGCCTGGTTTCCGGCAGTGGTCCTGTCGTGCTTGATGTGAGAATCGACGGGGAGGAAATACCGCCAATGGGAGTGCGGATTCAAGGTCTGGCGGCGGGATGACAGATGTCCTGTAATTTTGGAGGGAAGGGAAGCAGGCGGTATCCGGCAACCGCCGGCTAAAACGGGGTCCAGCAGCACGATGGGCCCGGGTTCCGTTTTCTGGTTCCCACGCAGGGGTATCGCCGCCCATTAAGTTACGGCGACATTGGTCAAGCCTGGTGTTTGTTAACACAGAGACGCAGAGAAAAATATAAAAGTGCTGCGGTCTCTGTGTCATAAGCGTAAGCGCCATGTTTCCTCATGCGGTAACGCATACTGACATAACTGAAAAAAACAAGTATCACCGCGTAATGGCGGTGATGCTCCTGCGTGGAAGCGAGAAATGAGTGCATTTTGAATTTGCGGGTGCAGTAAGTGCTATGGGGCTTCTGTGACCCAGCTGAGTTTTCCAGGTTCAGCGGCGGGACGAATAAATCGCCAGTTTATCACTGGGCAGCATCAGGCGTTGCTGCGTGCGAGCATATCCATTGCTGCATTAATGGCTTGCAGGCGTTGTTTGTCACCACCGCGGTCTGGATGGTGTTGCATGACCAGTCGCCGATGCCGGGTTTTAATGGTTGCCCAATCAACGGGATCACTTAATCCCAATTCCGCCAGCGCACTGTGCCGTTCATCATCGCGCGCAAAGCGCTGCCAGAATTTCCCTAACAATAAATCGACATCATTGGCGTCGGTGTTTTTCAGGTTATCAATGTCCAGATAATAATCGCGTAATGGATTGTGCGTGGGCAATACGGGCCTGGAGTCGCTGTTGCCCGGCAGCAGCCGTATGCGCAATGGCGTAATTTCAAGATGAATTCCATCGTCGCGCCACAGCTGGTCATGCAATTGGTAGAGACTGTGAAAAAGAAAAAAATGTGTTTGAAATAATGACAGGCTGTCGCGCAGGCAGTCGACGCCAAAATGGGCCTCGCCAGCGGAGTCCAGCGCGCGAATCAGTTCGTACTCGCTGATGCCGGCGGGGTGAGTGCGCAACACCCCCAGCAGTCGTTGCAAAAATAATTGCTGTGCTGAAGAGGTGTTGGCGCTCATGTGCTCATGCCTGTTACCAGTGAGGCTTTAATGAGTCTTTCACGATGAACCGCGTTAGTTGACCTTGAGTAGCTCGATTTCAAAAATCAGCGTTTCATTGGGGCCGATGGCGTTGCCAGAGCCGCGTTCGCCATAAGCCAGTTCGGATGGAATAAACACCTGCCATTTGTCGCCTTCGTGCATCAGCGGCAGCACCTCTTTCCAGCCGGGGATGACCTGGTTGACATTGAACGTGGCAGGCTGGTTGCGGCTATATGAGCTGTCGAATTCTCTGCCGTCAATCAGCGTGCCTTTGTAGTGGGCGGTAATCGATGACTCGGCAGTCGGCTGCTTGCCCTTACCCGCGCTGATGACCTTGTATTGCAGTCCGCTGTCGCGTGTCACCACATCTTTTTTCTTTTTGTTGGCGGCAAGATAGGCCTCGCCTGCGGCCTTGGCCTTTTCGCCAACGGCCGCGCGTGCGGCCAGCAGTTTTTGTTGCGCGGCTTCCATGGCGGCGCGCATTTCAGGGGCGCTTAGTTGCGGTGTTTTATCGTTTAATACATCGTTGATAGCCTGAGACATGGTTTTGGTATCAATTTCCAGGTTGTCGCGCTTAAAGCCCTGGCCGATCTGAAAGCCAATGGCATAGCTGAACTTTTCTTTGTCAGTATCGGGTTTTGCTGCGCTGACAGCGGTGCCGTGCAAAGCGATAATGGCGGCAAGGCCGCTGAATAATAATGGATTTTTCACGTTGTATTCCTTGGTTGTTAGGGTTTAAGGGTGGGTAGCAAAATAGTGCCGTTACAAGTATTGAGTCCAGTCAAAACCGGGGTCACCAATCACCAGAAAATAAGGGTTCAATAGCTCGTCCTTGGTATTATACCGCAGCGGCTGCATATTGGTCTTGGTAATGCGCCCGCCTGCTTCTTCCACCACACATTGTGCGGCAGCGGTATCCCATTCGGATGTAGGCCCCAGACGCGGATAAATATCGGCGAGGCCCTCGGCTACCAGGCAGGACTTCAGTGAGCTGCCCATGCTGATCATTTCATAATCCCCGACCTTTTGCAGAAAAGCCTCCAGTGAATCGCCCCGGTGTGAACGGCTGCCGGCAATAATAGTGCTGTTTGCGATTTTGCGCCGGGTGTGAATGGCGGTGGCTTCACTTCTGTTATTACTGGTATCGCTCCGGGTTTTTTTGAAGGCGCCCATGCCGCGCGCCGCGTAATAAGTGGCACCGGTAACGGGGGCATAAACAACACCAAGTATGGGTTCATGGTTGTCGATCAGTGCGATGTTAACGGTGAACTCGCCATTGCGTTTGACAAATTCGCGGGTACCGTCCAGCGGGTCGACCAGCCAGTAGCGCTGCCACTGGGCGCGTTCCTCAAAGGGTATGCTGGCGGATTCTTCTGAAAGAACAGGGGTATGCGGCGTGAGCCGGCCGAGGCCTTCAATGATGGTATGGTGAGCGGCCATGTCAGCAGCGGTGAGAGGGGTGTTGTCGGATTTTTGTTCGACATCAAAATCGGTATTGTAAATTTCCATGATGCGGCGGCCCGCCACAATAGCCAGCTCGATAATGTCGTCGATTAATTCACTGCTCACAATATGTTCCCCCGCCACTGCGAAATAAGAATGAAATACTATGCCTACAGTAATTGAGGCGAAGTGTATGTATTAAACCTGAATTCCAAGTGCCACAGGCATGTATACAGGCGCATGTTACGCGGTTTGTGTTGCCAAATGTGCTTGCACCATAAATAAAGCAGCAATGCTGCGTGCTTCGGTGCATTCATTTTGCTTTAACAATTCGGGCAGGGCATCCAGCTGCCAGGGTATTACATCTATTTTTTCCGGTTCATCGCCGTCGTGTCGTTCTTCGTAGAGATCTTCCGCCAGCACAATATGTGTTTCATGGCTGAGGTATCCCGGGGCCACCGTCAGGCTGGTGAAGTGTTGAAGGCTGCGGGCGCCGTAGCCAATTTCTTCCATGATCTCACGGTTTGCGGCGTCGAGCAGGGATTCGTCGGCCTCAATACGCCCTTTGGGTAAGGCCAGTTCGTAACGATGGACGCCTGTGGCGTACTCACGAATCAGTAACACCGTATTTTTGTCGAGCATGGGCACAATCAATACAGCACCCTTTTCGGAGCCCACCAATCGCTCATGACTGACTTCAACGCCATTGGCAAAACGTAGATCGCGCCGTTCAACCCGAAAAATATTGGTGCGCGCAATGATCTCCGAGTGTAATACTTCCGGTTTGGTGCGTCGTGATTTTTTTTGAAGGGTTTTTTCACTCATGGTGAGCCCTTTTCTGTTTTGAGGTGTGTGTTAGTCAGCAGGTGCATGCGCCGAATGGGTATCAATTCACTTCATGTTGGTGCCACATAGTAGCTGTTGAATAGCGTGATAGCACGAAAAAAAAGCTGAAAAATGTTTTTGTGGCGTTGCTTAAAACGTCAAAAGAGTCTATAAAACAGGGCAAATCGATGAAGGTCGGTTTGTTAACAGTATTGCTCGGCCGTGAACCGGACTCTGTTCATCAAAAAAATTAATGATACTCAAGTAATTACCCAACCGGGAGAGTGCAAATGGTAAAGAAGAAAGCAGTAAAGAAAAAAGCCACAAAAAAGAAAGCCGCAAAAAAGGCAGCACCTGCAAAGCGTATTGCCGCAATTAAAGAACCCATGACAAAAACAGCATTGTTCGCCAATATTGCGGATGCCACCGAACTCTCCAAAAAAGATGTAGTAAAGGTTTTTGATGCCTTGTCGGACATCATCAATGGCCACATCAAAAAGAATGCTGTCGGTACATTTACCCTGCCGGGCTTGCTTAAAGTGAAAACCGTGCGCAAACCTGCAACCAAAAAACGCAAAGGCATTAACCCCTTTACTGGTGAAGAAACTGTTTTCAAAGCCAAGCCCGCACGTGTTGTGGTTAAGGTTTCGCCGTTGAAAAAAATGAAGGATATGACCGGCTAAACGTATTTTTGCGTTGTAGTCAGGCATCGAAAGCGGGAACCACAATGGTTCCCGCTTTTTTTTTGTGACCGGCTGTCAGGAGTCTGCACGTTCCTTCGTTGAGGGCAATCGGTGATTTTCAGGCTGGAGTCAGCACATTGATGGGCCAGCGAGGTTGTGCGCCAAAGTGCTTGCCTTGTCTTTGTCCAGCGGCCAGCCGCAATGAGCCGGCGAAGGCGATCATTGCGCCATTGTCGGTACAGAATGCGGGGCGGGGGTAAAAAATCCCGAATCGTTCTTTTTCGGCAAGCCCGGAAAGCCGTTTCCGAAGAGTGTGATTGGCGCTGACACCACCGGCGATCACCAGCCGTTTCAGTCCGGTCTGTTGCAGCGCGCGTTTGCATTTGATCGCGAAGGTGTCTGCCACGGCATCTTCAAAGGCGCGAGCAATGTCAGCACGGGTTTGTTGTGGATTCGTGTCACCCGCCGTGTTGTCACGTAGCGTGGTGATGGCGAAGGTCTTGAGTCCGCTGAAGCTGAAATCGAGCCCGGGGCGCTGGGTCATGGGGCGTGGAAAATGAAAGCGATCCGGGTTGCCTTGTTTCGCCAGTTTCGCCAGCGCCGGGCCACCGGGGTAATCCAGTCCCAGCAGTTTGGCGGTTTTGTCGAAGGCCTCTCCTGCGGCATCGTCGAGGGTTTCACCAAGAATGGTGTACTGTCCCACGCCGTTTACCTCTACCAGCAAGGTATGTCCGCCGGATACCAGCAGTGCGACAAAGGGAAATGCCGGCGGGTTTTCTTCCAGCAGGGGGGCCAGCAGATGCCCTTCCATGTGATGCACAGCCACTGCCGGTATGCCCCAGGCCCAGGCCAGGCTGCGACCGATGCTGGCGCCTACTAACAATGCCCCCACCAGCCCCGGCCCGGCGGTATAAGCGATGCCGGAGATGTCTTCTTTGTTGCAATCTGCGTCATTCAATACCTGCTGAATCAGTGGCAGAGTCTTGCGTACATGGTCGCGGGAGGCCAGCTCCGGCACCACGCCACCGTAATCGGCATGCAGTTCGATCTGGCTATAAAGAGCATCGGCGAGCAGTCCATGCTCGTTATGGTAGAGCGCGATACCGGTTTCGTCGCAAGAGGTTTCGATGCCTAAAATCAGGGATGGAGTTTGATATGACACTTTTTCTGTACTCTGTGGGGAGTTTTTTGGCCGGATACTTTGCATTTGTGCGTTTAAATGACTAGAATTCCCGGCTCGCTGCGTTGGCTGGGTCTTTTGTCCTGTGGCACCGCAAAGAAAGAATGTATCGCAAAGCCTGTTTACTGTAAAAGGATTGGAAGACCAATGCCGAATGTTCGTGTAAGAGAAAATGAGCCTTTTGATATCGCCCTGCGTCGTTTCAAGCGCTCTTGTGAAAAGGCCGGTGTGCTCACTGAAGTGCGTCGTCGTGAATTTTATGAAAAGCCCACCCAGGCCCGCCAACGCAAAATGGCTGCTGCGGTTAAGCGCCAGATGAAAAAAACCTCCCGGGATATCACGCGCCGCAAGCGTCTCTACTGATCTTTGATGTTTGTCTCTTGCTGATAGCAAGGGACAGATGATCCCTTCCTGTTTTTTATTGTCCAGGTGACCTCATGGCTGATTCAGCACTCAAACAACGACTGACTGAAGACATGAAGGCTGCGATGCGCAGCAAAGACAAGCCGCGCTTGGGTGTGGTGCGGCTGGTGCTGGCTGCCATCAAACAGCGCGAAGTTGATGAGCGCATTGATCTGGATGATGCGCAGGTGCTGGCAGTGCTGGACAAAATGGTCAAACAGCGCCGTGATTCGGTAAAGCAGTTCGAAGAGGCAGGGCGTCAGGAGCTGGCTGATCAGGAGAATTACGAAATCAGCATCTTGCAGGACTACCTGCCCGCTGCGCTGGGCGAGGCCGAGCTCGATACGTTGATTGCCGCCGCGATTGACAGTGCCGGAGCTGAATCCATGAAAGACATGGGCAAAGTGATGGCTGTGCTCAAACCACAGGTACAGGGGCGGGCAGACATGGGCGCAGTGAGTCAGCGGATTAAATCGCGTTTGGGCGGCTGATTCCCGGCATAATATTTTTCCCATTCCTTAGAGTGTCCAGAGGGGAGAAAGAAAAAGCTGCAAGCGTAAAATTTTTGCAGGAGGCTGCCGTTCATCTTTCTCCTTTTCTCTTGTATCTTACACTCCCATGTCCGGCCGTATCCCTACTTCCTTTATCGACGAGCTGTTAGTGCGCGTCGATATCGTCGATGTCATCGACAGCCGTGTGCAGCTGAAAAAGACCGGGCGTGAATATCAAGCCTGTTGCCCCTTTCACAACGAAAAAACCCCCTCATTTACCGTTAGTCCTGACAAGCAGTTTTATCACTGCTTCGGTTGTGGTGCGCATGGCTCGGCGCTGGGTTTTCTTATGGAATACGAGCACCTGGGTTTTGTGGAAGCGGTGGAGGAACTGGCTGCCGGAGCCGGTATGGAGGTGCCGCGTGAAGCGGGCCAGGCTTTCAGCGGGCAAAGTCATCAGGACCTTTATGGCGTAATGGAAAAGGCGGCGCAGTATTACCGTCAGCAATTGAAGCGGCACGAGCAGGCCGCGCAGGCGACGGACTACCTCAAAGGGCGTGGTCTTACCGGTGAAGTGGCCGCTGCATTTGAATTGGGTTTTGCGCCGCCAGGCTGGAACAATCTCGGCGCATATTTACTGGCGCAGGATGTGAGTGAAACACAGCTGATGCAGGCCGGACTGATCGTGAAAAAGGACAGCGGCGGTTACTACGACCGTTTTCGTGAGCGCATCATGTTCCCGATTCGTGACCGGCGCGGCCGGGTGGTGGCTTTTGGTGGGCGTCAATTGGGTGGCGGTGACGGCCCCAAGTATCTCAACTCCGCAGAAACAGCGATTTTTCATAAAGGCCGTGAGCTTTACGGCTTGTTTCAGGCCCGCAAAGCAGAACGCAAACTCGAACGACTGGTGGTGGTGGAGGGATACATGGACGTGGTGGCGCTGGCGCAATTCGGTGTGTGCAATGCGGTGGCCACGCTGGGTACGGCCACCACACGCGATCACCTGGAGCGCTTGTTCCGGGTGGTGCCGCAGATCGTATTTTGTTTTGATGGTGACCGCGCCGGACGACAGGCAGCGTGGCGCGCGCTGGAAAATGCCCTGCCAGTATTAAGTGAGGGGCGGCAGATTCTGTTTATGTTTCTGCCCGATGGCGAAGACCCGGACACGCTGGTGCGTAAAGAGGGTAAAGACGGATTCGAGGCGCGGGTCACAGACGCCAGCTCATTTTCCGACTATTTTTTTGGCGAGCTTAGTGGTGCTGTTGATATGACGGGCATTGATGGCCGGGCACGGCTGGTGGAGCAGGCGCGGCCTTTGCTGGAAAAACTGCCAAAAGGTGTGTTTCGTCATATGATGGCTGCGCGTTTGGCGGAAATTGCCAAAGTTGATGCCTCTGCGCTCGGTGGATTGATGGCGGCAAAGCGCTCATCATCACGGACCCCGCTTCGATCCGCGCATGTTATTAAAAGCGTACCGTCTCTCATGCGCAAGGTAATCCAGCTGTTATTGCATCGGCCGGCATTGATTATGCACATTGACGATTGGTCAGTATTGCAAGGGCTGGATCAGCCTGGCCTGCCTTTATTGCAGGAGCTGGTTGAATTATTGCAACAAAGCCCACAACTTAGTTGCGGAGCCATTGTCGAACACTGGCGTGCTCAGGAAAAGCGCGAAGAGGCGGGACATCTTGCCCGGTTGGCGGGGCAACCTCTGATGGTGCCCGAAGACGGGCTGGAGGCCGAGTTCGTCGCAGCAGTGGAAAAGCTGGCCATATTGCGGGATGAGCAACGCTGGGAATACCTGGAGTCAAAAGTGCAGCTGGGTTCGGCCAGCGATGCTGAAAAAAGCGAATATTTTGCGCTAAGCTCCGGCGGCCGGCAGCGGTAAATCGAACATTAAACATACACTATTATTAACGCGGCCGAAACTGGTCGCCAAGGCCTGGAAAAGTCAGGTATAATGCCCGGCTCTTTTTAGGTCGGTGTCGGGGGCTGGTCAATTACATGTCTATGAATGCAGAGCAACAATCGCAGTTAAAACTGTTGATCGCGAAGGGTAAGGAACAGGGCTACCTGACATACCGGGAAGTCAATGATCACCTGCCCAGCGGTATTGTCGAGGCGGATCAGATTGAAGACATCGTCCGCATGATCAACGATATGGGCATCGTCGTGCATGAAGTGGCCCCAGACAAAGACAGTATCGTACTGTCTGAAGACGGTGTGTCCACCGACGAAGATGCGGCTGAAGAGGCCGCGGCCGCGCTGGCCAAGATCGACAGTGACTTTGGCCGCACTACCGACCCGGTGCGCATGTATATGCGTGAGATGGGTACGGTGGAGTTGTTGACCCGCGAAGGCGAAATCGTCATTGCCAAGCGCATCGAAGATGGCATCAATCAGGTCATGAATGCCCTGTCACATTATCCTGGCACTATTCGCACTGTGCTGGATATTTTCGAAAAAGTGGAGGCAGGCGAAACCCGCCTTACCGACCTGCTTTCTGGTTTTGTTTCGGAAGATGATGAAATTCCCGCCCCTGCCCCTGCCCCGGCGGCAACTAAAAATGACAAGGCCCCTGAAGACGGCAAGTCCGACGATGATGTCGAGGAAGAGGCTGTTGACACCGGCCCCGATCCTGAAGAGGCCAAAGAGCGCTTTGCTTCCATAAAAAAACTGTTTATCCGCCATAACAAAGCGGCGGAAAAGTATGGTTGTGCCGATGAGCGCTGCGTAAAAATATACACCCAGATGGTTAACGAGCTGGCAGAGATCAAGCTGGTGGCCAAAGTATCAGAAATGCTGATATCCAATGTGCGTGAAATCGTGAACAGTGTGCGCACTCACGAACGGGTGATTATGGATATTTGTGTCAGCAAGGCCCGTATGCCACGCAAGGAATTCATTGCCTCTTTTCCTGATAATGAAACCGATATGGACTGGTTGCAGCGCCAGATTGAGGCCAAGAAAAATTATTCCGAGGTCCTGGCGAATTATGCCGACGAAATCCGTCGTTCTCAAAACAGGCTCGTGGCTTTGCAGGAAGAGGCCGGTATTTCCATTGGCGAGATCAAGGAAATCAACCGCAAGATGTCCATTGGCGAAGCCAAGGCCCGCCGCGCCAAAAAGGAAATGGTGGAAGCCAATCTGCGGCTGGTGATTTCCATCGCCAAAAAATACACCAATCGTGGTTTGCAATTCCTCGATCTGATTCAGGAAGGCAATATTGGTTTGATGAAAGCCGTGGATAAATTTGAATATCGCCGTGGGTATAAATTTTCGACGTACGCCACTTGGTGGATTCGCCAGGCCATTACCCGCTCCATCGCAGACCAGGCACGCACCATTCGTATTCCTGTGCACATGATTGAAACCATCAACAAACTTAACCGCATTGCGCGGCAAATGCTGCAGGAAATGGGACGTGAGCCTACGCCGGAAGAGTTGTCGGAACGCATGGAAATGCCGGAAGACAAAGTGCGTAAAGTGCTGAAGATCGCCAAAGAGCCCATTTCCATGGAGACCCCCATTGGTGATGACGAAGACTCGCGCCTGGGTGATTTCATTGAAGATGCCAACCTGCTGTCACCAGTGAACTCGGCTACCTTCGAAGGTCTGCGTGAAGCCACGTTGGACGTGCTGGATGGACTCACAGCCCGCGAAGCCAAAGTGTTGCGCATGCGTTTTGGCATCGACATGAACACTGATCACACACTGGAGGAAGTGGGCAAACAATTTGATGTGACACGTGAACGTATTCGTCAGATCGAAGCCAAGGCCCTGCGTAAATTACGCCATCCCAGTCGTTCGGATAACCTGCGCAGCTTTATTGACGCCGAAAAAACTGAACAGTCTTCATCGGGTTCTTCGTAAGCGGTTTTTATCGGTCAGCAGTTTTCTTGATTGCGGGCTAAAGGTGTTAATATTTGTCATATTCGGGCCTGTAGCTCAGTTGGTTAGAGCAGGGGACTCATAATCCCTTGGTCGTAGGTTCAAGTCCTACCGGGCCCACCATAAAATCAAAGACTTACGAAATCCTGCCTTGTGCGGGATTCTTTATGCAGGCGCCACGTGGACAAAGAAGGGGTGATGAAAGTGCTCGCGTCCCCGCTTTGCCATCAAGTCTGCGACATGCTGCGTTTACTGCGTAGCCACCTGAGCAGAGGTTGCCATTGCTCGATATCTTGCGCTACCAAAGACGGCGCCAACTCAAAAATCCCCAGCCCCTGTTCTTCAGCGTGAATGTAGTTTTGTGTGTCGCGCAGGGTGGCGATAAAAGGGATTTTCAAGCTCTTCAGAAACTTTTCCAGCTTGTGATAAACCAGCGTGTTTTCCCGTACCCGGTTGGCGACAACGGCCAGCTTGGTCTGTTTGCGCGAAATTTTGCCCACCAGCAATAAGTCGCGGATAAAATGTGATGCGGCGCGAATGTCGATGGGAGAAGGCAATACTGGGATGATGATCGTATCGGCACGCCTCACCATGGCCGTGAGATCTTTGCCGCTGATACCCGCAGGTACGTCATAAATGGCGATGTCGATGTTACGGGGAATACGCATGCCTTGCTCGGTGCCGTCGATGCCGAGAATTTCCCAGTCGTCCTCAGAACGGGCGGCCAGCCATTCCAGTCCGGATTTTTGTGGGTCAAAATCCACCAGAGCGACAGCTTTACCCTCGGTGGCGTAGTGGCTGGCCAGGTTACTGGCCAGGGTGCTTTTACCGCAACCTCCTTTGGCGTTCAATAACATAATGCTGCGCATGATCGCTTCCTTTTGTCGGTCTGAATTTATCGGGCTGCCTTTGCTGTTGGCCGATTATAGTGGTAGACCAGTAAAAAAGTCGCGGACTTTTATGACCCGCTGCCAGCACCGACTGGATTATCAATTTCTAATGATTTCCAGATGTTATCGACCCTTTTTTTCACTTCTTCAGTCATTTGAATGGGTTCTCCCCATTCGCGGTTAGTTTCGCCGGGCCATTTGTTGGTTGCATCAAACCCCATTTTTGAGCCCAGCCCGGATACCGGGGAAGCAAAATCCAGATAGTCGATAGGTGTATTTTCGATGATGGTGGTATCGCGTGCCGGGTCCATGCGCGTGGTCATGGACCAGATCACATCCTCCCAGCTGCGGATATCCACGTCGTCGTCGCACACCACCACAAACTTGGTGTACATGAACTGGCGCAGGAATGACCACACCCCTAGCATCACGCGCTTGGCATGACCGGGGTACTGTTTTTTCATGCTGACACAGGCCCAGCGATAGGAACAGCCTTCAGGTGGCAGATAAAAATCCACGATTTCCGGGAATTGTTTTTGCAAGATGGGCACAAAAACCTCATTCAATGCCACGCCCAATATGGCGGGTTCGTCCGGGGGGCGGCCTGTGTAGGTGCTGTGGTAAATGGGGGCATGGCGGTGGGTGATGCGTTCGATGGTGAATACAGGGAATTTATCCACCTCGTTGTAATAGCCAGTGTGGTCACCAAAGGGGCCCTCATCAGCAATGACACCTTCTTCCAGGTAACCCTCCAGTACAAATTCGGCGGAGGCGGGCACTTGCAGTTCGGAATTGTTGCATTGCACCACCTCGGTTTTGGAGCCGCGCAGCAGCCCGGCAAAGCCGTATTCAGACAGCGCGTCCGGTACCGGGGTGACCGCAGCGAGAATAGTTGCAGGGTCAGCACCCAGTGCCACGGCAATGGGGAAACGTTCGCCAGGATGCGTTTCGCACCAGTCACGAAAATCCAGCGCGCCGCCACGGTGGGCCAGCCAGCGCATGATCACCTGATTTTTGCCGACGACCTGCTGGCGATAAATGCCCAGGTTCTGCCGGTCTTTATTGGGCCCTTTAGTGACCACCAGTCCCCAGGTAATCAGCGGCCCCACATCGCCGGGCCAACAGGTCTGGATGGGCAGCTTGCTTAAATCGACATTGTCGCCTTCGATGACGATCTCCTGGCAAGCGGCCTTTTTTACCACCTTTGGCGCCATGTTCAGCACCTGCTTGAATACCGGCAGTTTGTCCCACGCATCTTTCATGCCCTTGGGGGGGGCTGGCTCCTTCAGAAAGGCCAGCAATTTGCCCACTTCGCGCAATGCTGCCACCGATTCTTCACCCATACCCAGGGCCACGCGCTCCGGAGTGCCAAACAGGTTGCCGAGTACGGGAATGTCGGAGCCGGTGACGTTTTCAAACAACAGTGCGGGACCGCGTGCGCGCAGGGTACGGTCGCAGATCTCAGTCATCTCCAGGTTGGGGTCAATCTCCTGGGTAATGCGTTTAAGTTGGCCGCGTTTTTCCAGTTGGGCGATAAAATCTCGCAGGTCTTGGTATTTCATGGTCATCGCTTTTTGCAGGGCTGTTCAGCATATCAGAAAGTGGAGTGGTTACGGCCTGGCCGGGCCCGTGCCGGGCAGGTCACCAAACAGGGACGCCGTTTCCTGCCAAACATCGTCAGCAAAGCCGCTGCCTGCTTCAGCATAAAGATTGACCGCATAGTCCACGCCCGCGTGTTTAAGGCGTTCGACTTCGTCGTCGTATTTGGCAATGGCAGCAATGCGGCCATGATAATCCAGTTTGCGTATTTGTCGCACGGCGGCAAGGTTCTCATGGTGGCTGGGCATGGCCAGCAGGATCAGCTTCAGTGTGTTGTTATCCAGATTTATGCGTTCCCAGAATTCCGGGTCTGTGGCACTGCCTGCGATAACACGGCGACCGGCGGCAAGGTGGGCTTGTGCTGTCTGGGCATCCTGATCAATGCCCAGCACGACGTTACCAAGGCGCGCGTGCAGGCATTCGTAAGCGCCGCCACCCACCCGGCCCATGCCGAGGATCAGCACCGAAGTGTCGCCAGGAGTGATGTCTTCTTCCTCTCGAATGCGGGTGAGGGTTTCGGCACGCAATAATTTTTGGCGGTAACGGCTATAGAGCCGGTTTGAAGCAATGTTCAGCGGCGCAGCAAGAATAAACGAGATAGCCAGAGCGATGGCAATAATGGCCAGCCATTCATTGCTGAGCCAGCCACTGGCAACGGCGATAGCGGCAACGATAAGGCCAAATTCGCTGTAATTAGCCAGACTGAGGCTGGCGAGAAAAGCGGTGCGCGCACGCAACTGAAAGCGTGAAAACAGCCAGAAAAACAGGCCGGTTTTCAGTGGCAGCAGCAGCGCCAGCAGCAGCGCGATGCCCACCGTCTGCGGCGAAAGCCCACCGGCAAGACCGATGGTAAGAAAAAACCCCACCAGAAAGAGATCCTTGAAATTCAGCAGGTGGCGGGCAAGCTCCTCTGACTTGGAGTGTGAGGCCAATAGCAAGCCAAGGATAAGTGCGCCAAGATCACCTTTTACGCCCACTGCTTCGAATACCGCTGCGCCACCCAGGGCCAGACTAAGCCCAAACAGCACCAGCAATTCACCATGCCCCGCTTTTTCCAGCAACAAGGTGAGCAGAGGGCGTAGAGGGATCAGCCCGAGCAATAACAAAGCCCAGGGTGTGGGGATTTTTCCTGCGGAAAGCGCCAGAAAAATCACAGCGATAATGTCCTGCACAATCAGCACACCAATGGCAACGCGGCCATACAACGCCGGTATGTCGCCGGAATCCTCCAGCACCTTGACCGCAAACACTGTGCTGGAAAAGCTCAAGGCAAAGGCCGCCAGCAGAGCGTTGCTGAACCCGAGCTGGCTGAAAAACATGAGCCCGGCAAGGCCGAGGGCATAAAATATCACTGAAGCGAACAGCACAATAGCCGCCATATGCAGCGAAGCCACAGCCCAGATTTGCGGCATCAGCAGGCTGCGCAGATGCAGTTTGAGGCCGATGATGAACAGCAGCAGGGTGATGCCCAGTTGTGAAAACAGGTCAAGCCCCGGCGTACTGCGCATACCCAGTGCAAACAGCAGAAAGCCAGTGATGAGGTAGCCCACCATAGGCGGCAGGCCAACCTGTCTGGCCCCCAGGCCGAGCAAAAAGGCGGCAGCAATAGCAAGGATTTCAGTCATGGTCTTTCAGCCTGGAATCAGTCCCCGGAAAACTCAGCGACTGCCGGAGCATGGTCCGAAGGCCGTTCCAGCTTGCGTGGCACCTTGTCAATATAACTGGCTGTACAGCGTTCAGTCATGGCCGGGCTGGAAAGTAACAGGTCGATGCGCATGCCATGATTGCGACGAAAACCGGCCGCACGATAATCCCACCAGCTGTAGGTATTTTCGTCCTGTTCAAACAGGCGGAAGGTGTCGGTTAACCCCATGTCGATGAGCCGCTGGAATGCAGCGCGTTCCAACGGGCTGACGAGAATTTTATCCTTCCAGCCTTCAGGGTCCCATAAATCGCGGTCATCGGGCGCGATATTAAAATCACCCACCACCACAAAATTTTCATGTGCCGCCAACTGGCTTTCGATATATTTTTCCAGCGCCGCCAGCCAGCCCAATTTGTACTCGTATTTTTCTGAGCCCACCTCAGAACCATTGGGTACGTACAAATTCAAAAATCGCACATCGCCATTATCCGTGTGAACCGTTGCGCCTAACACGCGCCGCTGCGGGTCATCCAGTCCCGGCAGATCGGTAATAATGTCTGAAGCTTCCGCCTTACTCAGCAATGCCACCCCGTTATAGGTTTTTTGCCCCGCAAAATGGACGCGATAACCAGCCGCCTGGATGTCCTCCAGCGGGAAATTATCATCAATGGTTTTGGTTTCTTGCAACCCAAGTATGTCGGGTTGGTGCTCAGCCAGCCAGTCCAGCACATGAGGCAGGCGGACTTTAAGAGAGTTGACGTTCCAGGAAGCAAGTTTCATTGTGTATTCCAGATTGCGTGCTTGCGGGCAAATTGGCGCAAGCCATTCTAACAAGCCTGGAATGATAACGTAGGTAACCTTTATTGTTGGAAAATATTTAACCTCAATGAATCAATTGAATTGTGGCGAAAGCGCCCAAAGCGCAGAAGGGTTTTGCCTCCGCTCCGCATAACAGCCCCGCAGCTACCCCGGTGTCAACCTCATATGGGCAGAGCGCTAGTACTCTTTCAAGGTAATAAATTGGGATTCAGTTGGTCTGTCAGCATTCAGGGCAAGGCGCTCCTCGCAGCGAATGGCCGTCGTCCTTTGCAAGAGGAGCAACGCAGCCATGGACGCTGATAGGCCAACCCTTCGGGCGCTCCTGTGGTGTTCCGCTGCGGCGTTGCAGTGCTTGACAAGGGAACAACCATTGCCTGCGCACTGCGCCTTGCCGCGGAACACCACAGGAACGCTGAATACCAATTTATTACCTTGAAAGAGTACTAGATGCCAGAAATAATCAGATCGATGGCATCAACAAATTCAGATCTATAGTCTGAAATATTTGTGACTTTGGCGCCTAATAAAGCTCTCTCTATACCGGCCATTTGTTGGGTGAGAGCGGCATATTTGGTACCGTCAATTTCAATAATGGGGCAAAGTTTTGTTATAACCTGTTCTTTAACTATTGAATGCTTGCCAAGAGGAATAACGATTGTTGTACGAAGCTGATTTAATAAATCAGATTGAATGTCGAGTAAAAGGGGGAAGGCTTTTTTAGCTCTAGAATTTTTATTTTTATAAACGGTAAATTGGCTCATTAGAAACGTCTAATGCCGTCACTAAAAACACCTTCATTCTCAACAAAATCGTTATAAGCTTGAATAGCTTCAGTATTTTCCTGAAGCCATTGTTCTTTTTGCTTAATTTTTAGTTGCTTGGCTAGTTCGTTTTCAAGTGTGGCTGAAAGATTAATATTCATTTCACGCGCTTTTGAAAGCAAGTCGCTGTTTATAGAGAGGTTTGTTGGCTTTTTGGGCGCCTGGGTATCGAAAGTTTTCATGATCACAGCTCTTGCAAATGATGCGCATAGTGTATGCGCATTTTAAGCAAAGATCAATAATGGGCATCGTAAGTGGATAGCCGGAAGCTTTTCTCTCCCAACCTCCGCAGCACCCTGCATGCGGATCCGCACAGGGTGGACATCAAAAATGTTGACCAACAGCTGACGGTGCGGCGATTACTCTCCCGTCTGGGTATTGTATGGAACCGGGCGCGGCCCACCCTTGTGCATTAAAGATCGCACAAAAGCCCGTAAATAGGTGATATCCTGAATCAAAAAGGTTGGCCAGGTCATGACCCACCGACAAGATAATGAGCCGCTTTGGTATGTGATCCGTAGCCGGGTGGTGTGGAAGGAGGGATGTCGTGAGGTGTTCTCTTGTCCCGATCAGATTCCAAGGAAAATATAATGAGGTTGTATCAATAACAAATGTTTATTAGTGTGCTGGACCTTTTAAAAACCGGAATTGGCCCGTCAAGTTCCCATACAATGGGCCCCATGATTGCTGCCTGTGAATTTCTTCGTCTCATTAAAAAATTCAGCCTGGCGCACGAGTCCCCTCGGAATATCTTTATTCGATGTACACTCAAAGGTTCATTGTCTGCTACGGGTAAAGGGCACGCAACAGATCGTGCTGTGGCATTAGGCCTGAATAACTATTCGCCGGCGGATGTGGCCGATCAGGATCTGGATACGCTTGTGCGCCGTATTTGGGAAAAGACATCGGTTAAAATAAGTGATACTCAGCACGCTTTTTTTTCCGCAGGTAAAGACATCATTTTTGATGCGGGTAAGCCTCTTCGGGAGCATCCAAACGGAATGGTTTTTGAGTTGCTTGATGAAAAAAATAATATATTGCTCTCAGAAATTTATTTCTCCATCGGTGGGGGGTTTATTTGCACATCGACAGAAATAAAACAGGTGGTTGCTCCGCTTAAAATGGAGTCTGCACATGTTTTTCCCTATGGTTTTGATTCTGCTCAATCAATGTTGGAAATGTCAGTGAGTAGCGGTTTGTCTATCGCTGATATGAAGCAGCGCAATGAAGTTGAGTTGATTTCGGCCTGTCAGTTGAGTCAGGGGTTGGTTTTTATTTGGGAGTCCATGCAACGCTGCATTGAAAAAGGATTAAGCGCGAAAGGTGTTTTACCCGGCGGTCTCAATATCCCACGGCGTGCGCAAGCATTATATCAACAGTTACAGCGGCAACCCGACAAGACCGATGTTAATGACTGGTTGTGTGCCTATGCGATGGCGGTAAACGAGGAAAATGCAGCGGGTCATATGGTGGTTACTGCACCCACAAATGGTGCGGCCGGTGTAATACCTGCAATTTTGTATTACTTTGTAAAGCATGAGGGCGGAACCGAGCAGCAAGTAAAAGATTTTTTGTTAACCGCGAGTGCCATAGGGGGGCTTATTAAACATCTTAGTTCAATATCTGGGGCTGAAGTCGGATGTCAGGGTGAGGTGGGGGCAGCTTCATCCATGGCTGCTGCCGGTTTGTGTGCTGCTCGTGGCGGAACGCCACAGCAAATAGAGCATGCCGCTGAAATTGCCCTTGAGCATCACCTTGGGATGACTTGCGATCCTGTTCATGGGCTTGTTCAGGTGCCTTGTATTGAGCGAAATGGTTTTGGTGCAATTAAGGCATATACTGCAACATCGCTTGCTATGCGCGGATCAGGTGAGCATTTCATGTCGCTGGATCGTTGCATTGCAGCCATGAAACAGACAGGCGAAGAAATGTCTGTAAAGTTTAAAGAAACATCTTTAGGCGGTCTTGCTGTTACTATTACTGAATGCTGAAACGATTTGATCTGATCATTTGCGACATCCCAGGCAAGGATAACTAACGGGGTATAGCAAAAGGTTGGCCGGATCAATAAATTCTGAAGCCACCATGTTTCCGCCTGATACGTTTGTCCAGCCAGGTGAGCCCGGCAATAAAGCCGATTACCAGGGCGGTAAACAGGCTGCCAAAAAACCATTGCATATTGACTGCCCAGCTATTGTCATTTTTTTGGGGTGTCGCAGCAAAGGCGACAGGTGTCAGCCCGGTATCGGGGGGTTCACTTTTCTGTTCGTTGAGCAGCAGAGCAGCAGCGAGGCGTGCTTCCAGTTCATTGTTTTGTGTGCGTAAATCTTCAAGCTGTTGTTTCGTGTCGCTGTTTTGTTCCCCTTTTTTTGTTTGTTTTTTAAGTGCAGCCTTTAATTTTTTTTCTGCCTTTTCGGCGCGGCTGCGGGCTTTTTGCATCTCTGCTTTCATCCAGCGGGCGTCTTTGGCCTGTTTTTTGAGTGTTTCAATTTCTTCACTGCTGATGCTGTCTGTGTCAGCAGTTGGAGCGTCAGCCAGTTTTTTTTCAGCGGCACGTAATTTTTCTTCAGTGGCTTTGATTTTACTGAGCAGTTCCAGGCGTTCCAGTTGGCTGGGTTTTTCCTTGGTGAGAAATTTGGAGTTGATCCAGCCGGTAATGTTGTCAGTGGTGCGTATGCGGGTGTATTTTCCATCGGACATGAGCACTTCCACCGAGGCGCCGCTGGAGAGTTCTTTCAACACAGCGCCTTGGTCAAAACGCTCGGTGCGTACTTCGGCGGTAATTTTGTCGGTGATGAAAGCAGCATTCACAGCCAGTGGCAGGCAGATCAGCAGGCCTATGAATATGCCAAAGGTAATGCGGTGTATTACAGGTGTTTTCATATGCACATGTTCCTTGTTTGCTCAGTGGCTTGTTTTTGTCATTGGATTCCCGAATGCCGTAACAGGGCATCTATTTCCGGTTCACGGCCACGGAATTCAATAAATAAATCCATAGGATCACGAGAACCCCCTTGTTCCAATACGGCTTCCAAAAAGGCCAGCCCGGTGTCCCGGTTGAAAATGCCGGTCTCTTCAAATTTTGAGAAGGCATCCGACGACAGCACTTCCGCCCATTTGTAGCTGTAATAGCCGGCAGCGTAACCACCCGCGAAGATGTGTGCGAAGCTGTGTTGAAAACGGTGGTATTCGGGTGGCTTGATGACGGCCACTTCGGCACGCACTTCGTCAAGAATTTCCTGCACGCGAGCGCCTTTTTCCGGGTCGTATTCGGCATGAATGCGAAAATCGAACAGGGAGAATTCCAGTTGCCGCACCATTTGCATACCGGCCTGGAAGTTTTTGGCAGCAATCATTTTGGCAAACAGTGCGTCAGGCAATTGTTCACCGGTTTTATAATGCTGTGCAATGAGGTTCACGGCCTGTGATTCCCAGCACCAGTTTTCCAGAAACTGACTGGGCAGCTCCACTGCATCCCACGGCACACCGCTGATGCCGGACACGGCGAGGGTGTCCACCTGGGTGAGCATGTGATGCAGGCCGTGACCAAATTCATGAAACAGGGTGATGACTTCGTTATGGGTGAACAGCGCGGGGTCATCACCCACGGGCGCTGAAAAATTACAGGTAAGATAGGCAACGGGTAATTGCACGCCTTGTTCGGTTTCACGGCGGGAAATACACTCGTCCATCCATGCGCCGCCGCGTTTGTTGGCGCGGGCATACAGGTCGAGATAAAACCGGCCACGGGCATCACCATTGCGATCAAAAATTTCAAAGGCACGCACGTCTTTGTGCCAGGTATCAACATCGTCTAGTTCACGAATCTCCAGACCATAAAGTTTGTTGACCACCTCGAACATGCCGCTGACCACGCGCGTTTCCGGGAAGTAAGGTTTGAGATCCTCCTGGCTGATGGCATAACGGTGCTGGCGCAGTTTTTCCGAGGCGTAGCTGATGTCCCAGGGTTCGAGTATGTCGAGTCCCAACCCATCACGGGCAAAGGTTTTCAGTTCATTCAGCTCTTCTTGCGCCATACCCAGTGAGCGGTCGGCAAGATCGCGCAAAAAGGCCACCACCTTTTCTGTGTCAGGGGCCATTTTGGTGGCCAATGAACGTTGTGCGTAATTTTCAAAGCCAAGCAGTTGGGCCAGTTCATGGCGCAGCGCGAGGATTTTGCCCATCAGCGGAGTGTTGTCGAACTCACCGGCGTTGGGGCCCTGGTCTGAAGCGCGGGTGACATAGGCGACGTATACTTCTTCGCGCAGGGCGCGGTCGTCTGCGTAACTCATTACCGCAAAATAGCTGGGGAACTCCAGGGTAAACAGCCAGCCACTTTGCTCTTTTTCTTCAGCTGACTGTCTGGCCATGGCCATGGCCGAACCCGGTAAGCCAGCGAGCTGTTTTTCGTCCTCGATAAGCTTGCTCCACGCTTGGGTGGCGTCCAATACATTTTCCGAAAATTTGGCGGTGAGGCTGGACAGCTCCTGCTGGATGGCCATATAACGCTGTTTTTTATCTTCGGGCAGGTCAACGCCGGAGAGCCGGAAGTCGCGCAAGGCATTGTCGATAGCCTTTTTTTGTGCAACGGAAAGTGTTGTGTCTTTCGCCACGGCTTTGAAGGCGGCGAACAGTTGCTGGTTTTGACCGATTTCGGTGGCGTATTGACTGAGCTTGGGCAGACAGGCGTTGTAGGCATCGCGCAGTGCATCGCTGTTAAGCACCGCGTTCATGTGACTCACTGGCGACCAGGCCCGGGCGAGACGATCCTCCAGATTCTCCAGAGGAAGCATCAAGGTATCCCAGTTAGGTGCTGGATTATCGGCCAACAAAGTTTTGATGGCGGCACGATTGTCGGCCAGAATCTGGTCGATGGCCGGTTCCACATGTTCGGGTTTGATGGCACTGAAGGGTGGCAGATCGGTCAAATGCAAAAGGGGATTAGTCATGGCGTTATCTGTAATTTCCAAAGTCAGCTTAAAGGCGTAATGATGATACCCTAACCTGATGAAACCCAAACCAGAAAATGACAATTTAGGAACGTGCACGTTTCTTATCAGGGGCTGTTTATTGTGACTGACACTGAATCTCCGCCAAGCGCTCATCCCTACGAAACCCTGACGCCTGATGTGATGCTGGATGCAGTGGACAGCCAGGCGCTGCTGGCAGGTGGTCGCAGTGATGGCCGGCAGCTGGCGCTGAACAGTTACGAAAACCGGGTTTATCAAGTGGGCATTGAAGGTGCCCAGCCTGTTATTGTCAAATTCTATCGGCCCCATCGTTGGACAGACGCGGCGATTCAGGAAGAGCACGATTTCGCCGAAACGCTGGCGCAATCAGAGATTCCAGCCATAGCACCGTTACGGGATGCCGCCGGGAACAGCCTGTTTGAGCACGCCGGGTTTCGCTTTGCAATTTACCCGCGTCGCGGCGGGCGCACACCAGACCTGGAAGACCCGGATAACCTGGTGTGGATGGGGCGGTTTCTGGGACGTATTCACGCCATCGGCGCCGTTGCGGATTTCCAGCATCGGCCCACGCTGGATATCGAAAGTTTTGGCCGGGAACCGTTCCGTTACATCATGTCCACAAACATTGTGCCGGGCGACCTGCATGAAGCCTGGTCGACCCTGGTGGAAGACATACTTGTACAGGTGGAAGCCGGTTTTGAACGGGCGGGTGTTACTGAAAATAAGGTGGCACAAATACGCCTGCACGGTGATTGTCACCCCGGTAATATTTTATGGACAGACGGCGGCCCGCATTTTGTGGATTTTGACGATGCGCGCATGGGCCCGGCCATACAGGATTTGTGGATGCTGCTTTCCGGTGAACGGGCACAGATGACCGGGCAAATCGACGAAATATTGTCCGGTTACAGCGAATTCATGGATTTTAACCCCCGCGAGCTACACTTGATCGAACCACTGCGCACGTTACGCATGATTCACTACTCCGCGTGGCTGGCGCGGCGTTGGGATGACCCCACGTTTCCCATGCACTTTCCGTGGTTTGCTGAGCCGCGTTATTGGGAAGAACAGATTCTCGCATTGCGGGAACAAGCGGCGATGATGAATGAAGAGCCGCTACAATGGATGGGGTAGGGCAGGTATTGCCCACCGGATTGAATTTAACCTGAATCCGTATCTTCAGGGTGGATGCAGAGTGTGGAATCAAGAGGTTGTGCCATGTGCCGCCATGAAGGTACGGATTCAGGTGTAACATATCAGTTGAAAATTTGAGCGATTCAGGATTAGTAAAACATGACAAAACACTATGATCTTATTGCCATCGGTGGTGGCAGCGGCGGTCTTTCGGCAGCGGAACGCGGTGCAGTATACGGCGCGAAATGTGCGGTCATCGAAAGTGGCAAAATGGGCGGCACCTGCGTCAATGTCGGTTGCGTACCGAAAAAAGTCATGTGGTATGGCGCAGAAATGGCCGCAGCCCTAAAAAATGCACCGGATTACGGTTTTGATATTACGGTCTCCGGTTTTAACTGGACCAGACTGGTGGAGGCGCGCGAAGCCTACATCAAAGGCATTAACGACTGGTACGGTAATTATCTGGCAGACTCGGACATTGACGAAATTCGTGGCACAGCACGCTTTGTCGATGCCCAAACCCTGGAAGTGAACGGTGAGCAGTACACCGCAGACCACATCGTTATCGCCCCCGGTGGTGTGCCCTCAGTACCGGACACACAGGGCGCCGAACTGGGCATTACCTCCGACGGTTTTTTTGCCCTCACTGAACAGCCCAGGCGTGTTGCCGTGGTGGGTGCTGGTTACATCGCCGTGGAACTGGCAGGTGTATTGAATGCATTGGGCAGTGATGTTTCGTTGTTATTGCGCCGGGAACATTTTCTCAGCAATTTCGACGCCATGCTGCGTGACACCTTGATGGAAGAAATGGTCCATGACGGCGTGACCGTAATGCCCAACATTACCTGCACAAAAATCGAAAAGGCCGATGATGGTAGTTTGACGCTCAGCTTTCCCAACGGCCAGCAACTCACCGAGATTGATCAATTGATCTGGGCCATTGGACGTACACCCAACACCGAAGCGCTCAATCTGGCAGCCGCCGGTGTAAAACAGGACGAGCGAGGCTACGTGCCCACCGATGAATTCCAGAATACCAATGTAGCGGGTGTATACGCCGTGGGTGATGTCACCGGCCGGGCACAGCTTACCCCCGTGGCCATTGCCGCAGCGCGACGCCTGTCAGACCGCCTGTTCAACAAACAAAATGACCGCAAACTGGATTACAGCAACATTCCCACGGTAATGTTCAGCCACCCGCCCATCGGCACCGTGGGTCTTAGTGAAGAAGAGGCGCGCAAGCAACATGGTGAAGCCGTAAAAGTGTATCAGACACGGTTTACCGCCATGGCCCACGCCTTCACCCAACACCAGCCCAACACCGCCATGAAACTGGTCTGCGTGGGTGCACAGGAAAAAGTGGTGGGTATACACGTCATCGGCCAGGGGGCAGATGAAATGTTGCAAGGCTTTGCCGTCGCACTGAAGATGGGCGCAACCAAAGCCGATTTCGACAACACCGTGGCCATTCACCCCACCAGCGCCGAAGAACTGGTGACTTTAAAATAAGGCTCTGGTGCGTTATTCATGTGGGCAGAACATCACTCCTACGCGGGACAACACCGTGTTTGTTGAGGGCGCTGCGCTGGTTATTAATGATGTGGCTATCGGTAAAGACAGCGTCATCTGGCCCATGACGGTAGTGCGCGGTGATGTGAATCAAATCCGTATCGGCAAGCGCAGCAATCGTCAGGGCAGCAGCGTAATTCACGTTACTCATCCGCACACCGACACGCTTGTTGTTACCCGCCCATAAACATCATCCAGTAAAGCGGCAACAGCAGGCGACGCATACCCAGGTTAGAAAGTCATTCATAACTGGGTGTGGTTGCTTCGACGACGGTATGCGTTCCCACGGGGGACCGTGGGAACGAGGAGACGAGGAGACAATCTTGATGCGCGCGAAATCACCAAAGACCTGTTGGATATCGCTCGCGCTCCTGTGAGTTGGAAGGCAACAAAGACGATAAAAGCGCCGATGTCGAACGGGTGGAATTCCTGCGTGCGGGTGTGCTGCTCATCAGCTATTGAGGTTCAGCAGCAATGAGTATTTTTCAGGTGGTGGGGAAATAATTATTCCGGCGTATTGTATTCCACCCAGCGTGAATTCGCGCCTGTTTTTTCCTGTTTCCAGAAAGGTGCCCGTGTTTTTAATTCTTCGATCAGGTAGCGGCAGGCGGGAAATGACTCGCTGCGATGTGCTGACCATACGGCAAGCAATACGATGGGGTCGTTGGGTTGAATATCACCATAACGATGAATAACCAGTGTGTCGAGGATATCCCAGCGTTCTCCAGCTTCACTGGAAATAGTGTCCAGGTGTTTTTGCGTCATGGCCGGGTAGTGTTCCAGGGTCATGGCTTGCACGTCATTGCCGTCGTTGAAGTCACGCATAGTGCCGATAAAAATAGATGTGGCTCCGAACTTTCCGGCTAGTTCCGGTTTGGCGTTTTGATGATTTTGTAATTCCTGCCAAGGGTCAAAGGGCTCGCCACGCAATTCTACGGACATGGTCAGCCCCCGGTAACCGGGGGGAAAAAAGCGACTTCGTCACCGTCCTTTACGGTTTCGCCGAGATTGGCGTATTCCATGTTGATGGCAATGAGCATGTTGTCGACAGGCTCATGATTGCCGCTTGCGATCCGCCAGACATCAGCTGCTGTGGCGATGTTATCGGCATCCAGGTTCACGTTGGCTTTGCCGATGGTTTCTCGCAGGCTGGCAAAAAATTTGACGGTGATGCTCATAGCGGGCATTCCCAGTATCTGGTGTATTCAGGGTGAGTCAAATGACATAAACAGTATACTGCGTTTCATGTTAACTTTCTGAAAAACACACAGGCAACAAGCATGGCTAAACATTCTTCCAAACCCGTTCAGTCCAGTCTCAGTCACTTTAACAATGCGGGTGAGGCGCACATGGTGGATGTGGGCGATAAAGCTGTTACCCAGCGTATTGCGGTGGCCGGGGGGCGTATCGTGATGTTGCCCGAGACATTGCAGCTCATTGCCAGTGGCCAGCAGGGCAAGGGTGATGTGCTGGGTATTGCGCGGGTGGCGGGTATTATGGCGGCGAAAAAAACCTCGGAGCTGGTGCCGTTGTGTCATCCGCTGGCGATTACCAGGGTGGCGGTGGATTTACAGACGGATGAGGCGGCAAATGCGGTGCTATGTCAGGCTACGATTCATACCAGCGGGCAGACCGGCGTGGAAATGGAAGCGCTGACTGCTGTACAGATTGCTTTGTTGACGGTTTACGATATGTGCAAGGCAGTGGATCGTGGCATGGTAATAGCTGACGTGAGGTTGTTGGAAAAGCGAGGGGGTAAGTCAGGGGTCTGGCGCCGGGAGGATGAAGCATCCCCTGGTTTGTAAGCACTCTTTTACTGGGAATGCCTTCATTCCATGCACGTTCCTTACTGTAGTGGTGCTGACAAGTGGCGAGTGATAAACCTAAATTAATCCGTTGAATCTACTGCGAACGCCTATGGCGCAGAATCTAAAAGCCCTTTATCTTCAGCGCGATAGTCGCGCTCACGATGATCCAATGGATTAATTTAGGATAAACGCAGAGGCCGCAAAGAAAAACATTAAAAATGCTGCGCCTTCTACATTAAATACTCAGTAGTAAATTTTAATCAAACCGCACATCCAGCGCCCCGCACAAAAACTGCATGTAGCGCGTGGCGTATTCAAAATGCGTTACGGTGTCGTGTAAGAAATTGATAGATAACACCTGCTCCCGGGGGAAATGCTCAATGGCGATAAAGTCTTTGCGTTTAAGGTCTTCCAGCAGCGGGTGGTCTTTGGCAAAGCCGCGCGGTGCATTTTTCAGTGATTCGCCACCCAGCGCATAGTGTTGTTCAAAGTCACTGTCGTCACGCGCGGCCAGCCATTTATCGCTTTTGTCGCGGATGGCTTCACGAATTTGCCCCAGTGCTGTGGAATCCGGCCGCCAGATGCCGACACCGAAAAAACATTCCTGTGGTGCGATGTGCAGGTAATACCCCGGCGCATGCACATCTTTGCCCACTTCGTGACGAAACTGGATGCCGATGTTGGTTTTGTAGGGTGTTTTGTCTTTGCCGAATCGTGTGTCCCGGTAGACGCGCATCAGTGAGCCACCCACTTTTTTGGGTACAGCCAGAAAACGCGGTGCGATGAGTTGCAACTCCGGTGCAATGTCTTCGATAAACGCCAGTGCCGGGCCACGTACACATGCTTCATAGCGGTGTTTGTTATCGTTAAACCATTCGCGTTCATTGTTGCGCGAGAGTTCGTTGAGAAAAGCAAAGGTGGCTTTGGTGAAATAGGTCGGGGCCGGGTTTTTGGCGTTCATTTTTTGTCCGTAAGTGGCAATAGGAGGGTACGGCTATCTGGTTTCAGGTTGAATCCTCGCCGACAGTCTGCAACCATCAGGCGCATGAACCTATCATTCACCAAAATGCACGGTCTGGGCAATGATTTTGTGGTGATCGACGCGATTAATCAGTCGGTGAGCCTGCGTCCTGAGCAGGTGCGCCTGATTGCTGATCGTCACCGTGGCATTGGTTGCGATCAGCTTTTGCTGGTGGAGGCCTCAAATACGCCTGATGTGGACTTCAGGTATCGAATTTTCAACGCAGATGGTGGCGAGGTGGATCAA
>DROS01000070.1 GCA_011321815.1 Gammaproteobacteria bacterium
TCGTCCTTTGCAAGAGGAGCAACGCCGCCATGGACGCTGACAGACCAACCCTTCGGGCGCTCCTGTGGTGTTCCGCTGCGGCGTCGCCTAAAGCGCCTACTGTTGGTGCCGCGAAACACCACAGGAACGCTGAATCCCAATTTATCACCTTGAAAGAGTACTAGAACCGGATAAACCTGTAGTATTTCCACCAAAAGGCTGGAAATCATGATTACCATCAAACAGCTGAGTTATGCCCTGGCAGTCGATAAAACCCGGCATTTCAAGCGGGCAGCTGAACTTTGCTCTGTTTCCCAATCGGCATTGAGCACGGCCATATCCGAACTTGAAAGCCAGCTCAAAACACAGATTTTCGAGCGAAATAATAAAAAAGTGTTAGTCACGCCAATAGGCGAGATGATTCTGGACAAGGCCCGCACGATCAGTCTGGGCGTCAATGAACTGTATCAGTTGTGCCAGAGCCAGAATGAGCCACTGGGTTATCCAATGTCGCTGGGTGTCATTCCCACCATTGGGCCGTATTTGCTGCCGAAGGTGTTGCCGGAAGTCAGGAAGCAATACCCGGATTTTCAACTCACGATTATTGAAGAACAATCAAATGTATTGGTGGAAAAAGTCAGAAAGGGCGATATTGACACCGCCATACTGGCACTGCCTTATGCCATCGAAGGTTTGCACGCCTTTACCTTTTGGGAGGAGGATTTTTTTGTCGTCACCCACCGCACAGACAAACTGGCGAACCATTGCGAAATTACTGGCGAGCAGCTGCGGGAAGTACCATTGTTACTGTTAAAAGACGGGCATTGTTTGAAAGATCACGCCCTTGCCGCCTGTAAATTCAAACCCATCGAAATGAAACACTCTCTCTCAGGGACCAGCCTGAGTACGTTGGTGCAAATGGTGGCGGGCCATATGGGCACGACCCTGGTGCCGGAAATGGCGCTGCACCAGTTGATTGACGACAATGCTGAAATAAAGGCGGTTCATCTGAATGAACCGGGGCCACACCGGAAGATCGCCTTTGTTTCCCGCCTGAACTATGCAGGTACCGCCAACATTGAAATACTGATGAAATTGTTTCAACAACAATTGCACAAAACAGGTAAAGCAAAATCACCGCGCAACTGATCGTACTGACCGGATGGAGATAGCATAAATTTGCCGTGCCGTCTTGGGAAAAAGTACTGCGTCATCGTTGAAATGAACTCAAAGAATTATCATTCCTTCCCGGGTGATGATTCCACTAACAGCGGGAAAGCATTACCACCACTGATCGCAGCGGAGGCACTTTAGGTGCCAATACCAATAACAGCGATCACGACTACAGCGGCAAAAATGATGCCAATACGTTTCGCGGCGCCGCTTCATCCACGCCTCTCGTCTCCGGCGTCATTGCCCTTACTCATGCTGCAAGTCTGCCCGGAGATGTCTTAGGTTTAACTGTCGTCGTAAAAAGTGAACCAGACACGGCGACTTTACACTTGGCCAGACAACTCAGCCGTCAGGCTGAACCCCCATGTTTACCACCACCGCCCATAGTTCTATTTTACAGAACAAAAAGATTGATTTAATCCGATTTACCAGAACAATCATCGGGACGATACTCATTTCGTCGAGGCAGCAAACGCGGACAATACAACACATATCAGCGTGTTTGCCTTTTTCGCCTTCCGCGACAAAGACCAGACGGAAAAACCTTGCACGAAACGATGAGGATATTGCAATGAAAACACCGATGAAAACAACACTCTCCATTTTGGCGTTGGCGATCAGCGCAACAACGGCGGTCAATGCCACCACCCTGACCCGTGATAACGGTGCCCCGGTTGGCGATAACCAAAACGCCTACACTGCGGGCCCCCATGGTGGCGTTCTGTTACAGGATGTTCATTTAATTCAAAAACTGCAACGTTTTGCCCGTGAGCGCATTCCGGAACGGGTGGTTCATGCCCGTGGCACCGGAGTGCATGGTGAATTTGTCGCCACTCGTGATATCAGTGATTTGACCAAAGCCGCTGTGTTCAAAAAAGATATGAAAACGCCGGTATTTGTGCGCTTTTCAACGGTTATCCATTCCAAGGGGTCACCGGAAACCCTGCGTGATCCGCGCGGCTTTGCCACCAAGTTTTACACCAGTGAAGGCAACTGGGATCTGGTGGGCAATAATCTTCCGGTGTTTTTCATCCGTGACGCGATCAAGTTTCCGGATATGGTGCATTCATTAAAGCCATCACCGGTTAGCAATCAACAGGACCCTAATCGTTTTTTTGATTTTTTCAGTCATGTGCCCGAATCCACTCACATGTTGACCTGGGTGTATTCTGACTACGGCACACCCGCCAATCTGCGCCAGATGGATGGCTGGGGGGTTCATTCCTACAAAATGGTGGATGCGGAAGGTGATGTCACTTATGTGAAGTTTCACTGGAAAAGCCGGCAGGGCATAAAAAACCTCAGTGCCAAAGATGCAGCGGAAATACAGGCCAGAGACTTCAGTCATGCCACTCGTGACATGTACGCAGCGGTTGCCAGCGGTGATTATCCCAAGTGGGATTTGTATATCAAGACACTGAAACCATCACAGCTTGCGGACTTTGACTACAACCCATTGGATGCCACCAAAATGTGGCTGGGCATAAAAGAAACCATGGTGGGTACAATGACCTTGAATCGCATGCCGGATAATTTCTTTCAGGAAACCGAACAGGCCGCTTTCTCTCCGGCAAATATCATACCCGGTATCGAACCTTCGGAAGATCGTTTGTTACAGGGCCGGGTGTTTTCCTACGCGGATACACAGTTGTATCGCCTGGGCGCCAATCATCAGCAATTGCCTGTTAATCGTGCGCGGGTTGCTGTGAATAACTGGAATCAGGATGGTGCGGGTAATCATGGCCATCAGAAATCTGAGGTGAACTACCAGCCAAGCCGTATTGATGCACGCAGGGAAGATGGCCGTGGCCGTTACTCTGAAAAGGCCGTAACCGGTCACACTCAGCAAAAAGCGATTGAGAAAAAACAACCTTTTGTCCAGGCTGGTGTGTTGTATCGCAGCTTTGGCAAAAAAGAACGTGCCAATTTGATACGTAACTTGGCAGGGGATCTGGGTAAAGTGCGCGACAGTAAAACCATGCACATCATGCTGAGTTATTTCTATCAGGCCGATGCAGATTTCGGCAAGCGGTTGACAAAAGCGGTTAAAGGAAACCTGAAACAAGTAAAAAACCTTGTCAAATAAGCAACTGAAATGCGGCGGCGGCAATCAGCCGCCGCATTATTACTTCGATAGGCGGAATTCGTGATGAAAATTTTGTTACTGCTTTTGATTTCATTGATTGGCAACAATACCTGGGCCAGCCCACCTGAAAAATTTCCATCTGTGGAAGAGGAATTAAAGGCCTATTTTTTTGCCGCTGCACGAAGCAATGATGTAGTGGTATTAAAAAAATTCATTGAAACCGGTTTTCCGGTAGACGCTGTCAATAGCAAAGGTTACACCGCTTTGATGATAGCAACCTATCACGGCCACACAACGGCTTTTGATTACCTGGTTTCACAAAAGGCCAATACCTGTGCTGTGGATATACGGGGCAATACGGTATTAATGGCTGCGATATTTCGTGGCGAATTTTCACTGGCAAAAAAACTGTTGTCTTATGACTGCAACCCTGATCATAAAAATAATGCCGGCATGACGGCGGCGGGATTTGCCAAAATGTTTGGTCGGAATGATGTACTCAACCATTTACGAAAATAATGCCCGCCTGCCCTTCAGGCTTTAATTTTTTATTGCCTGCCTCTAACCAGTCGCACCAATGCCTGCTCACTTTTGCGCAATGTTGTAACACCTTTGCTGCCGAAATCCATGACATAAGCCTGATCATAGATTTTGGGTTTTGTCGTGGAAGCCCAAAAATAAACTGCGGGGGTTGCTGGAAATAACTGCAAATTGATACGCGGGTTTTTACAATGGCGTTCGATGATGCCGGCCAGTTCCGGTAATCTGGGTACACGCCAATCCGTATATTCGGCATAGCCCATTTGGTTGTATTGTCGTGCAGCCTGTTGTGCAGATTGCCAGGTATAGCGGTGAGGCTGACCCAGACAGCTATGACCATCCCAATGTTGCCCCAGGGCACAGCGCATCCAGGTTAGCCCGCTATCAATGTCGGTGAGGGTGCCATCACGGTTATCATCAAAACGCTGGGCATCAGCAGAACGAACGCTGCCCGTACACTCATGGGCAAATGACGCGGGACTCAGCACTAACAAAAACGCGAGGCTGCATGCGGAATAAAAAGGATGGATAAGCATAGGATGGATGCGAAATAAAGCCACCGCAGATTGACGGCCTGCGATGGCGTTATTCTTCTGGGTTGCTGTCAGTGCCGAGGGTAGCCAGGCCCGCTTTTTACCGGGACGGCACCGTGTTGCTCATCTTTGGCGGGCGCAATGGCCACACCCCGATGGGCAAAAGTGGCATAGGCTTCCATGGCGATCATCTCCTCACTATCGTATTCCAGTATCCTGCCTTGCATGGGTACGGCGATGCACCAGTTGATCATCTCCCGTAGCGTGCCTACCTTACCAAGGTTGGTCTGGAATTTTGGCCAGGTATGCACATTGGTGGCGGACCCATCGGGATGGCAGTTAGCGCAGGCCAGGCCATTATTGCCCAGTTTTGCGCTGTGCCACAGGGCATCCCCCTTGGCAACAGCCGTCATCAATGCCGCCCTTTCCTGGGCGATTTGTGTTTCACTGCGCGGTGGCTTGGCTTGTACTGCGCTGGTGATAATCAAGGCACCACTGACCACAATAATTGAGGTAACAGCAGCGAAAGACATTTTGCGTATTTTTTTCATGTTCTGTTCCTCCTGTGGTTAAACCTTCAGGCCTTTCTTGATATTGTCTGGCAACAAATCCGAAAATTCCCGCCAGTGGACTGTGCCGCCAAAATCGGCGTCCAGGGCGATGTCGTGACTTCCCAATCCATCTTCAAAGTCACCAGGATCGGCACGACGTTGTTTGATATGCGGGTATTCCAGTTCCACTGGCGGATAGGGCCAGGGCCAGGAAGTGGACAACAAGCCACAGGAACGCATATTACCGATCTCGTTGTAGACCACCTGATGTACATGGCCATGAATGGAAATGACCTTGTCGAATTTGCGCAGCGTTTCACGGATTTGCGGTGCATCATAAGTCTGGAAATTCCAGCGTGGGTAATAATCCCATAGTGGTGAGTGCGTCATGATAATTACCGGTGTATGCGGCGATACATTCTTCACATCCCTGGCCAGCCAATCCAGTTGCTTTTCGCCCACACCCCAGGCGCCGCAGTTGTGACATTCCAGCTCTTCCATCATGCCCATGCGCTCTTTGGGTGTGAGTCCCTTGAGCGTCCAGAAATCGGGCACCAGAATGGAATTCATGCCGATAAAATGCACGCCGTTGTGGTTAAAGGACCAATGCTCATCACCGAACAACCCACGCCAGGCTTTACCCATATCCAGGTAATAGTCATGCTCACCGGGAATGATTTTGTAAGGCATTTTCAGTTTATCGAGGATTCTTTTGCCCTTCAGCAGCTCATCTTTTTTGCCTGACTGACCAAGATCACCGGCGTACAGGACAAAATCAGGCCGTGGTCGGATGCTGTTTACATCCGACACCGCTTTTTCCAGGATGTGGTCAAATTTGTGATCTGCGATATCGTAGAGATGTGCGTCCGTGAGTACGGCAAAGGTAAATGGTTTGATTTTTTTGGTGGTCGCTTCCGCAACACCACCCAAGCCCAACATACTGGCAGCACTGGGAGCAAATATACCGGCGAATACTGTCGCAGCGCCTGCTTTTGTGGTCATGCCTAGAAACTGTCGTCGTGAAATTTTTTTCATACAAACACTCCCGTACATTCATCTGTAAAATGGCTGATGTAGACTCAGTCTAAATACCGAGTGATTTAAACTTAGTCTAAAAATTGGGGGTGTGCAAGGTCGAACTTCAGACTTTCCGTGCTTTGCGCCGAGTGTAGTGTCTTATATAAAACCGGCATCAATATCACCGGACGACCTGGAGGGTATTTGGGTACAGGCTGATCCCACACCCGTTCCATCAAGCCTGATCTGGTGCGAGCCAGGGCTGGATCGACCCGCTGGAATGGTCATCCTGCAATCAAAGAACAAAATAAAATGTTGCGCCTTTATCAACTTCACCTTCGGCCCAAACCCGTCCGCCGTGCCGGTGAATGCTACGTGCTACCGAGGCCAGCCCTATACCGATCCCAGGGAATGCTTCGGCAGTATGCAGGCGTTGAAAAGCACCAAACAGCTTGTCAGCATGTTTCATATCAAAACCGGCACCGTTATCCATAATGAAATAAGCGATCTCGCCCTCCCGCTCGGTCACACCAAACTCGATATAGGGCTGTGCCGTTTTGGCGGTAAACTTCCACGCATTGTCCAACAGGTTATCAAAAACAATACTCAACAGGCGGCGGTCACCTTCCACCACAATATCCGGCCGGATGTATACCTCAACCTCCCGCGCTGGTTCTGCTTCCTTCAGCCGGGTTATTTCAGCCTCCGCCAAAGCACTCAGGTTTACGCTTTCCCGCACCAGTTCGCTGTGGTTCAAGCGGGATAACTCCAGCATCCCGTCGATCAATTCACCCATGTGACCAACGGCCCTGCAAATACGTTGCAGGTAATCCTGCCCCTGTTCGCCCAGTTGCTCTGCATACTCTTCCCACAAGGCCTGACTAAAACCATCGATTCTCCGCAAAGGTGCGCGCAGATCGTGGGAGACAGAATAATTGAAGGCTTCCATTTCCCTGTTAACGGCTTCCAGCTCCCGGGTTCGCTGTGCCACACGTTTCTCCAGCCGGGCGTTGGCTTCGTACAAAGCCAGCTCCTTGGTCGCCAGCGCCCGGTTTTTCTGGGCTATCTCTTCCACTTTGTCTTCCAGTTTACGCACCAGACGCACATTGTACTGGCGATAAAAATCCTCCTCTTTCACTTCAGTGGAACGTACTTTTGGCTGCTCCTGTTCACCGCCGACAGTTAACACCTTTTCAATTTCACGCAGGAAAACATGGATTTCCTGCGGTTTGACGAGAAACAGATCTGCTCCCAGACTAAGGGCAAATTCCTTGTCTTTGGTTTCGGTGTAAGTGGCGGTATAAAAAACAAAAGGAATCGACTTGAGCTGCTCATCCGCTTTCCAGGCCCGACACAGGGCAAAGCCATCCATTACCGGCATAAGTATGTCGGCGATAATCAAATCCGGCGGCGCCTGACGGGCACTTTCCAGGGCCTGTTCACCATTCATCGCCTCAGTCATGCTATAGCCCTTGCTGCTCAGCAGGGTGCGTAACAAATACAAATTCTCCGGTTTGTCATCAACGATCAATACATTCATTCCAGGGGCTCCGGCAGATAATTTTCGACCCTGGCAACAAAGTTGTCAGGGTCAATGGGTTTTTCAATATAACCGTCACAACCAGCAGCCAGAATAATTTCACGGTCACCGCTCATGGCGCGTGCAGTCAGTGCCACAATAGGCGGTGGGGCAAGGGTGTTGGTTTTAATGCGATGCGTGGCCTCCAGCCCATCCATGCCGGGCATCTGGATATCCATCAGGATCAGGGTTGGTGCTTCGGCCCGGCATGCTGCCACGACCTCATTACCATTATGTGCCTCGCACACCTGATAGCCTTTTTTCTCCAATAAAAACCGTGCCAGATAAAGATTATGGGCATTGTCATCGGCGACTAGAATCAATGGTGTGCGCATAAATACTCCCTGTTTTTTGCGTACTCATTGTGTGCAAATATAAGTTGCCTGCACCACAAAATCCATAAAACCTGGAATGTTATTACTGCGCAGAAAATAACACCTTCACACTGTAAGCAATAGTGGGTAAAAACATGACGTAAAAAAAAACTGACACCCAACGAATCAAAGCGACTATTTTAGCGGATGTTACAAAGCCTTCTATGCGGGTCGGCGTCTTGAAAATAATCGGTAAAATATTGGCATAACAATAATCACCAAAGGAATTTGTATCAGCAACCCTGAAATAATGGCCACGGCCAGCGGTTGCTGCATGGCGGAACCCTGACCCAGTGCCACAGCCAGCGGCACCAGGGCGAGGATGGTGGCCAGGGTGGTCATGGTGATGGGGCGCATGCGATTGATGCCGGCCTGTATCAGTGCCTCATGCGCTGGCAGGTGTTGTCGAAGCAGTTCGTGGTACTCCGAAAAATAGAAAATGGATACCTCGGTCACGATGCCGACGATCATGGTCATGCCCATCATAGCCGTGATGTTCAACTCGATGCCGGTCAACCACAGGCCGGTGAAAACAGCGGCCATCACCAGCAGGGGGGAGGTCATGATGGCGAGGGCGGCGGCGAATTCTTCATACAGAAACAGGAGCAGCAGGAACACCAGCGCCAGGGCGGCGATGAAGACGGCAATCAAACCACGAAAGGCAATCTGCTGCTGTTTGTACAGGCCACCCAGTGCGTAGTACATGTCTCCAGGCAACAGGCCTGTTTTATTCAGGGTCTGTTTGATGTCGTGGAGGGTGGAGCCCATGTCGCGCCCGCTGATCCGGCCGGTAACCGCGACCATGCGTTTGAGATTGTCGCGGGTAATCTGCGGCTGGCCGTTATCCACCGTGATGTGTGCGATGCGTTTCAGCGGAAAACGGTGGCCATCCGGGGCGCGCAGCCAGATTTTGTTGATGGCGCTGGTTTTATTGCGCGCAGAGGCGGGAACCCAGAGGCGCACCCCAACCCGTTTAATCGTCTCCTGAACCCGGGTGGTGACCAGGCCGGCGAACCAGGCCTTGAGTTGCCGGGTAACAAGATCGGGGTCGATACCTTCCAGCGCCGCCTTGTCACGATCGACGACAATATTGATGGCATCGCCGGCCAGCACGATGCCGTCCCGGACATCCACCACGCCGGAAATGTTGCGAATGGCGGCCGCCACCTTTTTGGCCGTGCCGAGTATTTCATCGGGATTATCGCCATAGAGTTTGATTTCGATGGGTTGCGGTACGGCGGTCAGGTCGCCGATGAGGTCTTCCATCAACAGGGCCATTTCTATTTCCAGTCCCGGCACGTCGTTCTCGATACGTTGACGGATTTCATCCATGGCCGTGTCTATGGGGGCCCGGGGGAAGGGTTTGAGACGAACAAAAAAATCACCTTCGTTGGCTTCACTCAGGCTGCCGCCGAGTTGCGCCCCGGTGCGCCGGGAATAGGTTTGTACGGCGGGATTGTTACGGAGAATGGTTTCGACCTGACGCAGCAGGCGGTCGGTCTCGGTCAGGGAGGTGCCCGATGGTGAGCGGTAATCGAGAATAAACCCCCCTTCATCCATGTGCGGCATGAAACCGGAGCCCACCTGTTGATAGGCAACGACGCCAACCAGCACCAGCGGGAGAATGCCGGCCAGTACCAACCAGGGCGCTTGCAGGATGCGTTGCATGAGTCGCTGGTAGCCGTGTTGCAGCCATTTGAACAGTACGTCGGTATCCTCCTTTTCGGCATCCTTCTGCCGCAACAGATGTTCCGCCAGCAAGGGTATCGCCAGCCAGGCGATCAGAAAGGAAATGAACAGGCTGCTGGCCATGGTCAGCGACAGGGCCTTGAAGAAGGCGCCGGTGACGCCGCTGAGAAAGGCCAGGGGGACAAAAATGATAATGGTGGCAGCGGAAGAACCGGCCAGTGGCGGGGTAAATTCAATGGCGGCCTGGCGCACGGTCAGGGCAATGTCCTGTCTTCGTTCCCGCAGGCGGCGGATGATGTGTTCGATCATCACAATGGCATCATCGACAATCAGGCCGACGGCCGCCGCCATGCCGCCCAGGGTCATAATGTTGAAGCTCATCTTCAGTAGATAGAGCAGTAATACGGTGCTGGCCAGCACCGCAGGGACGACCAGTATGGCGACCAGGGTTATTTTCAGATTGCGTAAAAAAATCAGCAAAACGAGTGCGGCCAGCACCACTCCGATGGCAATGGCGTCGCGCACACTGTTGGCGGATTCGGTAATCAGCCGGCTTTGGTCATACCAGTTGGCGACCTTTATGCCGGGGGGCAGTTTTTTAGCATAGTCCTTCAATCGTTGCTGAACACCCTGCACGATTTTCACGGTATTGCCACCGGGCTGCTGATAGACCTGCACCAGCACGGCATCGTGACCATCGGCGGTAACGCGCAACCATTGGGGGGCGGTGGTGGGGTAGATGCGCGCGATATCATCCAGCCGTACCAGACCGTCTGCGCCACTGCGCAGCACGGTATTTTCGATGGTTTTCAGGGAATGAATGCGGGTATCCGACAGCAACAAATAGAGTTTGTAATGATCTTCAAGGCGACCCACGGCCTGCAATACATTGCTGGCCGATAGGGCCTGGGCAACATCGCCAAAGGTCAGTCCATAGGCACCCAGCTTGTCCGGGTCGATCTCCACCCGGTATTCCGCCTGCCTGCCGCCCATCACCTTTACCCGGGCCACGCCATCAATGGATGACAACAGGGGGATCAGCTGGTATTGCGCCAGATCGCGCAGCTGCACCAGCGATGCCGAGTCAGAAGTCAGGCTGTAAGCCGCCACTGGAAACACCGTCGGGTCCATACGCCGGACGCTGAAACGTGTGCTAGCTGGCAGGCTGGGCAGCACCTGATTGATGGCCGATTCCACCTGCAACATGGCGGCGATCATGTCTTCGCCCCACTGGAAGTTGATGGACAACTCCGCGCTGCCACGGCTGGTGGTGGAACGCAGCCCGGTTACACCGGGCACCGAGCGTACCGCCTGTTCCACGGGGCGGGTCACGGCGATGACCATTTGATCCGCCGGGCGGTCACCGGTTTCCAGCAACACCACGACGCGGGGGAAGTCGACATGGGGAAACAGGGCGACGGGCAGTTTCAGTCCCGCCGCAATGCCACCCAGTACCAGAATGGCCACCAGAAACAGGATCGAGCGGCGGTGGGCGGCAGCCCAGTGGGCGACATCCATTAACGGATTTCCCGGATGGACATGCCGTCATGCAATTCATAGTTTCCCAGCATGACAACAAAATCGCCGACTTTCAGCGGCCCGGTGATCTCGATCTCATTACCCCGTTCCAGGCCGGTGCGAACCCGTATTTTCTGTGCCTGGCTCTGTCGCACGGTATACACAAATGTCCCTTGCTCATCACGCAACACCGCACTGCGGGGAACCATCAGGGCCGGGTGGGGAGTCAGGTGGATGTAGGCCAGAAGACGGCTGCCGAGCACCAGATGATCGACCTGTTGCTCGGGAATCGGTGCGAGCACCTCGACCAGATGGGTGCGGGGATTGATCATCGCATGCACCTCGCGGATTTGGCTTTGCACCCTGACGTCGGCAACGAACACCGGAACCAGGGTAACGGGGGTGCCCGGTTTCAGACTGCCGAGGTCTTCTGCTTCAACCCCCAGGCGGGCAATAAGTCGTTTTTCTGCCGCAATGAGCATCGCGCTGGTGTCGGCCTGCACCCGTTGCCCCTGGGTAACATCCAGTCGTGTGATGATGCCGTCCATGGGGGCCCGCAGCGTTTCTTTGGTGCGATCCAGCCCCCGTTGGTGCAAGGCTTCCAGCGAGGCCCGGGCATCACGTAATGCCTTGCGCGCCGCATCGACCTGGGTCCGGGTGGCAAGCTGCTCCTTTAACAGGCGTTGCTTGCGCTCCAGCTCAAGGCTTGCATAATCAACGGCGCTCTGTGCCTGTAAATACTGCATGCGGGCATCCGGTGCGGTAATTACTTCCAGCAGTTTTGCACCACGCTTTACCCGCTGGCCCAGTCGCACCCAGACACGATTGATCAGCCCTGCGCGAGACAATGAAAGGCTCAGAACCTGATCAGGGTCGGGATCAATAACGCCGTAGGCCATCAGGGTTTCACCGATTTGTTTTTCGACGACCACGGTCGTTTTTACCGCCACGCTCTGTGTATTTTCGGCGTATGAAATGGAGGCAAAGGCCATGCCCAGGAGGCATAACAAGGTCGAAAATCTAATGGTCATTAGCGGCTTTTTCACAGGGGAGCATCCTCAATGAATGGCGCACCGGCAAGGCCGGCATTCGCATCCGGCAACGCCAGCAAGGCCTGAAGGGCAATCCGGTTTTCCCATTGGCTTTGTTGTAATGAGAGTTGTTCAAGGCGTTTGTTGACCCAGGTGGATTCCATATTGATGAAAGTAAGCGCGTCGATATCACCCTGGCGATAGGCCCGGCGGGCGCGTTCAACGAGGGCCTTCAAGCGGGGCAGGTACGTTTGCAAATTGCCGCGTTGTTCTTCAATGAGGCCTTGTAATTCCAGCAGACGACTGACATCGGTCTGTGTTTGAGCGAGTCGCGCCTGGTACTCCCGGGACAATTGCTGGCGTGTCGCGCGTTGTATGGCGATGGTTCCACGATTGCCGTTGAACACGGGCAGGGTGAGGCCAATATTAAAACCGCTGGTGTAAACGCTGCTGGTATCCCGCGCCCGGTTAACCCCAATGCTGAAAGATGGAAACTGCGCCAGGATGGCCGCCCTGACCCGTGCCTCCTGCACCTGATAACCCGCCTTCAGGGCCAGAAGATCCGGGCGAATTTGTGGCAGTTTTTTGAGTTGCGCCTGAATCGTTGAGCGATCAAGGGTGACCTCGGCGGGCAGTTTCACCAGCGGGACAAGTGCGCCGGGTTGAAGTCCCAGCAGGTGATTCAGCTCGTGGCGGGTCCGGTTGTGTTCCTGTTGCAGCCGGGTGATCTGCGAAAAACTGTCGATCAGCGCCGTAAGGTCGGTACCATTGACATCAAGGGTGACATTGCCTTCGGTTAAACCCCGTTCAGAATGCTGATAGCGGTTTTGACGCAAGCCGCGCATCGAGCGCAGCAAGGACAACCGCTGTTCCTCCAGTTGATAACGAACCACCAGGGAACGTGCCTGCTGGATGACCTGCCATTCCTGCCACAACAGTTCCAGCCGAACCTTTGCAACCCGGCCTTGCCCGACGCTAATGCGTGCCTGGCGGGTGATCAGGGGGATGATGTTAAACCCCAGGCCAAGCCCCCCGGCGTTAACCAGGCCGGCGGTATTGCCGGCCGGGAAATCAATATTGGCCGCAAGTTGCGGATCGGGTAACAGGCCCGCAGCGAAGGCCTGTGCGCCAGCGACGTCAAGTTGCACGCGCCGAGCCTTGAGATCAGGATTGCCAAGCACGGCAAGAATGGCCACTTCGGTCAGATCCAGCCCATCGGCCAGATTGATCTCATAGGCACGGGTTCCCGCTGCGCCGAAAGACGTGTTGACTGTCGCTGTCAGCATGTGCAGATTTTTTGCCGATGAGGTCTGCTCCGGTAAAGGCTGCGCTTGGTAAGTCGCGCAGCCTGCAAGCAGGGTGAACACGGACAACATCACAAACCTCAGCCTGCTAACCATGCCCGATATAAGTGGCATTAAAACCACCTCCCGGAACAGGCTATTAGCATTTGTTATTAATAATGGTCGAACAGATATATTCAATGTGTGCCCGTCGCAGGTGGGCAGTATTGCTGTCCACGGTAAAGTAGTGATGACAACAGGACATGTGCCAAAGCATCCCGTGCAAACTCCTTGTCTAATGGCTCCGGTTTCAATCGGCCATCCAGATAAGTAAATTGTTGTGGTTTTTTGTAAGGCTGATGAATAATCACCTCATCCGCAACACGAAAGGCATGAATGTTTCCATATTGCATAATGGCATGACCCGGCTCCTTTTCATCCATCGCCAACAAGTCGCGGCCAATCATGGGATGCCAGGATTTAATGTCCATCAGGTTTAATAATGTCGACAACAGATCGAGCTGGCTCACCAGTTTAGTGTAGGGTTTTGCCGGTACGCCAGGCCCCAAAATCAGCCCCGGGATATGAAATTTGTTAATCAGTACCAAATCAGCGCCATAGACGCGGGTATTGTGATCCGCTACCACCAGAAAGAGGGTGTTTTTAAAATAGTCTTCTTTTTCCGCCAGGCGAAAAAATTCACCAATAGCATAGTCCGCATATTTCATCGCATTATTTGCCGTATTTGGCAGCTGTTCGTATTCTTCAATACGACCTGCCGGTTATTCAAAAGAAGCATGATTTGACGTGCTCAACATCAGTGCAAAAAAGGGTTTGTCACCGTGCGAAACAAACTCTTTGTTTGCGCGTCGCACCAGATCCTCATCCGACACCCCCCAGGTGCCATGAAAAACAGGATTGACAAAATCCTCTTCAGCAATAGTCTTCCCAAAACTATTGCCGAGAAAAAACCGGCCATGTTATCGAAGCGTCTGGCACCACTGTAAATAAATTCCGTTAAATAACCTTGCCGGTGCAGTAAATCAGCACCGGTAAAAAAGTTATGTTGAGACAACGTCGAGTGTCACTACCGAACGACTGGACGAAGGCGGAAAACCGGTGACGGTTGCCTCAATGCCACGAACAGTACACGTGCCTGTAGAATACAATTGTGTCAGCCATATACCTTTTCGGCCGAGGGCATCCAGGTTTGGTGTCAGTGGTCGCCCGCCAAGACTACTGCCAACGAATTCTGCCCCCAGACTCTCTTGTAAAAAAATCACCAGATTGTACGGCCGGTCACGTTTCACAATCGGCGATTGATTGTGCAAAGTAGAGATTTCAGGATCCGTAAAATTTTCTGCTGGAATCAATTTGCGTACTCTCTGAATAATTTCCTGCTCACTCAATTTGCCATAGAAATCACTGGGATCAACTTCATTGCCACGACGATAAATGGCATAGCTGGCAGAGTATGATGAGTTTAATGCAAGCTGATTGGCCAGATGGCTGTTTGAGAATGCTGCTGTACTGATGTTAGCCGGACGTGCACCCAAAATCAGAACCAGTACAGCAAGCGGTAAGATGATGAGCCGCTTTTTAACCGACCACGCTCGATGATTATGACAAAGCCGCTGACTCACTCGCCAGGCAAAAAAAAGTATTATGCCCACAAGAATGGCGGCAACAAAAATATTCAGTTTGTAGTCGGCCCAGATCGTGCCAAACACTTCTCTAGAGTAAATCAAATAATCGATAAAAATTCGATTTGGCCTGCTGTCATATTGTGCAACAAAGGGAACTGTCGCTACCTCCATATAAACAATTGCAGCAGTCAAAAACGTAAATATCCCTAAAAATATCGGGGCACAGAAACGCACCAGGCGCGACGGTAGCACCAGTAAAACGATGACAGGAATCAATACCAGCATGGACAAAAAGACCACATCCATTCTGAGACCAATAGGCATAATCAACCAAAAATCATTAACCACACTGATTCGATCCCAATAGAGAAAAAGCAGGATCAATCGACTCAGAAAAAAAATAAACACAGCAAATCCGACAAATGCAACAACAGGGGCCAATGAGCCAGTAGCCAATAAACATTTATACATAGGTGATATCAAGTGTCCCGATTTTGAGATTCAAAAGAGCCCGAGAGGAAAACATCATCCCTTTACCTAATGAGCACCGAAATTTTATCAATCACCTGCTTTCCGGTTCCCTCACCATTTGGCAATCCATCATTAAGCTATACCGACGGTTTATGTTGAGATAACGACATGAACTACAGCCGCGTTATATCTACACCCGGGCTTTCAATAGAGGATTTTTCCAGAAGAAAAAACAGAAATAACGAAACAAATCTTGCCATCCGGCAAGATTTAATCCTCTCAAATGGATTATATTTATGGTCATGCATATATTATTAATCGAAGACGACAGCGAAACCGCCGCTCATCTGATACGCGGATTGCGTGAGCAACAACATCGGGTCAACTATGCTGCGGACGGTGCTACAGGGCTCAAAATGGCACTCAAAGGAAATTTTGACGTACTGATCGTCGACCGCATGTTGCCCGAACGAGACGGTCTCTCACTGATCAGGGCCTTGCGTGATGTCGGCAAAATCACACCTGTGCTTGTTTTAAGTGCACTGGGTGAAATCGATGACCGTGTCGAAGGGTTGCGTGCCGGCGGTGATGATTATCTGATAAAACCGTGTGCCCTCAGAGAGCTGGAGGCACGCCTTGAATCGCTTGCACGCAGATGCCAGCTGGCGCCACAGACGAACAATCTGGCTTTAGCCGATCTGGTGCTGGACCTGAAGACAAGGAAGGTAACTCGCGGAGGAAAGCCTGTTCATTTACAGCCACGAGAATTGTTATTGCTGGAATTTTTACTCCGTCATGCAGACCAGACACTGACACATAACATGTTATTAGAGCAGGTGTGGGGGCTTCATTTTGACCCGGAAACCAATGTAGTGCATACACAAATTTCACGTCTTCGCAGTAAAATCGATAAAGGCTTTGACAAACCATTGCTGCACACCATACATGGCGTAGGATATTGCCTCAGTGAATCTCAATAGGCTGTTACGCACCAGTGCGGTACGTCTCAGCTTCCGTTACGTACTGTTGTTTGCCGTGCTCATTGGCACGACGCTCGATGCACTCTACTGGTCAATGAGTCAATATATCAACATTCACATAGCCGCCAGCCTCAAACAGGAAATTAATGACCTGCAAACTCTGGAACGTAACGAAGGATTAGCTGAATTGCAACGCACTATTCAGGCATGGAGCAATCAGTCATTAAATCAACATCGTTATTTTTTACTTGTTTCAGCAGAAGAAGTTCCTGTCGCTGGCCGCCTGCTTCAATGGCCACCGGGGCTTGTTGCGAATAGCAAAGTACAAAATATTCTTATTGAAGACAGCCTCATCCCAGGCCGTGCTGAAGATAATGACGGGTATTGGCCAATGATCGGCTTACAATTGCCAGGCGGGCAAAAACTGCTTGTGGCAGAAAATATCGAACAAGCTGAATCCTTGCGTTTTTTCAGTCTCGGAATTATTTTGGCTGTTTTTTTCCTGACACTGTTGATGGCACTTTCCATGGGGTTATTGGTTGCGACGTCAATAGTCAAGCGCATTGACAGAATCAACACTACAGCCAACGAAATCATGAGCGGGAATCTTGGTCAACGCATTCCTTCAGGTCCGCGCAACGATGAATTTGATGATCTTGCCAATCACCTCAACACTATGCTGGAACGAATTCAGGAACTCATGCTAGGTATGAGGCAAGTCAGCGATAACATCGCACATGATTTACGCACACCACTTTCCCGCATAAAAAATCGCCTTGAAGTAAGCCTGCTGGAAATACGCAGCAGCACCGAATACCAGGATGTCATATCACAAACGATTGTTGATACCGATAATTTGCTACATATTTTTTCAGCCCTGTTAAAAATCTCCCAGGCTGAGGCACGCATGCAAAGGGGCAGCTGGGGAACGTTTGACTTGTCCGGGCTTTGTGAAAAGATCGGTCGTCTGTATCAGGATCAGGCAGAAACTCGGGGGCTTGAGATGAAATTATCTATTGGTAAAGAAATTATTATCAAAGGTGAAAAAGAACTCATCGGCCAGTCCATTAGCAATCTTTTGGAAAATGCCATCAAGTACACCCCTCATGGTGGCCACATTTTATTCAAACTGGAAGCAGATCAACACCATATTCAATTTGAAATAAGTGATGATGGACCAGGCATCCCGAATGAATCCAAAGACCATGTACTGGAACGTTTTGTACGGCTGGATCAAACCCGAAGCACACCAGGCAATGGACTTGGTCTGAGTCTGGTCAAGGCCGTCACAACGTTGCATTCCACCACGCTTGAATTACTTGATAACCACCCCGGACTCAGAGTGGTTTGCCAATTTCCATACATCAGCAAGATAGAAAAAACGGACAACTAACAAATCGATGATTGAGCACCATCTCCATTATTACCGGATAAACGGATATAAAAAGTGGCGCCTTCACCGGGCGCACTGCGGGCCACACCGATTTCCCCACCCAGCATGTCAATGAAGCGTCGACTGATGGCCAGCCCCAGACCGGTGCCTTCGTGTTCCCGCCCGGCGCCTGTATCCGCCTGTTCAA
>DROS01000071.1 GCA_011321815.1 Gammaproteobacteria bacterium
ATGGGTGGCATCAAAAAATATATGCCCATCACCTATTGGACCATGTTGATAGGTTCACTGGCGCTGATTGGTTTTCCCGGTTTTGCCGGTTTCTTCTCCAAGGATGCCATTATAGAAGCGGTGCATCTTTCACATACTCCCGGCGCCGGGTTTGCCTATTTCTCCGTGCTTATCGGTGTATTTATCACCGCATTCTACAGTTTCCGAATGTTTTTCCTTGTGTTTCATGGCGAGGAGCGTATGGATGAGCATACCAGGGTGCATCTGCACGAGACACCGTGGGTGGTTACCGGGCCGCTGATAGCGCTGGCCATTCCTTCTATCTTTATTGGTGCGATATATATCGGTCCGATGTTATTTGGCGATTTCTTCAGGGGAGCTATATTCGTAAGTCATGAGCGTGATGTGCTTGGGCATCTCGGTGAACATTTCCATGGCTGGTTCAGTTTTGTTCTTCATGGTTTGGCAGGGCCCGCTTTTTATCTTGCTATGGCTGGTGTAGGTGCGGCTTGGTTCCTGTATATGAAGCGGCCGGATATTGCGGAAATGATTAAAGATCGATCCGGCGTGCTCTATACCATTCTGGATCGCAAATATGGGTTTGATGATTTTAACGATAAGGTGATCGCAGCGGGCAGCCGTGGACTGGGCAGGTTGCTGTGGCAAGTTGGCGATGTAAAGATTATTGATGGATTCATTGTCAATGGTGCTGCGAGAAGCGTGGGATGGTTTTCGAGTGTAATAAAATACGTTCAGACCGGGTTTCTGTACCATTATGCGTTTGCGATGTTTGTGGGTCTGTTCGCCCTGATTGCGCTTTTTGTATTTTGACTGGAATAATATATTTAAAGGTGGGAATGCATGTCCTCTGAACTGCCACTCCTGAGTCTGGTTGTCTGGACCCCGATTATCGGTGGCCTGTTGGTGCTGGCCATAGGCAGTGGCAAGCATGTGCTTGAGGCCCGGGTGGTGGCGTTGTTGGTGGCGCTGCTGACTTTTGCCATCTCTATACCGCTGTATGTCCAGTTTGATTCAAGCACTTTCCAGATGCAGTTTGTAGAGCTGTATCCTTGGATTGAGCGATTCAAAATCAATTATCATCTGGGTGTAGACGGCATCTCGATGCCGTTGATTATCTTGACCACGTTTACAACAGTACTGGTGGTGCTGGCTGGCTGGGAGGTTATTCAATACAAACCCGCACAGTACATGGCAGCGTTCCTGATTATGGAAGGCCTGATGAACGGCGTATTTGCTGCCCTGGACGGGATGCTGTTCTACGTGTTCTGGGAGGCCTTGCTGATCCCCATGTTTGTGGTGATTGGAATATGGGGTGGACCACGACGGGTATACGCCACTATCAAGTTTTTTCTCTACACCTTCCTGGGTTCAGTGTTTATGCTGGTCTCCCTGATCTATATGTACTTCCAGGCAGACAGCTTCGCCATTCTTGATTTCCACACTCTGCGGCTGGGAATGACCGCACAGATATTTATTTTCCTCGCATTCCTGCTAGCCTTCGCCGTGAAAGTTCCCATGTGGCCGGTTCATACCTGGTTGCCGGATGCGCACGTAGAAGCACCGACCGGTGGTTCAGTGATTCTTGCGGCCATCATGCTGAAATTGGGAGCCTATGGTTTTCTGCGCTTCAGTTTGCCGATGACCCCAGACGCCAGTCAGGAGCTCGACTGGCTCATGATTAGCTTGTCGCTGATAGCTGTGGTGTATATCGGGTTTGTTGCCCTGGTGCAGAAAGATATGAAGAAGCTGATTGCCTATTCATCCATTTCGCACATGGGGTTTGTCACCCTGGGCTTCTTCATCGCGTTTACCATTTTTGAGAACACAGGGAGCTGGAAAGGTGCCGCGATGGGAATGGAAGGGGCTATCGTGCAAATGATCTCCCATGGCTTTATCTCTGCCGCGATGTTTCTCTGCATCGGGGTGCTTTATGATCGCGTTCACAGTCGCGAAATCAGTGCTTATGGTGGTGTGACCAATACCATGCCGACCTTTGCAGCGTTTGCGGTGTTGTTTGCAATGGCAAATGCCGGCCTGCCGGGGACATCCGGGTTTGTGGGCGAGTTCATGGTGATTTTGAGCGCTTTCAAAGCTAATTTCTGGTTTGCTTTTCTGGCAGCACTGACACTGATTGTCGGGGCGGCATATACGTTGTGGATGGTGAAAAGAGTTTTCTTCGGCGAAGTGGCTAATGATAACGTTGCCAAGTTGAAGGACATCAATTCACGCGAGTTTATTATATTGGCGGTTTTGGCAGTTGCGGTGCTGTTTTTTGGGATCTATCCTGCCCCGCTGCTGGAGGTGATGAGTGTCTCTGTCCAACACCTGCTTGAACATATTGCGCAATCGAAGTTGTAATCAGAGTGCCTGCTATGGAATTTGAAATACCAAATATGAGCGTTGCTCTTCCCGAGATGTTCGTTCTTGGCATGGCCTGCCTGATTCTGATCATCGATCTGTTTTTGACCGATAAAAATCGCATTATCACCTATCTGTTGGCCCAAGCCACTCTGGTTGGTGCGGCGATTGCGTCTCTGGGGCATCAGTTCGGTAGTCCGGAGATCGCTTTCAGCGGAACCTTTGTACGTGACGGGATGGGCGATACGCTGAAAGTGTTTATCTATCTTTCGGTGTTTGTGGTATTCCTGTATTCGCGCTCCTATTTGCAGGCACGTAATCTGTTTAAGGGTGAGTTTTATGTGCTTGGGTTGTTTGGCGTACTGGGCATGATGGTCATGGTGTCAGCGCACAGTTTGCTGACGCTTTACCTTGGGTTGGAACTGCTCTCCCTGTCGATGTATGCACTGGTGGCAATGAACCGCGATTCCAGTTATGCGTCGGAAGCTGCGATGAAGTATTTTGTTCTCGGTGCGTTGGCGTCCGGGATGCTTCTCTACGGAATGTCGATGCTTTACGGCGTAACCGGCTCGTTGGAGTTGTCTCAGATAAGCACCGGTGTTACCGCCATCGGGGCCGACAATATGGTGCTTGTTTTCGGACTGGTGTTCACTGTTGTCGGTGTTGCATTTAAACTGGGGGCGGTGCCGTTTCATATGTGGGTGCCCGATGTTTATCAGGGCTCACCTACTGCGGTGACAGTTTATATTGGCAGTGCGCCTAAGATCGCCGCGTTTGCTATGGTAATGCGGCTGCTGGTGGACGGCATGGAGGGGTTGCAGGAGCACTGGCAGGGGATGCTGATTATTCTGGTGATTCTCTCTTTGGCGCTAGGTAACATTACGGCCATTGCTCAGACCAATATCAAGCGGATGCTTGCCTATTCCACGATTGCACATGTTGGATATTTGTTGCTAGGCGTGCTTAGCGGTACCGAAAATGGCTACGCTTCCTCCATGTTTTATACCATCGTCTATGCACTGATGAGCCTGGGCGGTTTCGGCATGGTTATGTTGCTGAGCCGCGCAGGATTTGAGGCCGACAGGTTGGATGATTTTAAGGGATTGAATGAACGCAGTCCCTGGTTTGCGTTCATGATGTTAATACTGATGTTTTCCATGGCCGGGGTGCCCGTATTCCTTGGGTTCTGGGCCAAGCTGTCCGTGCTTTCCGCGGTTGTTGAAGCGGGTATGGTATGGCTTGCAGCAGTTGCGGTGATATTTTCGATTATTGGCGCGTTTTACTATCTGCGCGTCGTCAAACTGATGTATTTTGATAAGCCCGAAGATAACTCTCCCATTGACAGCGAAATAGATGTCCGCGTGATGTTGAGCGCCAACAGCCTGGCGATTCTTGGTCTTGGCTTGTTTCCCGGTGCGTTAATGGGGCTATGTGTTAAAGCCTTTGCGGTGTGAGGTATTTAGCATAGCCTGAAACAGGCCGGGAACCGTTCAGGGGTGAGCTGAATAGTTACTTATCGTGATGCATAAAGGGCTGTCGCAGGACAATAACAGGTACGCTTTCCCACAAACAATCCCGGTTTCTTGTGCGAGAATAGTCGCCCTTCTTTCAGAACGAGTGGGCGTCTATCGAGAACCTTTCGGGTGTCAGTTTCAGGCCTCCGGTTGTGAACGTGATCTTTTTAAGGCCATGCGTGGACGACGTCGCCGTCGTCCACATGTTTATGTTTAACCGGGCCGGAAAGCTTATAATATCTTGACAACCCAGCTCAACATATCACTTTCCATGTCGTCCCATTTTTTCAGCAATCGCCCTTCATAGACACCATCGC
>DROS01000072.1 GCA_011321815.1 Gammaproteobacteria bacterium
AGTCTGTCGGACTTAGGGTGAATCTACTGCGAAAAAACCATTTCGGCCCATTTTCTCGATCCTTTTCGTTGAATATGTCCAATATTCGCCTCAAACGATCAACAAAATGGACTCAAAATGGTTTTCTCTCGCGACGATTCCCTAAGTCCGACAGACTCCTGGCAACAATCGAGCCGCCGATTTACTATAAGGAATCCCGGGGGCGAGATGACACAGTACAGGCTCAATGATTTTCGTTAAGTAAGACTGGGGGGTTGGATTCTGTATGGGCCCCTTAATCAGGTCGGACATGGTTTTGCTTCCTTGGCTGGTTAAACATGTAGCTGATAAGCCCGCTTGGCAACCAGCGATGCTAATTTGATCTAAAGCATAAAGTCAAGTGCTTCATTAGATCGCAGAGCGACCGCATTTAAATTTGTCTAAAACCAGCAAGGATAGGAGAGCATCACGAGAAAGGGAAAAATAGGGGCAGACCCTGAGGTATCCCCACGAAATAGCAATTGAAATAAACATCCCCGGGGCAAGCCCTCTCGCTGAATGCTCGACTTTCTCGTTTCTCTCGAAAGCGGGGTATTCAACCAGAATTATGCTTTTCTATTTTTCGCCCCAAGGGGCGGGGAATAGAACCCCAAGGGATTCAATGAATTAAGGTGTATAGTTTTATAAAAACAGCGTGTGCACCGGATTTTTTCCTCAGTCTCAGTATTACACAAATTACTTGCATCCGGCACGGATGCACTCCCACCGTAGCCCTGTTAATATGTTGTGAAAACTCAAAAAGCCTGTCAGCGCCATTTATCAAAGCTGGCGACAGTCTGACTGGCTTTGTTTATCTGCAAAATCCGGGAGACAACATGGAAGAAAATATCCAATCCACCCTGCAAGAAAACCGTCTGTTTGCGCCTTCTGCTGAATTTTCCAGCAAGGCCCGCATCAAAAGCCGCGCTGAGCTGGATGCCCTGCGCGCCAAGGCCGAGGCCGACCACGAAGGCTTCTGGGCCGAGTTGGCACGAAGTGAGCTGGATTGGCAAACGCCGTTTACCTCTGTCCTGGATGAAAGCAGCGCGCCCCATTATCAATGGTTCAACGATGGCACACTCAATGTGTCGTACAATTGTCTGGATCGTCATCTGGCGGAACGTGGCAATAAAACCGCTATCGTGTTTGAGGGTGAAAAAGGCGACACCCGGCACATCAGCTATTCCGAGTTACACCGCGATGTCTGTCAGTTCGCCAATGGTCTGAAATCGCTGGGCGTTGGTCTCGGTGACCGGGTGATTCTGTACATGCCGATGACGCCAGAGGCCGTGGTGGCCATGCAAGCCTGTGCACGCATAGGGGCCACACATTCCGTGGTATTTGGTGGTTTCTCTGCGGAATCCCTGAAAGACCGCATCGAAAATGCCGGCGCCAAAATCGTCATCACTGCCGATGGCGCACATCGTGGCGGCAAGATCGTCGAACTGAAGGCCGCCGCTGATGAGGCTGTCAACAATGGCTGCGCCAGCATTGAAAAGGTCATCGTGCTCAAACGCACCGGTCACAGTGTAAATTTCACCGGCTCACGTGATATCTGGTGGCACGAACTCATCGAAGGCCAGGCACAGGCCTGTGAGCCTGTATGGGTAGGCAGCGAACATCCTCTGTTTCTGCTGTATACCTCCGGCTCTACTGGCAAACCAAAAGGGGTCCAGCATTCCTCCGGTGGGTATCTGCTGAATGCCATTACCAGCATGAAATGGGTATTCGATATAAATGACACTGACATCTTCTGGTGCACGGCTGACGTGGGCTGGATCACCGGCCACACTTATGTGGCGTTTGGGCCGCTGGCGGTGGGCGCCACCATGCTGATGTACGAAGGCGCTCCCACAGTACCGGACGCAGGACGTTTCTGGAAAATTTGCGAAGCCCATCATGTCACCATTTTTTATACGGCGCCCACAGCCATCCGCGCCCTGATGAAGGCGGGTGATGATTTCCCGAATCAATATGACCTGAGCAGCATCCGTTTGCTGGGCACCGTGGGCGAACCCATTAACCCCGAAGCCTGGATGTGGTACCACAAAATTATCGGTGGCGAACGCTGCCCCATTGTCGATACTTGGTGGCAGACCGAAACCGGCGCACACATGCTCGCCCCCATACCCGGCGCCGTAGCCACCAAGCCCGGCTCCTGCACCCTGCCCTTGCCAGGCATCGCCGCAGACATCGTGGACGCCGAAGGTAACACCATCACCGAACCCAATCAGGGCGGTGTGCTGGTGATTCGCAAGCCCTGGCCATCAATGATTCGCACCGTGTGGGGTGATGACCAACGTTATTACGACACCTATTGGGAAATGTTTGACGGCAAACTTTATGTTGCCGGTGACAATGCCCGCCGCGATGAAGATGGCTACTTCTGGATCATGGGCCGCATCGACGACGTGCTCAACGTTTCCGGCCATCGCCTTGGCACCATGGAAGTGGAGTCCGCACTGGTGGCGCATCCCAAGGTCGCCGAAGCCGCTGTGGTGGGCCGACCGCATGATGTCAAAGGTGAGAGCATTTTTGCCTTTGTGGTATTGCGTGGTGAACGTCCGGCAAACGGCATCGACGCAGCACTGACTGCTGAACTGCGCGACTGGGTTGCCAGGCAGATCGGTCCTATCGCCAAACCCGATGACATGCGCTTTTCTGACAATCTGCCCAAGACCCGCTCCGGCAAAATCATGCGCCGCCTGCTGCGCACCATCGCTGCCGGTGAAGAAATCACCCAGGATATTTCCACCCTGGAAAATGAAGCCATCGTCCTCCAGTTACAGGGCAAGGCCTGACAACATACCCGTGGCGTTTGGGATTCAGGTTTAGACCGAAGCCCCAAACACCACGGGTATATGCTGACCGCCGGGCACCATTGTGTCCGGCCAGCTCCCTCTCTCATCTGACACTGTTTCACCGGCATCCTCTTCTTGCCGATATCCCGCACGCATTAAAGATTCACGGCACATTGCCGATTGCCTCGTTGGTATCAAGCGCTTGATATTTTCAGGAACTGTAAAGCAATGAAAGTACACCGTTGTTTTATTAACCCTAAATACCAAACAAGGATCGTCTCGGCAAAATCGAGCCCAGCACAACATGGATCTTCATTCCGCCAAAACCCGCTCCAAGGCCATCATCACTTTGGGCTTCAGCGCCATCCTGGTTTCTTTTGTGGCACTGCTAAGCATTTGGATGATCAATGTATTCAATAATGAAAAAGCCTTCCAGGACATTACCAATGCCCAACAGGAAACCCAGCAAATATTGATTATACGCAACGCGATCTTGCGTCGTATCATTGCGTTACACCACATGTCCATCATGGATGATCTGCTCGACCTGGAAAAAGAAAAAAAAGATTTTTTAAAATTCAGCAATATTTTTTTAGCCGAACAAAAAAAGCTGTTAAACCACCCCAAAACAGGTCAGGAAAAACTGGCCTGGGATCGCTTACGCAAAACACTCAATAAAAGCAGTCATGCACAAAATCAGGTATTACAAATGATTTTGAGTGAAAAACAGGATAAAGCCAATAAATTATTGCTTGAAGAGGTAATACCAATGCAGGATGTTTTTGAAACGGAAATTTCCCACATCCTTGCAGTTCAGCAAAAAAACATCAACGATAAAAATAACGAAATAACACACCGTTTTCACACAACATACTGGCTCATTGGTTTGTTTGGCGGCGTGGCTATTCTGCTGGGGGCCTTCACCATTTACATTGTTCGCTACACCAGCAGAACTGAAGATGCCTTGCTGGAACAAGGCAACCGTGTTCGTGAACTTTACAAAGTTTCTGCCATGGCAGGGCTCGACATTGATGCCCAGATCAATGAAATGCTGATACTGGGATGTCGTTTGTTAAAACTGGAGATTGCCAGAGTCTGTCGTATCGACAAAGAAAAAGATGATATTACATTCTTATACGTACGCGCACCCAGTGAATACAACATAAACGTGGGCACAACAATGCCCTTGCACAAGACATTTTGCAGCATCACCTTTGCGTCTGACGAAACCATCGCCATAAATGATACGACGACAACAAAATACACCGACTCAGCTTATTATGAGTTTTCCCGGTTTGAATCGTACATTGCAACAAGCGTTTCGGTATACGGCAAAAAATATGGCACCATCAATTTTTCCAGCCGACTTCCACGAGAACATGCATATACTGACAGGGATAAAGATCTGGTCAGCCTGATTGGCAGCTGGGTGGGACTGGCCCTGGAAAGACAGCTCTCTCAAGAAGAGATTTACGTGGCAAAAGAGAATGCGGAAATTGCCAATAAAGCAAAAAGCGCATTTCTTGCCAACATGAGCCATGAGCTTCGCACCCCGCTAAATGCCATTATTGGTTACAGTGAATTATTAATCGAGGACACTACACTGGCAGAAAACCAGACCATAAAAGCCGATTTAAAAAACATTTCTGACTCTGGCCATCATTTGTTAACGCTCATCAATGATGTACTCGATCTATCAAAAATTGAAGCCGGAAAAATGGAATTTGTTTTACAAAAAACAGAAATTGCGCCATTGATCAATGAAACCATTGAAACCTTTCGGCCTTGTTTGCAAAAAAACAATGATGAACTGATTATCAACTATGACAACAATCCTGGCCATGCCATGGTTGACCCAACCCGCCTGAAGCAGGCATTGATGAACCTGTTCAGCAATGCAATCAAATTTACAAAAAATGGCACAATCACCATTACCGTCAATACATCAAAACGGAAAAACAAACCCTGGATCACTATTCAGATTACCGACACCGGTATCGGCATATCCGCTGAAGATATCGCACAGCTCTTCCAGCCTTTCCGGCAAGTCAATACAGACGTGACAAACAAGTATGGCGGCACCGGCCTGGGACTTGCTCTCAGCCGGCGCATGTGCCACATGATGGGCGGCGATATCAGTGTCGAAAGCGAAAAAGGCAAAGGCTCAACATTCACTATTTGGCTGCCATTATACTAACGGGCTGATGTGTTAGACATCACTGACACAACGAAACCCCACATCCTCACTTTCCATTTCAGGCTCAGCGAATTGCCGCGTCGCACCACGGAAAAAATAACTGATCGCGTAATGGCCCACACCGCCACCGCCGCCACGAATCACCCGATTACTTTTACCAAAAGCCTCGGTTGTATAATTTGATCCCTCATAAGGCGCGTACCAGTCGGCCACCCATTCCCACACATTACCCGACATATCAAACGCACCATAGGGTGATTTGTTTTTTGCATACGCGCCCACCGGAGCCATACCTTCATCCCATGCGCCATCGTCACCCGTGTTGGTTATTTTTGCATCCCATTCATTACCCCAGGGGTATTCAAAACCGTCCGGGCCACGCGCTGCCTTTTCCCATTCAGCTTCACTGGGCAAACGTGCGTTACGCCATTCACAATATTCCTTGGCAGCAAACCAGTTAACGCCCGTCACCGGAAAATTGTCCTGGGATTGCTGTTGTTTCAGTATGGCTGACAGTAATGCCGGTTTATTCATTTCCCGGGTATCAAGGTCCACAGCAAACACATCAATGGCCATCTTGCGCAGTTTTTCCACATCCAGCATTTCCAACTGCTCGCTGCTGATCGCATACCCATTGCTCATCCACGCATAAGGCAACATGCGCCGGGCCTGGAAAATATAATCCTTGAATTGTTTGTTAGTGACTTCATAGGTATCTATTTTGAAGGCATCAAGATAGATTTTTTTCTGTGGGTGTTCATCCACAAACAACGGTGCAGGAAAACCATATTGCTGACGCATGGCAAGATCATCTTCACGATTGCTGCCACGGATAAATTCACCGGCTGGCACCAATACCTGTGAAACCGACAGCCTTTGATTTTTCACATCACCGGTTTCATCACCATTTTTCTCACAGGCAATGAGCAATGACACCGTAACAAAGCATGCAGCCACAAAAGCGTAATTTTTTACCCGCGCCATTTTTTTCTCTTTTTATTTTTATGGTGCATCTTTCGCGCACCGAAAACCAAAGCTGTCATTCTTCACCTTCTTGGCAAAAAAAGAACGGTTAAACACCGGCGCAGAAATACCACATTTGTAAAATGAACAATCAAACCACGACCCGCCTTTTAAGGTTTTATACCGCTCACCATAACTTTCTGACGCTGTCTTATTGCCTGGATAGGCCTTGTACCAGGAAGCCGTCCATTCCCAGACATTGCCCGTCATATCGTAAACCCCATATGGGCTTTTGCCCGCCTCAAACGCACCCACCGGACTGGTTCCGCCGAACTCACCGATTTCCTGCCAACGCACCGGCGTATTGGCCTTGGCGGTATCAAATTCATCACCCCAGGGGAACATGCGTCCATCGGTACCCCGCGCCGCTTTTTCCCATTCAGCATCGGTAGGCAAACGCTTCCCCGCCCATCGGCAATACGCATCAGCATCCTCCCAGCTGACATAAACAACAGGGTGGTCTGCCTTGCCTGGCGGAAAGGTACGGTTTCGCCAATGCCGCGGCGAACGCCGTTGCGTGGCATCGTTGAATTTTTTATATTGCAGATTCGTCACTTCAAACTGATCGATGTAGAAGGCAGGCAGGCTCACCATGTGCTCTGGCCCTTCATCCGGCAGGCGGTCATTGGTACCCATGATAAATTCACCCGCAGGAATCAACACCATTTTGTTGACCGCGTCACCCAGGCGTGAACGCTGTGCATATAGCGGATAACGCATACCATAATCCGCTTTACGATTGGGTACTGCGGCACGCTTGGGCTCATCCAGCCGTGTTGAGGCTTTACGCACATTTTTTTGATGCCTGGCCGGCGCTTTGGTCGGTTCTGCGGTTTCATGGCAACTCTGACACTTGCCCAGACTCACTGTGAGCATCTGCTGCAATTCTGCTTTGTCATCATGGCAACGGATGCATTGCTGTTGCGAGTGCACGTAGTTTTCTGAGGGTGGCGTTTCCTTTGCGGACACGCTGGCGACCTGGGTCAAACCACTCAACAGAATAAACAGGGAAAAGAACAGGCGAGGCATTATGGTCATTAATCTACTTCACGTTACTTTTTCTACCGTATTCCGGCGTTCGCTGGAATAACGATAAAAAATGTGTGGGAGCAAACGCCCATGATACCACAAACCACCGCTCAGCCCGAAGCCAGCCAGTGCAGATTCACTCCCGGTTCACAAGGCTGTGCCGCCACTTCATGAGCCACCCAAAGCCCCGCCACCGCCAGCAATTGTCCTTCGGTATAAAGCAGGGGAATACGTTCCCGCCGCCATGGGGGAATGCCCGCCTCCTGAAACAGCTTTTTTAATGTATGGTGGCCAGTACGACCTGCCGGCCGTAGTTTTTCGCCGCCCTGGCGAAAACGAATATTGAGACTTTTACCCTCCAACGCCCACAATGCAATGCCCTGCCCTGTCACCGGTTCTCCGTATAACCTGCCCAATGCCGGAACCAATAGCGTCGCCCGCCCATCCCAGGACAGGGACAACGCGGCATCATGCGGCATTAACGGAGCCCCGATGAACAACGCATCCCGGTACCGCCGCGCTTCCCCACCTGCCCAGCTGACCAGCGGCTCACTGTCTGCCGAGGCGCCGATCACTTCATTCCAAATACAGTGTAACTGCGCTGCCGAAGGTGTGGGCAAACCCCGGTCACGGCAACACTGATGCAACAAATTGCGCGCCCGTGTTTCTCCCAGTGCCAGCAAACCGGTCACCGAAAAAGCCCCATCGTCAAGTTGCACCTGCTGCAAATCATCTGCGGCAACACTCACCAGCAATTCGGCGGCTTCCGCGCACAAGCGGGCGGAACGCGATACCGTCGCTGCCATTCCAGGGAAACGTGCTTTAAGTTTCGGTATGATTTCGTGACGTAAAAAATTGCGTCCAAAACGTGTATCGCGGTTGCTTTCGTCGTCAATCCATAACTGTATGTTCGGTGAAAACGTTTTTCGCGCGTATGCCTGTAACTCATCGCGCGAAAAATTCAACAACGGGCGTACATGCCAACCACCTGCAAAACCGGCATACTGGGGCATGGCTGCCAGACCGCGTGGCCCGGCGCCCCGCAACAATTGAATCAACAAGGTTTCGGCTTGATCATCCTGATGATGGGCCGTTAACAAACAATCTCCCGGCTGCATAAATTCACGAAAGGCCTGGTAACGTACTTCACGCGCCACCGCCTCCGGGCTTTCGCCAGTTTTGTGTTTGGCATCAATATTGATGTTTATAAACGGTACACCCAGCACCGCGCACTGCTCTGCACAATGTGCTGTCCATTGCCCGGCTTTTTCGCTCAGACCATGGTTGATGTGCAGGGCAATGAGTTCGCGGTTATTTAATTCATTGCGCAAGCGTGTGGTAACGTGCAGTAAAACGTGGGAATCAAGACCACCACTGTAGGCGATGATAATGCGTTTTACTTCAGAGAAAAATGGTAAAGATTTCAATAGCAGATTGAGCATCAGGAAATTGTAACACAGGGTCTTATTATGATCATGAACCATGATTGCTGTCAGACAATCTGCAACGCCGGTTTGCTGAGTATGCTTTATGAATAATAATTTTTTACTATTTTGCTAAGGGATCTTTTTTACGTAATCTTCGCCATTTTTATATTCTGATTCACTGCTGTCATGTCAACTCTCTCCCTTTGGAGTTGAGTAAGAGGCATTAAAAAATAACACAGTGATTTAACCACATCCTTATGAAGCTGCTTGCCTGATTGGTTTTTCTTGCTTCCTTTACGTGGATTTTCTGACTTTGGACTGGCGCACTTTATCGGTTGATATGTTTGCTATTACTTGCACCGCTTGCTATTACAATGGAATACTGCGGTGACTTGCTCAGGCTATGGAAGTTGGTGCGAGCTTGGCGTAAAAATCAAATAACAGGAGAAAAATCATGGAAAAAGGCCTGTTCGCTGTTTTACTTTTTTGTTTCGGCATATTCAGCTCAGTTAATGTGACAGCCATGCCTTTGGGCAATGTGCATATCACATACTGGAAA
>DROS01000073.1 GCA_011321815.1 Gammaproteobacteria bacterium
AGTCTGTCGGACTTAGGGTGAATCTACTGCGAAAAAACCATTTCGGCCCATTTTCTCGATCCTTTTCGTTGAATATGTCCAATATTCGCCTCAAACGATCAACAAAATGGACTCAAAATGGTTTTCTCTCGCGACGATTCCCTAAATCCGACAGACTCCTAGTCGGAGCCCGGTCGTGGGTGCCGCAATCCCCGGGCGCGTGATAACCGTTTGTTGCCGAAGCGGCGATTGATGTCATCGGTGATTTTGTCGATGCTTCCGGCCTCGCTGCGTGCGGGGCCAGGGTTCGCATCACTATCATGCCGCACATCAAACAGGTCGAGTTGTTCATGGGACTCTTCAGCATCAAACCCACCTACGCCCATGCCGATGAGCCGGATAGGTGGCAGGCCGTTGGCGATTTCCCTGTTCAGCAGTTGCCGCACGGTATGCCACAGGTCGCGGGTGCGATGAGTACGGCTGCTGAGGCTGCGGGCACGGGTGATGGTGTGAAAGTCATCGAAGCGTAATTTGAGATGCACAGTACGCCCCCGCACATTTTGACGGCGCATACGCCAGGCGACCTGTTCGGTGAGATTGGAAAGTACACTGCGCAAAATTTCCGTATCACTGACGTCCTGCGCAAAGGTGGTTTCGTGGGAAATGGATTTGGCATCACGTTCGGTAATGACTGCACGCGGATCATGACCCCGGGCCAGTTGTTGCAGTTGCTCGCCATATTGGCCGAAATGCTGACAGATAAATGGCGCAGATGCGCGGCGCAAATCCGCGATGCTGTGGATCTGCCGGGCGTGGAGTTTTTTCTCGGTTACCTTGCCTACCCCCCACAGACGGGATACCGGCAGCGGGTCGAGAAATGTCTGCACATCGGCGGCTTCCACCACCACAAAGCCGTTGGGTTTTTGCAGGTCTGAGGCGATTTTGGCGACAAATTTGTTGGGCGCCACACCCATGGATACCACCAGTCGCAGCTCATCCAGCACGGCTTGTTTGATATCACGGGCAATCTGCGGAGCGGGGCCGAATAATGTGGTGCTGGCGCTCACGTCGAGGAAAGCCTCGTCCAACGACAGCGGTTCGATGAGAGGTGTGTAGCGGGCGAAGATGGCCTGAATTTGCCGGGAGACTTCACTGTACAGGGCCATGCGCCCTGGTAAAACGACAAGTTCAGGGCAGCGCTTGAGTGCCGTTGCGGTGGGCATGGCACTACGAATGCCATATTGCCGTGCCGCATAACTGGCCGCTGCGACCACGCCCCGGTTTTCCGCCCGCCCGCCGACGACCACGGGCTTGCCGCGCAGTGCCGGTTGCTCACGGATTTCCACTGAAGCAAAAAAGGCATCCATATCGGCGTGAATAATCATGTGTTTATTTTACGCTGATCATTGTTGTGGCATAGCCTATAGTTTGGGTTTTTACGGGTCGGGTTTCAGTAGTGCCTGTAGTTTTTGCAACGAAACCACTCCGACAAATGCCGCATTAACAGAATTGTTTTTGATGAACAGCGTGGTGGGCGTGGCGCGAATACCAAAGGCATGTGTGAGCCCCGGTTCTTCGGCCACATTGACCCTGAGTACTCGTTCGGGAAGCGTAGCGGCAATGTGATCAATCTGTTTGGCAACCTGCTTGCAGGGGCTGCAACGGGGGTGATGGAAGAACAGCACAATACCATTGGGGTGCTGGGGTAAATCGGCGATAAGACCTGGAATGGGGTGGTCGAGCAGTTTTTGTGTTGCCACTCGGGTGCGCCAGCGGATAAACAGCAGTGCTGCGGAGATGGCAATGATAAATATAAACAAGTCGGCCAACAAAACAGTGTCCAGGTGGAAAATGGAAAGAGCTGTATGTAGTTTGCCGCAGGGGGCAAATGTTACACCTGAATCCGTACCTTCATGCCGGCGCAGAGCACAAGCGCTTGCTTCCACAGCACGCCCAAAAAAATGCCCGCTTGACCGATGGGTGAAGCTAAGATTTTTTGGAAGCACAGTGAAACCAGGATCTCGCCTAAGCGCGCCTACTTTGGGTGCGCGCTGTATCCGCCCTGAAGGCGCGGATTCAGGTTACATACAGACCTGACAGGTGATCGGAGGTTGTTAACGCCTCCCTACAATATTATTGCAAACGTTCAAACGGAAAACTTATGACAATGACCCGCTCTCAAGGCAATACACCACAACCCAAAACCGTACTCCTGGCCGATTACCGGGCGCCGGATTTTTTCATTGACTCGGTAACGCTGGATTTTGATTTGGGCGAAACCGACACGCAAGTAAGTTCGGTGATGCAAGTGCGTCGCAGTCATCCAGGTGGTGACAAAGTTCTGCTGCTTAACGGCCGGGACCTGGAACTGGTCTCCATCAGTGTCGATGGCCATGTGCTGGATGCAGGTGATTACGAGCTGGACACAGAGACTTTGCGCATTCCTGCATTACCTGATGTATTTACATTGGAAATCGTTACCTGTATTCATCCCCAGGATAACACATCGCTGGGAGGTCTTTACACTTCCGGCGGTAATTTCTGCACCCAGTGCGAAGCCGAGGAATTTCGCAAGATTACCTATTATCTTGATCGCCCGGATGTGATGGCAACATTCATCACAACAATTACGGCAGACAAGGCGAAGTACCCGGTATTGCTGTCTAACGGGAATCTGCTGGAAACCGGCGAATTGGATGATGGCCGCCACTGGGCCAAATGGCAGGACCCGTTTCCCAAACCGGCATATCTGTTTGCCCTGGTGGCGGGTGACCTGGCCTGTATCAAGGATACTTTCACCACCATGTCCGGCCGCACGGTAGACCTGCATCTTTATGTGCAGCACCACAATGTGGACAAATGTGAACACGCCATGCGTTCGTTGAAAAATGCCATGAGCTGGGATGAAAAGGTATACGGCCGGGAATACGACCTGAATTTATATATGATCGTTGCGGTGGATGATTTCAACATGGGCGCCATGGAGAACAAGGGGCTCAATGTATTTAATTCCCGTTATGTGCTGGCGCGACCAGACACGGCAACAGATGCGGATTATCAGGGCATTGAAGGCGTTATCGGCCACGAATATTTTCACAACTGGTCAGGTAACCGGGTGACCTGTAGAGACTGGTTTCAGCTTAGCCTCAAAGAAGGCTTTACAGTCTATCGTGACCAGGAATTCAGTGCCGATATGGGTTCACGTGGCGTTAAGCGTATCGAGGATGTCAACGTATTGCGTACCCATCAATTCCGCGAAGATGCCGGCCCCATGGCGCATCCGGTACGCCCGGAATCTTACGTGGAAATCAATAATTTTTACACGGTAACGGTCTACAACAAAGGTGCCGAAGTAGTGCGCATGCTGGCGCACCTGGTGGGAGAGAAAGGCTTTCGTCGTGGCGCAGATCTTTATTTTGACCGGCATGACGGACAGGCGGTTACCACGGATGATTTTATCGCAGCCATTGAAGATGCCAATAAAACAGAATTATCGCTATTCAAAAACTGGTACAGGCAAGCGGGCACACCGGTGCTGGATGTGCAGCAGGAATATGATGCAGACAAACAGCGTTACCGCCTGACCGTGCGCCAATCCTGCCCGGCAACCCCTGGTCAGCCAGAAAAGCGGCCTTTTCATATTCCGCTGGCAGTGGGCCTGCTCGACGAGGCGGGTAATGATTTCCCGCTTCGCCTGCGCGGCGAAAATAAATCGGCAGACAATAACGGCACACGCGTGCTGGATGTGCGTGAAGCAGAGCAAGTGTTCGAATTTGAAGATATTCCCCATGCGCCGGTACCTTCCCTGCTGCGTGGTTTTTCTGCACCGGTAAAACTGCACAGTGATGTGAGTGATGAACAGTTTTATTTTTTGATGGGACACGATAGTGATCCATTTAATCGTTGGGAAGCGGGTCAGCAAATGGCGGTGAAAATCATCACGAGTCTGACGAAAAAATATCAACGTGGTGAAGCATTAACGTTAAGTGATGATTTTGTGGCTGCAATGGAAAAAACCCTGTTGGATACAGAGCTGGACAAGGCGCTGGTTGCCGCTGCGCTGAGCCTGCCCTCAGAAGTTTATCTGGGTGAGTTTATGGACGTCATTGACCCTGTCGCCCTGCATGCAGTGCGACGCTTTGTCCGGCGCAGTCTGGCGCAACGTTTACAAACCGCTTTATTGTCGCGGTACACAGAAAATCAGTACGATGGTGAATATCGGGTGGATGCCGAGGCCGTTGGCCAACGGGCATTAAAAAATATTTGCCTGTCCTATCTTATGGAGCTGGATGACGCTGATGCGCGTGCGCAGTGTGTGGCGCAATTTGAGGCAGGCCATAATATGACGGATGTGATGGTTGCGTTGAGTTGCCTGGTAAATAGTGAAGGTGACGAGCGGGAAACCGCATTATCGGCATTTTATACACAATGGCAGAATGACCCGCTGGTGGTAGACAAATGGTTCGCCTTGCAGGCGACATCGCGCTTGCCCAGCGCATTGAAAAATGTGCAGGCACTGACCCGGCACAAAGCCTTTAGTATTAAAAACCCGAATAAAGTACGCGCGCTGATTGGCGCCTTTTGCACCGGCAATCCGGCGCAGTTTCATGCAACGGATGGTGCGGGTTATGTGTTTTTGGCTGATTATGTCATCAAACTGGACAAACTGAATCCTCAGGTTGCTGCGCGCATAAGCAGTGTGTTGAGCCTGTGGCGACAGTACGACGAAAAACGCCAGAAGCTGATGAGAGAGCAGATGCAACGTGTGCTGGCAGAACCGGGTTTATCGCGTGATGTGTATGAGGTGATGTCAAAAAGCCTGGCCGATTAAGAATGGGCTGCTGGGAATGACTGAGCGTTATGGGTAATCAGGCAAAATCAGTTGTGGGCTCTCTATATCCGTAGCGATTGAGATTCAGGTTTGATTGCACGCCCTGTTTCCGCCATGGCCACCTTGTTGCCCTTGCCATAGATAACCGGTTCAATATTCTTTTTGCGCATTAACGTCTGAACCATTCAAGTGGGTTGACGTTGTTTTGGTAGGGTACCCGTCGGGCGCCTGGGTACTTTTGTTGGATAAGATGCAGATAGTTTTGCATTTGGTGCTGGCGCAGGTTTTCCTCACTGGGGGCCTCGTTAAAGAAGCTGGCAGTCCGCCGCAGGCTGCCCCATTCACTCAGGCGTGCGTAGTTTTTCCCTTCCAACAGCAGAATTTCTTCGCCCAGGGGCCAGTAGATGTCGGGTTGCTCCGGTAGTCGCAGGCCGCCTGTGAGATCAAGAAAAGGAACCAGAGGTATAACGTCCCTGGGCATGACTACGCGAATGATCTTCAAATGTTGATAGGCTTTGGCGCCGGCGGCATTGGTCAATTTGGGTTGGCCGAAGGTGATCACGCGGGTAACCGGGAGCAGATTCGCATCAAGGTGCATGGCAAGCGCCAGCGCTACAGCTCCACCCAGGCTATGGCCAGTGGTCTCGATGCGGTAGCCGGATTTAAGGTGGGGTTTGATGGCGCGGTAGATGCCTTCAGCAGACCGGGCGAAGCCTTGATGCAGACGTACACCGATATGCTCATCAGCAACCAGTTGCATGTTCAGGTTCACCAGGACATTTTCCACATTGGCGGTACCTCGTACGGCAATACGCTGTGTTTTGGTGGCATTATTGGTGGCCAGGAAGTAGAAGACCTCGACCTCTGGGATATTACCGTAATGAGTGAGAGTATAACCTTGGGTGGTGGATGTCTGGAGAATGGCTGACTTTGTTTGATAGGTGGCGTTGGCCATGTGTGCAAATGAGAGAATTTCGGCAAACATTTCATCTGCGGGTGGCTCATTTGCTTGCACCGATGTGGTGATCAATATGGCCCATAAATACAGCCAAACCATTGAACGGATCAGGGCTAAGGCGCAGTGAATGGTATTTGGCATATAGATTGTCACTTTGATTGAGTAAAAATAAATGCAGTTAGGCCTATTTGGCTATGGCGTTCATGGTCCAGGGGCGGCATAGACTTGATTTTGAATGATTTGCTCAAATTTAGGTAGTGTGGGTGCAAACAGGAAGGCTGGAAGCTGGTAGTCGCCTGTCTCTGTGAGAGAGGAAAATATCTGTATCAAGCGTGGACTCATTGCAGCAGGGGACTTATTCTCTTTGGTGTGTGGCGTACGATGGTTCTGCTGGAGGTCAAACGATAAATTATGGAATTCAAGGACTATTACGAAATTATGGGTGTGGCGCGTGATGCCACCCAGGATGAGATCAAACGGGCTTATCGTAAGCTGGCACGTAAGTATCACCCGGATGTGAGTAAAGAGACGGGGGCGGAAGAAAAGTTCAAAGCGGTGGGCGAAGCTTACGAAGTGCTTAAAGACCCGGAGAAACGCGCGGCCTATGATCAATTGGGCAGCCAGTGGCAACAGGGGCAGGACTTTAATCCGCCACCGGACTGGGATGCCGGTTTTGAATTCAGCGGTGGTGGGTTTACCGGCGCCGATGCGGAGGATTTCAGCGATTTTTTCGAGTCGCTGTTTGGTGGCGCGCAGGGTGGTCGTGGTGGTCATTATCGTGCTTACCGTGGCGGAGTGAAAATGCGTGGTGAAGATCGTCACGCGAAAATTCTCATTGATCTGGAAGATGCTATTGAAGGGCGCAACCGGCAAGTGACTCTGCGTATCCCTGAGCTGACGAAAGAGGGGCATGTTGTTACCCGCGAGCGTACGCTGAGTGTGCGTATTCCCAAGGGTATCCATCCCGGCCAGCATGTCCGTCTGGCCGGGCAGGGTGGGTTGGGGGCAGGTGGTGGTCCGGCGGGTGATCTTTATCTGGAAGTCGAGTTCAAACCGCACCGCTGGTATCGTGTGGAAGGTGCTGACCTGTATCTGGATTTGCCCGTGGCTCCCTGGGAGGCGGCCCTTGGCGCCACCGTCAAGGTGCCTACGCCACAGGGGACGGTTGATCTTAAAATTCCGAAAGGATCGTCTTCGGGCAAGAAGATGCGACTCAAGGGACGTGGCATGCCCAGTAAGACGCCGGGTGATCTTTATGTGGTTTTACTGATTGCACTGCCACCGGCAGACAGTGATGATGCCCGGCAACTCTACCGGGAGATGCAGGAAAAACTGGCTTTTAACCCGCGCAAGCAGCTGGGGGTATGAATATGACTGAAACGTTGACCATTTTCAGTGGTACGGTACTGGAAGAAGAAACAGCCACTCTCAGCATGGCCGAGCTGTGTCACGCCTGTGGTGTGCATGCCGAGCTGATCGCTGAATATGTTGAATACGGTATTCTCGAACCTCAGGGGCGGGAGATGACCACATGGCAATTTCCGGCCACCAGTCTGCGTCGTGCGCAACGTGCTTTGCGTTTGCAGCATGATCTCAGCATCAATGCCGCCGGTATTGCCCTGGCGCTTGAATTACTCGATGAAGTAAGTGCATTGCGAGCCCGGCTGGCAGCACTGCAAGACCGCTGACAAGCCTGATACGGCTCCCATATGAATACAAAATCCTGGTTGCGCCATGCCCTGCGTAATCGTCTGCAATCCCTGCTGATGTTACTGGTCATGGCGGGCTTTATGGCCCTGCTGGGTGGGTTGCTGTGGGGTGCAAACGGAGTGCAATGGCTATTGTGGCTGACGGTCTTTCTGGTGTTGATGAACCCGGTTGTTTCGCCACGCATGATCCTGCGCATGTACGGCGCCACGCCGGTGGGGCCGGAGCAGTTGCCGGGCCTGTATCAAACCCTGGCGATCCTCTCCCGGCGCGCGGGCCTTGATCAACCGCCCGAGCTTTATTATGTCCCCAGTCAGGTGCTCAATGCCTTTGCTGTCGGCAACCGGCGCTATGCCGCTATTGCCGTGAGCGACGGCCTGTTGCGCCACCTCGACAGACGTGAATTGCTGGGGGTGCTGGCCCATGAGGTTTCCCATGTGCAGCATAACGATATGTGGGTGATGGGACTGGCAGACCTGTTCAGTCGTGCCACCAGCCTGTTATCTACGTTTGGCCAGTTTTTATTGCTCATCAACCTGCCGTTGATTTTGCTTTCTCAGGTGAGTATTAGCTGGGGAGCCATTCTGTTGCTGATTTTTGCTCCCCAGTTCAGTGCTCTGGCCCAGCTGGCCCTGTCCCGCGTGCGTGAATACGACGCAGACCTTAATGCTGCGCGGCTCACGGGTGATCCATTGGGGCTGGCCAGTGCATTGGCCAAACTGGAGCAATATGCCGGTGGCATGATGGAGCAGATTTTATTGCCAGGCCGACGCCGGCGGGAGCCTTCTCTGTTGCGCACACATCCGCCCACTGATGAACGTATCCGGCGACTGCAATCGCTGGCAGGCAGTGACCGGCTGTCAGCCCACAATGCCGACGAATTCCGCGACCCGTTAAACCGGCACGATGTGCAAGACGCCTTTGTCACGCCGGTGCAGCGACAGCCGCGCAGGCATTTTAACGGGCTTTGGCATTAGGGACCGTTCTCAATTACCTGAGTAAGCATGATTCTGTTTACGCTTGGTGCGTTGCGCCTGCCGTGCTTAATAACCCCGGCTCTTGACCTGATAGTCCGGCACATGTTGTAGATTTATGTGTACACTCGATGCGTTTTTTAACTTACTGGTTTTTAACAGGTCAAAGAGGAATATCATGTCGGCTGAACACAAATACTGCCAATGCTAGGAAACCCAGAACCACTTTCTGCAACGGGCCTTTGAGTCGCTGCAACTAGTACTCTTTCAAGGTAATAAATTGGGATTCAGTTGGTCTGTCAGCGTTCAGGGCAAGGCGCTCCTCGCAGCGAATGGCTGTCGTCCTTTGCAAGAGGAGCAACGCCGCCATGGACGCTGACAGGCCAACCCTTCGGGCGCTCCTGTGGTGTTCCGCTGCGG
>DROS01000074.1 GCA_011321815.1 Gammaproteobacteria bacterium
GCCAACCCTTCGGGCGCTCCTGTGGTGTTCCGCTGCGGCGTTGCAGTGCTTGACAAGGGAACAACCATTGCCTGCGCACTGCGCCTTGCCGCGAAACACCACAGGAACGCTGAATCCCAATTTATCACCTTGAAAGAGTACTAGAATCAGGTTTTGTTATCGGCAAAAGATCGAAATGACCTGATGTGACGTTTTATGCTGGAGACTATGCCATGAAAGATGGGCGGAACTGTTTGTTATTGTTGCTGATAATGGTTTTCGGGCTGAGTGGTCTCACCCAGGCTGAAGAAGTGTTACGCTTTCCGGGTGATCCACCCGATCACAAGGTGGTCTATCAATTCAACACGGCGGACGAAGCCACACAAAAGGCCATCCTGTTTTCCGTTGGCGCCATGGTGCGTAAATGGGGTGATAATATCTCAATTGTCGTGGTGGGTATTGGCCCCGGCCTGCACATTCTGGCCAAAAACCCGGGGCGCCCGGTCAGTGAAGAAACCCGTCAACGGGTTTCCAGTCTGGCCCAGTACGGCGTGGAATTTCATGCCTGCGGCAACACCATGAAAGCACTGAAATGGACAGAAAAAGACATGCTGCCCTTTGCCAAAATTGTAGAAGTGGGCGCATCAGACCTGATGGAATTGCAGGAACAGGGGTATGCTTACATTAGCTGGTAAAAAGTCAATACAAGTGTCACTACTCAGCTTGGCTTTTAATGTATGCAATACCATCAAGCGCAGTGTTGTAAACGCAAAGTTTGTGCTTTATATCCTTAATTCTAAACATAACCATAAATACCCCCTCTCCCCCTTGGAGGGAGAAGGCCGGGGTGAGGGGGTAAAACCTGAAAATGATAAAAATCGCAATCACTGGCGCAGCCGGTCGCATGGGCAAGGCCCTGCTGGAGGCCGTTAATCAGGCCCATGAAACGCGGGTCAGCGTCGCATTGGAAAGACCGGGTAGCACTGTTGTAGGTGTGGATGCGGGTGAACTGGCAGGCATCGGCAAACTGGATGTGACGGTAGTGGATGATATCAGCACAGCAGACGCCTTCGACGTACTTATTGATTTCACCCGCCCCGAAGTGACACTGGCCAATCTGACCGTATGTCGGCAACGCGGCAGCGCCATGGTTATCGGCACTACCGGTTTCGACGAAACACAAAAAGCACAAATTGCCGAAGCCGCACAGGATATCGGTATCGTCTTTGCCCCCAATATGAGCGTGGGGGTGAATCTGTGCCTCAAACTACTGGAAATGGCCGCTAAAGTATTGGGCGACAGCGTAGACATCGAAGTCATCGAAGCTCATCACCGGCACAAAGTGGATGCCCCCTCGGGCACAGCGTTGCGTATGGGTGAAGTGGTCGCCGATGCACTGGGACGTGACTTAAAAGATTGTGCTGTGTACGGCCGCGAAGGTGTCACCGGTGAGCGTGACCGCAAGACTATCGGCTTTGAAACCATCCGTGCTGGTGACATTGTCGGTGATCACACTGTGTTATTTGCGGGCGACGGCGAACGGGTGGAAATCACCCACAAAGCCTCCAGCCGCATGACTTTTGCCGGTGGTGCAGTGCGTGCTGCGCAATGGCTGGCTGGACGTAAAGCCGGGCTGTATGACATGCAGGATGTATTGGGACTATAGCGAAACGCACGAGGCAGGTAGACATAATCCTGAATCCGTGCTTTCCGGGCGGATGCCGAGCGCACCAAAAGCAAGCGCTTGTGCTATGCGCCAGCATGAAGGCACGGATTCAGGTTAATCACACCGGTCGTCAACACAAACAGACGCCGTACGCGGCACATTTTGCAAATTCCAGTGCGCCGTGGCCCAGCTTAATAACAGAGCCGGGCCGGCGCCCTGTAGTTCAGCAGGTGGTGGATGACCGAGAAAGGCCAGTGCCTTGTTTAGGGTGGCGCCAGGGTGTAGGGTATCAATAGCTGTTGCAAGGTTTTGTTTGCTGAGTTTTTGGCCTTGTTGGTTCACTGCAAGCGGCAGGTGAGTGTACTGCGGATGCGGGTAACCAAGGCACTGCTGCAAGTAGCGTTGTGGTGGCGTGGCGCCGAGCAGGTCCGTGCCGCGCACAATATCAGTAATGCCTTGCCAGGCATCGTCCACAACCACCGCCAGATGGTAGGCATAGAGCCCATCGGCGCGGCGCACTACAAAATCACCACTATCTGTTTGCAGGTTTGATTTTACCTGACCCTGTAGCGCATCCGTGAAGGCGTCATGCCGGTTTGGTACACGAACCCGTACTATACGGGGGATTCCACCCGGCGGCAGGCCATCCCGGCAGGTGCCAGGGTAAATGTGGCCACCACCGCTGGCCGCAATGCTTTTGCGGCTGCAACTACAGAAAAAACTGTAATGGTTTTCGGTGAGTTGTGTTAATGCGGCTTCATAGGCTTCGTGGCGGGTACTTTGGTACAGCACGGTACCGTCCCAGTACAGGTGATAAGCCTCCAGTGCATGCAGGATAGCATCAGCAGCACCCGCTTGTTCCCGGGGCGGGTCGATATCTTCCATACGTAACAGCCATTCACCCTGTTGGCAGCGGGCCTGCAAATAACTGCCAAGGGCGGTCACCAAAGAGCCAAAATGTAATGGCCCGCTGGGTGAGGGAGCAAAGCGGCCACGATAGCGCGCGTGTTTTGCTGTTGTGGTGACAGGTTGGCCGGTGGACATGGAACCCATTGTAACAGTCCAGCGTGTCTAGCCTCATATGAACCTTTGAACCTTGAACCTAAACCCTGGATTTGCATCAAAGTGTTTTGAGTTCAGATTGGTTTGTTAAAAAGGTGGGCCATCGGTAAATATTTCCTCTAACGGAAACATTGTTTTGGCCGATGCAGGAAGCAATATCAAATGTTCGCTGTTGTCAATGATTGTCAGTAATAGAATACACAATGAGGAGTATGCTGTGAGTTGGTTAGTTGAGGGAACAATGCAAAATGGCCGCACTTTCCGCCCCAGTGACTGGGTGGATCGGGTATCCGGTGTTTTGGCTAAATTTGGCGCCGACCACCGCCTGCGCTACGGCGCCGTGCGCCCCTGTTATGTAAAAGGAAAAAAATGCCTGCTGGTACAAAAAACACTGGAGCATGATGACCCGGTGGCTTTTGAGTATGTCAGTGCTTTTGTGCGCACCAATGGTTTGCGGATGCACGATTTGCTTGCCGGGACGGAGGAGGAAAAAGCCGCCGGGTCGGGCGAGGCCGTGAAGGGTCTGGGTGCTGTAGCGTAAACAGCGTCAGAGTCAATTGACAGGGATAACCCTGAATGGCTGCCCGTCCGTCAGGATGGGCAGCCATTTTTTTGAGTGTCTTTATGTGCGGTGCGCAAACAGGAAGTTATTACTTGCCGTATTGTTTTTCGCGGATTTCGTTCAGGGTTTTGCAGTCAATACACTGGGTGGCTGTAGGGCGGGCTTCCAGGCGGCGAATGCCGATTTCCACACCGCAATGCGAGCAGTAACCATAATCTTCACCAAGGTTATCAATGGACTCGTCGATTTTCTTGATCAGCTTGCGTTCCCGGTCCCGGGTGCGAAGCTCCATGGCAAACTCGGATTCCTGACTGGCCCTATCATTGGGGTCCGGAAAATTTGCCGCTTCATCCTGCATGTGATGCACGGTCTCATCAACCTTGTCCATCAGCTGTTGTTTCCAGCCTTCGAGAATATGGCGGAAGTGCTCTACTTGCTCCGCGCTCATATACTCCTCACCCTTTTTGATTTTATACGGGGTGAAGTTGGTAAAATGGTTATCATCCGTTTTAAGGGCAACAGATGCTGTCTTTTGGGGTGTCGTTTTTTTTGCAGTCACTTTTTGAGTCTCGGCCTTTTTTACCGGCGCTTTTGGGGTGAGTGCAGCCTTTTCGGTGGCACTCTTCTGTGTTGAATTTGTTGTTCCTTTTTTCTTTACAGCCTTTTTAACGGCCATAGAGCTGCTCCTGTTCCGCCTACCTTCTGTTTTTGCGGCCGGTAAGCAAGAATACCGGTGCATCAGAGTGCTTACAGAGTGGGCAGGGAGTATAAAAATAAGGGCGCATTTTATAGCAAAGAAGACATTGCTGCGCAAATTTATTGCGTTATCCGGATGTTTTGTAACCAGCCATCAGTGCGCACACGGGGCTGAAAGGAGAATTACAGGGCGTCGTGTCGTCAGGAAAACTGGGGTAAGATGTGCGGCCGCCCGTCATCGGGCATGGATTTACTCAGGGCCTGCGGATGCCGGCATAGTTAAGACTTTACCTTAAGAGAACGCTAAATGAATGAATTAAAAGCACTTTTATTTGATGTGGATGGCACGCTGGCAGATACTGAGCGCGACGGTCATCTCGTGGCCTTTAATCGCGCTTTTGCGGATGCCGGGCTGGACTGGCACTGGTCATCAGAATTGTATGGTGAATTATTGGCCGTGACGGGAGGAAAAGAGCGTTTGCGTTTTTATCTTGATGAATACAACACCGGGTTCAAGCGCCCCGATAACCTGGATGACTTTATCAAGCAACTGCACGTTGCCAAAACCGAGCACTATGTGAATATACTGGCCGAAGGCGGCATGCCTTTACGCAGCGGAGTGCGCCGGTTGATCGAGGAAGCACGTGCTGCGGGTATGCGCATGGCCATTGTCACCACCACAAGCGACGATAATGTGACAGCCTTGTTAACCCATGCCCTGGCGCCGGATGCGACCGCCTGGTTTGACGTGATTGCCGCTGGCGATGTGGTGCCTGCGAAAAAACCCGCACCGGATATTTACATTTATGCCATGCAGAAAATGGGACTGGGTCCGGCAGACTGTATTGCCCTGGAAGATTCACGGAACGGTATTCTTTCGGCGCAGGGTGCAGGGCTCAAGACCATTATCACCGTGGATGGTTATACCAAAGGCAGTGATTTTAGCGGTGCGGCCATTGTGCTGGATCAGATGGGTGAGCCTGATGCGCCGTTTACCGTGCTGGCGGGCGATGCGGGCGAATCTCAATATCTGGATCTGGCTTTGGTCAAACGGTTACACGCGGCCTGAGGTGTGAAAATAGAAAGAAGGCAGTGAGCAGACAAACCGTCCATATCGCCCGCCGCATGGCGGACATCGAACCTTTTCATGTCATGGATTTGCTTGCCCGGTCTCGTGCATTGGAGGCCGCAGGGCAGGATATAGTGCACATGGAAATTGGTGAGCCGGACTTTGTGACGCCGTTCCCCATTCGTGAGGCGGCGAAACGGGCGCTGGATATGGGTAAAACCCACTATACCCCAACCACGGGGCTGCCTGCCTTGCGTGAGGCGATCAGCGGTTTTTACCAAATAGAATACGGAGTCAATGTTGCTCCGGAGCGTATTGTTGTTACTCCAGGTGCTTCCGGCGCATTGCTGTTGGCGCTAGGTGTGCTGGTAAACCCCGGTGAACGGGTGCTGATGGCTGATCCCGGTTACCCCTGCAATCGGCACTTTGCCCGCTTGCTGGAAGCTGAAGCCGCAGGAGTGCCGGTGGGGCCGGAGTCTGACTATCAACTCACTTCAGCGTTGCTGGAACAATACTGGACGGTGAATACCACGGCGGTGTTACTTGCTTCGCCGTCGAACCCCACGGGTACTGTGGTTAGTATGGACAATCTGGCGGATATGCGCAGCGTTGTTGCCGCACACGGTGGTCGGCTTATTGTCGATGAGATTTATCATGGTCTTATTTACGATGACACAATCAACAGCGCGCTGAGTCTGTCTGATGAACTGTTTGTCATCAACAGTTTTTCCAAGTATTTCTGTATGACCGGCTGGCGTCTGGGTTGGCTGGTGGCTCCCATTGATTATGTACGCGAAGCCGACAAGCTGGCGCAGAATATCTTTCTCGCCGCGCCCACGATTTCCCAGTACGCCGCTCTGGCGGCCTTTGCGCCGGAAAGCCGGGAAATACTGCATGGATACCATGAAGCTTTCCGTCAACGTCGTGATTTTCTGTTACCCGCCCTGCGCGAACTGGGTTTTGATATTCCTGCCACTCCAGCAGGGGCCTTTTATCTGTACGCTGACTGCACCCGGTTCACCAGTGATAGTTATACCTTCGCGCTGGATGTGCTGAAAAAGGCCGGGGTGGCCATCACGCCAGGCCGGGACTTCGGCGCGAATCAGCCGGAACGCTATTTGCGCTTTGCGTACACCACATCGTTGGACCGGCTGGAAGAGGGTGTTGCACGGCTCGCAACATATTTACGCTCAAGCTGATTTTTTCCATGGCAAATTTTTTAAAATTGTTTGCCTAAAAAGTGAACTATGTGTAGCGCACCCAGTCCTAGCTAATGACGGTGATGTAGGTGGTGTGAAAACACCCGAATAAGTCGAAGGCTTTACGGAAGTCGATGTACCCTGGGCGTCTCATGCATGGTCTCGTGCAAAAGACTAACCCCCCACTCAATGTGTTGGGATGCCCGGAACAGCATCGATACCGTGAAGCCTTTTTTATTGGCCTGATACCTTCAATCAATCCTTAAACTGTTTGATCCACATCGCTGTCGCTCCGGCCACTGCTGCGGGCATCACCAGAAAATTAACTACCGGGATCATCGTTGCCACCGTCACTGCGCCACCAAAACCCAGCGACAACAGGCGCTTGCTGCCCAGCCGTTGTTTTTGCTCAGCTGAACGCAGGCCATGATTGCCCATGGGGTAATCAGCATATTCCACAGTGAGCATCCATGCGCTGAAGGCCAGCCAGGTGAATGGGGCGATAAGATTGACCACCGGAATTAAAAACAACAGCAAAAACGGCACTGACCACATCAGCAGATACAGCAGCTTGCGCAACTCATCAACGATTGTCGGCAACAATTCGCGCAGCATTTTTTGCCAGCCGCCAGCACTGTCCATGCGCTCGCCTGAAAGATGTATCTCCACCGCCTCGGCCAGCAAGCCGTTAAAGGGTGCGGAGACAATGTTGGCCAGCAGGGAAAATGTGAAAAACAAAACCAGCAGGGCAGACACTGCAAAGACTGCCCAGAATAACCATTCCGCCCACTGCAACCATTCCGGTAGTTCCGGCATCAACCAATCCATAAAAACTCCAAACTGGCTCGCACCAAACCACATCAGCCCACCAAACAGACTGGCATTGATCAGCAGCGGAATGATCACGTAGCGTCGCAGCCCTGGTTGGACAATCAATCGAAGTCCCTGAAAAAAATACAAAATGCCGGAGAAGGGGTTGCTCATAGGGGGATCTTTTTTCCGTTGGTTTTTGCCAGCAACGCCGTTCCAAAAGCTGCCTCTGTATGCTGTGCGGCCTGTATATCAGCGTTGAGTAAATTTTTTCGCATGTTTATCCACGCCATATTTTGTGCGCCGCCACCAGTGGTCCGCACCGAAAGCGGGTAGGGCGCACCCAGTTTGGCCAGCAGACGATAGGCTTTTGCCTCGATGCGTGCGATGCCTTCCAGCATGCCCTGAAAGAATACCACGTCATCTGCGGGACGTGGCTCAAGCCGGGGGGTGCGTTGTGGATCATTGACGGGAAAGCGCTCGCCAGGGGCGGGCAATGGATAATAATCCAGCCCGGTGGGTGTGTCAGGCTGTAACAGTGGCGTCATTTCTGCGAGCTGTTCCAACGAAAAATAGTGTTTCAGAACGCCGCCACCACTGTTGGAAGCACCACCCACCAGCCAGCGCATCTGGCCGTTACTGATCAGCGGCTGGCTGTAAACGCCATATTGTGGCGCAAACACGGGATGTTCACTAATAACCTTGACTACCAGTGTCGAGCCCAGTGCAGTGACAGCTTCTCCGACGGTGTTTGCACCGGTGGCCAGAAACGAGGCGGTGCTATCAGTGGTGCCGGCAACGATGCGGGTGTTTTGGGGCAACATGAACCGGTTGGCGGTTTCCTTTGAAATTGTGCCGATAATTGTGCCGGGAGCAACCACTTCGGGGAACAGGTCCATGGACAGCTTGAGTGTGCTCAGCCACTGAGGCCAGGTTTTTTGTTGGACATCAAAACCCAGTTTGAGCGCGTTGTTGTAATCGCTGATGACGGTTTGTGCCGGGAACCGCCCGCTGAGCATGGCCGTGATCCAGTCGGCCTGATGACAAGCGTGTTGTGCTGTGGCGGTTGCCCCATTTTCCGTTAACCATAGTAATTTGGCCAAAGCGCTGCCAGGGCCCTGTGCTGCGGTATGGGAAGGGGCGGTGCGGGCGATGGTTGCCGCCTGGACGGTGGCACGGGCGTCGTTGTACATCAGTGCCGGACCCAGAGGTGTACCCTGTTTATCAGTGAGCAGCAAAGTGGCCGAGGTACCATCTACGGCGATGGCGGTGACCTGCTGAGGATTGATAATTGCTGTTAGCTGGCCGAGACAATCACAAACAGCGGTCCACCACAGGGTGGGGTCCTGTTCGACGTGGGTGCCGGTGCGCAGGGAAGCAGGCAGGGTAACGCTGGCTTCACCGACAATATTGTGTTGCTCACTGATAGCGATGGCACGGCAACCAGAGGTGCCAAGGTCGATGCCGATGTAAATGGGATGTTTCATGGTTTGTGCCAGGTTGTTTTGTCGGGTTCAGTTCCTCCAGACAAACACAGTCCACACTGTATGGCGGAACAGGCTGCTATCGCCGGAATTTTGCGCCGGACACCTGACGGGCTGCGCAACCACTGTCAGGGCCATTGTAGTATTGGTGCTACGACCATGTAATTGTCTGGCAAGTTGCGGTTGTGTGCTTTGCGGCAGGGCGCTCAGGGTAGCTCAACCCGCTCTGGCGCTTGCCAGCCGGCCGTGCGGTGTTCGACGATGACTGAAGTGTAAATGCCACCGCGTACATTGAACTCACCGGTGAGGCGCATGAAACGAGGCGCACAGGCTGCAACCATATCATTCAATATCTGGTTAGTGACAGCCTCGTGAAAAGCGCCTTCATTACGGAAAGACCACATATACATTTTTAATGATTTCAATTCAATACAGGATTTATCTGCGATGTATTCGAGGTTAAAGGTGGCAAAATCCGGCTGCCCGGTTTTGGGGCATAAACAGGTGAATTCCGGAATATCAATGCGGATGGTGTAGTCGCGTTCCGGGTTGGGGTTGTCGAAGGTTTCGAGTGTTTTGCTGGGTTTGCTGGACATATTATTGGCTCATGGCGGCTAAAACAGGCGCGTAAGATACCCGAATTGGCGGTAATTCTCACGGTTTTTACCGGTAGTTTTACGCATTCATATTGTGCCGCTGGCAAGGCTCCGGTATCGTGCGGCCCTATCTATTTTCCCCTTGTAGTTATTCACAGAAGAGCTCTCCACTAAAATGCGCCTGAGCAAGATCAAAATCGCCGGTTTTAAATCCTTTGTAGACCCTACCACCATTCCTATGCCGTCCAATCTGATTGGTGTGGTGGGCCCCAACGGTTGCGGCAAATCCAACGTGATTGACGCAGTACGGTGGGTA
>DROS01000075.1 GCA_011321815.1 Gammaproteobacteria bacterium
AAGCCACGATCCAACGGATTAATTCAGGGTAACTGTAAATTATGGGTAATCAGGAAATGTACGGGCTCTCCTTGATATACCCCCATCTCCATATGAATACTGGTAAAATTCCTCTAATATACGCCGCCTTTTAATAACGAAATTTCGCAGCCGGGCGCCATTTCCGGCCTGCCTCAGAGAGCCGACACATGCATGACATCGCCCCCGGACAACGCTGGATCAGTGATACCGAACTGGACATGGGATTGGGCATTGTGCTCACCACAGAACATCGCACCATCAGCATTCTTTTTCCAGCCACTGGCGAACAGCGCACCTATGCCTACCAAACGGCTCCCCTGACCCGTGTGGTATTTGCCCCTGGTGACACCATTAAAAACCAGCAAAATGAAACACTGCGGGTCAGCTCGGTGGAGGAACAGGACGGCCTGTTGTTTTACTGTGGAAAAACATCCGAAGGGAAAACAACAGTATGGCCCGAAGGGCAGCTGGATCATTGTATTCAATTAAACCGGCCACGGGAACGATTGCTGGCTGCACAGATTGATGCCAACAAATGGTTTGAATTGCGCTACCAAACCCTCCAACACACCAACCGCCTGGCACACTCCGATTTGTACGGTCTGGTCGGCGTACGCACCAGCCTGATCCCACACCAGTTGTTTATCGCCCATGAAGTGGCCAAACGTTATGCGCCTCGCGTATTACTGGCCGACGAGGTGGGACTGGGGAAAACCATTGAAGCAGGTTTGATACTGCACCAGCAATTGTTAACCGAACGTGCCAGACGTGTACTGATTGTGGTGCCGGAAGCACTGGTACATCAATGGCTGGTGGAAATGCTACGGCGCTTTAATCTTCGCTTCAGTGTGTTCGATGAAGAACGTTGTGCAGAATTTGAAGAGGAAAACCCTTTTCATTCCGAACAACTCATTTTATGCAGTCTGGATTTTTTATATAAAAGCAACAAACGCCGTCAACAAGTGCTGGCCGGTGAATGGGATTTTCTGGTTGTGGATGAAGCACACCATTTACAATGGTCGCCCACACAAAGCAGTGAGGAATATCAACTCATCGAGGCATTGGCAGAAAAAACCAAGGGTGTATTACTGTTAACAGCAACACCGGAACAACTGGGTAAAGAAAGCCATTTTGCACGCTTGCGTTTGCTGGACCCGGACCGTTTCCCTGACTTTGACTTGTTTCTGGAGGAAGAGGCCAATTACCGCCCCGTGGCCGAAGCAGTAGAAGAGCTGTTGAACTCAAACGACAATGATCAGCTGTCGGCACACACCCTCAACACACTGCGGGCAACGCTGGCGGAAACCGAAAATCTGTCATTGATCGATTCCCTCGTGGCGGAAAGCGGTGAAAATGCAGAAAAAATCAAACAACAGCTCATTGAACGATTACTGGACCGACACGGTACCGGCCGCGTATTGTTTCGTAACACCCGCGCCACAGTAAAAGGCTTTCCTGCGCGACAGGTAAATGCTTATCCATTGCCCCTGCCCCAGGAATATGCGGATGCCTATGAAGATTTCACACAGACTCATACTGAAACAACCCTGTCCAGCGTAAAAAACCTGCTTTGCCCGGAACAGATCGTCCCCCAAACCCCACATTGCCCGGCCTGGACATCGTTTGACGCCAGAGTGGAGTGGCTGATTGACACACTCGACACACTCAAACCACAAAAGGTTCTGGTTATCGCGGCTAATACAAAAACCGCCCTCGACATCGCACAAGCCATCAAAGCAAAAACAGGCGCACATGTACCTGTATTCCATGAACAACTCAGCATCATTGAACGCGACCGGGCAGCCGCCTATTTTGCCGACACTGACAATGGTGGACAGACCCTGATTTGCTCCGAGATTGGCAGCGAAGGCCGCAATTTCCAGTTCGCACACCACTTGGTGTTATTTGACCTGCCTTTGAATCCAGACCTGCTGGAGCAGCGCATCGGACGCCTGGACCGTATCGGACAAACAGACATTATCCAGATTCATGTACCCCACTTTGGCCGCAGTCCGCAATCTGTATTATTTGACTGGTATCAACTGGGGTTGTCTGCCTTTGAACATACCAGCCCCGCAGGCGCCAGCGTCTTTGCAAAAGTCAAAGAACAACTGCTGACGGCATTAACTGCCTTTGACAACACAAAGGTACATCAGGCATTAATCAATACCACGCAACAACTGGCAAAAACACTCAATGAACAATTACACAAAGGCCGTGACATTCTGTTGGAGTACAACTCCTGCCTGCCAACCGTTGCCCATGCCTTGCAGGAAAAAGCCCGTAAAGAGGATACAAATACGGACATAGAACATTACCTCAACAATGTGTTTGATTGTTTTGGTGTTGATACAGAAATTCACAGCACCAATTGCTACATTGTAAAACCTGGCGAACACATGCACACACATTTTCCCGGGCTTGAAAGTGATGGCATGAAAGTCACATTTGACAGAGCACTTGCACTATCAAATGAAGATATGCAGTTTATTACCTGGGAACACCCCATTGCCACAGGGGCCCTGGAACTGATTCTCAGCAATGAAACAGGTAATACCGCCCTGATCGCCATCAAACACCCCGGACTGAATGCGGGCGCAATATACCTGGAATGTGTATATGTGCTTGAACCAATCGCACAAAAAGAATTGCAATCAAAACGCTATCTGCCTCCTACCACCATTCATCTGGTCACAAATCAAAATGGGACAAATATCAGTAGCACACTACGCCACGAGCTGATCAATCAACTGCTGATCCCTGTTGATACCGATACCGCAAAAAATGTAGTGCGTTCTCAAACCAGCGAAATCAAGGCAATGATCGAAACCAGCGAAAGACTGGCAAATGAGAAAAAACCTCAACTGATTGCCAAGGCCCACCAACAGGCGCTAAGCACCCTTGAAACCGAAATAGAACGTTTGCAGGCATTAAAAGCCCACAACCCCAATGTGCGCGAAGAGGAAATTCAGTTTTTCCAGGGCCAGCGGACAGCCATCAACATGGCGCTTTCAGCAGCAACAATACGCCTTGATTCAATCAGAATTATTGTCGCAACATAATAACAAACGGGAACCCGTGAATACGCCATTGACTAAAGCCGGATCAAGGGGAGGGAATAAAAGCAACCAAACCGTCTAAAGTCATGGGTTTTCACACCCCCTATTGAAAAACTTTAAAGGAGAATCTATGAATAAAAAAATATGTTTTTTCCTGCTGGCTACCATTTTCCTCACAGCCTGTTCAATAAAACAACAACTCCATTCCTTCCCCAAAGAAGCAGGCAGGATGATAAAAAATGAATCCTGCGATTGTGACACCATTACATTTTTTGAAGATTTAAACTCCGCCACCGGGTATATAAAACCCAGTTATGGCAACCGGCAGCCCTATTCATTTACAACAAGTGCTTTATATGTAGATGAAGAGTGGAGCCTGTTGAATTTTAATAACGTAGTGGATTTTGTCGTAAGCTTTATCAACGAGGAGATTCTGCAAGTCTCCAGCACGTTTCATGGTGTGGAACAAACGGGTGAACTGCTAAACCCCTTTGATGGAAAAACATATTTCCTGTTCGCAAAGTTTGATGGAAAATCCTTCAGTCTGGACATTTCATCAACACCGAAAACATCGGCAGAAGCTGTCGGATATTTGAAAGACACCTATTCCGCGAAGATTTACAATCGCAACTACCAAATGAAAGTGGTGCGCCAATGGGAGGGTGTAACGGAAGGTGTGAAAACAAATGGTGAAAAAATATGGCACCAATATCCAGACGGAGCCTATACCATCATCTCCAACGACAGCGGCGATAAAATCAAAATCTTCCAGGGAGCAACGCTGGGGAATTTTATGGGCATAGACACCTTCACTGGTTATAAATCCATAGCCTATGTCCCCAAAGGGGCTGGCAATGACATCAAACGGGATGCGTTTCTGTTCTTATACGCCAGTGAGTTTTCCCAGAGATTTATTAACGACGTGCAAAATCTGCCTGACTGCCTCGACTCTCCCAAAAGGCAGGACCAGGATACAACAGAAGCGTGTAATCTCAATATTGTATCGAAGTAATAAAAGCCGGTGGCAACATTTACACGGAGAAGTGTGAATGCTGCCACCGACGCCTGACGGTTATGCGCGACTAATCAGCAAGAGGCAAACCGCTTGGCACCCTTTTCGGAACATTTTTTCGGATATCGACACTGTCTGGATCGGTCAAAGCATGCAAAAAGTCCATCAGGTACGCGATTTTCTTTTCACTGAGGTGTGTTTTTTCCAGCTCATTGGCATCCTTGATGTTCATCACCAACGCCGGATCATTCATGACAAGGCAATCAAGTGCATCAAGATCCGCCCGCGAAGGTAACCTGGGCTCCGTGCTGCAATCATACTCATCCAGTGATGCTTTCGGGTTAAGATGGTGACGCACTATGCCTTCCAATGTATCAAAAGCACCAGAATGACCCCAAGGCCCGGTCAAAGCAACATTCCTTAAAGGAGGTGTACGGAATTGATATCTTTGGTGGGCATCACCCGTCACCGCAGCACGCCCCATGTCTTCATACCCGCCTGATCCATGTCCTTTGCCCGGTCCGATCTGCGGCATCGCTATTGCGTGAAACGCCATATCAGTGAGATATGTACCACTATGGCAACCTGAGCACCCGGCTTTACCATAAAACAGTTGCATACCTTTTTTGGCTGATTTGCTCATGGCGTGTCTATCTCCCCGGAGAAAACGATCAAAAGGAGTGTTGTCGGCACGCCAGGCCACTCGCTCAAATGCCGATATTGCATTGGCTGCATGTGCATAGGTAATTTGATCGGCCGTAATGCCAAATGCCTCATTAAACATTGAAATATATTCCGGTATCTCTCGCAAACGATCAGCAAGCAGCTCCCAGACGCCGCCGGCACCGGCAAGATTCTCCATCGCCGCAGCATCAGCAACCGGGTTCTCCCCTGCCTGGCCTGCCATTTCAGCGGCGGAAGTCACAGGAAACATGGCCTGTGCCGCCAGAACGTTCTCAAGAATCAAAGGCAGATCATCACCGGCCGGGGTATCAAAACCGCTGGGCCGTGTGGCATCTATCTGCACACGTCCATCATGAAACAGCTTATCCATTTCAAGAGCACCCAGTGTAAATAACGGTGGCGCATTGCGCGGAACCCGTTCATGCACGGCATCCGCTCCCGACCCGGTGTCCCGAGCAACACCGAGACCACGTCCACCTTCACCCACAGGCAAAGACAAACCATCGCCAGTGTCAGTCAGGCCATGATGACATGTTGCACAGGCAATATTTTTATTACCACTTAGAATCTTATCGAAAAAAAGAAACTTTCCCAGTGCAACCTTGGCCGCTGACGGGTTGCCATTATCATAAAAATTACTGTCTACCGATGGACCTGGAAAATTATCCAGGTTATTTGCAATTACAGACTCACTCAACAAAACCAGACCTGTTATTGGGACGATAAATGACACAATTGTTTTTTTAACTTTCATTCCCATACCCCTCTATTATTATAAATTCAACAAATACCGCATAAATATGATCAAGTACTATTTATTGTTACTTTTTATAACCTACAGCCTACCGACACCAGCTCACTGGCAATCTGAAAATTTAATGGCCAATACCCGTTTGGTTAAACCTTATCACAACAATTATTACTGGCAGCTGAATTGGTCACATTGTTTTTACACCTTAAAATATAATTATGGATTAAAATATACCCGTAACATTTGGGATTTAGGCTTAAGCGTGCGTCATATTTTCTTCATGCGAGGCGAAATGGCGCGTAATCGTTATTCTATGGCAAGGACAACTTCATACCCTGCCTCATGGAAATGACGGTAATACATTGCCGATATCCATGAGATCAATATGTTTAAACACTCACCCCTGAGCACACCACAACGGTAAAAACAAGTTCACATTAACAGGGTGCATTATTGGCGCGTACATTTATTCAGGCATTTTCATCTTGATCCTCCTCATGATTTATCGAATATTATGCGCAACGGAAGGCCGCCGGGATACACACGGGGCACCCTTCATCTAACATAATCTAGTACTCTTTCAAGGTAATAAATTATGGATTGTTATGACTTAAAATTATATTGACAGAACACTGTCAAATTTTATTATTATTCATAATTTTTCAGTGGCTCCTCTCCCTATCCTCCTGTGTATGCTATCCATAATTGAAAAATACGCAATCCATCCTACTTGTCCATTCTTGCTCTTTTTTAATACACAACACGGCTACCCCATTAACGTTATTTTGTTTTTCTTCAATAGATTTACCGGGACAAGCAGATCCGTTGATTTCATCAGGGACACGAATTTACACCCGTCCATAATCGGAATCATTCCTTCTCCTTTCGGAAGAAGATCAGAATAAGGGTACGGCGAAATCAATGTGTTGTTTCCAAAATGCCTTTCACCCAAAGAGAGTCAATGGGATAGCCGCTACACATGCATAAATAACAGATAAGCATATATTGAAAAACAATGATGGGATGCCACTCAGAATAAAGAGACATGAAAAAAGCGCTGTTTAATTTTTTGGGGAAACCGCCATACCTTTTCTATTTCTTGTCGATATTTTTTACACATTAACGGATCTGCGCACACAACAATTACAAATAGACAATAAAAAATATAATAATTTCATAACATATTAATAACTTAGACAGATTCAAAATATCTTGGCATAAAAGTTGGATAAAACCCGCTGATCGCTGATCTTCTGTCTGATTGCCTTTCGATCGTTTCTTTAAGATTTCACTAATTAGAATTTCCACGAGGTTGCCCTGAGCTTTTACAGGCACGTCTGGAATTCTGTAAATACACGAAAGACTGTACTAGTGAGGGTTAAAAGAAAATGTTAAAAAAAACGTTAATATTGTGGGTATCAGCATTTTTATCAGCTTTGTTTATCGCATCATCAGCACAAGCGACTCACTTTCGCTATGGACATATAACATGGACATCCGGCACGACAGCAAACGCTGTCAATGTGAGATTACTCAATGCATGGCGCGGAAATGCCTATAACAACCGGTGCGTGAATCCGGTTTCCATGACGAGCGGAGCATGCTCAGGCCCGGGTGGCAGAGCCGGTGTAGGCGACATCATTATCGAATATGTAGGTTTTTCACAATTCACCTGGGGCGATGGTTCTGCCAGGGTGGGATCATCATTCGGGCCGTTGTTATACCTGGTAACATCCATTGATCCGGCGAATAACTGGTTATCCGGTGTCGCCGTTGACCCCACGAGCTTACCCATAGCCAATTCAGGAGATCCTATTGATACAGTATTGAACCATACATATAACAGTACAGGCGCTTATACGGCATCACTCAGCAGTTGTTGTCGTATTTCCGGCCTGGCATTCCCTAACAGACATGTAAACAATCCCAGCGGGTCCTATCGTACAGAGACGATAATTGATTTAAGCGCAGGCAACAGCTCGCCATCAAGCGTGCAAGACCCGGTCGTTTTATGCCCAATAAATGCCATCTGTAATTTTGCAATTCCGGCCACTGACGTGGATGGCGACACGATATCATTTCGTTTATCCACATCAGCAGAAGCAGGCGGGTTCAGACAGCCCGGCAGCCCGGGAAGTGGTGCGCCCAATCCGGCAAACATCGATCCATTAACGGGTATTTATACATGGGATACTGCGGGTGCAGTTCTGGCGGCCAGCGGGCAGAATACATTGTACTCCACCCAGGTAATGATCGAGGACGGTACCACGAAAGTGCCTTTGGACTTTTTCATACAATTAACCACAGTGGACCCTACACCACCAGTGATACAGCCCCCGTCAAACTCACCGCCAATTTGTAATACAACCCAGGTTATTACTCTGGGTGATACATTCACATTTGATGTTGTTGCTTCAGATACGGATATTGCTGATACGGTCACGCTGAACAGCGCAGGTCTGCCATCGGGTGCTTTCATGGCGCCGGTCTTGCCTATTACAGGAAACCCCGTATCCAGTACGTTCAGCTGGACACCTGATGCAACTCAGGCCGGTAATTTCCTGGTAAGTTTCAGCGCCACCAGTTCGAGCGGTGGATTTACCCAATGCCCGGTCACGTTACAGGTGTCGGCCATGCAAAAATGTGATGCTGACGGCGACACCAATATTGACACCGATGATATTTCGCTTATTTTTGCTGCGCGAAACACATCAGCAACAGGTGTAAATGACCCGCGTGACGTGGATAACGACGGTGAAATCACTATTCTGGATGCACGCCAATGTACACTTCAGTGCGACTTGATGAATTGCCAGACTCTTTAAGAAACAGTTAATGACATGGGCCGGCCCTTGTTTTGGAAAAAAACCGGGGCCAGCTCACAAAAAATAATTCTTTAACTTAATATAAAACAGGAGTTCAGATAATGTTTAAAAAATCAATTCTGCCAAGCATCGTACTGCCCTTGTTGCTCATAAGCAGTCCGTCGGCATTTGCAACAGTGATTCTGGATTTTTCACCATCTGCACAAACCGTTCCGTTATCCGGGCAAGCCTCTGTTGACATCACAGCAAGTAATTTACAAAACGAATATATTGGTGCATTCGATTTTGATGTCAGTTGGGACAGCAGCATCTTATCGCTTGCCAGCGTTTCCTTTGGCAATGCACTGGGCGGCGGCTTATTATCTTTTCAAGCCGAAAACACCAACAACAGTATGGGGACATCAAGCTTGACGGAATTATCATTCCTTTCCAATTTGACTTCGTTGCAAACAGGTAACACCAATATTATTCTGGCAACATTGATTTTTGATACCTTGAGCACTGGCCAGTCGGCCCTGGCCCTGGCGGGAAACATTTCTGGCGGAGGATTTTTGAGTGATGAAAATGGCAACTTGTTGGCTGCAAGTGCTAACTCGGGGCTAATCAATGTAGTGACGGTTTCTGCGCCTGAAACCTTGTTTCTGATGGGAATTGGGCTACTGATGATTTTTGGCATTCGCCGGCGCAACGAATCAGACGATAATTCAGTTTCTCAGCACTATCTGTAAGCCGCCCCACGCGACTCAGCGCGGGTTGTTTGCATTGTTTGTTTCTGGTTCCCATGGCCTCTTTCGTGGGAACCCCTAAATTAAAAACGCAGGGCAGGCCCCCGTGCATGCCCTGCCTAACCCATGCATTCGCTGTGTCTGTCCAAATGCGTGGGTACTACAAAAACAGGGTAATCACGGGAGTCGCCCCCTACCCACATTTATCCTAAATCAATCCGTTGAATCCACTGCGAATGCCTATGGCACAGAATCTAAAAGATTTTTATCTTCAGCACTATAGTCGCTCTCGCTACGATCCAACCAATTAATTCAGGATTATGCTTCACCGGGTTTGAATTCACTGCGCGTGCGAATCCGGAACAGTTTTTCAACCGGTAACACGGCAATAATCCCATCACCTTCCAGGCCGACATGTGCAGCCTCCATGATGGCCTCGGCAATTTCCTCTGCCTTGGATGCTTCGGTAAATATCTCAATACGTGCATGGGTCACCAGCCAGTCATTGCTGTAAAGGTCTGCATATTCTCCATAACCCCTGACCTTGCTGATACTAAAACCATGTACACCGAGCTTTTGCAGTTTCTGTTCAACCTTTTCACAGGATTCACAGCGGACAATGGCCGTTACTTTTCTAAAATCCATGAGTCACCCCCAAATACAGGGTGCAAGACAACCAAAAAATGCGTTGCCCCACACCCGGATTATATTGAGTTAATAATAAATTCCGGCTTTATGCTTTTGACCATCTTTGGTTTTAAAGAGAATCATCATCTGATGCTTTCCTTTATGACCCAGGTCATAACCAGCCATGTACCAGTCACCCATTTTCATCACTTTTTTGGTTTCTTCTTTACCATTGGGATGCACTACTTTGGTATTCATGGTGATATCTCCCAATGCTTTTCCGTCTTTTTCCACCTTGATCATAAAGTCATGGCTGCCACCCATTTCCTTACCGGCTTTGGCTTTCATGATATGAAAGCTGACGTTATAACCATCGACTTCTTTTTCCACCAGAAACATGCCGCCTTTTTTGTGGGACATACCCTTGTCATCGTGACCGGCTGAGCCATGATCATCATGTTTCATTCCATTCATGCTGCTGTGGTTGTCATCATGGCCATGGCCTTCTGATGCCTGGATAGTACCCATGGAAACCAACAAGGTGGCAAGAACCGGGATAAATGTAATTTTTTTCATCTTTTTTTCTCCTGTTTATATCGTTAAATAATTATTCAAAATGCGATAATCAAAGTTATGTTGCACACAGACTTAACGCTCAGGCCACATCACTTTTCGCCGTCTGTCGTCGCAATTGTCGTTCCTGGAGCTGCAATACCAGCCCATAGATCACGGGCAACACCAACAGACTTAAAATAGTGACGGTGGCCATCCCCCCCACCATGGGCGCAGCAATACGCTGCATAACACCAGAGCCGGTGCCACTGCCCCACATGATTGGCAGCAGGCCGGCGATGATGGCGGTAGCAGTCATCACAATGGGCCGCACACGTTCCGAGGTACCTGCATGCACCGCCTCCATGATTTCCATCGAACTCAGCTGGCCACCTTTTTCACGCCGTCGACGCGCGATTTCATGGTCAATAAAAGTCAGCACCAGCACGCCGATTTCTGCCGCCACACCTGCCAGGGCGATAAACCCCACGGCCACCGCCACCGACATATTGAACCCCAGCCAGTGGATCAGCCAAAAACCGCCGATCAATCCAAAGGGAATGGATAGCATGACGACCAGCGGCTCCACGACGTTGCGGAAATTGAAAAACAGCAGCAGGAAAATAACCAACAGTGTCACCGGCACCACGATACGAAGACGCTCGGCGGCACGCTCCATGTATTCGAATTGCCCGGACCACACCAGGGTATAACCGGCCGGAATATTCACCTGAGCCTTCATCACTTCCTTGGCGTCGGCGACATAACCACCGATATCTGAGGTTTTGATATCCACATACACCCAGGCATTGGGACGCGAATTTTCACTCTTGATGGCGGGCGGCCCACGCCGCAATTTCAGCTCAGCCACCAATGCCAGCGGGATCTGGGTTCCCGTCGGTGTGGGGATCAGCACCCGCTTCAATTGCTCCATGTTGTCACGCAGTTCACGCGGATAGCGCAGATTAACCGGATAACGTTCCAGCCCTTCCACGGTCTGTGTGATGTTCATGCCACCGATAGCGCTCTGAATAATGTCCTGCACATCACCCACAGTAAGGCCATAACGCGATGCTGCGACACGGTCTATATCGAAATCCAGATAATAACCACCGGCCGCTTTGTCACCAAAGGCCGACAACGTATCCGGCATGGTTTTCAAGGCCCGTTCAATGTCGCCAGCCACTGTTTCCAGCACATTAAGGTCCGGTCCGCTGACCTTGATACCAATCGGTGTTTTAATCCCGGTGGACAACATGTCAATGCGGGTCTTGATGGGCATCGTCCAGGCATTGGCGACACCCGGAAACTTGATGGCAGCATCCATTTCGTCCATCAGCTGTTTGGTGGTCTTGTCTGGGTCCGGCCAGTCGGCGCGGGGTTTAAGCCGTACCGTGGTTTCGATCATCGCCAGTGGCGCCGGATCGGTGGCAGTCTCAGCACGCCCGACCTTGCCAAATACCTGCTGCACCTCAGGGAAGGTGTAAAGAATTTTATCCGTCTGCTGCAATATCTCCTTGGCCTTGGTGATGGACAATCCCGGATAGGTGGTCGGCATGTACAGGATATCGCCTTCGTCCAGCGGCGGCATGAACTCACTACCGAGGTTGTTCACCGGCCAAGCCGTTACCAGTAACAATGCCCCTGCCACAATCAGCGTTAACCAACGCCAGTGGATGGCCCCTTTCAGGACTGGCGCATGGATTGCGTGCAGAAAACGATTTACCGGATTCCTGGCCTCGGGCAGAATTCTGCCACGGATGAAATACCCCATTAATACCGGCACCAACGTAATCGCAAGAATCGCTGCCGCCGCCATGGCATAGGTTTTGGTAAACGCCAAAGGTGCGAACAAGCGACCTTCCTGGGCCTGAAGCGTAAACACCGGCAGGAAGGATACGGTGATGATCAACAATGAGAAAAACAGCGCAGGTCCCACCTCACGCGATGCCGAAGCCACCGCTTCCCAGCGTTCGGGCAGGGTCAAGTCGCGTCCTTTTTTATTACCCGCCTGTTCCAGATGTTTATGCGCATTTTCGATCATCACAATGGCGCCATCCACCATGGCGCCAATGGCGATGGCGATGCCGCCGAGCGACATGATGTTGGCATTGATACCCTGCCACTTCATAACAATAAACGCCATCAGGATACCAATAGGCAAAGTAACAACGGCCACCAGTGCCGAGCGGGCATGCAACAGAAACAGAATACAGATAAGACTCACCACAATGGATTCTTCGATGAGTTTCTCCACCAGATTGTCCACCGCACGCCCGATAAGATCACCACGGTCATAGACCGGTATAATCTCCACACCTTCCGGCAGGCCGGTCTTAAGCTCCTCCAGTTTTTCCCGCACGCGCTCAATAGTGGCCAGGGCATTTTCACCGAAGCGCATAATCACCACACCACCGACAACTTCACCTTCACCATTAAGCTCTGCCACACCACGTCGCAACTCAGGCCCAAGTTGAATATTGGCCACATCCATCAAACGTATCGGAGTACCATTGGCATCAACCCCCACCGGAATCACCTCCAGGTCTGCGATGGAGCGAATGTAGCCCTTGCCACGCACCATGTATTCGGTCTCGGCCATCTCCACCAGCTTACCGCCCACATCATTATTGGAACGCTGAATGGCACGTTTCACCTTGGACAGCGGAATGCCGTAGGCCAACAAGGCATTGGGATCAACCTCTACCTGATACTGTTTGACATAACCACCTACCGAAGCCACTTCGGAAACACCTTGCACCGTCTGCAAGGGATAACGCAAATACCAGTCCTGCAAAGAACGCAGCTGTGCCAGATCATGTTTGCCTGTGCGATCCACCAGCGCATATTCATAAACCCAACCGACGCCGGTGGCATCCGGCCCCAGCGAAGGTGACAGCCCATTCGGCAACCGGGAGCTAACGTAATTTAGATACTCCAGAACCCGCGAGCGGGCCCAGTACATATCCGTGCCATCTTCAAAAATAATATAGACAAAGGAAAAACCAAAGAAAGAATAACCACGCACCACCTTGGCATTGGGTACCGCCAACATCGCTGTGGTCAATGGATAGGTCACCTGATCTTCCACCACCTGTGGCGCCTGTCCCGGATATTCGGTAAACACAATAACCTGAACATCGGAAAGATCCGGGATGGCATCCAATGGTGTGTTTTTAACCGCAAACACACCTGCCGCCACCACGATTACGGTGGCAATCAGTACCAGGAATTTATCACGCAACGAGGCGTTAATAATGTTCTGAATCATCATATGCCCCTATTTTACTTTTTCCGATGACAAGCCATCCGCCGATAGTTCATCCATACTCATGTCATCCATACTCATGTCATCCATGCCCATGTCATCCATGTTCATGTCGTCCATAGTCATATCATCGGATGTGCTGTCAGCATTATTACCGCCCTGTTCTGCACTCAATGCTTCCATCATTTTTGCCGTTGCTTCACGCAATTTGGATTCGGAATCAATGAGGAACTGAGCCGAGGTCACAACTTCTTCGCCTGCTGCCAAACCTGACAGAATCTGGGTAACGCCATCCGTCGTGATGCCCAGCTTGACTTCACGTGGCTCAAACTTTCCGGCCCCACGCACCACGAATACCTGTTCACGCGTACCTGAACGCACCACAGCCTCAGCAGGCACTACCACGGCATCAATCTGCCGACTCGCCGCAATGCTGACTTCGGCAAACATGTCGGGCTTCAATAACAACTCTTTGTTGTCAAAAACCAGGCGCACCCTGACCGTGCGAGTCCGGGCCTCGGCATAGGGATAAATATAAGCAAGACGGCCTAGAAAGGTTTTACCAGGCACACCGGTCAACGTCATCTCGACCTGGTCACCCACCGTAATCCAGGGCAACTCATATTCGTACACATCAACATACACCCACACCTTGGACAGGTCAGCCAACATATATAACTCGGTTTTAGGCGTAACATACTGCCCTTCGCGCACACCAACCTTCATTGCAATACCGTTAAATGGTGAATGGATATGCAGATACTTATTGATCTCGTGTGTGCGCTCCAGCTCACGAATCTGATGTTCGGCAACATCCAGCAACTCCAAACGTTCGCGTGCGGTTTTTGCCAGATCAATAGCACCCTGGCGAATGTCGTCAAAGGGGCTGTTTTCCAAGACCTCTTTGTTTTTCAGCGCCAACAGATACTCTTCCTGACTGGCAACCAGTTGCGGTGCATAAATACTCAACAGAATGTCACCTTTTTTAACCGGTGACCCTGTTTTGTCAATACGTAATTCCTTAATCCAGCCTTCGGTCTTGGGATGCAGGCGGGACAGGCGTTCTTCGTTATATGCAACCCGGCCTACGGCACGGATATGCCGGCTCAAAGTACGTTGCTCCACAATGGCGGTACGCACGCCGATATTTTGTATGGTGACAGGATCAATTTTAACCGTGCCCGCAGAGGCGTCACCCGCGTTATCATCGTCAGCATAAACCGGAATATAATCCATACCCATCTCATCCTGGGCAGGTACTGGCGAGGTAATCGCCGGGTTCATGGGATTCCGGTAAAACAGTACCTTGCGTTCCTTGGGTTTATCATCATCGGCATAGACCGGAATATAATCCATGCCCATTTCATCCTGAGCAGGCACCGGAGACGTAATCGCCGGGTTCATGGGGTTCCGGTAAAATAAGGGCTTGCGAGCCTGCTCAGTACTGCCGGTTACATCAACAGCGTCAGAAGCTGTACGTGATGCCAACCAGTATCCACCACCAATGCCTGCGGCCAATGCGACCAATATTGCAACCGTTAAGGTTTGCTTGTTCATGGGTTCACCTCAAAATTTTTCATGCAAATCTGTTAGCATTATTATTAACACTAATTCCAGTTATTCTTTCCATTATCATCAAACAGATTTTGTTTTCCGGTGGCCGCTGTTAACCGTGCCAACGCCTGATTACCCTGGGACAAAGCCTTCCAGTAACGGGTCTCATAATTGAACAGGGTAATTTGCGCACGCACCAGATTGAGAAAATCCACTTTGTTCACCTGATAAGCGGCCAACATGGAGGCAACAGTTTGCGCCGCCTGGGGGATGATACCCTGCTTGAACAGACTGGCCTGTTCACGGGATCGCTGGTAATCAGCCAGGGCACGTGATACCTCGGCAGCCACTTTGCTATGCGCATCATCCAGTTGATACTGATTTTGAAGCACTTGGGAAGTGCGTTGATCCACCGCCTTGTCTTGCCGTGCTCCGGCATAAATAGGCAGATTCATGCTGAACATTACAGAAAGAAAATCTGCACGACTGCTGCCATCCAGGTTTTCCCCGCCGCGATAACCATACACAGCGCCTAACTTGAAATCGGGGGAATAGCTCTTCTTTGCCAAACTCAGACGGGCGCGGGCTGCATCAATCTTGCTTTGGCTGGCAGCCAGCACAGGGCGGGTTTTCCTGGCATGCGCCAGCAAACCTTTTTCGTCGGTGATTTCCACCAGCGTTTCCATTATGCGTTGAGGCAATTGCAACGGACTGTCTGTGGGCTCATCCAACAAGGCATTGAGTTGCGCCACCTGATTGCGCCGCAGGCCACGTAAATTGATGGTCTGATCATGCAGTTTGGACAATTCCAGTTGCGCAAGCAGAACATCCTGTTGCAATCCCTTGCCCACCTTGTATTTGGTTTGTGCAACATCGACAAACTGGCGCAGCAATTCCACATTGCGCGCCACTATCTCCAATGCACGGTCTGTGAAATACAAATTCCACCACACCGTTTTTACATCACGTACCAGCTTCAAACGTAGTTCTTCGACCTGCCAACGGGCCGCCGTACTTTCATGTACAGCAGCGGCTTCACGCAACGCCAGCTTTCCGGGGAATGGCAGCATCTGGCTGAACCCGACTTGCAGTTGCGTCATCCCCTCCTGGGTCAAGTCAAAACTGTCCAGGGGCAAGTTCACCATATTCAGTGACAAGCGGGGGTCAGGCAACGAACCCTGCTGTGATGGAACCGCAGCAAGCGCCTCAGCCCGGGTTTTCATCGCTGCCAGTCCGGGATTGTCAGCCAGGGCGATGGCAACAGCATCCTCCAACAACAGCTTTGGTTCCGGTGCTGCCAGCACAACGCTTGCATTGCCGACGACAAACAAACCGCTGAGCATCACCAAAAAAAATAATTGCTTAAACTGCATACCACCCTCCTTCCATGCAATGGGCAGCACCAACAGGGTGTTGAAATACTGCGACCGATCCTGAAAATAATTTAACGTCGGCCGCTTCCCGGCCGGGGGTTTTCAAGTGAGAAAGAATCATCAGATTCTCCTGAAATATTCATAACAAATGCGCACAAACGCAACCATACAGGTAAATCCCGCAGGTCGAACAAATCAGAAGTGACGTGGAGGCCGGTAATCCGGTAAAAGATCAGCGCTATGGATTGAGACGTCCGGGACAATAAGTTGAATCTGTGTACCCAGCTCAATGCGCTTCGATGTAATTTGAGGAATTCCCAGTGACAAGGGGCAACTGCTACAGTGACTGGCACCCAGACAATTGCTGCACTTTCCCTGTTTGTTACAGTCTTCACCCAACATTTGTGACACATCATTCTGATGGGATACATTGTCTTGGGCAATATCACTTATGGCGGTAGTGACCATTACGTCCATCAGCAGCGCTGTCGAATCGTCGTTGGGCATAGCAAACAACGGCTGTACAGGCGACAGCACAATTGCGATGATTAACAACAGACGGAGGTGTTGGGTAAGGGTAGCCATAACAGGTTCAAAGTGTAGGTGCCAATAAGTGATTTTGTCAACAATTGTCCATAATTGAATGCCGTATACACGCACTCGGTACCGTCCCGGTTCGACCTGACAACAGGGTATTAAAATTCCCCTGCGCTATGTGCACCTGTGATGCACTACATGCATCATTTTGACGATATAATGCCGTATGATAACACCGATAACCCCATTTTTTTTAACATTACAAAAAGGTAATGATGATGAAATTCCGTTTTTTGTTTTTTAGCCTGTTTGTACAATCCATTTTAGTACTGGCGCCACTGTCAACTGTTACCGCTGCGGGCAAATATACCGTCGACAATCCACCGAAGGTACCGTACAAATATGCGCTGGGCATGGAAAAGTTCAGAGACCTGTGTTCCCGGTGTCATGGAAAATGGGGTAACGGCACTACCCAGGGCCCACCGCTGATGCACGGGTTTTACAAGCCCTCGCATCATGGTGATCCCGCATTTTACCGGGCCGTGCTTAATGGCGTGCAAGCCCACCACTGGCGCTTTGGAAATATGCCTCCGGTACCCGGCGCAACCCGAAAAGATGTTGACCTGCTCTTGCCTTTTATTCGCTGGTTACAGCGCGAAAACGGCATTTATTAATCGCATTGCACAGGGAAACTTCGCCCATGCCCCCCAGAATAAAAAAAACGCAACGGTTGTACACAGCCCTGGAAAACCCGGCCGGGTTTTCCAGGGTGATCTTGTTCTGCATTGTGCTGGTTGCACCCATTGCCGCACAGGCAGAAAACACCGCAAATGATCAACTCAAACGTGGTGAACTTGTCTATCAGCGCTTTTGCTCACTGTGTCACGGGGTCAACCTGGAGGGACAGAAAAACTGGCGCATACGAAAACCCGATGGCAAATTACCCGCGCCCCCTCACGATGAAACCGGGCATACCTGGCATCATGCTGATGAATTATTATTTGGCATCACCAAACAGGGGCTGGTGCCACCCTACGCCCCACCCGACTATAAAAGTGATATGCCAGCCTGGGGAAACACCCTCAGTGATGATGACATATGGGCGGTTATTGCCTATATAAAAAGTCGTTGGCCTGAAGAAACCCGTAAAATCCAGGCAGACATCAACAATGAAGCCCTGCAACGCCAGCGTAAATGACCACGGGAGGATAACCTGTGGCAACATCAATCACCGACGGCCAGCAACGGTTGATAAAACTTGTCGCTGTCATTGCATTGATTATCGCGGGATACTTTGTGCTTTCGCACAAAGGCATCATTGATTTCCTGGCTGATGGCGCCGCGCTCAAAGCCTGGATAGAACAGCTGGGTTTATTTGGTCCGCTGGTGATTATTGGCCTGCTGGCGCTGGCCATTGTGATGAGCCCAATCCCCAGCGCCCCTATCGCCTTAGTATCAGGTGCTGTTTATGGTCATTACCTGGGAACCCTGTACGTGGTGCTGGGTGCAGAGTTGGGCGCAATTATTGCTTTTTTTACGGCGCGCCTGTTAGGCGCTGACACCCTCAAAGGCTGGCTGGGGGATCGGTATGATAAATATATGCTGGGTTCACAAACAACCTTGATGGGCATTGTATTTTTATCCCGTTTATTACCATTTGTTTCTTTTGATATGGTGAGTTACGCCGCTGGCGTGACCGCACTGACCTTTTGGCGATTTGCCCTGGCAACGCTTGCTGGCGTGATTCCCAGCAGTTTTTTACTGGCTCACTTTGGCAGTGAACTGGCCTCAGCCGAGGCCAGTAATATTGCTGTCACACTGTTGTTATTTGGTGCGCTCTCACTGGGAATCATACTCATCAAAAAAATATTTCCCGCTGCCTTTCGCCCAAAAAATCATTGAATAAAAGTATGACGAAAAACATAGACCCAGCCGCCCAACACCAGAAAAAGAGCAATGCCCCAGAAAATACTGCGGGGAATAAGGGAAATATCACGATACAGGCACTGATAGCCGGATTGCACGTGGCGAATGGTATGTATTTCTGCCAGTATTTCCCAGGCAGCAAAACTGCTGGCGACCACCCATAACCAGCCGATGACATCATTGGTTTCATTATGTATCATCACCAAAACAAGTATCACGCTGTACAAAGCCTCAAATGGCAATGCCTGCAAATGACCCATTTCGTGTTCGCTACATAACTTTTTATAGGCATCCCGCGCCAATCCACGCCGCAGCAACCAATTGACAACCGGGGGATGCGGCAACAGAAAACGTCCAAAACCTGCGCGATGAAAATGCCCTGGTTCAACCTCCACGACAGCATCCAGGAAAAACCAGGTACGTTTTTTTATGCGGGCAGCCTGGTTTCTATTGAATACCGGCATTACGCTGTTGTTGGCGGATATAAGCGATTATATGCCCAACATCCTCTGGAGAGACATTGCCGATGGGGGGCATATCCCCAAACCCCCAATGATGTTGCTTGACACCGTTTTTTACTGCCCAATGAAACGTGATATCCGCATGGTGTGCGGCACGGTATATTTTGTCCACCAGCGGCGGCCCCTGCCCGGTTCCATGCCCTGCCGGGCCATGACACTGTGAGCAATTTGCCACAAACAGCGCCCTACCCTGTTGCGCATCGGCAACAAAATTCTTCCCGGGAAAATGCTGGCGTTGACGAATCTCTTCCGGGTCCAGGTTGTCGCAACTGACCAAAAACAGACTTACGGAAACCAGCAGGACAACATAATATTTTTTCAACATAAAAATGAATTCTCATTTTCGACGGTTTGCATAAATATCACTGGGGTTGCTACAGCAGGCCCCACCTTTGGATCTGGCATTGGTTTGGGCGTTTTCATCAAGATAACGATACCAGCCGGATTTTAACCCTGACCACCAGCCAGTGCCAGGTGGATAACCGGCATCAGTCAGCACTTTTTCAATGACACCAAAACCAATCTGCGCCGCATTATATGTTATCTTCAAACGCGCCCGTTTCACATCAACATTACTATTTTTTATGCCTTTCTGTTTTGCAAGGCAACGCTGCACTGCCTGCACATCATCCTGGTGATGTACCCCCTGTATCCGCAACGAACGATGCACGATAAAAGCATCATCAAGCGCGTCAACGCCGGTTTTATTGGATGCTGTTTCGTTCATTGCCTTTGTATCCTGATTGTGACGCCTAAGGAGCGCGCATAACTATGTGACCGTTTTTCCACACCGGCATTGCACACAAACACATGTTTCGTCTTTACAGTATAGTTCGTCATAACGGCTTTTATAATACCGGTTTAACCAAGGCAGGCTCAGGCGTTTGAAAAGAGAAAAGGCATAAAACCGATGTAAAAATTCACGTATATCTTCCTGTTGTGTTGCATAACGCAAAAACCAGCGATACCCCCAGTTGGGAATGTGTCCGTAAAAAACCCGATTGACTACTGATGCCAGCAGTTGCTTGCTCAGGGCACTACGCCATTGCTGATTATAATCATTACCATTCAATAAACTTTGCGCCGCCAGCACTCCTGACGTTATCGCATGGCGCATACCAAAGCCCCACAAGGTATCCTGAAATCCGGCCTGCTCACCCACTACGGGATGTTGCCCATGCAACGCACTCATGGGAATACGAAAATTACCGACGCCGCCGTGCGGACGTAGGTTGCGCATACGCAATCCAACCTGTTTTTCAAACGCGTCGACGGTGCGCTGTACATAAACATGCTGCCGTTTGAAATCAGTGAACATACAGCTTTTGACGGTGCCAATACCGTTCATGATGAGCAAATACGCATAACCCTTGGGCGCCAGATTGTTGTCACAAATAACCCAAAAACCATTTTCCATATCAGTCTCAAAATGAAACCCCACCGCCATCGCATCAGCGGCCTGGGGACCGGCGGCCAGTATTCCGGCCCCGTCAAGTTGTCTCAGGCGGCTGTTGAAGCGCACTTCAACACCCAGTTCCCGGGCCTGGTTTAACAGAGCGGTGTCCAGCGTGTCTGGCCCCGGGCCCCGTTCAACAGTATAAAACAAGGGCTTTTTGCTTTGAATTTTATAGGCCTTGCCCCAGGCATCAAAGGCTGTTCCATTAATGCCGGGAAACATGGCAAATTCGGTAGTGATCCCCTGCCCACGCAGAACCTCCAGAACATCCTGCCTGTGGGACCAGTTTTCCAACCCCTGTAAATCGCCCTGAAAACGATACCCTACGCTTGGCTTGGCCTCATGCACAATAACAGTCCGCCCCGCTCGCGCAAGAGTAATGGCGGCTGCCAGCCCGGCAGGGCCTGCACCGGCAATTTGCAAGGGTTCTTCCACAGGCAATGGATCGGTTGTGAAAGTCCGGGTATCAGCTTGTGCGTCAATCACCTTCATATCCTCATCCTTCTTTATCCTTGGTTTCGACGGCGCATTACGCTTGCGTCATCAGTGTGCATTTCACTTCAACCATCCCACGTAAAATATCCTCTTCAGCCAGAAAGGCCTCCACTCCCTGTGGGTCAAACTGCTGGCCACTCATGTTGATAATTTCTTTTTTGGCAACATCAAAAGACTGGGCTTTTCGATAGGGACGATCAGAGGTAATAGCATCCAATGTGTCAATAATGGCGAATAACCTTGCCCCCCAGGGAATGGCTTTTCCTTTCAGGCCTTGCGGATAGCCACCCCCGTCCCAGCGCTCCTCGTGGCATAACACGATATCTGCGGCCTCACTCATAAACGGAATATCACGGATAATATCGTACCCACGTTGTGGGTGGCTGCGCATAATTTCCCATTCTTCTTTATTCAATGACCGGGGATTCAACAAAATAAAATCGGGAATGGCGATTTTGCCAATATCGTGTAACAGTGAGCCCCAGTAGACTTGCTGGAGTGTGCTTTTATCTTTGCTGAATTGCCGCGCCAATACCTGGGTATGGCATGCAACCCGTTGTGAGTGCATTCCTGTTTCATGCTCACGGGCGTCCAGGGCTGCCGCCAGGGCTTCAACCAGTGACAACTGGATTTCATCACGCTCGTGCTGAAAACGTTGGCCTGCCATATACCCCAGATAACACCCTTCACAGCAAAAAGCATCGTTATTATCCGTGATATGCACACCGTCAGTGATCGGTTTGCCACACCATAAACAATCCTTTTCAGTCTTAACCGCCATCAAAGGCTCCCGTTCAAAAACTTCGCGGACTTGTTGCCGGTAATAAATTTACCGGCCCGGGTATACTCTCTTCGTGCGCAAAGTATATGACCTATGTGCTGATCACAGGTCAAGACCATCATTCTCGGGTGTCAGGGCGGCATTTTAAAAACCAGATCTGGTAGAGAGAAATACTTATTTGAGCCCCCCACGCCACCCCCAGAAAGGCGCCAGCGATAACAACAATATAAGCATAATGCGGGTCCCACTTGGTAAAAAACCAGGCCAGAATGTCGGTAAAAATAGCAATAAAAGGCACCAGGGTCAGCGTGTGTTGAAGCCAGGCGGGTAACAAAGCGAAGCGAAAAACAAGACCAATACCCAAGGCCACCAATCCAATGCCAAACAAGTGGATATGGGAAACTTTCATTAGGCTGTGTAATGAAACACCGGTATCCACATTGGCAACAGGTTTGATTCCCTCGTAACTGGTAAAGTCGGGAACGGGCAACCCTGAAGCCGCGCTATGGCAGCCAAAACAACGTTCAGCGAGAATCGGACGAATCTTACTGTCATAACCACTTTCCGGTGCGCCCGACTTCAACCACTCAACCACATGATGACGTTGTTCAATATCAATGTAGCTGGCCATGGGTCCACGCAGCGCCGACTCCAGGCGCGTACCACTGCGGTTACCATAATAATTTTCAGCAATATCATCCACCGATAGACCCGGCTTGCCGTCAATACCTTCAAAACTGGAATAAAGATAACTCAGGGCCATCAGATAGGCCACCCCCGCCAGCAATAAGAACGCGGTGTAAAGCAGCTTTTCATTGAGCGTACAATCATAGAACCGGCGCGGCCGGGTGGCTGGACAGACTTCCGTTTTTTGCTGTTCGCTCATTGTTTATCTCCTGTTGCCGCTTTCATTGCAGCTGGTTGCAACACAAATACATATCCGTAGCGCTTGGGGCTTATGTTATGTCTGGTTGATGTTGATACTCTTTCAATCATCATTTCCGCCATGTGATGTGTTCATAAACACCTGCCCAATACATGCCAAAGCTGATGGCAAAAAGCAATTCCTCCAGGGGCATGAACGCAATATTGATGCCGCTCAATGCCGACAGGTTCCAAACACGGTCAATGTAACCTGGCGCAGTCCATTCCAGCCCGGCAAGAAACAGTGCGTAATAAACCAGAAATAACAGGCCGCCAATCCATGTCTTCCGTTTTAAATCCGGACGGCAAAGCACATTCGCCACGGCGCCAATAGCCATGGCGACAATAGAAGGATAAATGGGATTCCAGGGCAGAAAATACAATGGCACAAATGTGACAAAGGGTGCGGCCAATGCCTTGTAATGATGACGGTGCAAAGGTTGTTTGCGTTCATTTGCCGGTACGGCAACGGGGACCCGATGCGTCAGCAGATTGTACATCACGGCTGCTATACCGCCGATGCCAAAACAAAAAATCAGGCTTTCAATATCAAAGCCCGTGCGCAAAGCCAGATCAAACAGGCTGGGAGGGCTCCAGTATGCCGGCACAAATAACGGCTCACTTAAACCAAAGGGTGTTGTGAACAAGCTTGCCCATAACATGGCTCTCCGATGTTCTGGAAAACCGATATAGATTATTATCCACGGAATCAGAAAAGCACTTGACCATAAAAGCCATACATATTGGTCATTCATTCCCACAAAAACCCCTTGTTATTGTTACATGTGAATCAAACACTAAAAATGCCCGGCCAAACAAGATTAATGATTCACACAATTACGCATTGCGGCACTTCAATTATTTTCACGGCAAAACGAACAGGCCATCCCACCATTTCTGCTAGCGTCATTCCGGCGAAGGCCGGAATCCAGCAAGCTATCCAACCCCTCTGACGCCAGGTCTTCACCAGGATGAAGGCACGGATTCAGGTCACACTGAATCACTGTCATCACACGCTTTGACAATCTTTGGAAACATTCCCCGGGGGTCAGTTTGCAAGGAATCCTGAAAGGGTGTCAGTAGATTTGTAGTTTGTTGTTGCGCTTCACGCAATACCCGGTTACCCCCTTTCGTCATTGGCCAGGTCAATTCGGGTAACTCAGGTTCTATGACAATGATTATCGCACCACAACCACAGGGACAGCGTTGTGATGAAATCCGTTGTGAGGAGGCGCCTTCATCCGACAAATACCACGGGCGGTTCCGATAAAGCAGGCGGTCCATGATTTTCAGCAGTGTCCACGGCTCAACCACTGCGTGGTCAATGCTTTTGTTTTTATCAAAACGTTGTGATACGTGATGCACAATAACCACATCCAGGTTATGTAAACAACAAATTGCATCAGTGGGTGCAAAATCCACCACGGCTCCATCACAAAAATATTCACCATCAATTTTTACCGGTTGATACACAACAGGAATTGCTGCACTGGCCATAATACGGGGGGCCAGTTCTCCTTCTGAAAATATAATTTTTTCACCACTATCGAGGTTGATGGCCAGAGCATAAAAAGGAAACTGACACTCTTCAAAGGATTCTACGCTGAGGTTTTTCCGGCAAAATTCTATTGCCCATTTGGTGTCTGAAACCCCGGTAATACCGCGTCCTTTATGCAGCAACATGCGCCAGAGCAGTCCGGGCAGAAAGCTTGGCTTCCAGAATTCTTTTCGTTGTACCTTACTGAGTGCATCAACCCAGTCCGGCAAGGAAGTGCCACTGGCGACAATCCCCCCCACCAATGCACCTGCACTGCAACCTGCGAGTGCCGTAATGGGCAGCTTTAATGCCTCCAGTGCCATAAGGAAGCCGGTATGCGCATAAACGCCACGCCCTCCTCCCGAACTTAATACCACTCCAATTCGGGGGTATTTTGGAAGGGCGTTGTTACCATGATTGATATTCATCATGTTATTTTATCTGTCATCCGGGCCTTCCACTTCAAATACACATACCCGGTAAAAATGGGAAAAACAGTGAAACTCATCTACCTGCCGGAGTGTTTTATTGTATGTCTTTGCATGACGCCGCAACACGGCAAACAGATCCTGGCGCCAGAAATTACCCAAAAAGGGTTCCAGATGTAATAACAAAATACGTATAGGCCACCAGCGACACAAAAAATGCTGGCGAGGGTATTGACCATATTCGGTAATCACCAGGCGCCCACCAGGCTGTAACACCCGCAGGGTCTCATCAAGCGTGTGTTCACGCGCCGCAGGTGGCAACTCATGCAACAGGAAAAACAGCAAAACAGTGGAAAATGCATCGTTGGAATAGGCAAGATATTCTGCATTCATACGTGCCGCCAGCAATCGGCTTTTTTCCTTATCGCCCAGTTTTTGACGGGTTGCACCCAGCTGTACATCCGCAACATCCATCAGATAGAGTTCATCGTCCTTCAATGATTTCATCAGCGAGGGTGTAAGACTCCCATACACACAGGTAAGCTGTAACAATCGACCCTTTGGCCGGTTTGTCATGCAGGCGCGCAGTGCCTGTGTTTTAAGTGTTTGGTACTGTCCAAAAAGAATGGCATTGATAATGGGCTGATGATCAAAGAACCATACGCCAAACCGCCACAGATAGGCCCACCAATAATGCCGGGCCAGATACTCCGGATGCGCATCAAGAAAATGCTGCCAGATTCCAGTAAGCGCAGATCTTTTTACCTTGTTGTTTTTGCGGTATCCCGGCGACATCTTGCCTCCCTACAGCTCAGGAGTGTGTATGGAATAATCGTACACGTTCCTCAATGTCTTTCTTGCCCACCCCGTAACGTCACAAAATTATAGATCGGCACCCAGATCAATGCGAAAAACCAACCATACCCATAAGCTTCAATTAACCCCAGGAAAAAACTTTTCCAGCTAAGCCATTCAAAGCCCGGCAACAGTTTCTGCCAGGTTCCGTACATGGCGTGTTCGGGTAGAAGCAGGTCAAAACCGACACACAGCGCAAAACTGATCGCAAGCAGCAGGCTGGTGGCATGGCCAACACCCAGCAATGAAATTCCCTGTGCTTGATAACGGGTTGGCAACGTCTTAGTGGTCATTGTGTTTCCCCTCGGTCATCGTTTGTTGTTTATTGAGATAACGCTCAGGCTCATCGTCAAATTTGTCCAGACAGCTTTTGGAACAAAAACGGTAGAGTGTGCCCCGATACATTTTTCCGTAACCTTGTTCAGTTTCGACTTCCATATCACAAACAGGATCAACGTACTTGCTTCCTCCGTCATCATGGCCAGAAGCATTGCCTTTGGAGTGCCCATGCATCATGTGTGAACCACAACCGAAGCGCATCATGAAATAAAAAAGTGCGGCAAACAATAAAAACGAGCCCAAACCTTCCATATGTCACCTCCTGCGTTAATACCAATTACGGCGTTTCTTCATCCGCAACGTTTACCGTTAAAAATGCTTTCCATTGATTCAGCGGCGGAAAAAAGGCCGGTGTTTTACGCACGTATGCGTCATATTCCATACCAAACGCTGTTCTGGCCCGCCGTTCTTCAACCCTTGCCAGATGCACATAAGCAAACAGCAGAACAGGGGCCATTATTACCGTGAGTATTGTGGGCCATTGCACGAGAAAACCAATGATGACCAGAAAGAGCCCCGTGTATTGTGGGTGGCGGGCATAGGCGTAAATACCATCAGTGACCAAGTCGCCGCGAGCGGCATGAATCTGTGTCCAGCCTTTTGAAAGCAGCGTGTACCCCATGAGCATTAATGTCAGACTCAAGGCCATTACCACAGCCCAGGCCAGGGTTGACCCTCCAAGCACCACTACCCACAGGTGTCCAAGCTTGTGGCTAAAGGGTTCCAGTGCGGGATAGGCGTCGCCTAACCAGCCGGTGAGCAAGTAGATAGTCAGCGGGAAACCATACATCTCGGCAAACAGGGCGACAAAAAAGGCCGTCACCACACCCATGCTGCGCCACTCCTGGCTCCCTCTCGGTTTCAAAAAGCTCAGGGTAAAAAAGAGGAACAGGCCAACGTTAAACGCCACGACCACCCACATACCATATGCATATCCACCGCCATGCATTTTGAGTTCCCCGTTTTTATTTACTTCCGGCTTTTCATCTAAAACCTGTCAAATTCCTCTTTTTGCTGTATCTGAATCTGGTCTATAAGCGCACATTCCGCAGTCGCAAGGCATTCATGATCACCGATACCGAACTGAAACTCATCGCCGCGGCGGCAATAATGGGTGATAACAGAATACCGAAGAAGGGGTACAACACTCCCGCCGCCACCGGCACACCTAACGTATTATAGATGAAGGCAAAGAACAGGTTTTGTCGAATGTTGCGCATGGTGGCCTGAGACAAGCGCCGTGCCCGCACAATACCTCGCAAATCACCTTTCACCAGGGTCACCCCGGCGCTTTCCATGGCGACATCGGTGCCTGTCCCCATGGCGACACCCACGTGAGCCTGCGCCAGAGCCGGGGCATCATTGATACCGTCACCAGCCATGGCAACGATACGCCCTTCATCCTGAAGCTGCTTGACCACAGCGGCTTTCTGGTCGGGTAGTACCTCGGCCTGTACCTGGTCGATATCCAGTTTGGCGGCCACGGCTTCAGCCGTTTTGCGGCTGTCGCCGGTAAGCATAACCACTTTAATACCCGCGCCATGCAAGTCACGAATCGCTTCGTGGGTGGTTTCCTTAATGGGATCAGCCACACCAATCAATCCGGCGGCCTTGCCATCAATGGCAAAAAACATCACCGTCTGACCTTCGGCGCGCTGTGTGTCGGCCTGTTGCGGCAGGTCGCCTACATCAATGTCCAGGTCTTGCAACAATTTGATGTTACCCATGGCGACATTGTGTCCGTCCACATCACCTGTCACACCCTTGCCGGTGACTGACTGGAAGTTGTCAGCCTTCACCAGTACCAGTTTGCGCTCTTCAGCACCTCGCACAATAGCCTCGGCCAGAGGATGTTCGCTGGCACGTTCCAGGCTGGCAATAAGCCGTAAAGCTTCGCTTTCGGCAAAATCACCGACGGAAGTTACAGCCACCAGTTTTGGTTTGCCTTCGGTCAGCGTGCCGGTCTTGTCCACCACCAGGGTATCCACTTTTCTCAGCACTTCCAGTGCCTCGGCATTCTTGAACAGCACACCCATCATCGCGCCTTTACCGGTACCCACCATGATGGACATCGGCGTCGCCAGACCCAGCGCACAGGGGCAGGCGATAATCAACACAGCCACCGCATTGATCACCGCATAGGCGATGGCCGGTTCCGGCCCCCACAGACTCCAGACGATGAACGTAATAATGGCGACAACCACTACCACGGGCACAAAGTAGCCGGCCACAAGATCGGCCAGCCTCTGGATGGGTGCCCGTGAACGCTGGGCATCGGCAACCATCTGTACAATTTGTGACAACAAGGTATCAGCGCCCACTTTTTCAGCCCGCATCAACAGACCACCGGTACCGTTGACCGTGGCGCCAATGAGGCGCTCACCTTTGGTTTTTCCTACCGGCAACGGCTCACCAGTGACCATGGATTCATCGACATTGCTTTCGCCTTCAATCACCGTGCCATCCACCGGCACCTTTTCACCGGGGCGCACCCGGAGGATATCCCCCACTTGTACGTGCTCCATGGGAATGTCTTCTTCGGTGCCATCCTCCCGCACAATACGCGCCGTCTTGGGCGCCAGACCTAACAATAATTTGATGGCGGCATTGGTCTGGCTGCGTGCCCGCAGTTCCAGCACCTGTCCCAGCAATATCAACGCGGTAATGACAGCCGCTGCCTCGAAATAAACCGGCACAACACCCACATCATTAAACACCGCCGCCGGAAACACTTCCGGAAAAATGGTGGCAATAACACTATAGGTGTAGGCCACTGAAACACCGAGCCCGATAAGCGTGAACATGTTCAGGTTACGTGTAACAACTGACTGGATGGCGCGTACGTAGAATATCCAGCCGCCCCAGACGATCACCGGCGTTGCCACTATCATTTCCAGCCACTGGCGCAGACTGGGATCAATCAACTTCGCCATGCCTTCGGGCCAGAACTCGGCCGCCATGGCACTGAATAACACAGGAATGGCCAATGCAGCACTGACCCAAAAGCGTTTGCTCATGTAATCCAGTTCGCTGGTATCCTCTTCCGCTTCCACGGTAACGGCTTCCAGCGCCATGCCACACTTGGGGCAACTGCCGGGATGATCCTGAACGATCTCCGGGTGCATGGGACAGGTGTACTCCGTTTTGGTGGCCACCAAAGGTACGTTCTTTGGCTCCAGCGCCATACCGCACTTGGGGCAGGCTCCCGGTCCCTGCTGTTCCACCTCGGGGTGCATGGGGCAGGTATAGATTGCCGATTCATCCACCGGAGCTGTTGTGGCTGCATGAGAATGCCCCTGGTGTGAATCGTGATGCAGATACTGGCAGGGGTCTTTTTCAAACTTATGCTGGCAGCCTTCGCTACAAAAATAGTAATCCTGGCCTTCGTGTACAATGTGGTGATCCGAATCAACACTGACGTCCATACCACAAACAGGGTCTTTGAGCTGGCTGTTTTTTACATAAGCCGCGGGAGTGTCATCAAATTTATGATGACAACGCTCGCTGCAAAAATAGTATGTATTCCCTTCATATTCTGAATGGTGTTCGGATGTTTCGGCGACATCCATTCCACATACCGGGTCCTTAATCATTGTCTTGCTCCTGCTGCCTGCTTTTATTGTTATAAGTCAGTGAAATCACCCTCAAAAAACTATTTCTCCGTGTCCATTATCATGGATTGCTGTTTCAGCATTTGCTCCATCATGCCCTGCATCATGTCCATACGTTTCGACATCATTTCCTGACATTGTTCCGCGCTCATATTGTCCGGCATGCTGTCGCCCATCATGCCCTTCATCTTGCCCATCATGTCCTTCATCTTCGCCATGTGTTTGCGCATCAGCTCATGGCGCTTGTTTATGTCTTTTGTGGCATGGGCCTCTTCCATCATTTTTGACATGTCACCCATTTGACCCTGCATATCGCTCATGTCCATCATCGGGTTATCATGCTGTCCAGCCATACCTTTGGCATGTTGTTCCCCTGAATACGCCAGAGGAACTGCCACCAATGCAAGCAGTAAAATGGACGTACCTAAAACAACCGGTTTGATTGCAAGCTTCATGACCTGATCTCCTTTTAATCTGCTTAAGAACATTTGACGTTTATTTATTTTCCACTGACGAGTGTACACCTATGGGCTGCTCATAGGTCAACCTTTGACGCTGACAAAGTCACCGATTCAATAAGATGACAAACCGAATCGCCATCGGGTTGTCCATTGGGCATGTTTTCCCAGAGCGACAGCGCATCTTCCATACGTTTTTGCAACGTATTCAACGCATCCAGCTTGGTTTTATTTTCGACAATCCGGCGCTGCATCAGCTCACGCACCTGAGGGCAGGGGGAGCCCCCCGCCATGGAGTGATTAAGAATTTCACCAATTTCCGCCAGGGTAAAGCCCAGGCTCTGCGCCTGACGAATGAAACGCAACTTGGTAACGTCCTCACCGGTAAATAATTTGTACCCATTATGGGGATTCCGCTCGGGCTTCAGCATACCAATGTGCACGTAATGACGTACCGTATCAGGCGTGACACTTGTCCGCTTCGCCAATTCACTGACTGTAAACATAGGTGACTCCTATTTATCTAAACGAATAACCATCTGATGTGCCACGCCCTTACCCAAGTCAATTTCATTTTCTACTTGCAGGGTTTGTGCGTTAAGCACCCGGATTTTTGGTTCCTTGCGACTGGAAACATAAAGCTTGTTCAGCCCGGAAATAAATGCAACATGGTATGGAGCAGGCGGTAAATCGACCGTGGTGATTTTGCCGTTGGAAAGATTGATCCGGCTCAACGTGTCAGTGCCTTTACTGGCAACAAACAGCCAACGGCCATCATCCGACAAATCAATACCATGCACTTTTTTACCCACAGACCAGGTTTTTGTCGCCTTGCCAGCGGCCAGGTCAACAACAGAAACTGATCCATCGGCCTTGTTGGCAACATAAAGGAACTTGTTATCGGCACTGATAACCATGTGCTCCGGCTCTTTGCCAACAGCTATTTCCCGCGTGATCTGCCATGTTCGCGTGTCAATTTCACTTACCATGCCCGCCCCGGCATTGCTGATATAAAGAAAGTTTCCATCACTGGTAAACGCAGCATAATTGGGCCACATCCCGGTTTGCAGTGTTTTGACAACCGCCATTTTATCCAGGTCGATAACAGAAATACCGCCCGCTCCTGAATGTACGGCAATGGCGGTTTTCCCGTCGGCTGATACCGCTGTGTGATGTGTCAAAGCCCGCACGGCGATACGCCGCATGACGTGCTTGCGCTTGGCATGAATAATCGAAACATAACTCTGAGTAGAAGACGCTCCAGCCTTTTCCCCGGCTCCCGCATGGTGTGCCGCATGTTCTGCCTCACTCATTTGCGCCGGTTTGGCTGCCTTGCCCTTTTTTGTATCGGGCGCCTGCATACTGCCAGCAACCAGATACTCAGTTTGATGGCTGCTCGACAGGCCGTGAGCATTTTCCAGCTCAGCTATGCGCCCAACAATTTTGTCTGTGTTGATATCAATAATGACAACATCATTGGTATTGCCTGTGGGAACGTACAGCAAAGGCTGTGCATTTGAGATGAGGGGAAATAACAACGTGAAGAGTGATAAATGTATCCGCATATTTTTCATTGCTAACATCCTCGGTATATGTGAAAAACCATGTGCCCGGTGACGACACCAGGGAACATGTATTCCCTCGCCGCGCACCAACACGCTATCGACTCAAAACCAGAATCGAAGCCCCGCTACGGCACGTGTTTCACGGGCATCAAGTCCCGCTGCGCGCGCATAATCAGCCGTATCACCATACGTGCCAGCCCATTCAACACCGACATAAGGCGCAAATTCCCGCCTGATTTCGTAACGCAAACGCAGTCCCGCAGAAAGTTCAGACAACCCGGAACCAATGCCACGCTCAGTATCGTCTTTACCATAAGCACTTGCCTCGATACGTGGCGTCAGAATCAGTTTTTGCGTAAACAGTATTTCGTATTCAGCCTCCAGGCCCAGAGCCGTACGGCCTTCTTCACCCACATAACCTGTAATGTCCAGCTCAAACCAATAAGGCGCCAGCCCCTGTACACCAAATGCCACCCAGGTACGACTGGGGTCTTCACCACTGTCATAACGAAGACCTAACTGACCATCCCAATAAGTTGCCAAAGCGTGACCCCATAACAATTCGGTGCTGGCCTCCTCTACTTTGCCATTGTCCACATTACCTTCAGCCTTGATCACCAGGCGGTCATAATCCCGTCCATACCAAGCTTGCAGATCATAAGTTACCAAACTGTTATCCGAAGTCCGCACCATTTCCAACCTGTCCATCAGCAGTGATGCAAAGTTATATTCATCAGCCAGCTTTAATATCCGTGGTCCAGGTAAAGCATACTTGCCGGACTCGATGGAATAACCGCCTGAATAGGCATGTGGGTCGCGGGCATCCGCCGGTGCGGACCCACCTTGCGCCCGG
>DROS01000076.1 GCA_011321815.1 Gammaproteobacteria bacterium
AGCGCCCGAAGGGTTGGCCTGTCAGCGTCCATGGCGGCGTTGCTCCTCTTGCAAAGGACGACGGCCATTCGCTGCGAGGAGCGCCTTGCCCTGAACGCTGACAGACCAACTGAATCCCAATTTATTACCTTGAAAGAGTACTAGTGACTGCCGCGATTACACAGCAGCAAGCTTGCGCAACTTATTGGGCAGCAATTTCATATCAGCCAAACCGGCCACCAGCGCCTTCACGAAAGAAGCTTCTTCTTCATACACCAGTTTGTAATACTGCACTTTCATCGTAATGGCGCAGCCAAAAACAATGGCAATTAACGCCAAAAATGAGCCAGCTGCCAGCGTGGAGACACCCGTAATACCCTGGCCAAAAGTACAACCCAGGGCCAACACGCCACCAAGCCCCATAAGCACCGCCCCAATAACATGTGAGACGAAGTCCCTAAATGAAGCAAACCATTCAAAACGAAGATTTTTACTCACCAGCGACCACAGAAATGAGCCCACAATCACCCCTAGCAAAGCCACAATGCCAAAGGTAAGCATGGAACGATTAAGCCCGCTACCGACATAACCAAAGGTCTGCCCCATCGGATTGATAAAGGTAAATGACTGGGGGCTCAGCGGCCGCCCCATGGCTGGCTTGCCTTCATTGGAGTCCGCCAACATGTCCCATTCACTATAATAGTCACTAAGGCTGTACAGCTCTCCATCCACATTGATTTCCACGTTACTGCTCACATACCAGCCGCCCAGTATAACAAGCCCGACAATAATGCCCCCAAAAATGTTATCGCGGCTACGGCGGAAATCTACGGATTTAAACACAAACACCAGGACGGCCAGTCCCAGCACCATGCCAATCACCAACCGGGTCATCAATGCATTGTCGGGATTAAGCAGACTGCCAAAATCCTGAGCCGCCCCGGTATCAATGGCCAATGGACGAATCCACTCATAAAATAACAGACTAAACAGGGTTTGATCTGAATCCGGAAAGGGATTTCTCATGTAATAGGCAACCACCGCAATCACCACCAACACCACAACCGACTTAAAATTACCCCCACCGATACGGATCAACGTCTTGTTGCTACAGCCACTGGCCAACGTCATTCCAATACCAAACAAAACACCACCCAGCAGGTTTTCAGCCCAGATGAATTGCGCACTGCGGTAAGGAGGGAAAGCGGCATCAGCCTTAATCAGGCCCAGCATTTCAAGAATCACAACACCCAGCATGGCGATGGCAATAGCCAGCAACCAAGCACGAATCCGCCCCAGGTCCCCCATGTTAACCCAGTCAGAGATAGCCCCCATGGTGCAGAAATTGGTTTTATTCGCCGCCACACCCAGCAGCAAGGCAAGGGCAAAGACTGCCCCCAAAAAAGCCGTTTCCGCGTTGACAAAGCCTTCGAATATCATGCCCCATCCCCTTGTATATTTGATACCCCGATCCAAAACTGCGTCAGTTTTGAAGTCTGATTTTTGATAATGAAACCCTGTTGCGGCTTCGCACAAAAATACTGGCGCTAAAAATATATCAGTCGAGTCTAATACTATTGACGAGCAATCTGGTGGGTTTTTTTATTAAAATTTTCTATCGGCACATTAGGGGCCATGCTTTAACCTAAATTAATCAGTTTAATCGCAGCGAAAACGATTGCGGTACGGAAGATCCCCTGGCGCATTAAGCGCTTCTGTGGACTACGGTGATCCAACTGAATTTCCAGAGCCTGTTACGATTAAAGCTCACATCAAATGCCGGACACAAAAAAACCGGGCATAGCCCGGTTTTTAAGATGAGGCACTGACAAACCAGATTTATTCTTTAACCGTTGGTACGGCCTCAGTGTCTTCCACTCCATCAGCGGCTGGTTCAGGACGATCCACCAGTTCAACAATGGCCATAGGGGCATTATCACCCGGGCGGAAACCACACTTAAGGATGCGCAGATACCCACCTGGACGTGACTGATAACGCGGACCTAACTCGCTAAACAACTTACTCACCATATCCCGATTACGAATACGATTAAACACGATACGACGATTGGCCACTGAATCCGACTTTGCACGGGTAATCAGTGGTTCAACCACTCGGCGCAATTCCTTGGCTTTGGGCACAGTGGTCCTGATCACTTCATGCTCAAACAGTGATGAGGCCATATTGCGAAACATCGCCTTTCGATGGCTGCTGTTTCGGTTCAATTGACGACCGGATTGACGATGACGCATGGGATGTTCCTTTAAACTCTATTTCTTGGTACTAATCATTTAATAAGCTGAGATCAGCTAAACGCACTCTATGCCAGCTCGCCCTGTTCTTTTAAGCTGGCAGGCGGCCAGTTTTCCAAGCGCATGCCCAGTGACAGCCCCTTGGTCGCCAATACGCCCTTTATTTCTGTGAGCGATTTTTTACCCAGGTTTGGTGTTTTCAACAACTCAACTTCCGTGCACTGAATCAGATCACCAATGTAATAAATTTGTTCAGCCTTCAAACAGTTAGCCGAGCGTACAGTAAGCTCAAGATCATCAACCGGGCGCAGCAGCACCGGGTCGACCTCGGGCTCATCAGATTTGGCGACATCCTCTTCACGGCTTTGCAAATCAACAAAGGTGGACAACTGATCCTGAAGGATAGTCGCAGCAGAGCGCACAACCTCCTCCGGATCAAGAGAACCATCGGTTTCCAATTCAATAATCAACTTATCCAGGTCAGTCCGTTGCTCTACGCGGGCACGCTCCACCGTGTAAGCAACACGCTCAATCGGACTGAAAGAGGCGTCCAATTGCAAGCGACCGATGGCACGGCCCTCGTTTTCAGTATCGCGAGCGGTTGATGCCTCATAGCCACGTCCTCTGCTGACCTTCAAAGTCATCTTCAACGAACCGTTCTTGGTCAAGTGCGCAATAACGTGATCCGGATTCACCAATTCAACATCATGATCCAGCGTGATGTCCGCAGCAGTCACTGGGCCCTCACCGGTTTTTTCCAGCTTTAGCACAACTTCATTGCGCGTATGCATCCGAAATGACAACCCTTTGAGGTTTAGCAGGATATCAATCACATCTTCCTGCACACCTTCAATGGTACTGTATTCATGCAGCACGCCTTCAATTTCAACTTCAACAACGGCACAACCAGAAATTGATGACAATAAAATACGGCGCAAGGCATTGCCCAGCGTATGGCCAAAACCACGTTCCAACGGCTCCAGCGTTACTTTGGCATGGCGATCAGTATAAACCTGAACATTAACAATACTTGGTTTCAAAAATTCAGACACTAAACCCTGCATGGATTTTCCTCTCTGGCCGTCTGGCACATTGTTTTTACAAACCGTCTTACACCCACATCATCTGACCTATGTATGTCGTCTTCTGGCTCGTGCTACTACTTGGAATACAATTCAACAATCAAATGCTCATTAATGTCAGATGACAGTTCAGCACGTTCCGGGCGCGACTTAAACACACCGGTGAATTTTTTCGTATCAACCTCAATCCACTCCGCAAACCCACGTTGCCCCGCCATATCCAGCGCCGACTGTATGCGCAGTTGATTGCGGCTACCTTCGCGCACAGCAACTTCATCCGCAGGATTAACCTGATAAGAGGGAATCGTTACCGTCACGCCGTTCACACTGATTGCCTTGTGACGTACCAGCTGACGCGCCTCACTACGTGATGCAGCAAAACCCATGCGGTACACCACGTTGTCCAGGCGTGATTCTAACGCCTGTAACAGATTTTCACCGGTCGCGCCCTTTCTGCTATCAGCAGACTTGTAATAAAGGCGGAACTGATTTTCCAGAATGCCGTAAGTACGACGCATTTTCTGTTTTTCACGTAACTGTGTTGCATAATCAGAAGTACGGGTGCGGCGCTGCCCGTGCTGTCCCGGGGGAAAAGCCCGATTTTCCATAGCGCATTTACTGCCGTAACATTTTTCGCCCTTGAGAAAGAGTTTCTCGCCTTCGCGACGACATTGACGACATTTTGGACCTACATATCTAGCCATTCTTTAGTTACTCCAAACTTTAAATGCGCGGACTTAAACGCGACGACGTTTCGGCGGGCGACAACCATTGTGCGGAATCGGTGTTACATCGGTAATGCTGGTGATGTTAAAACCGTTTGCATTGAGTGCGCGAATCGCGGACTCACGCCCCGGACCCGGGCCTTTCACACACACATCAAGATTTTTCATGCCCATTTCCTTCACCATAACCGCAACACGCTCGGCTGCAACCTGTGCCGCAAACGGTGTGCTTTTACGTGAACCACGGAAACCGGAACCACCTGCGGTCGCCCAGGCCAGGGCATTGCCCTGACGGTCAGTGACCGTAACAATGGTATTGTTAAAGGTCGCGTGTACATGTGCGATACCATCAACCACATTCTTTTTAACTTTCTTGCGAGTGCGAGGACTTGCCATTCGGATAACCTGTATTAATCAAACTGCATTAGTGAAAAATGAACATTGCGCGGCGCGCATGCGCCCCACCGTGTCCGAATCAGTTGCGCACCATGCGACGAGGACCTTTGCGCGTACGGGCATTGGTTCGTGTTCGCTGGCCTCGCAGCGGCAGGCCACGGCGATGACGAATTCCACGATAGCAGCCTAAATCCATCAGGCGCTTGATATTCATGGAGACTTCTCGCCGAAGGTCGCCTTCAACATCAAACTTGGCCACTTCAGCACGCAACAAGTCGAGTTCCTGTTCGGTCAGGTCCTTGATTTTGGCATCCGTTTTTATACCGGAAGCAGCACAAATCTGTTTTGCGCGCGTCGGCCCAATACCAAAAATCGCCCTTAATCCAATCACAGTATGCTTGTGCGCTGGAATATTAATACCCGCAATACGAGCCATTCAAACAATCTCCAAAATAACGCCGCAGAAAGCCGGCTATTGTAATCAGTTTCCTACCCATCAGCAAGTGCAACGGGTAAAAGTCAATATTAACCCTGACGCTGTTTATGGCGGGGGTCTGCGCAAATCACACGAACCACACCTTTGCGGCGTACGACTTTACATTTGTTACAGATCTTCTTAACCGAAGCACGTACTTTCATGGTCTGTCTCCAAACAGCTAACGGCCACTTTGGCCCGGGCCCTTGCCCGATTTATTCATCCACAGCAGATTAAATACCGCTGCGACCATAACCCTTCAAACTGGCTTTCTTCATCAGGCCTTCATACTGATGCGACATCAGGTGCGCCTGAATCTGGGAAATAAAATCCATCACCACTACCACGATGATCAGCAAAGATGTACCACCAAAATAAAAGGGTACGTTCCAGTAAATAATCATAAACTCAGGCAATAAGCTCACCGCCGTTATATAAATCGCGCCAATGAGTGTCAGCCTCGACATCACGCCATCAATATATTTGGCTGTATTCTGCCCGGGTCGGATTCCTGGAATAAACGCGCCAGAACGTTTTAAGTTATCGGCAGTATCTTTCGGATTAAACTGCAACGCCGTGTAAAAAAAGCAAAAGAAGATAATCGCAACCGCAAACAAAAACACATACACCGGCTGCCCCGGAGAAAGCGTGGTCGAAATATCCTTCAGCCAGCCCATCCCTTCCGTCTGCCCAAACCAGCTTGCCAAGGTCGCCGGAAACAAAATGATGCTTGAAGCAAAAATCGGCGGAATCACGCCTGCCATATTCACTTTTAGTGGCAAATGGCTTTTTTGTGCCGCATACACTTTACGCCCTTGCTGGCGCTTGGCGTAATTCACCGTAATACGGCGCTGACCCCGCTCCATGAAAACCACAAAACCGGTCACGCCGATAGCAAGCACTAATAATACCAATACCAGAAAGGCACTTATTTCACCGATGCGTGCCAACTCCAAAGTCCCGCCAATGGCCGAGGGCAATCCCGCAACAATACCGGCAAAAATAATCAACGAAATACCGTTACCAATACCCCGCTCGGTAACCTGCTCGCCCAACCACATCAAAAACATGGTGCCGGTAACCAAACTCACTACTGCCGTAAATATGAACGCGGGTCCGGGTGCCGGTACCACGGCCAGTGCGCCCACCGTCTGCCCCTGCAATGCAATGGCGACACCAATAGACTGGAATGTTGCCAGACCCAATGTGCCGTAGCGCGTGTACTGGGTAATTTTGCGCCGGCCTGACTCACCTTCTTTTTTCATTTGCTCCAGCTTGGGCACCACAGCAGTCAATAGCTGCATGATGATCGACGCCGAAATATAAGGCATTACGCCCAAAGCAAATAAAGACAAGCGGCCCAAGGCACCACCGGAAAACATGTTGAACATGTCAAGGATGGTGCCTTTTTGTTGTTCAAACAGCGCGGCTAACGCACCGGGGTCAATCCCGGGAACCGGGATAAACGTGCCAATGCGAAATACCACCATCGCCATCACCACAAACAGCAAACGCTGTCTGAGTTCAGACAATTTACCCGAGCCCATTGCGCCGAGCATTGAAGAGCTTGTTGCTGACACCGGTTTTTAGTCCTCGATTTTTCCGCCAGCGGCTTCAATCGCTGCGCGTGCGCCCTTGGTAACACCCAGGCCACTTACCGTAACGGCTTTGGATATTTCACCCGACAGGATAACCTTTGCGCGCTTGATTTGCTGACCAACAACATTAGCCGCTTTCAATGCCAACAAATCCACCACATCACCATCAACCATGGCCAATTCATGCAAACGGACTTCCGCAGTGTAGCGTGCTGTGCGTGACGTGAACCCCACTTTGGGCAAGCGACGCTGCAAAGGCATCTGTCCACCTTCAAAACCGACTTTGGTGAATCCACCGGAGCGTGATTTTTGTCCCTTGTGACCCCGCCCGCCAGTTTTACCCAGACCTGAGCCAATACCACGACCAACACGCTTGGCATTTTTCTTCGAGCCATCTGCGGGCTTAAGTGTATTTAAGTACATTGTTATGCTTCCTCAACCTTCAGCATATAAGACACCGCATTAATCATCCCGCGATTACTCGGCGTATCCTCAACGGAAACAGTTTGGTGCATGCGGCGCAAACCCAACCCGGCCACACACGCTTTGTGCGCAGGCAGCCGGCCAATAACACTTTTGGTTAATGTAATTTTGACTTGATTAGCCATGACTTACCCCGAAATCTCTTCAACACTTTTACCGCGCTTGGCAGCAACAGCCTCTGGTGTTGTCATTTCACTTAAACCCTTGAATGTCGCTCGCACCACATTGATCGGGTTGTTTGAACCAATACATTTTGCCAGCACATCACGCACACCCACGGCCTCAAACACGGCGCGCATAGGGCCACCAGCAATGATCCCTGTACCTTCAGAGGCTGGCAGCATAACGACCTTGGCCGCACCATGATTACCAATGAGCGGATATTGCAAAGTGCCCCCTTTGAGGTTCACTTTGCGCATATTTTTGCGGGCATCCTCCATGGCCTTTTGCACAGCAACCGGCACTTCACGCGCCTTGCCACGACCAAAACCAATCTTGCCTTCACCATCGCCCACTACCGTCAGCGCCGTAAAACCAAAAATACGGCCACCCTTCACCACTTTCGCCACGCGGTTGATATTAACCAGCTTTTCAATCAAACCGTCGCTGTTAGCTTGTGCATCAAATTTAGCCATGCCAGATACCTTATTCCTATTTTTAGATAGTCAAACCGCTTTCACGAGCGGCATCGGCAAGCGCTTTCACGCGGCCATGATATTTGAATCCAGAACGGTCAAACGCCACCTGGTCAACACCGGATGCCTTTGCACGTTCTGCAATAAGTTGTCCGATTTTAACGGCAGCTTCAACGTTCCCCGTATGTTTCAGCGCAGATTTCACATCCGCTTCCAACGTAGAGGCACTGGCCACCACACTGGCGCCATCAGGCGAAATCACCTGCGCATAAGTGTGCTGCGCAGTACGGTGCACACAGAGGCGGTGCGCCCTCAGTTCACGGATTTTGGAACGTGTGCGCAAGGCACGACGTAAACGACTTTGTCTTTTATTCATTTCAGTGCGCCCCTACTTCTTCTTGGCTTCTTTGCGAACAACATGCTCATCCGTATAACGAACGCCCTTGCCCTTGTAGGGTTCGGGTGGCCGGTAGGCGCGAATGTTCGCGGCCACTTGTCCGACCTGTTGCTTATCAATACCTGCAACTACAATTTCTGTTTGGCTGGGCGTTTCGATGTTGATACCTTCTGGCACCTCATACTCCACCGGATGTGAAAAACCCAATGACAAACTCAGTTTTTTACCCTGAGCCTGAGCACGATAACCCACACCTATCAGTGTCAGCTTTTTCTCAAACCCCCGGGATACGCCTGTCACCATATTATTCAGCAGGGCGCGGGTGGTGCCAGCCAATGCATTTGAGCTTTGCTCAGTATTGCGGGGGACAAACGTCAGTGTCGAATCCTGCTGATTCACTTCAACCGCCGCATGGATTTCATGATTTAACTCGCCTTTGGCACCCTTTACTTTGACCATTTGGCCATTAAGGATCACTTCAACGCCGGACGGAATTTGTACCGGATTATTTGCAACGCGTGACATTGTTCTCCCCCTTAAGCAACGTAGCAGATGACTTCACCACCGTGGCCCGCCTTGCGCGCAGCACGATCTGTCATCAAGCCTTTGGAGGTGGATACAACGGCCACACCCAGCCCATTCATCACAGAAGGCAGTTCATCTTTGCCTTTATAAATGCGCAACCCAGGGCGGCTCACGCGTTTAATCATATCGATAACCGGCTTACCCTCATAATACTTGAGGACAACTTCCAACACCGGCTTGCCATCGATATCCTGTGTATTCACACCTGCGATATAGCCTTCTTCCATCAATAACTTCGCAATAGCGATTTTCTTTTTGGAAGACGGCATTGTCACAGTCAGCTTACCCGCCGACAACGCATTACGGATGCGTGTCAGCATGTCAGCGATTGGATCAGTCATGCTCATGCCATAAACTCCTGAAATTCCCGTTTTTGCAAAACGGCTTACGGGGTGAAAACGTACTTATAAATTTTTACCAGCTGGCCTTGACCAGACCGGGGATGTCCCCACGCATGGCGGCTTCACGCAGCTTGGTACGAGACAAGCCGAACTTACGGTAATAACCATGCGGTCTGCCAGTTTCACGGCAGCGATTACGCTGACGACAGGGGCTGGCATTGCGCGGCAGGGATTGAAATTTCCGTCGCGCTTCTTCCTTCTCTTCTGCGCTCAGATTCGGATCTTTCAGCTGCGCCTTCAGTTCAGCACGCTTTACCGCGTATTTTGCAACAGTGCGGGCGCGCTTCAATTCGCGATTGATAATTGATTGTTTTGCCATGCCAGTCTCTCTACTTTACTTTTTAAGCGGAAGATTAAAAGCGGTTAACAACGCACGCGCTTCGTCATCGGTCTTTGCGCTGGTGGTGAAGGTGATATCCATACCCCGGATCGCATCAATTTTATCGTAGTCAATTTCCGGAAAAATAATCTGTTCCTGGATACCCATGCTGTAATTGCCACGACCATCAAAGGCATTCGGCTTCAAACCGCGAAAGTCACGAATACGTGGAATGGCTATACTCACCAGCCGGTCCATGAAATCGTACATACGCTCACGCCGCAAAGTCACTTTGCAACCAATGGGCCAGCCTTCACGCACCTTAAAGCCTGCAACCGACAAGCGGGCATGATTAACTACAGGCTTCTGCCCTGCAATTCTGGTCATGTCATCAACAGCATGCTGTATGATTTTTTTATCGCCAATGGCCTCGCCAAGCCCCATATTCAGGGTGATTTTTTCCAGCTTTGGCACTTCCATCATACTTTTGAAACCAAACTGTTTCTTAAGCTGATCAACCACAGTGTCTTTGTAATACTCTCTTAAACGGGACATGACTTTCTTCCGTAATCTTCTTTAAATAAAAAGCGTTTAATCTTTCTTTAGATATCCACAACTTCGTTATTGGATTTGAAAAAGCGCACTTTCTTGCCATCTTCCAGTATCTTGATGCCAACACGGTCACCCTTGCCGGTGGCAGAATTAAACAGGGCAACATTGGAAATATGCAGCGGCATCTCTTTTTCGATGATACCGCCAGCCTCACCTGCATTGGGGTTCGGCTTGACGTGCTTCCGGGCCATATTGCAGCTTTCAACCAGAATACGGTCATCTGCGGTCATTTTCAGTACAGCCCCGCGTTTGCCTTTGTTTTTACCTGTGGTGATGATAACTTCATCGCCTTTTTTGATCTTGCGCATCGTAATTCTCTTTCTTACTTTATGGAGTGCCGGCAGAGTTTTTACAAAACTTCAGGTGCCAGCGAAATGATCTTCATGAAGCGTTCACTACGCAGTTCACGAGTCACAGGGCCAAAAATACGTGTACCAATAGGTTGCAGGTTTGCATTCAGCAGTACTGCGGCATTACCGTCAAAGCGAATCAACGAACCATCAGGGCGACGAACGCCTTTTGCGGTTCGCACCACAACGGCATTATATACCTCGCCTTTTTTGACCTTCCCCCGGGGGATGGCCTCTTTGACACTCACCTTGATAATATCGCCAATGCCAGCATACCGGCGCTTGGAACCACCCAACACTTTGATACACATCAGTCGACGCGCACCGCTGTTGTCAGCCACATCTAGTACTGTCTGCATCTGAATCATCGAAACATCTCCGCCAAACTGCGCACAAAGCCACCCGGACCCGCCGGAAAGGGGCGCGCATCATATCACTAAAATGCGCGGAGCCCAAATATTTATAACTTTGGGCTCCGCGTGAAACTGCTTATAGTCGGCCGCGAAAAACCTGCTTATGGGCCGGCAGACCTAAAAAACCGGGTTCGAAACGCTAGTTTGCGCGCTTAACGATTTCCACTAATTTCCAGGACTTGGTCTTGGAAATGGGTCGGCACTCACTAATTCTGACTTCATCGCCCTCATTGCAGGCATTCTCTTCATCATGCACATGCAGTTTGGTGGAACGGCGAATGTATTTACCATAAAGAGGGTGCTTAACGCGACGTTCCACCAGAACCGTAATAGTGCGATCCATTTTATTGCTGATCACACGGCCTGATTCCGTCCGGATAGTTTTACTTTCACTCATTCTGCGTCACCCGCACTTTTTTCATTCGTCTTTTCGTTCATGATCGTCAGCACTCGTGCCACGTCCCGCCGCACGCCTTTCATGCGTGCCGAATTGTTCAATTGGCCGGAGCCCTTTTGCATGCGCAAGTTAAACTGCTCACGCAACAATCCGTTCAGCTCTTCTTTCAGCTGGGTTTCATTTTTACTTCTTAATTCTTTTGCGTCCATCACATCACCGTCCGAGTCACAAATGACGTTGCCACAGGAAGTTTGGCGGCAGCCAATTGGAACGCTTCGCGCGCCAACTCTTCACTCACCCCTTCCATTTCAAATAACATCCGACCAGGCTGAATCTGGGCAACCCAGTACTCCACCCCACCTTTACCCTTACCCATACGGACTTCGAGAGGCTTTTTGGTAATTGGCTTGTCAGGGAACACACGAATCCAGATCTTGCCGCCACGTTTAATGTGACGCGTCATCGCACGACGACTGGCTTCAATCTGTCGGGCGGTAATCCGGCCACGGCCCGTGGCCTTCAGGCCAAATTCACCAAAACTGACATCGCTGCCACGGAAAGCAAGTCCGCGGTTACGACCTTTCATCTGTTTGCGAAATTTAGTTCGCTTCGGCTGTAACATCTCTCTTACTCCCTAAAAACTAGCTGGCAGCTTTTTCAGTGGTGGCGGGCGCCTGTCCATCATCAAAAACCTCGCCTTTGAACACCCAGACTTTTACACCAATAATGCCGTAAGTCGTGCTGGCTTCGATAGTGCCATAGTCAATATCGGCACGCAGTGTGTGCAAGGGTACACGGCCTTCGTGATACCATTCGGCACGCGCAATGTCGGCGCCGTTCAAACGACCCGCAACCCGGATTTTGATGCCTTGCGCACCCAGGCGCATGGCATTTTGCACGGCGCGCTTCATGGCGCGACGAAACATGATACGGCGCTCCAATTGCTGCGCAACATTTTCGGCAACTAACACTGCATCCAGTTCAGGCTTGCGGATTTCTTCGATATTGATATTTACCGGGATACCCATCATGTTGGTAACATCCTTGCGCAGGCGCTCAACATCTTCACCCTTTTTACCGATAACGATACCCGGACGTGCAGTATGAATCGTGACCCGTGCGTTATTTGCCGGGCGCTCAATCTGCACACGACTGACCGATGCGCTTTTTAATTTTTTCTTGATGAAATCACGAACCTTCAGGTCCATGTTCAAGGTATCTGCAAAATTCTTGGAATCTGCGTACCACTTGGATGTCCAGTCTTTGACAATGCCTAAGCGAATACCCGTTGGATGTACTTTTTGCCCCATTACAGACCCCTTGATTAACTGTCGCTGACTGTCACGGTAATGTGACTGTGACGTTTTAAAATTCGAACACCGCGGCCTTTGGCACGTGCACGCATGCGCTTGTGCACTGGTCCCTCATCAACAAAGACGGTGGAGATTTTCAGCTCATCGATATCAGCACCTTCGTTGTGCTCAGCATTGGCGATGGCTGATTCCAACACTTTTTTCACCAGGTGCGCAGCCTTTTTCGGGCTGAAGGTTAAAATCTGTAAAGCCTTTTCAACATCCAGGCCACGAATCTGGTCTGCAATCAGACGCCCTTTTTGCGCCGACAACGGTGCATTGGATAATTTTGCGCTTACTTCCATATCAGTACCCCTTAGCGACTTTTCTTATCCGCCGCGTGACCTTTATAGGTACGGGTCGGAGCGAATTCGCCGAGTTTGTAGCCCACCATATCTTCAGTGATAAACACCGGCATATGCTGGCGGCCATTATGTACGGCGATGGTCAAACCCAGCATGTCGGGAAGAACCATTGAACGACGCGACCAGGTTTTGATCGGTTTTCTGCTGTTGGCCTCTGCTGCCTCTTTCACCTTTTTGGCAAGGTGCAGGTCAACAAAAGGTCCTTTGCGAATTGAACGTGGCACGATCCTGTCTCTCTTTTTCGGTATTATAAATAAATGTTAAAAATTATTTAGACTTACGACGGCGTACAATCATGCCATCAGTACGTTTGTTACTGCGCGTCTTATAACCTTTCGTCGGCGTACCCCACGGCGACACTGGGTGACGTCCACCGGAAGTGCGGCCTTCACCACCACCATGGGGATGATCCACCGGGTTCATGGCAACACCACGTACCGTTGGACGCACACCACGCCAGCGTGATGCGCCCGCTTTACCCAGTTTGCGCAGACTATGCTCGCTGTTGCCCACTTCACCGATAACCGCACGGCATTCCGTATGAATCTTGCGCATCTCACCTGAGCGTAAACGCAATGTGGCATATTCACCTTCACGGGCCACCAATTGGGCGGAGGCGCCGGCGCTACGTATCATTTGCGCCCCTTTACCCGGTTTCATTTCGATACAATGCACCGTGGTGCCCACAGGGATACTGCGCAACATCAGACAATTACCGGGTTTGATTGGCGCATCATTACCCGAAATGATTTCTGTGCCCGCCTGTACACCCTTGGGGGCAATGATGTATCGACGCTCTCCATCAGCAAACAACAGCAAAGCGATGTGCGCACTGCGGTTCGGGTCGTACTCCAAACGTTCAACACGGGCGGGGATGCCATCTTTATCGTTGCGTTTGAAATCAATAACGCGGTAGTGCTGCTTGTGACCACCACCACGATGCCGCGTGGTAATGCGCCCCTGATTGTTACGACCGCCGGACCGGGATTTATTTTCTAACAACGCCGCATGCGGCTCACCTTTGTGCAACTCGGGCGTGCTGATCTGAACTACAAACCGGCGACCAGGTGATGTCGGTTTCGCTTTTAAAATTGCCATGCCTCAAACTCCAAATACTTGTCGTTACTTATTCGCCGCCAACAAAGTCGATAGTCTGACCTGACTTCACACGTACGTACGCTTTTTTCCAGTTTTTGCGACAACCCACACGATACCCTGTGCGCTTCGTTTTGCCTTTCACGTTAACCACGCGAACTGCGTCCACTTCCACTTCAAATAATTTTTCAACGGCCTGCTTTACTTCCGGCTTGGTTGCATTGACAGCAACCTGAAAAACATACTGATTGCTGGACTCACCCACAATCGCAGCCTTCTCCGTAATATGCGGACCCAGCAAGATATTCATGATGCGTTGATCATTCATGCCAGCATCTCCTCAATTTTCTGCACTGCACCCACTGTCATGATGACATTGGCGCTACCCACCAGACTGACCGGATTAATCTCATTTGCGGCCAACACATCAACGTTGTGCAGGTTACGCGCGGAAAGATACAAATTGTCATCGGCTGCGTCGGTAACAATCACCCCACTCTCAAAGTTGATTGCTGCCAGCTTTTCCAGCAGATGTTTGGTCTTGGGCGCATCGAGGCTGAATGTATCAACGATTGTCAAACGCTCTTGCCGTACCAGTTCAGATAAAATGGAACGCATTGCACTGCGATACATTTTCTTATTCACCTTTTGTGAATGATCCTGGGGCGTCAACGCAAAAGTGTGCCCACCGGAACGCCAGATCGGGCTACGAATCGTACCCGCACGCGCACGCCCCGTACCTTTTTGCCGCCAGGGCTTGGCGCCACCGCCACGCACCGCAGAGCGGCTCTTGCTGCCTCGCGTACCACTGCGGCCACCAGCCAGATAGGCAGTAACCACCTGATGAACCAGCGCTTCGTTAAAGTCGCGATCAAACGTGCCATCGGAAACTTCCACCTTTTTGGTAGAGGCCTTGCCGGTCGCTGTTGTTAATTTTAATTCCATGGTTCGGCCTCTCACTTCGTCTTGATTGCAGGGCTAACTAATAAATCGCCGCCCTTTGCTCCAGGAACAGCCCCCTTGACGAGTAATAAATTGCGTTCTACATCCACCCGCACAACTTCCAGATTTTGATTGGTGGTACGCGCATTACCCATATGCCCTGCCATTTTCTTGCCCTTGAACACATGGCCAGGATTTTGCCCCAGACCAATGGAACCCGGTGCACGATGGGAAATCGAGTTACCATGGGTAGCATCCTGCATGGCAAAATTGTGACGCTTGATAACACCGGCAAAGCCTTTACCGATACTGGTGCCCACCACATCGACTTTCTGGCCTTCAGTGAAAATATCCACACTAATGGTCGAGCCGGTTTTCAGTTCTCCGCCTTCACCGTCGCTCAAGCGGAACTCCCACATACCACGCCCCGCTTCCACGCCTGACTTGGCGAAGTGGCCGGCAACAGCTTTGTTCACCCGTGAAGGACGGCGGCTGCCCGTAGTAACCTGCACCGCACGATAGCCATCGGTCTCCAGCGTTTTCAGCTGTGAAATACGGTTTGGCTCCACTTCGATTACGGTCACAGGAATCGAGACACCATCTTCTGTGAAGATGCGCGTCATTCCCGCTTTGCGGCCGACAATTCCAATGGTCATGTTAATTTCCTCTACCTTGTGACGACTGAATCAGCCGAGCACATATCTTTATAGCTTTACGAAAAACGTCGTGTTTCCTGCTTGAACCACCACAGGAAACGCGCTTTAACCCAACTTGATTTGAACATCAACACCAGCGGCAAGATCAAGTTTCATCAATGCATCAACTGTTTTGTCCGTGGGATCCACAATATCGAGCAGGCGCTTATGTGTCCGTAACTCATACTGATCACGCGCATCTTTATTGACGTGCGGTGAAGTCAGCACCGTCCAACGCTCTTTGCGCGTCGGCAGCGGAATAGGGCCACGAATCTGGGCGCCGGTACGCTTGGCGGTCTCTACGATCTCCAATGCAGATTGATCAATCAGCCGATGATCAAAAGCCTTTAAGCGGATGCGAATTCTTTGTCCAGCTGCCATGTTTATAACCTTTAAATTCAGATAAAAGATAAAAGATGAAAAGGAAAAGCGCTGCTTCTATCTTTTCCTTTTCTCTTTGCTCTACTGTCACTCAATAATTTTTGCAACCACACCTGCACCCACGGTACGGCCACCTTCGCGGATCGCGAAACGTAAACCTTCTTCCATGGCGATGGGGCCAATCAGTTTTACTTTCATGTTCACGTTGTCACCAGGCATGACCATTTCCGTGCCTTCCGGCAGTTCGCAG
>DROS01000077.1 GCA_011321815.1 Gammaproteobacteria bacterium
GATGATCACGCAACTCACCAGCCAACTGGAAAAGCATTTCGGCTCTTTGTCCAAGACACTGTTTTTTGAATACCAGAGCATTGCCGCCCTGACCGGTTACTTTCTGGATAATTACAAAGCATCGCTGATCAAGCTTATGGGGGTCGACGAAATGGCGCCCGTAAAAAATAAAAAAACTGAAACGAGTCACATAACGGAAAACAGGCAGCAAACATTTTCCGGGCATGGCCATTCCCCAGGTAATCTCCGCAGCCGCTCACGTTATATTGCCGCAGAACCGGTAGTGACGAAGCCGGACAGTAATGCGCTGGACATTGCCATCATCGGTGTTTCCGGGCGCTATCCACAGGCGCGCAACCTGGACGAGTTCTGGGACAATTTGAGAAATGGCAAAGACTGTATTACTGAAGTGCCAAAAGAGCGTTGGGACTGGCGTGAATATTATTCGGAGGACCGCACCAAGCCAGGCTGCCATTACAGTAAATGGGGTGGGTTCCTGGATGGCGTCGATGAGTTTGATCCGCAATTTTTCAATATCTCGCCAAGAGAAGCTGCAATCATTGACCCCCAGGAACGATTATTTCTTGAGCAGGCGTGGGCCGCACTTGAAGATGCCGGTTATTGCCGCGAAGATTTACAAAAAATCCAGGGTGAATATTTATCGGCGCCGGTTGGTGTTTATGCCGGTGTGATGTATGGCGAATATCAATTATTGGGTGCTGAAGCCAGTATGCAGGGAGACCGTAAGGGATTTGCCGGAATTCTGGCTAACATCGCCAATCGTGTATCGTATGTATTTAATCTGCATGGCCCCAGTATGACGGTGGATACCATGTGTTCGGGGTCATTGACCGCGCTTCACCTTGCCTGTCAGGACTTAAAACAGGGACGGACAGATTTGGGTATTGCCGGCGGCGTCAACGTGACCATCCACCCCAATAAATATCTGATGTTAAGTTCGGGACAGTTTATTTCAACGGCGGGACATTGCGAAAGCTTTGGTAAGGGGGGTGATGGTTATATTCCCGGTGAAGGTGTTGGTGTGGTGTTATTGAAGCGCCTGGCAGATGCGGAGCGGGATGGTGATCATATCTATGGCGTTGTAAAAAGCAGCGCGGTAAACCATGGCGGAAAAACCAATGGCTATACGGTGCCCAATCCCAATGTACAACAGATGGCAATCACCAGCGCCATAAAAGAAGCAGGGATTGACCCTGGCGTTATCGGTTATATTGAAGCCCATGGTACAGGAACAAAATTAGGTGACCCGATTGAAATAGCAGGGTTAAGCAAGGCCTTTGGCCGTTGTACAGAGAAGCAGTTTTGTCGTATCGGTTCCGTGAAATCGAATATCGGCCATTGTGAATCCGCCGCAGGTATTGCAGGGCTGACAAAAGTGTTATTGCAGATGAAGCATGGCCAAATTGTCCCGTCGCTGCATTCAGAAACACTGAACCCCAATATAGACTTTTCCACAACGCCGTTTGTTGTAAACCAGCGCCTGACTGATTGGAACAGACTTTTTATTGACGGTGAAGAACGCCCCAGATTGGCGGGAATATCTGCCTTCGGAGCAGGGGGATCAAATGTGCATGTGGTGGTCGAAGAATATATCCCGAAAAAGAAAATGCCGTTGCTGAAAGACACTGTTACCCCGGCACCTGTGGTGATTGTGCTGTCAGCAAAAAATGAGGTGAGACTGAATGACTACGTCCGAGAATTCATCAAATTTCTGGGAAAAGAGGGCAGTTATCAACCCGGGATTGAATCTATGGCTTATACCTTGCAAACAGGCCGGGAAGCCATGGAGGAGCGGCTTGCCCTGGTTGTGGCATCCGTTGCGGAACTCAGGGAAAAACTTTCTGCCTTTATTTCAGGCCAGGAGGATATCGACGCGTTGTATCGGGGCAGGGTGAAAAAAGCAGATGGAACATTTATAGACCTGGATACAGACGAAGATATGAAAAAAACCATTGATAACTGGATTATCAAAGGAAAGCACAAAAAACTTGCGGACCTCTGGAGCAAAGGAGTCAGTATCGACTGGCATATGCTGTACGGTGATGCCATACCGGGTCGCGTAAGCCTTCCCACTTATCCCTTTGCCAGAGACCGGTATTGGGCGACAGATAAAAAACCTGTGGCTTCGGACATAAATGGTAAAAGGGAAAATAACAAAAAATACTTTCCAAAAAAACCGGAAAAAACCGGCTTGTCCGTTAATGTAAAAAACAAAACAGCAGGCAGCGGGACAACGATAGCCGCAAAAGACAAAAGCGCCTCCCCAGGCGTTACACTTGCTGATCCCATGTCACAGCCTGGGAATTTCCGGTATTTTTCGCCAGTGAAAAAACCAATGGGCCCCACTGTTACGCTTGCAGATTTAGCGTCTTTCCCGGCGGAAAGCACAGAAAATTCCACCGATGAATCTGTTGAATGCCATGAATATGGCGAAGGGGTTTTTGAAGTCAGGATAAATGATGCAAAAAACAATAATCTGTTATCGAAACAGATGCTCAATGACCTGCATAAAGTCTTTAATAAAATCTGCCAGGACAAAAAATCAAAAGTGGTTTTATTGATGGGACAGGAACAATGTTTTCTGTCCAGTGATGCAAAACAACAATTTGCCCAGGAAGAACTGGATAGGTTAATAACCGGATGTGAAATTCCGGTTATTGCCGTGATGAAGGGTGATGCAACAGGAATGGGCTGGCTGGTGGGTATTTTATGTGACTTTATGGTTTTTTCTGAAGAAGGGATTTACCGTTATCACCCTGATGACTCGGAGCGAATTCCTGAAAGTCAGGAACAATTATTTGTCAGTAAACGTTTTGGTAAAGAGATTGCTTTACAGTTGTTGTATTCAAGAGAACAGCACGCAGGAAAGGAACTAAAAGAAAAAGGCATGAAGCTGCCTGTGCTGCCTAAAAAGGAACTTGATTCTTATGCCATAAAAATGGCCCATGAATTAGCCGAATATCCCAGGGAAGCATTGCTTCAGCTAAAAAAACACCTGGGGTCGGAAAGACGAAGTTTTGGAGAAAAACCGGAATCCTCCTGGAAAAACACATTTGAAAGAGAATGAATGGGTTATCAATAAATTTTAATAACCAACTAAAATAATCCGCATTATCAGGGCGACAGTGGCGAGGGACAAAATGCCAAAACAATCAGGTTTATTGACACGGGGAAGTCAATTAGAAACCCCTTTGGTTGATGTTGAGTTTTATGACAATGGAATTACCGTCATAAGATTACAAGACCATGAACACGAAAACAGGTTATCCACATCACTGATTGAAAGCCTGGTGAATGGTTTTGAACGTGTCCGGGCCATGGATCAATGCAGGGTGGTTATCCTGGCCGGTCTGGATAAACATTTCATCATGGACGATGAGGCACGTAAAAATAACCACTGGGGTTTGCTGTTGCAAACAACAATTGTTGAATTTGACCGTCCCGTGGTTGCCGCAATGGCAGGAAACGCCAGTGGAATGGGTTGGCTGCTGGGGCTGTGTTGTGATGGTGTGGTTTATGCTGATGAAAGTTTCTATTGTTATTCAAGCATGAATTATGGCCTTGTGCCCGGCGATGGCGCCACGCTGGTTTTTCCGCTCAAGCTGGAAAATTATCTGGCGAGAGAGATTTTGTTTACGGGAAAAAACTATAGTGGGGCACAATTGAAAGCAATGACTGCCTGTGTCTCTGTTGCCCGGGAAAAAGTGGAAGAAACCGCATTTGAAATGGCCGGAAAATGGGCGTCTTTTTCACCCAAAAGCCGGCATCAGCTTAAAGCGCAATTGTCTCAACAGCTTCGGGCCGGGCTGAAAAAAAACCATCAGCAGGAAGCGTCTGTTTTTCAACAGCTGCAAAAAAATGGTTTTCCAGTTGAAGCAGTAAAAAAACAGGACCTGACCACAGCACGAAAAATTGAGATCAACAGTGATGTTGTGCTGGTTGAGGCTTATGACAACGGTGTTGTTATCGTCAAAATGTGCGACCGGGAGAGCAAGAATACATTCTCTGAAACGTTGGCAGCCGGTCTGCTAAAGGCATTTGAACACATCAACACCACCGCGGATTATAAGGTTGTGGTGCTGACGGGTTATGACAACTATTTTGCCTGCGGCGGTAACAAAGAAGGTTTGTTGGCCATTCAACGCGGGGAGGTGACATTTACCGATGCAAAAGTACATGCGCTGACATTGGCATGTGAAATTCCCGTGATTGCTGCGATGCAGGGACATGGTATTGGCGCCGGATGGGCGCTGGGAATGTTTTGCGACTTTCCGGTGTTTAGCAAAGAGTCGACGTACACCAGCAACTACATGCGTTACGGATTTACTCCCGGCGCCGGAGCCACCTTGATTTTCCCTGCCCGTTTTGATGATGACCTGGCCTGGGAGATTTTATTTACCGCAAAAGAGTATAAAGGCGCTGAACTTAAAGCGCGGGGGATAACCATGCCCGTAGTGCCAAGAAATGAGGTGGTTGATTGCGCCATGGAAATAGCCAATCGCCTGGCCTTGTCAAGCCGGTTGGCGCTTACGCTGCTGAAAACACAACTAAGCCGTGGGCTTCGTGACCAGCTGTCCCGTGTTTTTCAACGGGAAGTGGAAATGCACGAGAAAACCTTTGTTGGAAATACGCTTGTGCTTGAAAATATCCAGTCCGGCTTTATCGAACATTCTGCTGAAACAGACAAGCTGCCGCAAACTGTCATATCTGACAATAATTCTTTGGAAGGATCAGACCATATGGATCTGGAAACCCTGCGTAGCAGGTTATGCCAGGGACTTGCCAGTGAGTTATATCTGGATGTGGATGCCATTGATAATGATGTGCAATTCATTGACATGGGGCTGGATTCAGTAACAGGTGTGTCTTGGATAAAAAACATCAATAAAACGTTTGGGCTGGATGTTGCCGCCACCAAAATTTACGACTATCCAACGGTTAACCTGTTGGCGGGTTATCTCAGTGGCCTGGTAAAACCGTCAGGTGAAAGCAGGAAAGAAAATATTTCCGGTATGAATTTGCCGGGTAACGCAGATAACCCGCCTGTAAATGAGAAAAAAATATATAAAGCCGGATCGGGAAATTTTGGTAACAACCCTTTATCTTTTGCGAAAATTCGAGCCATATTGCGTAATAGCCTGGCCGGTGAACTGTATTTGGATGCGGAAGGTATTGATGACGATACTCAGTTCATCGACATGGGGCTGGATTCTGTTACCGGTGTGTCGTGGGTCAGAAAAATCAATGAAAGCCTTGATCTCGGTATTGTAGCCACCAAGGTTTATGATTATCCGAATATCAATATGCTGGCAAAATATATAGTGGAAGAAGTGGGGAAAAAGGGAATATGTTCAGAACCCGATGAGTCAGCAGATGACGAAAAACAAAATTATAATCAGGAAAAAACAGAAAACATAACAGCTGATACCGCACCGGTAATTGAGGTTATGGATAATGACCCGCCGGCACTCAGGTTTGAAACCGTCAGTAATTCCCAATCTGCTGACCGTCATTCCGGGAAATCAGCACCGGAATCTGACAATGAAGAAGCGCGAAACCATGATGATAAACATTTTTCCGCATCTCCTCCTGCCATTGCAATTATCGGTATGTCCGGGCAATTCCCGCAGTCAGGGGACCTGAATGCGTTTTGGCAGAATCTGGCCAATGGTAAAAACTGTATTTCCGCCGTACCCAAAAACCGTTGGGACATGAGCCGTTTTTTTAATCCGGACCCCAATGCTCCGGGAAAAACATATTGTGATCACATGGGTGTGCTGGAGGACGTGGACAAATTTGATCCTTTGTTTTTTAACATTTCACCGGCCGAAGCAAAATTCATTGACCCTCAACAACGCCTGTTTTTGGAAAATTGCTGGTCAAGCATGGAGGATGCAGGATTGAATCCCCCGGCATTGTCTGGAAGCCGTTGTGGCGTTTTTGTGGGCTGTAGTGTCAGTGATTATGGCCAAGGGCAGACAGCGCAGGACCTGATGGGCGGCGCAACCTCAATATTAAGTGCCCGCATGGCTTATTTGCTGGATTTGAAAGGCCCGTGTATGGCCATTGATACCGCCTGTTCCTCTTCTCTTGTTGCCATTGCCGAAGCCTGCAACAGCTTGACGCTGGGAACCAGTGATATGGCATTTGCGGGTGGAGTATGTGTGCTGTCCGGGCCATCGCTGCATATTATGGCCAGCAAGTCCGGCATGTTATCCAAAGATAACCGTTGCTTCACTTTTGATGCCCGCGCCAACGGTTTTGTGCCCGGCGAAGGTGTTGGGGTCATTGTTTTAAAAAGGTTGTCTGACGCAATACGTGACCGGGATTCCATTGCGGGAGTGATTCGTGGCTGGGGGGTCAATCAGGACGGGAAAACCAATGGTATTACAGCGCCCAGTGTGAATTCACAAATTCTTCTGGAAAAAGAGATTTATGAGCGATTTAACATAGACCCGGAAACAATTTCACTGGTGGAGGCGCATGGCACAGGTACGCCATTGGGCGACCCTATTGAAGTGGAAGCATTAACAACCGCTTTTCGGACATATACCCGTAAAAAATCGTATTGCGCCCTGGGGTCGGTTAAAAGCAATATTGGGCATCTTATGCCGGCGGCGGGCGTGTCGGGGGCAATAAAAGTATTGTTGGCGTTAAAGCATAAAATGTTACCGCCCACCATAAACTTTGAAAGGCTCAATGAACATATTGCTTTGCAGGACAGTCCGTTTTACATCAATACTGAATTAAAACGCTGGGATGAAGTTCCCGGCCAGGCGCGACGTGCTGCGGTAAGTTCATTTGGGTTCAGCGGAACCAATGCCCATCTTGTTATTGAGGAGTATTTGCCCGAGCCTCAGCCACAGTTTAAAAATGAAAATCATTTTCACCCGGCAAGCCATCAAACCCCGTTGGTTTTTGTATTGTCTGCAAAAACCAGTGATCAACTTAATATTTATGCAGGCCGTATGCTGGATTATGTGCAATCCAGGGAAAACCTGAACCTCACAGATATGACTTACACCTTACAGGTCGGACGGGGCGCAATGGATTTTCGATTGGCAATATTGCTGGACTCAAGGCAGGGCTTGCTGGAAGACTTGCAGACATTTATCAAGGGGGAATCCTCTGCCACGGTAATGAGCGCAAAAGCTGACAAACGTCAGGCGGCAGTTGAGGTTTTTGATACTGATGAAGATGCAGAAGTATTGCTCAATACCTGGATAAAAAAGAAAAAACTGGCAAGGGTGGCAAAACTTTGGGTAAGTGGTCTGGACCTGGACTGGCAGCAAATGTATGTCAACGAGCGCCCCCGGCGGATCAGTTTGCCGACATACCCTTTTGCCGATGAAAGATACTGGAATGCGCCTGGAAAAAATCATTTATCAGATGAGCAGGTATCCCATGGTGAAATTTCTTTACCGGAAGATACTATGGCAGACAGGCCTGCTCATAATGTTTTGCAAAAATTGACAGAGATTGTTTCGAAAATCACCAGTATTGCTATTGAGCGAATTGATATTGATGCCGATTTTGAGGCGCTTGGTCTGGATTCAATCATGATTGCCTCCCTGAATCACAAGCTTGAGTCCTGGGTAGGAAGGCTGGAGCCTGCACTTTTTTTCAAATATAAGACACTGTCTTCACTTGCCGGGTACATTGAAAAAAGCTGTGTGGAAAATACCAGACAACCATCTCCTGAGCCCGTTGCCATACCCCCTGTAAATAAGCCTGAAAAACGGCCATCGGGTAATCAGGATATCGCAATTATTGGTATGAGCGGAAGATACCCTCATGCAAATACGCTGGCAGAGTACTGGAACAATCTGTGTGAGGGACGGGATTGTATCAGCGAAATTCCCCTGGAACGTTTCGACTATCGCCCCTTGTTCAGTCAGGATAAAAATAAAAGTGATTCCATTTATTCAAAGTGGGGGGGATTCCTTGATGATGTGGATAAATTTGATGCATTGTTCTTTAACGTATCACCGCAAGATGCCCGTGCGATGGACCCACAGGAACGAATTTTTCTGGAAAACACCTGGGAATGCCTGGAAAGCGCAGGATACATCGGCCCTGACTGGCAAAAACACTCACGCAATATCAGCGTTTTTGCCGGGGCGACATTTAACAACTATCAGCTCATAGCTGCCGATGCGGGTGGAAAATTGCTATCGCCGGTCAATTCACAAATGTTTTCGATTGCGAACCATGTTTCCTATTTTTTTAATTTCACAGGACCAAGTCTGACCGTGGATACGGCATGTTCATCCTCACTTTATGCGGTTCACCTGGCTTGTGAAAGTATAAAAAGAGGCGAATCGGATATGGCGATTGCCGGCGGAGTGAATCTTTCTCTTCATCCCAGTAAATATTTCACAATCTGTTCCAGAGGGTTTGCAGCAAGTGACGGGCATTGTCACGCTTTTGCTGAAGGAGGGGATGGTTATGTTCCCAGTGAGGGTGTTGGTACTGTTTTGTTGAAATCCTATGAGCGGGCGGTGGCGGATGGTGATCAGATACTGGCGATTATTAAAGGCACCGGTGTCAGCCATGATGGAAAAACACAAAACTATACCGTCCCCAACCCGGTGGCCCAAACAAAAGCCATTGAGGCGGCTTTTGCACAGGCTGATATAAACCCGGAGACCGTAAGCTATGTTGAAGCCCATGGTACGGGCACGCCATTGGGTGACCCCATTGAAATTACCGGCCTGATGGATGTTTTCTCAAAATATACAGACAAAAAACAATTCTGCTCAATTGGTTCGGTAAAATCCAATATTGGTCATGGAGAAGCTGTTGCCGGTGTTTCTCAGCTAACAAAAACCGTTTTACAGATGCAACATAAAACCATTGTTTCATCACTGTTACATAGCCCCTTGAACCCGAATATTGATTTTAAGGAGACCGCATTCTTTGTTCAACAGGAAAAATCGCCATGGCAACAGCCGGTCATAAATGGCGAAGCGGTTCCGCGCAGGGCCGGTGTCAGCTCTTTTGGCGCGGGTGGGGTAAATGTCCACGTGATCGTGGAAGAGTACACACCTGAAGAAAAAGAGCCGCTTTCCGTTCTGGCTGACCAGTCACGGCCAGTCATTATTCCCTTTTCAGCGCATGTGCACTCACAGTTACAGGAACAGGTGTCTAACTTTACGCACTGGTTAAAAGATAATTATAAAAACTGTGAAGTGGATGATATTGCCTACACATTACAATGCAAACGCGCACCGTTGAGGTTCCGTTTGGCTTTTGTGATCAAAGACAAACAGGATTTGCTGGAACAATTAACAGGCTATCTGGAACAGGAATCAACCGGTAAAACTGAAAAGCAATATTACGAGGGTGACAGCAAGGCGCCAAAAGATAATGTTTCCTTTTCAGATAATTCCGGGGAGGGGCGGCATTATCGGGAGCGGTTAATAGAACAGCATGATGTGCATGCGCTTTCTCAACTTTGGGTGTGTGGCAGGGATATTGGCTGGCGGGATGAAAATAATGACGGAAATAAACGGCGCTGCCTGTCATTGCCGACCTACGCATTCTTGAAAAAGAGATACTGGATTAAGGAACCCGCTGTTCAGCATGCCGAAACAACGGGCAAACCGGCTACGGTTCCAACGGAAATCCTGCCCGGTGTGGAAGTAGAGAATCAAGGCAGTATTAACAACATGACTATACCGGCCATAAACAATAGCAGAGATGATGTGACCGGTCTGAAGGGCAGCGCATTTCTGCAATCTGTTGTTGAATTGTCAGAAATCGACAGAGAGGAATCATTTAACGGATTTATTGAAGCGCATATAAAATCTGTATTGGCGTTTGACCCGGACGATACCCTGGACGCCAATCTGGGGTTTTTCGAACTGGGGATGGAATCAATGCAGACCATGTCGCTTCAACAGCGTCTTGAAAAAGAGTTATCGGTGGAATTGTCCGATACGGCATTATTTGATTATCCATCCATAAACCAGCTGACGGGTTATTTGATAAGCATAATTCCGTGGGATCAGCTGGAAGGGGATATGTCTGAATCAGGCAGTGTTCCCTCAGATTCTTTGAACGAAACAGATTCTGTTTTACCACCGGATAACGCGGATCTGTCTTCCGAAAATGAATGCTTATTGGATGACGCCATTCCGGAGGATATTGAGAATCTTTCAGAAGAGGATGTGATTGCAGAATTGTTGAGTGAACTGGAATCCTAGTGTGGTGCTTCATATAAAACGTGGATATAGAAAGCTCCTCAAAGCACCATGTACCAGGGTTTATTGTCAGATTTTATCTGATGGGAAGCATGTGCCGGAATCGTTACGGGCATATGAAAAATGAATAATTTATTTTATGGAAAAACAGGGAGACTGTATTGAATAAAACAGATGTATTTACACTTGTTGTAAACCATAGCCGAGAGGTTGTGCCCGAACTGGAGGGGCATGATTTTCAACGCACAGATAAGTTGAGTGAGCTGGGAGCAAACTCGGTGGATCGGGCTGAGATTATGATGATGACGATGGAATCTGTGTCATTACGGGTTCCTCTTCTGGAACTTTCAGGCGCAACAAATATTGGGGAGCTTGCGGATTTGATTTACGAAAAACTGTCTGACGCCTGAATTTTAACGGGTGGTGCAGAGGTTTTCTGCGCAGGTGTTGTTTTTATATAAGGCCGGACATTTAAGGGAGAATAATGAAAAAATTGTGTGATATGCCTTTCGCTGGAATCTGGGGATTTAAACCACTGGCCCCTGATTTTCACCGGGGTGATGTTGTGATGTCGAACCAGGCTGTAATTGATAAATATGAATGGAGAATAAAATGAAAACAATGATCGCTTCTGTTTGTTGTTTGTTCACAGGGATGGCCATTTTTACGACAGCCCAAGGGGTGACTTTTACTGATATTGCAGAAAATGGCGGCGCGGGTATCAACTATCAGCATGCGCAAACCGCCCGCTATGATGTCAGAAAAACACAGTTTTTTATTCCCAGCCAACAGACCCCCATGTTTCTCCGTGACACCAGGGTGATAATGCCGATTCATGTTCCTGGCAAGGGTGGTGTACTGCTGCTGGATTATGACAATGACGGTGATATAGACATATTTGCCACCAATGTCGCAGGCAGGGCAAACAGTCTGTTTCAGAATCAATTATCCAATGGTGGAGGGCTTCACTTTATTGACGTGGCGGAACAGGCAGGCATTCATTCGCCAGCCCACCAGGGCAGTGGCGCCTGTTATGCCGATATTGATAACGATGGTGATGCTGACATCTTTGTTGTTGGTGACGATGACACTCATCAACTTTATCAAAATAATGGTGATGGTACCTTCAGTGATATTTCCCTGGCCAGTGGCGGCAGTTTTACCAGCAGTACCAAAGGTGGTACAGGCTGTGCCTTTGGCGATATCGACAATGATGGCTTTGTTGATCTTCATGTTGCCCATGCCTGGGATTTTGATACCGGCGCGGCCTGTTTTGCCATACCCTTTGCGGATAATGTCGGTAACGAACTTTTTCGCAATAATGGCAACAACACCTTCTCTGACGTTTCAGCATCATCAGGCATACAGCAGCTAGGTGTTCTTCCCCCGGGCGCACAGGCAATCACCTGGGCAACAGCGATGGTGGATTATGACCAGGATGGTGATATTGACTTGTTCAATGGCGACGATAATTGTGGTCTGCCGCCCGCCGCAATGGGCGGTGTTGACCGGGGTTTGATCCAGATCTGGGATAATGATGGCAGCGGGAATTTCAGCAATGTCACGGTTGCCGCAGGCACCAATAAACCCGCCCAGTGGATGGGGCTGGATTTTGCCGATTTCAATCATGATGGAAATCTCGATTTTTTTGCCACGAGTATGGGGGATTATATGTTTCCGGCATTGGGCGCCCCAATCCCTTTGGGGACGAGCACTTCACGAATGTTTACCGGCAACGGAGATGGAACATTTTCTGATCCAGGTATTGGCAGTTTGCTGGCTTCACCCTTTGGCTGGGGTGTTTCGGCCGAAGATTTCGACAACGATGGTGATACTGATGTAATTTACAGTGGTGGTATTGATCTTGCGGGGATTATCACCAATGACAATCCCGGTACAGTGCTGCTGAATGATGGCGCGGGAAATTATACTTTTGACAGCGCAGCCCTGGGTGGGCGTGGAACCAGGCAGAATGTCCAGGGTGTGGCCACCGGCGATCTTGATGGTGATGGGCTGGTTGATATTGTGACGGTTGCCAATTTTGATATCCCGGATTATTTCCCGCTGGTTATCAGTCCGGCACAGTTTGGCGGGCCGTTTGATGCCACAGCATTTTTTGTACCCGCGATGAATATGGTGGGGCCCGGTCTGTTTAGCTGGTCGGGGCTGGAATATGTTCCGGGGTCGATGCGGGTTGAAATAAATCAGTCGGTAACAGCATATGAATCGGTATCAATAGAGGTTGTTGGCAGTGTCGGGCTTATTGCAGGGGGAAGTGTTAACCGGGATGGTATTGGCGCCATTGTTTCATTTACGCCTGAACACGGGAATACGGCGATGAAACCGGTAACAGGTGGCGCCAGTCATGTGGCGCAGAATACCCATGCACTGAATTTCGGTTTGGGTGATGCCCATCATGGAATGCTGGATGTGTTATGGCCCGGTGGGGTCCGTAATCGTCTTTATGGCATCCACAGTGGGGCCGCGGTGGTGATGCCGGAGATTCCCTGTTCCATTGATACAGAAGATACTATCGGGGTGTACCGCCATTGTGTAAAACGTGCATTACATGGTCTGGTGAAGGCCGATGTGGTGAGTAAAAGAGAAGGAAAACGTTTGTTTAAAAGCGCGATGCGGGCATACCGAAAAGAGCGCAATTAAAAAAACAGGCGTAAACAACAGCGTTGCCATCAATCCATACACGCTCGTTCTGTTCCCACTGGGGGGAGAGGGCGGGAGTGGGAGAGTGCTCAATTATGGGTCAGGACACTACAGCATTATTAAAAAAGTCTTTATACGAAATCAAGCGCCTAAAGCGTGAGATCAATGAACGCCCCCCCCGTGTACCGGTTGCCGTTACGGGTATGGCCTGTCGGTTTCCGGGTGGGAGCACGACACCGGAAAAATTCTGGGATCTTCTTAAAAACGGTAATGAAGGCTTACGTGATGTGCCACCGGATCGTTGGGACAGCAAAGAGTTTTCAGAGGACAACCCGGGCAACCCATTAACAATTTATACGCAAAAGCTTAATTTCCTGGCTGAAGATGTGTCGCTGTTCGATTCACGGCTGTTTGCAATTTCCCCCAGGGAAGCGGAAGAAATGGACCCGCAGCAGCGATTGTTGCTTGAGCTGACATGGGAGGCATTGGAGCGGTCAGGCTACGCGCCAAAGTCACTCAAGGGGCAGGCAGTTGGTGTGTTTATGGGCATTATTACCGCAGAATACGGCTTGTTGCCCCGGGATATCGCTACCACAGGCCCACATACAATGACGGGGCTTTTAAACAGTATGGCATCCGGCCGTATTGCGCATTCATTTGGTTTTCATGGCCCGGCGGTGTCGGTTGATACGGCATGTTCATCATCAATGGTATCCATACATCAGGCCTGTAAGAGCATTCAGGACAACGAATGTCACACTGCGATTGCCGGTGGCGCCGGACTTATGCTGTCTCCTTTACCGGTATTGAATTTGTGCAAGCTGCATGCCTTATCCAAAGATGGTCGCTGTAAAACGTTTTCGGCAAACGGGGACGGCTATGGCCGGGGAGAGGGTGCCGGTGTTGTTGTATTAAAGCGGCTGGATATCGCTCAGCGGGATGGTGATCCCATTCTTGCTGTGATTGAAACGTCCAACCTCAATCACGACGGACCTGCCAGTGGGCTGACCGTGCCGAATGGTCAGGCCCAGCAAAAGCTGTTGGAGGAAACCCTGAGCCGGGCAAATATTCCACCTGCGGATATTGGTTATGTTGAATTGCACGGTACCGGTACATCGCTGGGTGATCCTATTGAGTTTCAATCATTGGTGGGTGTGTTCGGCCAGGACAGAAGCCCGGATAATCCTTTGATGCTCGGTACATGCAAGGCCAATATCGGTCATCTGGAAGCCGCCGCAGGCATCGCCAGTGTTATTAAAACAATACTGTGTTTACAACACAAAGCACTGCCGCCACATATTAATTGTGATGAAATAAATCCACGTATACAGCTTCAGCGTATTCCCGCCCGCCTGCCTGATTCCTGTCAGCACTGGGAGACCCACGACAATAAAGCCAGACGTGTCGGCATTAGTTCATTTGGTTTCAGTGGCACCAATGCCTTTATGGTTATCAAAGAGGCCCCCGCGAAACAACCGGATACGGCCAATGCCGGGCAGGACCGGCCAAAACACATTTTGACAATATCAGCACAAAGCAAATCCGCGTTGAATGAGCTGGCCGGGCGCTATGGTGATTATGCAATGGATCTGGCCATGACCAGGCTGCCCTCATTTGCTCATACCATCAATGTGGGGCGATCTCATTTCAGCTGGCGGGTTGCATGTGTATGGGCTGATAAACAGGAATTGTTGTCAGCGTTGGCCGATATCAGCGGCGAGAATTATACGGGCGACAATATCCATTGGCAGGGCGGCCCGGTCGATTCTGAAAAAAGAGTGTCCATGGTTTTTCCAGGAAAATGCCATGGGGTATTTGCTGAACTGGCATCACTTATTGAGTTATGTCCTGATTTTCAGAAAACGTGGAAACGTTGTGAAGCGGCATTTTCCCTGTATACCAGCAATACATTGACGAATCTGCTGGCAAAGCATCGTGAGCATTTTTTGGCTATTCCGCTTGATGAAGCGGCAATAACTTTCAGTGCCACTTATTCCATGTTCAATTTGTTTCAGTATCTTGGCGTTAAGGTGAGCACCGTCTATGCAGAAGGGGAAGGGGTTTTTTCCATGGCGGCATCGACGGGAATGGTGCCGCTTGATCAGGCCGTGAATGGTCTGGTACGCGGGTATATGGACAAACAAACACATGAACCGTTGGCAAAGGGGTATGAATTCAGTATGCCGTCTTTTCGTGTGATATTGCCGGGCAGCACAGAGCCATTGAAGCGATCCCAGTTGTCAGACCCTGCGCTTCTTGAATGCGCAGACAATGAGCCTGTGGACAAGGGGGACATACAGACAATGCTCGGTGGTCATGACGTCCTGGTGTTTGAGCTGGATACCTGTGCACAGATCGTCAATCGTATATACGGCCGTAGTACACCCAGTGGCGTTGCGCCTTGTCTGGAAAACATGTCCTGGGATGGCGTTGTCAGTTTTGTGGCGGACTGTTACAGCCACGGGCACTTGATCAACTGGCAGCGATTTGATGAAGGATTTAAACGAGAACGATTGATTTGCCCCACGTACCCGTTTCAGCGACGCTCCTACTGGCTGGATACATCTGCTGATTTATCGTTACAGGAACATAGCGCACAGTTATTGCCTGTGGATACCGCCTCAGAAAATCCGTTGCAGGGTAACGTGCAAACCACTCCGCTTCAAACAACCCAAGTGCTGTTTAATGTTGGCGCCGAAAAACTGCCTACGCTAAGTGATACGCATTATATTGTGCATATAGGGCATTTTCTCGAAATGCTGATATCGGGTTTGAAGCAACGGGAAAACAAAAATACGTATGTTCATTTTCTGACGTTTGATTCCGGGCTTATTATTCCCGAAGGAGAGGAAAAAGAGATTCATCTGATTTTTGAGGAACCATCAGACGGCATCACGAGTTTTTCTTTTTATACCCCGGGAAAGGGCGGCAACGACTGGAATCAACATGTTCATGGAGCATTGGGTGATGCATCGTTATCACATAATACATCCGGGAAACAGGATTTTACGTCGATTAAATCACGTTGCCCGATTGAAATGTCAGGCGAGGCATTTTATCAAACCATGACGCAAAGAGGCTTTGTATTAGGGCTATCCGTCCGCTGGATTGATCAAGTCTGGTGTCACAAAGGGGAGGCATTGGCCCGGTTCCGGCTGCCGGCTTCTGATGAAAATCCAGCCGTCTGGAACCTGGGTGTTCATCCCGGTGTATGGGCATCCTGTTTCCAATTGCTGCATGCGACGCTTGAAGAGGCTGTGGGCTTCGATGTCCGGTTTGTGCTTGTAGGGATGGGGGCCATTGATTTTTTTCAGGGTGATGTTGGCCCTGTGGTCTGGTGTCATATCACATCTTTGGGCAGACCCAATGAAGATGGTGTGCTGGATGGTGCATTCACCCTTTATAGTGATTCGGGTGAAATAGTGGCCCAATGCCATAGCTGTGAAATGAAAGAGCAGGCCGTGGATAAGCAGGACGACAATAAACCCTGCGAAGGCAATCCTGAAATAATAGACTCGCTTAATGCTGCAACCTCCAATGAGCATCAACTGGAAATAACAGTACGGTATGTGAAGAAAATACTCAGTGAACTGTTGAAGGTTCCTGGTGATGAAATCGTGGCATCAGAATCGATCAGCCAGTTGGGTATGGACTCATTGGTGGGGTTTGAGCTGCGCGATAAAATAAACAAGGAGTTCGGTGTTCCGGTACCCGTTGCGATACTGTTGCAGGGACCGACGCCCAAAGCACTGGCTGAGGCCATTCAACAGGGTTTCACTGAGCATCACAATGCTGAAACGGGTATCGGGAAAAATAAACCGGACTCAAACAATGACACAACAAGCAGCACCACGTATGCGGCCGCCTCGCGGGAAAAAGGCAAATGGATACAGGGAAAGCACAGCAAAAGCGCGGAAATAAACCTGTACTGCCTGCCTTATGGTGGGGGCGGGGCTTCGCTGTACAGGAACTGGCTGACAGTATTTCCAAAAGAAATCAATGTCCGGCCTGTTCAGTTTCCCGGCCGACAGGATCGCATACTGGAACATCCCGTTGAGTCTGTTGATGAAATGGTGAACATTCTGACGGATGTGTTGAGTGATGATTTACATCACCCATATGCAATCTATGGCCATAGTGCGGGAGCGCTTGTTGCTTATGCCTGGGCCAGATATCTGGATGAGCAGAATCTGCCAAAACCTGAATATTTGATTGTGGGCGGGTTCACCGCGCCTTTTATACCAAGCCCCTATCTAGGTGTTATTAAAAATGTATTTTGTGAAGGTGGATTTGAGGGAATCCCCACCGTTGATGAATTTATACAAGCGGTGAATCAGGGCGCTGAAAAAATAAAAAAATGTATGGCCAGGGTCACAGAGCTGACCGGTATGGCGCTTCACCAGGATTTTGAACGTCAGGAATTTTCAGATGCGATGTTGCCGCAGTTAGTGGCCGATTGTAATCTGGTTGACAGTTTTGATTCGAAAAATGCCGGGTGTCTGGATATTCCCATCGCAGCATTGCATGGAATGGATGATGACCGTGTATCCATTATGGGAATGCGTGCATGGAAGTCACTGACGACAGATACATTTTCGGTAAAGACATTTCCCGGTGACCACTTTTTTTTACACCCGGATCAAAGTGAGAAGGCCGTTACAACGTATCTTTATAATCTGCTTGTAGCACATAACCAAGAGGTCGTACTTGAACCAGATGGGAATATCTAATTAAAACCGGGGGCGAGCCCCCATACAACGAAAAGGAAAATAGAATATGTTGACCGAAACGTTGGGAGCTACCCAGGAAGGCGCTCCACCAGCACTGGAAAAAGTTCTTCAACTAATAGCCAATCAGTGGCTTGCCCGATCGCTCTATGTTGTTGCGAAGCTGGAGGTCGCGGATCTTATTGCCGAGGGGTGTCGTTCTGTTGTTCAACTGGCGGAAAGGACCCAAATGCATCCTAACTCCCTGTATCGGGTTATGCGGGCACTGGCCAGTACGGGATATTTCACAGAGGTTGGCCCCCGGGAATTTGAGTTAACTTCGCTTGGGGCATCTCTCAAAAAAGACGCACCAGGCGCAGTGCGTTCGACCATTCTGACATTGACAGGTCAGTTGCAGTGGGAAAGCTGGGGTGAAACCCTGCACAGTGTAAAGACGGGGGAGACTGGAATCAAAAAGGTGTTTGGCAAAAACCTCTTCGAATATCTTGGCGAAAACCCCGAGGAGGCTGCTTGGTTCAACGAGATGATGGAAGGCTCCCACACCGCTGAGGCGCCTGCTGTGGCCCAGGCGTATGCTTTTTCATCGGCGGCTGGAAAGACGATTGCAGACCTGGGAGGCGGCAGTGGAATTCTGCTAAGCACTCTCCTGAAAACTCACCCGCAGGTGAAGGGGGTGTTATTTGATCTTTCGCATGTTGCGGAACAGGCCACTGCACGCTTCAAGGGCATGGCGCTGTCTGACCGCAGCCAATTTGTCGAAGGCAATTTCTTTGAGTTTGTTCCGGAAGCGGATGTCTACATACTTTCCCATGTCCTCCATGATTGGACTGACGAGCAGTGCATTACAATCCTTGAAAATTGCAAGAAGGCCAATCCCGCAGCCAAGGTGCTGGTCATCGGGATGGTTATTCCACCCGGGGATACTTTTCACCCAGGCAAACTTATTGACCTACAGATGCTGACATTGTTGGGGGGACAGGAGCGAACCAAAGAGGAATACGCTGCCTTGTTTACCAGAGCGGGTTACACGCTTGCGCAGGTTGTGCCCATTCAGTCCCGCGCCAATGTGCTGGAGGTAATCCCCAATGCTTCAGGAACTGGTATTGATTCATACCCTGTGGCAGTGAAACGTTAAATTGGAGAAAGATCATGAAAGAAACAGTTCCGTTATTAAGCCCACTGCTGCCTCCGCAGTTGATTCTCATGATGGCTCGAAGACTGGGCTTTGGGAGACAGGCCCTGAATTTTATTATCACTAAAATAGCCTCCAAAGATCGAAAGCCCAAAGTGTTTGCCGGCTATGAGCCTGCCGCCCATGATGTGTTTGTCACCTGTTTTTCCAAGTCCGGCACCAACTGGGCCCTGCAACTAACAGAGCAGATTGCCCATCGGGGAGAAGCGGAGTTCCGGCATATCCATGATGTGGCCCCCTGGCCCGATGGCGATTTCCCCGGCATCATCCCGCTGGATGACCCCGGGCCCCGCAATCGTGCACCAACAGGGTTGCGCTCGATCAAAACTGCCCTTGAAGCGGAGTATGTGCCCTATGATCCCCGTGCCAAATACCTGTGTATCGCACGAGACCCTAAAGAAATATCCGTTTCGGCGTATCATTTTCTGACGGGTATTTTCGGCCTTCGTGAACACATCAGCCCCCAGCAATGGTATGAAATGGATCTCCAGCCCGACTCGATTCTGGGCACCTGGCCTGACCACATGGCCGGTTACTGGGCCTGGCGTGACCGCCCGAATGTTCTGGTGCTGATCTACCCGGAAATGAAAAATGACTTGCCGGGTACGGTTGACAAGGTTGCCGGGCTGTTGGGCGTCGAACTCGATGAGCAGCAACGTGCCGAGGTGATCCGCAAATGTGGATTCACTTATATGAAATCCAGGGAGTCGTGTTTTGCCCCGCCACGGCTGCCCCTGCTCACAGGGAAAAACCGGGGGAAAATGATGCGCAGCGGTAAATCGGGAAAATCCTCCGAGTTTCTTTCCAACGAACAGCGGGGTGAACTTGATGCCCGCATGCTTGCCAGACTGAAAGAGCTGGGTTCGGACTTTCCCTATGAAGAACTGTTTATGGCTTCACCAGCATAATATACTGTATAACTTTACAGGTCAGAAATTCGCGCAATTTACTGATTATACTGAATGAATACAGGGCCTGTGAAATCCGGTTCGAATAAACATAATAATGACAGATCTCTGGAGAGGGTAAAAATGGTTCCTGTTGGAATTGAGGCAATGAATGTTTTTGGTGGTACTGCTTATCTTGATGTAATGGAACTGGCAAAATACCGTCAATTGGATAGCGCAAGGTTTGAAAATTTGTTGATGAATGAGAAGGCTGTCGCGCTTCCTTATGAAGACCCGGTTTCTTATGGCGTTAATGCAGCAAAACCCGTGGTGGATGCGTTAGCAGAGGAGGAAAAGGAACGGATTGAACTGCTGATTACCTGCACGGAATCCGGTATTGATTTTGGAAAATCAATAAGCACTTATATACATCACTATTTGGAATTAGACAGGAATTGCCGCTTGTTTGAAATAAAACAGGCCTGTTATTCAGGAACAGCAGGGCTGCAAATGGCAATCAATTTCATATTGTCGCAAACCTCACCAGGGGCAAAGGCTCTGGTTGTCACGACAGATATATCCCGTTTTATGACAATTGGCTCGGGCAGTGGCATATCGGAAGACGCATCGTTTTCCGAACCCAGCTCCGGTGCCGGGGCGGTGGCCTTTTTGGTCAGCGAAACCCCCGCATTACTACAAATAGATGTAGGCGCCAATGGGTATTACGGTTATGAAGTAATGGATACCTGCCGACCGGTTACAGACAGTGAAGCCGGTGATGCGGATTTATCACTTATGTCTTACCTGGATTGTTGTGAACAGGCATTTTTGCAATATCAGAAGCGCGTTCATGGCGCAGATTACCGGGAGACCTTTCAATACCTGAGTTTTCATACGCCCTTTGGTGGAATGGTAAAAGGTGCACATCGTTCCATGATGCGGAAAATGGTCAAGGCCGCAGCAGCTGAAATAGAAAAGGATTTTACACAGCGCGTAATGCCCGGGCTGGAATATTGCCAGCGTGTAGGCAATATCATGGGGGCCACAGTATTTTTATCACTGGCGAGCACCATTGATAATGGTGATTTTGATTGTCCAAAACGGATCGGCATTTTTTCCTATGGCTCGGGTTGCTGTTCCGAGTTTTATAGTGGCACGGTGACCCCAGATGGAAAAGAATGTTTGCAGCGTTTTGGTATCAATGAACAGTTAAACAGGCGTTATCGGCTTTCTATGGATGAGTATGAGGTGTTGCTAAAAGGAAGTGGGGCAGTCAGGTTTGGTACTCGAAATGTTGATCTGGACTACCAGCTCATACCGGGCGCATATGATGCTGTCCAGAACAAACAACAACTCTTTCTGGAAAAAATAGAGGATTTTCATCGTGTGTATCGGTGGGGTGTATGAGTACCGGTCACTATACCGGCTGTTTTTTGGGATTCATGAATAATCTGGTTGTTTGTCGAGCGAGGTAAAACTGATGAGAACATATGTATTTCCCGGGCAAGGGTCTCAATCTGTGGGCATGGGAGGGGCGCTTTTTGATGAATTTCGGGAGGTGACAGAAAAAGCAGACGGGATTCTTGGGTATTCCATCAAGGCGCTTTGTCTGGAGGACCATAACCGCGAACTTTCGCAAACCCGGTTTACGCAGCCGGCAATCTATACCGTCAATGCACTTTCTTATTATAAGAAATGTGAAGAAACCGGTTACCTGCCTGATTTTGTGGCGGGGCACAGCCTGGGGGAATATAACGCACTATTGGCCGCCGGTGCGTTTGATTTTGAAACGGGCTTGATGCTGGTGAAACAAAGAGGCCTGTTGATGAGTCAGGCCCGTGGTGGCGCAATGGCCGCCATACTGGGCCTGGATAAGGATGCCGTTGAGAAGGTTATCCGAGACAACCGGTTAGAGGGCATTGATGTTGCCAACTACAATACGCCATCTCAAATTGTCATATCCGGCGTATCGGATGAAATTGATAAAGCCGGGCCGTTATTTCTTCAGGCAGGGGGGCAATGCATCCCACTCAACACCAGTGGCGCTTTTCATTCCCGGTATATGCAAAGTGCAAGGGATGAATTTGATAAATTCCTGGCCGGATTTTCCTATTCAGCGCTGACGTTGCCGGTGATAGCAAATGTAACCGCAAGACCGTACAAACAGGAAGACATTCGACTCAATCTTGCAAACCAGATTACCCATTCGGTCCATTGGTCGGAAAGTATTCGTTACCTGATGGGACAGGGTGAAATGGTGTTCGAGGAAGTGGGTCATGGTACGGTATTGAAAAATATGGTCGCAAAAATACAGCGTGAAGCCACTCCGCTTATTGTCGGCAATGCAGATGGTGCTGCCGGAGTAAATACAGTCAGGACCATGAAGAAGCAAAAACAGCCTGAACTGATATTTATGTATTCGGGGCAGGGGTCACATTATTACCACATGGGACAGGAGCTGTATAAGAAGAACAATGTATTCAGAGACACAATGCAATTGTGCAGCGCTATTCTGGAACCCCTTCTTGGGCACGCTTTGGTGGATGTTGTCTATGATGAATCAAAAAAGCATGAAGCATTTGATAATATCTTATTTACCCATCCGGCAATATTCTGCATCGGTTACAGCCTGACGCAGGTGCTGGATGATATGGGCATACAACCAAAAGCCGTGCTTGGTTACAGTATGGGGGAATACGCCGCAGCGGTGGTGGCAGGTGCCGTCTCTTTGAATGATGGTTTGGAGCTGGTAATGTACCAGGCGAAACAGCTTCACGAAAAATGTAAGCACGGTGGAATGCTGGTTATTCTGGACCGTGTGGAAAACGTTGATAAAGGCTCACCCCTGTTTGAGAATTGCACCCTCGCCGGCGTGAATTATGCGGGCAATTATGTAATAAGCGGGCCGATGGACAGGTTAAAAGCGGTCAATGCTCAATTGAAGGACAATGGAATATTTTCTCAGTTGTTGCCAGTGAATCATGCCTTTCACTCGGCACTCATCGACCCTGTGCAGAATAGTTTTGACTCGTTTACAGATGACATAAATTTTATGCCACCCAAAATACCGATTTATTCCTGTGCAAAAGGAGGGGAAGTTGCCGAACCGGATAAATATCATTTCTGGCATGTGGTGCGAAAAGAAATACAATTCAGCAAACTGATTTCCGGTATCATCCGTCAGGGAAACCCATTGTTTGTGGACCTAAGCCCGACGGGGACGTTGTCAAATTTTATCAAATACGGTTTTGGGGGATCAGTTCCTTCCTGTTATGCCATCAATCAGTTTGGGCAGGACCTTAGCACCATTGACAATCTGGTCGCTGATTTAAACCGGCGCTCGCATGCTGCTTGATCATGTCATCCAACACACAACTGACCAAGGCTCATTTTTTGGCAGATGTTGGCGCATGCAACAAATATGACGCACACTTAAACCTGAATCTCAAACGCTACGGGTATATATTTTTTACAAATGTCTGATTCAGAATTTAAGTGGATTTTCCCGCCCGCTGATTTCAGTATAAAGGACAATGAAGTGCACCTCTGGCAGGCCAGACTGGATCAGCCTTGTGCACACATTGAGGAGCTGGCACAGTTACTGTGCCCGGCGGAAAAATTGAGGGCCGGGAAATTTGTTTTTGACAAACATCGTCAGCGTTTTATTGCCGGACGTGGGTTTTTACGCAATATTTTGGGTGGCTACTTGAATCAGCCGGCCGCAAGCCTGGAATTTTCCTATGGCCCCCAGGGAAAACCAGAGCTTGTTTCTCATGGTATTCACGATAAGCTGTATTTCAATGTTTCGCATTCTCACGAAACAGCGCTTTATGCCATTTCCAGGAACCGCCAGGTGGGTGTTGATGTCGAACACCTCCGGACAAAACAGGACGTGGAAAGCATAGCGCAGCGTTATTTCTACCCGGGCGAGTGTGAGGTTATTCGTTCTCTTTCCGCGCAGAAAAAAAAGGAGGCCTTTTTCAAGGCATGGACCGTCAAAGAAGCTTACGCGAAGGCCACCGGGGAGGGATTGTCTGTGCTGGAACAGGTTGAGACTTCACTGTCTCCGGAGGGTCCGGCGGCATTACTCAACGTCCATGGAAATCCTGAAGTGCTGGTTCGCTGGTCATCCCGTCAGATTCATCTTTCTCCAGCGTACATGGCCGCATTGGTGGTTGAGGGGCAGGACTGGGATTTACGTTGTGTAATGCATAAGTACCGCAGTCATTCTTGCCACGATTCAACGGATTAACTTAGGATAACCCAGATTGATGCATCCATTTCGCGTCGTGCACGTTCCTTGCGTAAAGCTTGTAAGCCCTTTGCCGATAGGCTTTTAGGGGCTACAGCATCAGAAATTCCTTGTTATTGTTATACATGATGGCGTGATATTGAGGCGGATGAATGAAAAAAGCAGCAATGAAAGCAATGCAGGACAACAGCTATTTGTTCAGCGCGAATGCCGGGTTTCTCGAAGAGCAGTACGCAGTGTTTTTACAAGACCCATCAGCAGTGAGTGCTGACTGGCGGGCCTTTTTTTCCGATGAAAAGTTTGCCGGTTCACAGAAGGATGGCAGCATGCACGGGGTTGAGGTGGACCATCAGGCAATACGTGCTGAGTTCCGGCGCATGGCCAGACAACCCCGGACGCAGGCCGTCCCAAATGCAGCATTACCGGAAAAATCCTGCCTGGACGCCAAACAAGTGGCGGTTTTACAACTGATTAATGCTTATCGCTTCCGTGGGCACGAGCATGCGGACCTGGACCCATTGGAATTACGTGATCAGGACCTGGTGCCGGAGCTGCATCCCGCGTTTTACAAGCTGGGTGATGAGGACATGGCGACCATGTTCAATACAGGGTCATTGGCAGGTGCAGAGACTGCGCCCCTGCAAGAGATCCTGGAAATTCTGCGTCGTTCATATTGTGGCCACATTGGCCTGGAATATATGCACATCACCGATACGCAACAGAAGCGCTGGATACAGCAACGTGTGGAAGGTGTTGGCAGCCAATACGGCTTTTCGAAAAGCCAGCGCCTGGACATGCTCAAATCCATTTTGTCCGCCTCGGAATTTGAGCGTTATCTGCATACCCGTTATGTGGGACAAAAACGCTTTTCACTGGAAGGGGCGGAATGCCTGATCCCCATGTTGCGCCAGCTGGTGCAGCAGGCAGGGGAAAACAAGGTGGCCGAAGTGGTGATTGGCATGGCGCACCGTGGCCGTCTCAATGTGTTGACCAATATTCTGGGCAAGGCCCCCAGCTCGTTGTTTGACGAATTTGAAGGTAAATCGGCAGGGCAGGTGGTGAATGGCTCGGGGGATGTGAAATATCACCAGGGGTTTTCATCGGATATTGAAACCCCCGGCGGCATTGTGCATCTGGCCTTGTTGTTTAATCCCTCACACCTGGAAATAGTGGGGCCGGTGGTGGGCGGCTCGGTGCGCGCCCGGCAGCACCGCCGTAAAGATACTAGCGGCAGCATGGTATTGCCTGTGCTCATTCATGGCGATGCCGCATTTTCCGGCCAGGGTGTGGTGATGGAAAATTTTAACATGTCGCAGGCGCGTGGTTTCAGCATTGGTGGCACGGTACACATAATTATCAATAACCAGATCGGCTTTACCACCAGCAATCCGCTGGACTCGCGTTCCACGACCTACTGCACCGAAGTGGCGCGCATGATTCAGGCGCCGATTTTTCACGTCAATGGCGACGACCCGGAAGCCGTGGCGAAAATCATAAAAATCGCCCTGGATTTCCGCATGGTCTATCGCAAGGATGTGGTGGTGGACATGGTGTGTTATCGCCGCCACGGCCACAGTGAAGCCGATGAGCCCGCAGCAACACAGCCGATGATGTACAAAAAGATCCGTCAGCATGCCCGGGTCGCACAACTCTACGCGGACCAGCTCATTGATGATGGTATCGTCAGCGCTGATGATGTGGATGCAATGAACCGGCAATACCGGGACAGCCTGGACAACGGCGAGACTGTCGCGCCGGACGTCGTGAATAAATATTATGACAAACCTTACTGGGTGGACTGGAAACCATATCTGGACACCCGCTGGAACGAAGATGTCGATACCCGGAAACCACAGGCCTATGTGCAGGATGTGGTGAACCGTTTATACAACCTGCCGGACAATGTAATGCCCCACGCCAGTGTACGGCGTATTCTGGATGACCGTTACAAAATGGCCCGGGGCGAGATGCCCATGGACTGGGGCTTCGCAGAAACCATGGCTTACGCCAGCCTGGTGGAAGAGGAGTATCCTGTTCGTCTGTCGGGGCAGGACAGCGGTCGTGGCACCTTCTTTCATCGTCATGCGATTATTCATGACCAGCAAACCGGTGAAAGCTATACTCCGCTGCAACACCTTGACAAAGAGCAGGGTGACTTTGTGGTAATTGACTCCCTGTTATCCGAAGAAGCAGTACTGGGTTTTGAATATGGCTTCAGCACTGCCGCACCCTATGCGCTGGTCATCTGGGAAGCGCAATTCGGTGATTTTGCCAATGGCGCCCAGGTCGTGATTGACCAGTTTATTACCTCGGGCTCTTCCAAGTGGGGACGTTTGAGTGGTTTGGTGATGTTTTTGCCACACGGTTTTGACGGCCAGGGCCCGGAGCATTCATCGGCCCGCCTGGAGCGCTATTTACAGTTATGCGCAGAAAACAATGTACAGGTGTGCATACCCAGTGAACCGGCACAGATGTTTCATATGCTGCGCCGGCAGATGCTGCGCAAAATGCGCACGCCGCTGATCGTGATGACGCCAAAAAGCCTGCTGCGGCACAAACTGTCAACATCGCGCCTGGAAGACTTGTCCGATGGTGCATTCAGAACCGTTATGGATGACCCCGACGGACTGGACACCCAAAAAATCACCCGTGTAGTGGTGTGCAGCGGCAAGGTGTTTTTTGATTTGCTGGATGCGCGCAGGAAACGTGAGCGGCACAATGTGGCACTGATCCGCATTGAACAGCTTTATCCTTTTCCTGCCACACCGTTTTGTGATGTACTGGCGACATATCCGAAAGCAAAACAGATTGTCTGGTGTCAGGAAGAACCACAAAACCAGGGTGCATGGCAATATATTCGCTCCATCCTGCGTGACAGCAAACATGACAAACAGGAGTTGTCCTATGCGGGCCGGCCGGAGGCAGCTGCACCAGCGGTGGGTAGTTACAAAAAACACATTCAGCAATTACAATCATTGATTGATGCAGCATTATCGGAGTGATATACCCGTGGCGTTTGAGATACAGTCCGTGCTTACACAATATTCTGGAGAATCCGTATGCTTATTGATGTAAAGGTCCCCGCCTTGTCGGAATCCATTACTGACGGAACACTGCTCAACTGGCACAAAAAGCCTGGCGAACTTGTCCGGCGTGATGAAAACCTTGTGGACCTGGAAACAGACAAAGTGGTGCTGGAGATTGTGGCGCCAAAAGATGGCGTATTACAGGAAATCAACAAGGGTGATGGCGAGCTGGTGGCGAGTGAAGAGATTATTGCTACGATCAATGATGAAGTTAAGCCCGGGCAGGAGACGCCCACAGAAACGCAGACTGTCACCGCAGAAAAAATAACCACAACGGAAAAAATACCGGAAGTGTTGTTGAGCCCTGCCGCAAAAAAACTGGTGGCAGAAAATAATATTGACCCCTCCCGCGTGCCGGGAACCGGTCGGGACAACCGTGTTACCAAGGCCGATATTATCCATTATCTGGAAACGCGGGGTGGCGGCAAAAAACACGAAGATGAGACAACGGATGAAAATGTGACGGCTGATGCTGTAAAACCACCTATAATGAATATACCAATGGGGGCTCGACCGGAAAAACGTGTGCCCATGAGTCGTTTGCGCGCGCGCGTGGCAGAGCGGCTCAAGGATGCGCAAAACACGGCGGCCATCCTCACCACATTCAATGAAGTCAACATGCAGCCCATTATGACGCTGCGTGAGAAATACAAAGACCCGTTCGAAAAACAACACGGTACCCGGCTGGGCTTTATGTCCTTTTTTGCCAAAGCGGTAACCGAGGCGCTGAAACAGTTTCCGGTAATCAATGCCTCGGTGGATGGACAGGATATTGTCTATCACGGTTATTTTGATATCGGCATTGCCGTAGGCTCACCGCGCGGGCTGGTGGTGCCCGTGCTGCGTGATGTGGATCAGCTGGGTTTTGCGGATATCGAAAAAGGCATTCGTGACTTCGGCCAGCGCGCCCAGGATGGAAAACTGTCACTGGATGAATTGACGGGGGGGACATTCAGCATCACCAACGGCGGCACCTTCGGCTCCATGTTATCCACGCCCATACTGAATCCACCGCAAAGCGCCATACTGGGCATGCATAACATTCAGCAACGGGCAGTGGTGGAAAATGGTGAAATAGTGGCACGACCCATGATGTACCTGGCCTTGTCTTACGATCATCGCATTGTTGATGGCAGTGATGCAGTATTGTTTCTTGTTGCTGTTAAAAATAGCCTGGAAGACCCGGCGCGTTTGTTGTTGGAAATATAACCATTTAAAAATGGCAGCTACACAGCCGGATTCTTTAAATACAAACCGAAAATTGACTTTGGACATAACGGTTATTCCAGCGTTTGACTCAAAATTTATTGCTGAGCATTTAGCGCAAAAAAAACAGTGCGGACTTTGCGTTCACAACACATGGCCTGATGGTGTTACACACCGCTAAAAGCCAGGCTGAACCGCCACTAAAAATGTACAAATTATTTCATGCGCGTCCCTTAAGCAGGTGAGTATTATTCTTTAACATTTATGCTCGCCTGCTTATAAGGCCGCTGTAAGCACATTCAAGGAATCAGGCCATGGCAGATTTTGATGTAATCGTTATTGGTGGTGGGCCCGGTGGTTACGTGGCAGCTATTCGTTGTGCCCAGCTGGGGCTGAAAACAGCCTGCGTTGATGACCGTGTCGATGAGAAAGGCGAGCCCTCTTTGGGGGGTGTTTGTCTCAACGTAGGTTGTATTCCCTCCAAAGCCCTGCTGGACAGCACACACCATTTTCATCATGCCCGGCATGAGTTTTCCGCGCACGGCATTATGCTCAATGATCTCAGGATTGATGTGCCCACCATGATGGCGCGCAAACAAAAAGTGGTCAAAGCCCTCACAGGCGGCATTGCCATGCTGTTTGTGAAACACAAAATCACCTGGCTCAAGGGGCGGGGGGGGCTGGCGGGTGATAATCGTGTGCGCGTTACCACTCATGCGAAAAATGAAAATGCCAAGGAATATCAGGCAAAAAATATCATTATTGCTACCGGCTCGTCATCGGTGCAGCTGGCCGAGGTGCCGCATGATGATGACCGGGTGGTGGACTCCACAGGTGCCCTGGCCTTCGACAGTGTACCCAAACGGCTGGCAGTGATCGGCGGGGGTGTCATCGGTCTGGAACTGGGCAGTGTGTGGTCACGGCTGGGCGCAAAAACCACCATCATTGTACGCGGCGACAAATTCCTGAAAAATGTTGAACAACAGTTGGCTGTCGCTGTGCAGCAAAACCTGCAAGAGCAGGGGGTGGATATTTTGCTGGGCGCTAAATTGTCGTCGGTGAAGGCAACCAAAAAACAGCTTACGGTGACCTACCAGACCCATGAAGGTGAAAAAAAACTCACCGTAGACCGCGTGCTGGTAGCCACCGGGCGTACGCCCAATAGCGGTGATATCGGGGCCGATATTGTGGGGCTTGCCGTGGATGGCCGTGGTTTTATCACTGTTGATAACGAATGCCGTACCAACCTGCCGGGCGTGTTTGCCATTGGTGACGTCGTGCGTGGCCCCATGTTGGCGCATAAAGCATCGGAAGAAGGTATTGCCGTAGCGGAACGCATTGCCGGGCAACAGCCGGAAGTGAACTATGGCGTGATCCCCTCAGTGGTATACACTTGGCCGGAATTGGCCTGGGTGGGTTTGACCAGTGAACAGCTAAAGGCCGAAGGCATTGAATTCAAGGCTGGTGTTTTTCCCTTTGCCGCCAGTGGCCGGGCACATGCCGCCGGAGATACTCGTGGCATGGTGAAAATTCTCAGTGACGCCACCACCGATCACATATTGGGTGTGCATATTTATGGCCCTAATGCCTCGGAGCTGATCAGCGAAGCCGTAGTGGCCATGGAATACTCTGCATCAGCAGAAGACCTCGCCCGCATTGTACATGCCCATCCCACCCTGTCTGAAGCTGTGCATGAGGCTGCAATGGCGGTTGACGGGCGTTCGTTGCATTCATAAGTGAGCAGCAAAAAGAGGCCGTGGTGCTTTCCCTGTTAACAGGGAAAGCACCACGGTGGCCGGGAGCCTTATGGATAAATGGAAATGTTAAACCTGCTTAAATACCATTCGAGCCAGGTTTCTTCTTTGGGGCTATCGAGAGATTCATATAAGGCTTCACCAATCAGGGCATGCACCCGGGCTGTTGGGTGAATTTCGTCAAAGAAAATAAACTGGTCAAAATTTGCGCCGGAGTCGCAGTCTGGATGAAAAGTCAGGTTGGAGGAGCTGAAGCAGGCATCAGTGGTATTGTTAAAGCCATAATCAGCGGCATTTTCTACCAGGTCGTTAAAAAAGCTGAACAGGTCAAACTCGGTAATGTGCACGTATCTTGTATATCTGAGATGTGTGGCGGCTCTGCGCAGTTCGCGTTGATACAGTTTGCTGAGTGCACGGGTGCGCGTGATCAGATCAGGGTCATCGGTTGTGGTGGCAATAAGCTGGGTTTCAGGTATCAGACCGATATTGGGTGAGTTGACCAGCAGAAATGAGTGTGCGCCTATGCGGGCCAGGTTTTCGACAGCCTTCCGTACTTTAGCGGCCGCATCTTTTACCTTCGATCGGGCAAGCCAAAAATTTGTTTCATCACGGGCATCGCGAACATCATTACCGCCAATGAGAATGACATACAGCGCATCCGCAGGTGCGACAATGTGGTTGGCCTGGAAGCTGAGAATCTGAGTGCCAAGGTCTATGGGCTCCACGCCAGCGGCGTTGGCGCCTGCCACTGCATAATTACTGCCCACTTCGGGCAGAAGCAGATGCAACGATGCCTCTGCTGTGAGTCCGAGTCGGGCAGCCAGTGTTTCTACGGCTACCGGCCCGTTGCTGATGCGGTTCATGTAAAAAGGGGGTGGCAGGTCCCCGACGATCGAGCCCAGGTTGCCAGTGTCAGACAGGCTGTCGCCAAACACATATACCTGGCTGAATGAAACTTCTGCTTGTGCCCAGTTTGACAATACGAGCAACAATAAAGCTAAAATAAGCTTGGACGGGTGAAATTTGCGCATTTGCTGGTTCTCTCCTTTTAACATTTGTTGGTTCCTTCCTTTTTCACAGGTGGCGCCAAGCGTTTAACAACACAAAACAATTGAGCCCCGTTTTCTCCCTGCTTCCGTCTGTGCTGCGCGTATTTACTTTCTGTCATCAGAAAATAAAACTGAAAATTCTTACAGAATAAGGGTTGTCACGGAGGAGCGCAGGTGCTCGGCAACTTTTGGCAACTCCGCCCGACAGAGGTGAAAGTTTAGCGTATAGCCCCTGTTGACTAACTTGGAATAGTCTACAAATACTACCGGTAAGTCAAACCCTATTACAAGCCATTTTGCCGATGTTTTGTTAAAAGCATCGCTGATCCTGAATTAATCCAACTCCCCATTGGAAACAGGGTTTCTGATCTGGAAAATAAAAGGAAGGTAACCCCCCGCAGTCTGTTGCACACAAACACTGAGCAATCATGCTTTGATGCTTGAGATGAAGATATGTCAGGGTGCGACGCTGACGGGGCTCATGCGAATACCCAAGGGGCCGCGCTGCACGTAAAACGTCATGCGTTTGTTGCCTCGCATCACCTCAATGGTGATCGTTTCATTGATGTCACCCTGGGTGGTGGCATTACGCAGGTCTTGCCAATTGTAAATGCGTTGGTTGTCGTAGCGTAAAATCTGATCATCGGGCTGTATTCCCGAGTTATCTGCGGCAGATCCGCTCAGCACGCTTTGTACAGAGACCCGGTTGGGTTGGCCGCTGGCAAATAAATAGGCAGCATAGGTTTCTTCATCCAATTCTTCTTTCAGGTTACCGGTTTGTGCTTGCAGCGCTTGCAGTTCTTCACGGTAGCGGCGGGTGCCAAGCCAGTTTTCACGTACGGCCCTGTCGCGCAGATAAAGTGTTTCCAATTCCTGTTTTTCAAAACGTTCCTTTAGTTGTTGTGCTTCCGAAGCATCCATACCGGCATCAATCAATGCCTGTTGGTTAAACCATGTGCTGTTTATGCCAGTGGAGGGTGTCGTGTTATGAGGAGGGGTTGTTGTCGGGCGTGTCCGGGAGGCGCTCTGTTTTTCGAGTAGCGCGATTTTTTCACCCAACGCCCTGACCTGGGCTTGCAGGTTTTTGCGAGCCGCTATTTCTTGTTGGAGTTGTTGCGCCATACCATTGAGATCAATAGTTGCCCCCTCTACCGGGCGGGGCGGAATGGCTTCATTTTGTCTTGCAGCAATGGCTGCCGGTTTTGCCGCTGTAGACACCGTAGGTGTGGTATCCGGTGATTGCAGCAACAAACCGATAACAAGGCCAATGATGGTTGCGAAGGCTAAACTGATGATGGATGTGCGCATGGGACCGGTTTTATCAGTGCCACTGGCCTTCACGGATACGGTTAATTGCCGCCGCCAGCTCGTGCAGTCGCGGCAAGGCCAGATCACCCACCTTGTAAGGGCTGAAAATATCGAGACCGTATTGCTGTGCATCGGCCATGACCTGCTGCAAGCCCTTAACCAGATTATTATCCGTGGCAGCATAGTGCTGCGCAAAATAATAAATCATCAAACCAATACTGCGGGTTTGACCGATGTCGATGAGCTGTTCCACCTGCGAGAGATCAATATCATGCTCGCCGTATAATAAGTTATTCACTCCACGGGTATTGATCTTGACCTCACGGTCGGCGCGCGCAGGATTGAGCACATCGGCGCCGGGACGGCGGCTGACTGGCCCGTCAAATGTTTTGCCGGGTGCAGTGCCGGGTGTGACAGGCCGTGCCAGCGCCCGGGCCTGGGCGGTAACATCGTGTGGCTGGTAGGCATCCAGCATAATCACCGTATCGGCCACATCAAAATAATCACCGGAGCCTCCCATCACAATCACCGAAGACACGCCTTGTTGTTCATACAGATCACGCACCCGATGAATCAGCGGGGTAATGGGTTCCTTGTCATCCGCCACCAATGCCTGCATGCGCTTATCACGAATCATAAAGTTGGTGGCCGAGGTGTCTTCATCGATCAGCAACAACTGCGTGCCGCACTCCAGCGCCTCGATGATATTGGCGGCCTGGGAGGTACTGCCGCTGGCATTCTCTGTGGAGAATGACACCGTATCGCGCCCGAAAGGCAGGTGATCAATAAAGGGGCTGATATTGACCCGCGAAACGGCGCGGCCATCCTCAGCGCGCACTTTTACCGCATTTTCCACCGTTGCCACACGCTCGCGGCCGTCACCGGGAATGTGGTTGTACACACCGCGTTCCAAGGCATGCAACAGCGTGGATTTGCCGTGAAAGCCGCCACCAACGATGAGTGTGACGCCATGACCAATACCGAGGCCACGCACTTCCCCCGCATTAGGCAGCGTCACCGTGTGCGCCAGTGCCTCGGGCGCCATAAACGGCAGCGCGCCTTCAGGCATGGGGCGATCATCCACACCGCTGGCGCGGGGTAACAGCGCGCCGTCGGCGACAAAAGCGACCAGCCCCGCATCCTGCAACCAGCGACGCAAAGTATGCTGATCTTCCACACTGTATACGTGTTGCCAGACACGTTTGCTGTTGAGGTTTTGGTAATACAGCGCGGCGTTGATGACTTGTGGCAGCTCATCAATGAGCATAGCCACAGCCTCACGCCCGGCGGCGCGTCGCCCCTGAGCAGGCAGGCCCAGAGTGAACCGTGCCTCAATAACATCCGCATTTACACACACCGCATTGCGCACCAACACCTGCTGGCCACTGGTTGCGATGTGAAACTCACCGCTGCCGCCACTGCCCCGGCGGCCTTTTACATAACGGTCAATGGCTTGTCGAATGGCGCGACCGAGGAAATCCTCCAGCGCCACGCGGCGTACTTCGGTTTGCCACAGCTCATCCGGAAAAGCGGCTTCGCCGGTATCAACAGACACGCTGATGCGTGAAGGTGTGGCAAAAGGGTCGCCCTGTACATGGTCAATGCTGAGGGTAAAGGCCGGGAAAGTATAAGTGCCAGCGATAGCCTTGTAAGCCTTGTAACCTTTGCCATCCAAAGCCAGCAGTTTATGGTGTAAATTATTCATTGATTGGTTATTCGTTGAGAGTTTCTATTTTGTCCTGCTTAGTGGACAATCTGCCAAACAAAAAAAGTTATGTCCATATTTGCGAAAAATTCTTAACTTCTTTCGTCGTTCCAGGCTTGACCCGGAGTCCAGCGGTTTTAACAATTTTCCGGACGGCGGATCAAATCCGGCATGCTGAAGTAAATTTATCGGGGTAGCCGTGTTGATCACTAATAAGTCCAAGCTCAATCAAAGTATCGTCGCATGGGCGCTTTATGACTGGGCCAACTCCGCCTTCGCCACCACCGTGATGGCCGGGTTTTTCCCGATTTTTTTCAAGCAATACTGGAGTGCAGGCATCACCAGCACAGAAAGCACATTTCACCTGGGTATAGGCAATGCGCTGGCGAGTTTGTTCATTGTATTGGTGGCGCCACTGCTGGGCGCGATTGCAGATCGTGGCGGCCTGCGCCGACGGTTTTTGTTTTTGTTTGCGGGGACCGGCATCGTCGCCACAGCAGCACTTTATGGCGTGGAGCAGGGTGAATGGCTGGCAGCACTGGTGCTGTTTGTTACTGCGACCATCGGTTTTATGGGCGCAAATGTCTTTTACGACGCCTTGTTAGTGACCGTAGCAAAAAAAACGCAATGGGATTTTATCTCAGCCCTGGGTTACGCCCTGGGCTACCTGGGCGGAGGCCTGTTATTTTCCGTAAACGTCGCCATGAGCCTGTCACCGGAAAGCTTTGGCCTGGAAAACGCAACAGAAGCGGTACGCCTGTCATTTATCAGCGTCGCCATCTGGTGGGCAGTATTTTCCCTGCCACTCTTGTTGCTGGTGAAAGAAACACCACCCACACAGCAGCTTTCCGGCTGGGCAGTGGCACGAGCCGGTTATGCACAACTGCTGGACACCTTTCATCACCTGAGAAAAATACGGGTGATAATGGTTTTTCTGCTGGCCTACTGGTTTTATATCGACGGTGTGGACACCGTAGTGCGCATGGCCGTGGACTATGGATTATCCATTGGCCTGCAACAGGAACACCTGATTACCGCCCTGTTGATTACCCAGTTTGTTGGCCTGCCCGCGACACTGCTGTTTGGTTTTCTCGCCACCAAAATGGGCGCCGAAGGGCAGGGCGCCAAAAGAGGTATCTTCTTTGCGTTAGTGGTATATGTGCTGGCAGTGATTGGTGCCTTTTTCATGGACAGCAGCACAGAGTTTTATGCACTGGCGGTCACTATCGGTTTGGTGCAGGGCGGTGTGCAGGCATTAAGTCGCTCACTGTATGCGCGCATGATTCCTGCCGATAAGTCTGCCGAGTTTTTTGGTTTTTATAATATGTTGGGAAAATTTGCGGCTGTATTGGGACCGCTATTGGTTGGTGCGGTTAGCTTGGCCTCCGGCAGTCATCGTTGGGGGATGTTATCGGTGGTGGTGTTGTTTTTAATTGGAGGATGGTTGCTGGCCAAAGTGGACGTGCGACAGATTCGACAGTAATTGTAGGTTGGTTTTTTTTGTTTCTGAAGTCAGAGGTTGTCTCCCTGAAAACCGGTGGTAGTACTTGTGGTTATTAATACTGATTCGGCCGGTATCTCATATCCATGAAAGTGTGAATGCTACGCACAAAGTGGCATGTTTGACTGTGCCCGTACAATACCTGCTTATTGTTATGGCCGCATGGTGAACGCTAAGCCATAACGAATTATTGAAAACGATACCCTGAAATCAGGATGACTTAGTCAGGAGTGTTGCTATCCTATAGATGTAAAAACCAAAGTCAAAAAAATACTGATAAATATCATTTTTATCGGTAGCGTTGAAGTGATTTATATTATTAACCATACCGGAGAGAAATCATGAAGAATCTATCCATTGATTTACGGAGCATCTTCATTTTGACGTTTGGATTGCTCATGCTGAGTGCGATGAACCCCGTAGTGGCGCATGATAAAAAGTTAGACAAGTTAGATGTCAATCCTCACATCCGAACGCCGATTACGCATGGGTTTTGGTTTCCCAAACTGGTTGCATTCGGTGAGGAATGGTATCGCGGTCGTTTACTCCAACAAGGTGCGCACAGTGAAACAGGCGAGTTACCCGATATCAGCGATTCTGACGAACACCTGGGGTTTACCGCAATCAATGCGACTCGCTGGCTGATTTCTCATCATTGGTTTGGCGATGACGCTATAGGGGAAGCGCAGCTTTATTCCAGAAACCCCAATTGGTTTTTTGACCCCAATGATCCGGCCAACTCTGTTATGGGCGTGTTTGCGATGTTTCGCTGGGGCTTGCTCAATGAAGCCGATGCCCGGCTTGCCATTCACAATATGATCAAATCGTACGCCGATCAGGAATATTCCATTCTCCGGAATGGGGTCTGGTTATACGCCATGGCTAATCTATCGTCCACTGATTTCACGGTTAACGACGGATCGAGAGCCGTTCCAAATCCGCTGGGAGTCTCTGATGAAGAAGCAATACGTTATGAAATAGGCGTCATCATGACCCACCATTTCTATGGCCGCAATCGAAATAATACAGTCAGTGAAATAAACGACATTTACGATGACCTGATACACCTACTTATCGACTTGAACAATGGGGTTATAACAGATGAACGGGCGCGCCTGGCTCTTGTCAAGCTGGTTCACTAAATCAGTAAGGTAGTCCTCCGGCTGTGCCGGAGGACTACCAACATAAACAAAGACATATATGGACGCCCCATATTTGTCTATTTTCTTTTTGAATTACCTTGTCTGACCCGAATAATAGGCTGCAATGGCTTCGATTTCGACGAGGCTGAGTTCTGCCACCATGTTGTGCATCATCGAGTTTTGACGTTCTTTGTTTCGATAAGCGAGCAACGCTTTGATCAGATAAGGCTGACGCTGGCCTGCAATACGCGGTTTGTCGGCATCCGGTTTATCACCATTTTTACCATGGCAGCGATCACATTTTTGCGCCAGTATTTCTGGCGCTTCCATGACGTGTACGGCTGATTTTTTGGGTGTCAGCCGGGAATAATAATTGCCCAGCGCACGCATGGCTTTTTTATCCAATGCCAGAACAGCATTTTTCATTGCATCATGTTGGCGTGTGTCATTTTTATAAGCATGCAGCGCAGCCACAATATAGTCGGCATCCTGTCCAGCCAGGCTGGGTGTGTCACCTTTTTGGCTGTTGCCGTCTTTGCCATGGCAGCCCGCACAGGTGTTGGCAAGTTTTGTGCCGGTGCCTGTTTTTTTGATTCTGCTTGCCGGTGTCCGGCGGGTCGGCGTCTGGCTGGCATAGTACAGCGCCAGTTTTTCGGTGTCGGTATCACTGAGATAACGGGTAAGTAGCTGCATTATTGCGTGTTGCCGTTTGTTGTCCCGGTAGTGTGTGATGGCTATTTGCAGATAGTCTTCGGGCAGTCCTGCAAGGCGCGGGATACCGGCTGTGTTGCTGTTGCCTTTGTCGCCGTGACAGCCGTTGCAGGAGGCCGCGAGTTGTGCGCCATCGGCCATGGGGTTGAATCTTGTTGTGCCGTTTTGCATTGTGTTTCGGTTTGCCGGTGTGATGGGCGTGCGGGTGGCAAAATAAATGGCATTACGGCGAATAGATTCATCCGTGAGCCCTTGGGCGGCATCCACCATCATTTTGTTCTGACGCTTTTTGTCACGGTATTTTTGCATGGCTTTGATCAGATAGGTGGCGTTTTGACCTGCCAGGCTGGGTATGGCGGGGTGGGTGCTGTTGCCGTTGCTGCCATGACAGCCCAGGCAGCGATGGGCGAGCGCGTCGCTGGCGTCATTGGCGTTGAGATGTTTACCCAGTGGCGAGCGTTGTCGTTTTTGCACAGCAAAAAAAGCGGCGAGTTGTTTGATGTCGCGCTGGCTGAGGCTTAGTTTGAAATTTTTCATAATAGCTGCTCCCCGGCGTTTGCCCTGTAAATAGCTTTTCAGTGCGGGGATAAAATACGCAGGTTGTAACCCTGCCAGGCTGGGTACACCTTCTTTATTACTGTTGCCATCTTTGCCGTGACAGCCTGCACAGGGCCGGGACAACACCTGGCCAGCACGGATGTCGCGTTTTTTATCGCGTTCACTGGTGCGTGGTGTTTGGTTTGCTTTGCTTGTCCACGCGGAATTCAGTTGGGCGAAATGTTCGGCCAGTTGGCGGCGTTGGCTGACTTCCAGGTCAAATACCGCAGCACGCATGACTTTATGCTGGCGGTCACCAATCAGGTAGGCCCGCATGGCAGATTCCAGATACGTTGCGTGTTGACCGGCAATGAAGGGTACGTCGGGTTTGTTACCCACGCCGTTGATGCCGTGGCAACTGTTGCAGCCAGCCACCAGAGTGATTTCATGCGGAACCGGGGCTGGGGGGAGATTGCCGGTGGATGTCTCGGGTGGGGCGCCGGAGTCACAAGCGGTGAGGCCGACAAGCAGCAGGGCGGCACCGGCCAGCGATAAAAACGGCGTTGATGAAAGATGAGACATGGCGTGAATTCCTTTGGCGGTAATGCGGGCCTATTGTAAAGCTGGGCGGGGCATGTACGCCATTGCTGTAGTACACTCCTTCCCCATGATTGAAACCGACCGCCTTATTACCCCCACAGCCACTGTCCGTGATGACCGCGAAGAGGCGCAGGACCGCGCCATTCGCCCCGGTAAACTGACGGATTATGTGGGCCAGCCAGCGGTCAAGGAGCAGATGGAGATTTTTATTTCTGCGGCCCGTGGCCGTAGCGAGGCGCTGGATCACACCTTGATCTTTGGTCCGCCCGGGCTGGGCAAGACGACGCTTGCGCATATTATTGCCACCGAGATGGGCGTTAGTATGCGCCATACCTCCGGGCCGGTGCTGGAGCGCCCCGGTGATCTTGCTGCTCTGCTTACCAATCTGGAACCGCACGACGTGTTATTTGTGGATGAAATTCACCGCCTTTCACCCGTGGTGGAGGAAGTGTTGTATCCGGCGATGGAGGATTATCAGCTGGACATTATGATCGGCGAAGGCCCGGCAGCGCGTTCGGTGAAGCTGGATCTGCCGCCGTTTACGCTGGTGGGCGCGACAACCCGTGCCGGTCTGCTTACTTCGCCGCTGCGTGACCGCTTCGGTATTGTGCAGCGGCTGGAATTCTATTCAATTTCCGATCTTGCGCATATTGTGCAACGTGCGGCGGGTATTCTCGGCGTGCCGCTGGATACCGGGGGGGCTGGGGAACTTGCCAAACGCGCCCGTGGCACACCGCGTATCGCCAATCGTCTGTTGCGCCGGGTGCGCGATTATGCAGAAGTGAAGGCCAATGGTCAGATTACGACGGAGGTATCATCCCGTGCACTGGATCTGCTGGATGTGGACGAAAACGGTTTCGACATGCTGGATCGTAAACTGATGCTGGCAGTGATTGAAAAATTTGATGGTGGTCCGGTGGGTGTGGATAACCTCGCAGCCGCCATTGGTGAAGAGCGCGGCACTATCGAAGACGTATTGGAACCGTATCTGATTCAGCAAGGTTTTTTAATGCGCTCGCCACGAGGCCGGGTGGCGACACGTAGCGCCTATTTGCATTTCGGCCTGCCGGCGCCTGCCCGTGATGAACCGGCAGGGGATTTATTTGCAGGTTCTGAGCCTGCATAATGCGCTGCTTTGTGATACAGAGCGGATACAAAACCTGTTTGCAGGCGTTTAACCGGTCGGGTGGGTACAGAATGGTCGTTTATCCCCCGTTGTTACTTGTTATGGTTGAATTGAATGGCTGAATTTTCCTGGCCGGTACGGGTCTATTACGAGGACACCGACAATGGCGGAGTGGTCTACTACGCCAATTATCTGAAATTTATGGAGCGGGCACGCACGGAATGGCTGCGGGCGCGAGGCGTGGAACAGGATGTTCTGATGGCGCAGGAAGGGCTGATTTTTGCGGTGCGCTCGGCGCAACTGGATTATCTCAAGCCCGCCCGTTTTAACCAACTGCTTTCCGTTAGTGTGGGCATGGCGGAAACCGGCAAGGCCAGTCTGACCTTTGATCAGACTGTGAATTTAATAACCGAGGGGGATGACGAAGTGAAAAGTGACTTGTTGTTATGCCAGGGGCGTATCAGAATCGCCTGCCTGGATGCCAATAGTTTAAAACCGCGCGTCATTCCGGCTCTCATCCGACAGGAGATTTTTGGTGACGGCTGATCTATCGATTCTTTCGTTAATCACCAATGCCAGCGTGCTGGTACAACTGGTGATGCTGCTTTTACTTGTTATATCGTTATTTTCCTGGAATGTGATTTTTCAGAAACGCCGGATGCTGTCCAAGGCGCGTGTCGAGGCTGAGGAATTTGAAGAAAAATTCTGGTCCGGTGGTGATCTTTCCAATCTTTATACTCAAGTGACCTCCGGTCGGCATGGCGCTGGGGGTATGGCGAATATTTTTGAGGCGGGATTCAAGGAGTTTGCACGGCTGCGCAAACAGGAAAGCGTTGACCCCATGGCCATGCTGGAAGGCGCACAGCGTGCCATGCGTGTGGCCCTGTCGCGGGAAACCGACAAGCTGGAGCTGCGTCTGCCATTTTTGGCGACGGTGGGTTCCACCAGCCCCTATATTGGTCTGTTCGGTACAGTATGGGGCATCATGAATTCCTTTCGTGCCCTGGGCAATGTCAAACAGGCCACCATTGCTATGGTGGCGCCGGGTATCGCCGAAGCACTGGTGGCCACAGCCATGGGGCTGTTTGCTGCAATTCCGGCCGTTATCGCCTATAACCGTTTCAGCGCCGAGCTGGAGCGTTTGATCAGTCGTTACGATGCTTTTTCGGAAGAATTCGCCAGCATCCTGCAACGGCAGGCGCACAAATAAATGGCGGTCCCACCGAAAAGAGTGCGCCGCAAGCCCATGGCGGAAATCAATGTAGTGCCCTACATTGATGTGATGCTGGTATTGCTGGTGATTTTTATGATTACTGCACCATTGCTGACCCAGGGCGTCGCGGTAGAACTGCCACAGGCTGACGCCGAGCCCATGAGCGGTGAAGCCGATGAACCACTGGTGGTAACGGTGACAGCCAGCGGTGACTATTATCTCAGCGTGGGTGACAAGCCTGATGATCCCATTGACCACCAGCTGCTGGTCACCAAGGTGGCTGCCGTGCTGCGCCACCGGCCCAAAACCCCGATTATGGTGCGCGGTGACACGCAGGTGGAATACGGTAAAGTGGTGGTGGCCATGGCGCTGTTGCAAAAAGCCGGCGCCCCCAGTGTGGGCCTGATTACCCAGGCGCCCGAAGACACTCAGTAGCACGAACAATAAAAACAAGACGCTGAATTGTGAGAGCCCTGTTAAAAGAGATCCTCGAAAACCCTCTGGCCATGGTGTACGCCATCCTGGTGCATGTGGCCCTGGCGGCGGTATTATTCGCCAGCCTGGAATGGACGGACGTGCCCACGCCGGCGCAACCCGAGGTAAATATTGTCAAAGCAGTGGCAGTGGATGAATCCAAAATTCTTGCTGAGCTGGAAAAGCTGAAAAAGGCCGAAGCAAAAAAAGAAAAACAGGAAAAGGCTAAACAAAGAAAACTGGATAAGCAGGCGCGTGAAGCGGAGATAAAACGTAAGCAGGCAGAGAAAAAGCGCAAGCGCGAGGAGAAACGTCTGGCTAAACTGCGCAAAGAGCGCGAAGCCGAAAAGAAACGCCAGAAAAAACTGCAAAAAGAACGCAAGGCCGAAGAAAAGCGCATTGCCGCAGAGCAGGCCAGAAAGAGAAAAGAAGTGGAACGCCTGAAAGCAGAGCAGGCAGCTTTGGAGAAAAAACGCATTGCCGAGGAGAAACGCTTGGCGGATGCAGCTGCCAAACGTAAAATGCTCGACGAAAAGCGCCGGCGGGATGCCGAAGCCGCCGCGCGGCGTGCGGAATTTGCCGCCGAGCAGCAACGCCTGGAGGCGGCTAACCGGAAACGCCTGGACTCATTGCGTGGCCGCTACATTGCCGATATTAAAAACAAGGTGGAGCGAAACTGGATTCGCCCACCCAGCGCCAAACAAGGATTGTCGTGCAAAGTGGCGGTGAGCCAGATTCCCGGCGGCGAGGTTATTAACGTCAGGGTTACCCAATGTATTGGTGATGAGGTTTTTCGACGCTCAGTGGAAACGGCGGTATACAGGGCGTCACCGTTGCCACGACCTTCGGACCCCGCATTGTTTGAGCGGGAAATTTTGTTTAGCTTCAAGCCAAAAAAATAAACTGAGAAAGTTTAAATACCCGAATGTATAAAATAAAACTGCTTGTTAATGCTGTATCAGGCCTTTATTTACTGTTGCTGACAGGGACAGTGCAGGCAGTGTTGAATATTGAAATCACCCAGGGGGTCGAAGGGGCGCTGCCAGTGTCTATCGTGCCTTTTGCCTGGGAAGTTCCACCACAAAATCCACAGATGCCAACGGCGCTGGCGGCGCCAAAAACAGCCCCCGTTGATGTGGCGGCCATCGTCAGCGCCGATCTGGCGCGCACCGGGCGTTTTGATCCTTTGCCCCCCAAGGATATGCTGGCCCGGCCAAATGCCGACTCGCAGATCAATTTTTCCAACTGGCGAATTTTCCAGAGCGAAAATCTGGTGGTGGGCACCTTGCAATACATGGGTGCGGATCGTTACAAAATCCGCTTTCGGTTGTATGACGTATTCAAGGGCAAGCAGCTGGAAGGGTTCAGTTTGTCTGCCAGTGGCAATAATCTGCGTCGCGCCGCGCATCAGGTCAGTGACATTATTTATGAAAAACTCACCGGTGAGCGCGGAGCGTTTACCACAAGTGTGGCCTATGTCACAGCAGCAGGTGCAGGTAATGCACGACGATACTCACTGTGGATTGCCGATGCGGATGGTTATGGTCCACAGTCGATGATGCGTTCGCCTGAACCGATTCTGTCACCGGCGTGGTCGCCGGATGGCACCCGCATTGCCTATGCCTCATTGGAGGATAACGGTCATCAGGTGGTGTTTGTGCAAAACATAGCCACGGGGCGCCGGTACAAGGTTTCGGCGCATAAAGGCATCAATGGCGCCCCTTCATGGTCGCCGGATGGTAAATCCCTGGCAGTGACACTTTCCAAGGATGGTAACCCTGAGATATATGTCATAGACTTGACCGGCAAAAAACAGCGGCGCTTAACGCGCCACTGGGCAATTGATACTGAACCCACATGGACGCCGGACGGCAAGACGATTATTTTTACCTCGGATCGTGGTGGCAGGCCGCAGCTTTATCAGATACCGTCCAGTGGCGGGAAGGCAAGACGCCTGACTTTTGAAGGTCAGTATAATGCCAAGGCATCGGTGTCCCAGGATGGTAAAAAAGTGGCCATGATTCACCGCATGGATGGACAGTATCGAGTCGCGGTGATGGATCTGAAGAGTGGTAACCTGCGTGTGCTGACGGATGGCTCATTGGATGAGTCGCCCAGTTTTGCACCCAATGGCGGTATGATTATTTATGCCACCAGCGCGGGCAGGCGTGGCATTTTGAAGGCGGTTTCTGTGGATGGCAATGTCCATCAACGGCTGACCGTCCCGGAAGGTGATGTGCGGGAACCCGCGTGGTCACCTCTTCCACAATGAAAGTCGCAATAAAATATGCAACAAAATGCGTTATCAATTTACTAAATACGTTTGAATAATTTGAGGGAGTCAGCTATGAAATTATGGACCAAGACTGTGCTTGCAATGCTACCTGCACTGATGTTGCTGGGGTGTGGCACTTCTGGTGAAGTAGAAGAGGGGACTGATGAGGGTGTGAGTTCATCTTCATCGACCAGTGGCCAGGGTTCATCGGCAACCACCAGCGGCGTTGGTTCCGGCGGTGCTGCCAGTGGTGAAAGCATGGGTGAAAAAGAGCCCGGTTTCAGTGGTGATCCCCTGGATGACCCTAACAGCCTGTTGGCAAAACGTGTGGTCTACTTTGATTTTGATCGGAGTGATATCAAAAGTGACTTTCGGGCAATCATTCAGGCCCATGCCGAATATCTGGCGAACAACAGCAATGTATCGGTTACCCTGGAAGGTCATGCCGATGAGCGCGGCACCCGCGAATATAACATGGCTTTGGGCGAGCGTCGCGCCAACGCGGTGCAACGTATGTTGACCCTGCAAGGTGCTTCAGCCAGCCAGATTCGCGTGATCAGTTACGGTGAAGAGCGTCCTGCTGCATTGGGGCATGATGAAGATTCCCTGGCACTGAATCGTCGGGTTGAATTTATTTACAACCGCTAAACCGCATGTGCCCGGCAGCCTGACTGACAGGTTGCCGGGCCATGTTTTGGGCGATATGTTTGAATGAATGGGTATCTTGTGGCGAAATATTTCAGAGCTTCGTTGATTAAGTATGCAAGTATGGCGCTGGTCGTTTTGGCCGCGCCATCTTTCGTTTCTGATGCCATGGCGCGCAAACCGGCACCGGTCATTGAGGCGTCAGGAGAGCCAGGTGCTTCAGCTCCGGCAGCGGACAGTGTGGAGCAACGTTTGCAACGGCTGGAGCGTCTGCTGGAAAACCAAACGCTGGTCGATTTGATGAGCCGTATCGACAGTCTACAGAATGAAGTTCAGCAAATGCTGGGGCAAACGGAAGAGCAGGCTTACAACATGGAGCAGTTGAAAAAACGGCAACGTGATCTGTACCTGGATATTGATCGGCGTCTGCGTGATCTGGAAGCTGCGCGTGCAAGCCTGCCGGCAGCACCGGTAACCCCCTCTGTTGGCGTGCCAAACGGGACAATGCCGGAATCGGCAGCCAATGGCCCGGCAGCGCATGCAGATACTGGTTCACAAGAGGAGCGTGCGGCCTATGAGCGTGCGTTTAATCTGCTCAAAGAAGGCCGTTATGATCTGGCCGTGGCTGCTTTCAAGACGTTTGTGAAAACCTATCCCCAGGGACGGTTTGTGGACAACGCTCAATACTGGTTGGGCGAAGCCAACTATGTGCAGCGGAATTTTGCGGTGGCGTTAAGTGAATTTGACAAAGTGGTAAAAAATCATCCGGCCAGCCCCAAACGTGCGGATGCACTGCTGAAAATGGGGTACACCTTTCAGGAGCTGGGCCAGAATGATAATGCCCGCATGTCACTGAACAAAGTTGTGACCAATTATCCGAATACCACGGCGGCCCGTTTGGCGCAGAAGCGTTTACAGGACTTGAAACAGCTTCCGTAATTGTTTTGCAATGGCTGCCGGGGAACAAACACCGTCATTCCGGCATGTTTTTAGCCGGAATCCAGGGGTTTAAATGTGAATCAAGAATTAAACCCGGGTAACATCGTCCCAGTGGCGTTTATGTTGTCAACGCAAAGGCCGCCAAGACGCAAAGAAAAACAAGCAATACAAAACTTTGTGTCCTCTGCTGCGTCTTTGCGGCCTTTGCGTTGAATACCCGTTAATTTTTTTTGGGGGGCTTTTGGTTTTTGATGCACATTTAAGCCAATAGCGTCAAACATCGTTTTTCGGTAATCACCGAATTTCAGTAAAAAACATCCCGGTAAATATAAAAGCCTTTGATCATCGTGCGTACTGATACCTCCATTGTTCCAGAAAAAGCCTCAACGGACGGGCATCCCGGTCAGCTGCGTATCAGCGAGATTTTTTTATCCTTGCAGGGTGAATCCCGCAGTGTGGGTTATCCCACCGTGTTTATCCGGCTCACCGGTTGCCCCTTGCGCTGTGGTTACTGCGACACAAGCTATGCGTTTCAGGGCGGGCAATGGATAACACTGGATGCTGTTTTGGCCCAGGTTGCTACTTATGAAACGCGACACATTACGGTCACCGGCGGTGAACCACTGGCACAAAAACAGTGCATGGATTTATTAACACGTTTATGCGATGCCGGTTATGAAGTGTCACTGGAAACCAGTGGTGCATTGGATGTCTCAGCGGTGGATGAGCGCGTTGTGAAAGTGATGGATCTTAAAACGCCGGGTTCGGGTGAAGGGGACAGAAACCACTGGCAAAACCTTGAACACCTGTCCCCTCAGGATCAAATCAAATTCGTACTGTGTGACCGAAAAGACTACGACTGGGCAAAACAAATACTGGCGAAATACCAATTGTTGTCACGTTGCGAAATTTTGTTTTCCCCTTGTTTCGGGCAATTGGAAGCGAAAACGCTGGCGGCCTGGGTTCTCGACGATAAACTGCAAATCCGTTTTCAATTACAACTGCATAAGATTCTTTGGGATAACGAGCCGGGGCGATAAATGTGACTGTTTTGAGCGCAACACCGGAAAAAGCTGTGGTACTGGTATCCGGTGGTCTGGATTCGGCGACTACCCTGGCCATGGCAAAAAGTGAGGGGCTGTTGTGTTATGCGCTGAGTTTTGATTATGGTCAGCGGCACAAATCCGAATTAATTGCGGCAGCGGCACTGGCAAAAAAACTGGGCGCAGAAGAGCATCGGATTATTTCACTGGATTTACGGGGTATCGGTGGCTCTGCATTAACCGATGATAATATTGCGGTGCCTGATATGTCAGATGCGGCGGATGACGCTATCCCCGTCACTTATGTGCCAGCACGTAACACCCTGTTTTTATCCTACGCACTGGCCTGGGCAGAAGTGCTGGAGGCCGTTCATATTTATATTGGCGTCAATGCCGTGGATTATTCCGGTTATCCGGATTGCCGGCCGGAATATATTGCGGCCTTTCAGGCGATGTCGGCCCTGGCGACCAGAACAGGTGTTGAAGGTCGTGCCGCGAAAATTCACACACCTTTGATTCATCTCAGCAAAGCTGAAATTATCCGCCATGGTCTGAAATTGGGAGTGGATTATTCGGCCACTATTTCATGTTATTCCGCCGATGCCGAAGGCCGTGCCTGTGGGCACTGTGATTCCTGCCGTCTGCGTGCCGCCGGGTTTGCGGATGCCGGTATTGCAGACCCCACCCGTTATCAGCCCCGGTAGCGGCATGGTCAATGGCGTTTCCACAGATAATGAACATGATACATAAACAGGTATGCCAATGATTGTGTTATTTACCGATTTTGGCAACGATGGCCCGTATGTGGGGCAAATGAAGGCGGTTCTTGCACAGCAGGCGCCCGTAACCCCGGTTATTGATTTGTTGCACAACGCCCCACGTTTTAATGCGCAGGCCTCGGCGCATTTACTGGCCGCGTATATTGCGGCATTTCCCGATGACAGTATTCTGCTTGGTGTCGTTGATCCCGGTGTGGGCGATGTGCAACGCAAGGCCATTGCCATCAGTATCGCCGGACGCTGGTATGTAGGGCCGGCGAACGGCCTGTTTGATGTGCTGGCCGCACGGGCAGTGGTGGCGCAGAAAGCCATTGCTTGTTGGGAGATTACCTGGAGACCGGAAACGTTGAGTAATACTTTTCATGGTCGTGATCTGTTTGCGCCAGTGGCTGCGGGTCTGGCTCGCGGTGAAATGCCACCGGGTGTGCAGGTTGACTGGCCAGTACCAGCTGCCATGGCCAATGATTTATCCGAGGTGATTTTCATCGACCATTATGGCAATGCAGTAACCGGCCTGCGTGCCAGCAGCCTTGCTTCCTCAGCCTGCCTGAAGATTGGTGAGCGGGTTATTGCGCGGGCGCATACTTTTTGTGATGTGGCTGTGGGGCAGGTTTTTTGTTACGAAAACGCCAATGGGCTAATGGAAATTGCGATTAATCAAGGTAATGCAGCCCATGGGCTGAATCTTTCAGTGGGCACCCGCGTGGTGCCCCACGGATGATGGTTAGCGGCATGCCGCGTGCTCTGTTACCATCAGCGCCACCGTAGAAATAACCCCAACATAACCAATCCACTCCAATCAGAATATGACTGACACACAACACGCTGAACATAATAACCGATCATTGCTGATTTATTTGCTTTTTACCGCTGTCATCAGTGGTGCGCTGGTGATGTTGGTGCAGGTGCTGGGCTCGCGCGTGGTGGGGCCGTTTTTTGGTGTCAGCCTGTTTGTCTGGACTTCACTGATTACCGTGACCCTATTGGCATTGTCCGGTGGTTATGCCATCGGCGGCATGTTGTCTGATCGTTTTCAACGGCCGGAAGTGTTGTACGGCATTATTTTTACCGCCGGTTTACTGGTCTTGTTGATTCCCCTGTTAAAAGGCCCGGTACTCAAGGCCTGCCTGCCACTGGGTTTGCGTGGTGGCGCTTTTGTCAGCACGCTGATTTTGTTTGGGCCGGTATTGTTGCTGCTGGGCTGTGTTTCACCCTATCTGGTCAAGCTCACGGCATCCAAATTGAAAAACATCGGTCGCGTGGTGGGTGGTTTGTACGCCTTGTCGACGCTTGGCAGTACGGTGGGCACAGTATTTACCGGGTTTGTATTGATTGCCTATTTGAGTGTGGACCAGATTTTCGCCCTTGCCGGCGGGTTGCTGATCACGCTGTCGGTGATTTATTTTGTCGCATTCCAACGGCGTTGGGCAGCTTTGCTGGTACTGATTTTCCCTTTTTTGCTTTATCAGCCGCAAATTCCCGTATCACGTACCATGACCGATGGCACCCAGGTGGATCTGGTGCATCGTGTGGATAATTATTACGGCGATATCAAGGTGGTGGATTACAGCTATGGCAAGGTGCGCTATCGGGAAATGATTATCGACGGCATGATTCAGGGGGGGATTGACCTGGCGGATAATCAGTCCATTTATGAATATAACTATTTTATCCAGTTTTTGTCGTACATGCTGGCTCCCGAAGGCAAACGCTGTCTGGTGATTGGCCTGGGCCTGGGGGCGATTCCCAGCTGGTATGAAAAGCAGGGCATTAGCTGTGATGTGGTTGATATCAATCCGGCTGTTGTTGATATTGCGCGGGACTATTTTAATTTTCAGCACACAGGCGACTTGTTTATTGAAGACGCACGTTATTATTTAAACAGTACCGACCGGCGTTACGACTATATCGTGTTGGATGTTTTTAATGGTGACGTCACCCCCGCCCATTTGCTGAGCGTGGAAGCGCTTTCCCTGATGCGTGATCGCCTGCGGCCAGGGGGGGTGTTGGCGGTCAATTTAATTGGCAGCCTGGAAAAAGAAACCTACATGACGGCCTCAGTCATCAAAACATTGCGTGCGGCATTTGATGAGGTGGGTGTATTTCCAGCCTTTGATCAGCAGCAGTCTGATACCGGTATTGGCAATATTGTACTCATGGCCTATCAGGGGCCTGTGCGCACTTTGCAGGCAGGCCGCGCCAATTTTCAAACACACGCCAGTGTGCAGCGCATGGTATCAAACAATCTGGGACGACAGTTTGCGTTTCCGCCGGGCACACCGGCTATTGTGCTGACGGATGACTATAACCCTATCGACTTTTTTGACGGCTGGCTGCGCGAAACCGTCCGTGGCATGATCCTGCAAACCACAGACTGGGATATTCTCATCAGCTGATTTTTTTCCGATGCTGTTTTTCTGTGCCGCTCTGTCTTCCTTGTTCATGGAACCACTTTTCGCTTCACGCTCCAGTGCAGGTCTCATACAGGTCGCATAATTTTTCTGTTGTGCTTAACTTGGCATTGTTTCAACCGATAGTGTAGAAACTCCCAAGGTTTAGGGCCATTGGCTCTGTTTGAGTATTGAACATGACCGAAAAACTTCCCCGTCGACCCGTGTTGTTGGTTATCCTTGATGGTTTCGGGATTAATCCCGGTAACCTGCACAATGCAGTGGCTCAGGCGCACACCCCACGTTTTGACCACTATTTTTCCCGTTACCCGCATACCTTGTTGCAGGCTTCCGGCTCTGCTGTGGGATTGCCCGATGGGCAGATGGGTAATTCAGAGGTGGGGCATCTCACCATTGGTTGTGGTGATATTGTGAAACAGGATCTGGTACGCATTGACGAAGCCATTAATGATACCAGTTTTTTTGATAATGCTGCGCTTACTGCCGCTGTTGAATCCGCACGTAACAGTGAGCGTCCGTTGCATCTGGCCGGTCTTGTGTCAGATGGTGGTGTGCACAGTAATATTTCACACCTGCTGGCACTGGTGGAGTTGTGTCGTCGCAATGGCGTGCGTCCGGTATTGCACATGTTTACTGATGGTCGTGATACACCGCCCAGATCCGCGTTACGTTATCTGCAAAAAATTGAACCGGCCTTGCAGGCCGCCGGGGGCAGTATTGCCACAGTGTGTGGCCGTTATTACGCCATGGACCGGGATAATCGCTGGGAACGTATTGAGCAGGCCTGGCAGGCCATTGTGCGTGCAAAAGGGGAGAGCGCCGATACCGCCAAAGCCGCCATCAATGCGGCTTACGCAGCGGACATCAATGATGAATTTATTTTGCCGACGGTCATCAATGGCGGTGAGCCCACCCAATGGGGTGATGCCGTGGTCTTTTTCAACTTCCGTAAAGACCGGGCGCGGCAGCTTACTTCTGCATTGTACCGGCCCGAGTTTACCCATTTTGACCGGGGTGATTTCAGCCTGCTTAATGTCACCTGTATGACCGAATATGACGAATGGTATCACTTGCCTTTCGCTTTTCGTCAGGAACGGCCACGCACCACTCTGGCCGAGGTGATCAGTTGTGCTGGTCTGCGCCAGTTTCATTGTGCCGAAACCGAAAAATATGCTCACGTTACTTATTTTCTGAATGGTGGCAGAGGCGATACTTTTGCGGGCGAGGAACGGGGGATCATCGACTCACCTAAAGTCGCTACCTACGATTTGCAACCAGAGATGAGTGCTGAAAAGGTAGCGGATGCGGTTATTGATGCCATGCACGAAGACTACGCTTTTATCGTGGTGAATTTTGCCAATGGTGACATGGTGGGGCACAGTGGTATTACCACTGCGGCAATTGCTGCAGTGGAAACATTGGATCGGGAGGTGGGTCGTGTGCTGGATGCCGCGTGTGCGGCCAACTGGTCGGTGTTGTTGACTGCTGATCACGGCAACTGTGAAGAAATGGTGAATCCGGTCAGTGGCGAGGCGCAGACCCAGCACACCGTTTACCCCGTGCCATGTCTGGTTCTGGATGAAACACCCTGGCAACTTACCATTGGCGCAGGTCTCAGTTCCATTGCCCCCACCGTATTGTATTTGCTGGGGTTGCCCGTGCCGGATGTCATGACGGGTCCTTCATTATTGCTGAAACCCCTTTCCCGTTGAACCTGAATTAATCAGCTGATTTCACATTTAACAGAGCCTGATGACTGCATCCAGTCCCGTGTCCAGACGGCCACCTGGTCCCGCCAGGCCCGGCATGAAAAGGTGTGGTCTGCTTCCTGAAATGTGTGACACGTGATGCGTGGTGAGAGTAACTGCTGGCGCCACTTCTCATTGCTTGACGCGAGATTCATGAATTCAGTTGCGATGAGATCGTTGCCGCTGATGATGAGCAAAACCCGGCCAGTGAATGCTTGCAGGCCGTCGGCCATGCGTTCGTGAACAGGGCGTTCACCCACCGTATTTGCAAGTGCTGTTGAATTTGGCTCCTTCGGGTTGCGTGGTTCAAGCTGGCCTTTTTTCGTGCCTGATGTGGCTGCCACTATCGATGATAAAAATGACTTTAGTGACGCAATGAAATTGAATTCGAAATGTAATATCTTTCTCCAAAAATCAGCACTCAGAAGCCTTTTTGTATAATAGTGTTTGAGGTAGGCCTTTGCGGCCCCGGCTGCGGTGCTGACCCAGGGGTTCAACACCGCAACACCGGTCACCCGGGGGTCGGTGTGAGCATACAGCAGTGCCGCAGAGGCTCCGTCACATAATCCCCAGAGTGCCACCTCCTCCAGTTCAGGCACTTGCGTGATAAAAGTATCGACCGCAGTGCGGATATCCTGGTCAATGTGCTCGCAAGGTTCAGGTATGCCCATTTCACCTTCACTGTCACCCATGCCACGATAGTCAAAGCGCATAACGGCTATGCCTGTTGCAGCCAGATTGCGTGCCAGCAGTAAAAACTGCCGATGGCTACCGACGCGATATTGTGGCCCACCGACAATAATCAGGAGCCCTTGTTTGGCCGGTTGTTCCGGGAGATGGATAATGCCGTCGAGACGGTTTCCCTCACAGTTAAAATTAATGGGGCGTTCTTGTGTCATTGGTCGGTTGCCTCCTGGAAGATTCCCGTTGTTGCGGTCAATAATTTTGGTGCAATGGTGATGCTACGGCCATCCCAAAATGGCATATTGGTGATAGTTGAAACCGATACATCTACCTTCTTTGCCCGCCATTGTTCGATGACCTGACGACTTGCCGGGGGTAAAGGACTCTCGGGACTGAGAAGCAGTTCAAACCAGCGTATTGGGGGTGACTGTGAATTTGCCAGCGGTGTGAGTTCAACGCTGTCGAGTGAGGTTGCCAACTCGGGTGTGAGTTCATAGCCCGCTACTTCCACGCTTTTTCCACTGGTGAGGCGGGCACGCAAACTGTCGACAGTTTCTTTTTGTTTCCCGCTTTCCATATTGCTGGCGGTGATACGCAGACGTAAGAATTGCGTCAACAGGTTTTTTCCACTGAGTACGGGTTGCCACAATATGACTTTTTCCAGCGCCAACGGGTTTTGTTGCACCAGATCCATTGCCAGTAGCGCACCCATGCGTAGCCCGATACAGCTGATTGATTGACTGCCCTGCTGGCGTAGCCAGTCCATCGCCACACTGACGTCTTTGCGCCAGATTTCCCAACGGGCATCGGCAAAATCACCCTGGCTGTCACCCGTCCCATATAGGTCAATGAGTAAAGCGCCGATACCGGCTGCGGCCAGGGAACGGGCCTGCAAGGTCATCATGCGTCTGGCCTTGTTCATTTTCTCGGCAAACGGTGGCAGGAAAATGACATCTCTTCGTTGTGTAGTGGCAACAGTAGCTGGAAAATAGCTGAGCAGGATGTCACCGGCAATGCTGGGAAGGAAGAAGACTTTTTTCGAAGAGACACTGATGACATTTGTCACGAAAACCACTCCTTCGTTATGGCATGAGAAAAGAACATGCCTGTATGTATAATTTCAGATATTCCGAGTCTGATACATTGTTGGTTTATCCTTTTGCTACTGTGTTACACCGGTCTTGTTTTCTACATAAGTCGTCAAGGTATTTACCGTGGCGAACAATTGGGGATTAATATCGTCCTCATCCAGCACAATGCCAAAGTTGTTTTCGAGCCCTGTGACCATTGTCATAATGGTCAATGAATCAGCACCATTTTTTGAGAAGTTGTCATTGGGGGCAAGGCTGTTTGTACCCAGGGCATGATTACAAATATCGGTGACGATTTTTTGCACGGCCGTGGTATGTGTGGCGTCAGTTGTATCCACGGCATGCCGGGTCGTTGGCGGGGCAATTGCCATAGGATCAGGTAATGCCCGGCGGTTGATTTTGCCACTGGGTGTCAACGGCAAGGCGTCCAGCAATATGAAAAAAGAAGGGACCATGAAATCCGGCAGTTTTTGTTGCACAAAACCCTGGATATCGCTGGTGGATGGGGCGGGTCCATCCGGGGTGAGGTAGTAGGCCGCCAGCTGGACCACGCCGGAAGCCGTTTGATGAGGTTGGACAATGGCCGTCTGTATTGTTGGGTACTGCTCCAAACAGGCTTCAACTTCACCAAGTTCAACACGAAAGCCGCGAATCTTCACCTGATGATCGCTCCGGCCCAGGAATGCAATATTCCCATCAGGAAGATAGCGGGCCAGATCCCCCGTGTTGTAAAGGCGGGCTCCCTGGTTTTCAGAGAACGGGTCGGCGATAAACAGTTCGGCGGTGAGGCCGGGGCGTTTATGATATCCCCTGGCGATACCTGCCCCGCCAACATAGAGGGTTCCGGTTACACCCACAGGCACGGGTTGCTTGTGGCGATTCAATACATAAGCCTGGATATTTGGAAATGGCCGGCCGACAGGGACAAGTTGATTGTCGTCCAGACTTGCATCCGTTGCTACGAAATAGGTACTGTCCAGCGTGGTTTCAGACAGGCCATACACATGGATGAAACGTGTTTCCGGGCCACACTGTTTCTGTACTCTCTTATGCTCCCGTAAATACCAGCGGTCTGCACCGACAATAATGACTTTCATGAACGTCAGGCGTTGTTCTGTTTTTTCGACAAAGTCGAGTAAACCACGCAGCAGTACAGGTACGAATTCCGCAAAATCTGCTTTTTCACGGCGCATGAACTCGAAGAGCTGACGCGGGGACAGGAGAGTCTCACGAGAACAAAGCACCAGTTTTTTCCCTGAACACAGAGCGCGAACGACATCACCCTGAAATACAGCGAAGGAGAAAAAAGCCATCTGACACACACCGCTGATGGAAGTGCGCAGTTGATGCGTATGCTCCCAGGCAAAGTAGTAATTGACAAGATTGCCGTGGGTGACTTCAACACCTTTTGGATTTCCCGTGGAACCGGATGTATAGAGTACAAATGCAAGATGCTCTGGTCGGGTACGGTTTTGCGGGTTATGGGGACTTTGTCCGGCAATCTTTTCCCAATCTGAATCCAGACAGATAACAGTGGCGTCCCGCGCCTCCACTTCTGATGCAAGGCTGGCGTGGGTCAGCAAAATACTGGCCTGTGCATCGTCTATGATGAATGAGAGACGGTCTTTGGGATAACTTGCATCCAGTGGCAAGTAGGCTCCACCCGCTTTTAATACACCCAGAATTGCCGTTACTGCGTCAATGGAACGTTCCATGTAGATGCCAACCAATACATCTGGACCTACACCTTGAGCCCGAAGGTAATGAGCAAGCTGGTTCGCGCGGGTGTTCAGTGTGCTGTACACAAGGTGTTTGCCACGAAAAACGATGGCGAGTGCATCGGGGGATTCGGATACGCGGGACTCGAACAGCTTGTGAATAGCCTCCACCCTGGCAAACTCGACGCGAGTATTGTTCCATGTCTTCAATAACTGTTGCCGCTCCCGGGAAGACAATAATGCTAATTCAGACAGTGATTGGCGAGGGTTGGCGGTGATGGCTGACAGTAAATTCTGATAGTGATCGAGCAGGCGTTGAATGGTGGATGTCTCGAACCGCGTTACGTCATAGTCAAGATGGACTTCGAGTTGCCCACTGTTTTGGGTTATTCGCAGGTGTAAATCGGGCCGGGGTATATCATTTTCCACGGCCACTTCAATTGGCGCCGGGTCTTCAATACTGAATTGCACTTGAAACAACGAACCAGGGTTTTGCTCATCGGGTACCGCCTGAAGGATTCCCTGTAGCGTTGGGGGAAGGTGAAAATACGCTGTGGTTATTGTTTGGTTCAGTGTTTCCAGCAGTTTATGAAAGAGTGGATTCTTTGTCAGGTCGAGACGGATAAAGGCGATATTTGCCGCGCTGCTGACAAGCGCCGTGTTGTCAATGAGAAGGTGGCCTGGCTTTGCGCAGGCAATGATGATGTCTTCCTCGCCAGTGTAACGATAGAGCAAAGTGAAATATACGCCGAGCAATAGCGCGTAAAAGTTACTGTTTTTTTCAATGGCCAGATGTTTAAGTTCTGCGGTTAATGCAGTATTGATTATCGTTGACTGCGAGGTTTTTCTGGTGGTTATCCCGGGGCTGAAAGGTATTTCATTTGCCGCTTTTGCCTGGAGTTCCAGTGAGGCGGGGAGGTTGTGTAGCCGAGATTGCCAATAGGCATATTTTTCCGGGCCAGTAATGTGTGCTGCCGTTTTTTTTCTGAACAAGGCGCCCCAACTGGCTGGGTTAAAAATATTTGGGTTATTTCCCTCCGACATCCCTGGCCCCCGATCCATCATTTTTCATATGGAATAGCGATGGTTTTTAAAAAACCATTCATATTATTTTTTATATGCCTGCCTGCATTTAAAGGTAGAGCAAAAAATAACAGAGAACAAGGAAGCCCAAAAAGTAATGAAATTTAAATCTGCTTTGTTTTCAACAAATATCACTAACTTCAGTGTGTTGAAAAGTTAAGGTGTTTGATAAGTGTGCAAAAGTCACATAATGATATGTTAAAAAACTGTGTTTGTTGATCATCAACAGGAATGTTTAATCTTGGCTGGCCTGGGTTTTTATACGGGGTTTTTATTAAGCGATACTTGAAGTGGATGATTGTTGATCAGGACGCCTGTTATAAAATGCCTTTTTTAAAGGGATTTAATAAGCCCGATAAAATTCACTGTTATTTCTTAAGGCGCTTTTACAATGATCTAATAAAAAACTTTATCAGTATTCAGAATGGTCAACATAACGCCACAAAGCGTGCTCGGTAATTGACCAGCATTGTTTTTTAAGCAGACTTGCCCTATAACTTAAAATTGCTGGAAAGCTTGTTTTGTAAAATGGGTAATATTTTCAATTTCCTCAATATCACCAATACACTCATAATAATAACGTTTAATGGTTGGCTTTGTATAAGTTAGGTACGGATGATCTTCTCACGATTAGCGACGCCAGGGAGTAATGCAACCGGTTTATTGCCCGCCAATCAATTCGCTTCGTTGGTTAATACACTTAACCCGCCTGTTTTGGTCACGGTGTTTGATAATGAATGATCGTGCGGACTGATTTGCCAAGCCCGGTGTGTCCAAGTGCATTGCATGGGAAAGGGGAACGAAGTGCGGTTTGGAAAGACAGTTCGAAATATTATCCTGGGTTATTTGATTTTCGCGGGGGTGCTTGCTCACATTGCTGTGCTGGTGGGCATGGTGCTTGTGCTCAGACAGTTTCAGCTGACTCCAAGTCAGCTTATGGTCAAGCTGGTGGAGAGATCCGGCCTGGATACACCCTGGGTAATCGGAGTGTTGTCGCCACGTCCTCGTTACGCAGACCATGTTCTGGATGGCCGTATCCGGCCGGCCCACCCGAGAATCCTATTGCCACAGCTCAGTGACTGGGATGGTTCAGGTATGCCCGCAACGCTTCGACAGCGGGCCGCGCTCTATGAATCGCAAGGCATGCTTACGTTTGATGCTTGCAAGGGTGGTGGGGTAATGGGGCGCGCAGCCTGTTGGGTCAATACCGGGAATGAGTCCATTGCGGCACAACTTACCGACAAACTGAGCGCATTCACGCTACAGACGCCGAGCGTGGTGGCGCGTTTTGGCACACAGTACGGAAACGGTTGGCAATTGGCGCTGGCTTATGACCTGTTGGCAACCTATCCGGCATTGGCTGATAGCGACCGGCGGGAGATTGAAGCGAAGATCGAATACACGCTGCAAGACTATCTCCGAGTGTTGGACGATGATTCACCGTCGTTATGGCACGGACGTACATCGCTGGCGGCAGCAGCGTGGTTGTGTGCGGTCGCCCTCGACCCGCATACTGCCGAGCGGGAACGATTGCTTGCCCGGGCCCAGGGACATTTTCTGGATGTGATACGGGCACTGGAACTCACGGAAGCGTGGCCGGAGGGTTACAGTTACTGGATTCGTACGCGGGCATTGTTGGTGGTATTGGCCGCCGCTGCTTACCTTAATGGCCTTGAGGACGCGCAGCACCAGGAGAGGATACGGACGGTGTTGCACCGGCTCGGTTTATGGCAGATTCTTGCGACACGACCGGATGGCCGTGTCGAGGGATTTGGCGACGAAGGGGCGCATGTCAATCTCAGGTATGAATCGCGGCCAGTGATGGATTTGATTGCCCAGCTCACGCGCGAGCCTGTTTTTGCAGCGTTTTCCCGCGACCTGGAACGTTTGCACGGCGTTGACAGTTATCATCCCCGCCACCGCTGGGCATTCAGCCTGTTTAACGACCCAACACTTGTTTCCCGTGGTGACTCAGCAGGTGGTGTGGCAGCCATGGAAGGGCGTTTGCCACAGGCAGCAATGTTTGGGCAGGGTGCTCTTAATCTTGCATACATTCGGTCTGGTTGGTCGCCTGACGCTACCTTTATCAGCTATAAAGCCGGTCATTCCTTTACGCACCACGGCCACTATGACGCGGGTCATTTCACACTGTTTAAGGGTGCGCCGTTGGCCATCAACAGCAGTACATATGGAGAATACACGGGGCCAAACAGGCTGCACTACTCAATACGGACAGTGGCCAAGAATTCGCTGCTCATCTTGCGCCCTGGGGAGAAAGTGAGGCCTAACGATTTTTTTCCAGACAATGTGGCGGATGGTGGTCAGAGAATTGTGATGCCGACCGGCAGCGCCCTGCAAAGCACACAACACTGGCAAGACAATATTAACAGTGGGCTGCATCTGGAGGGTGCAGAGCTGCTCCGGTTTGATCACTCCGCAGATGATTACACTTATGTGGCGACAGACCTGACACGCGCCTACAACACCCCAACGTATGATGATGGCGGTTCAGGTGGAAAAGTAGAGAAAGTACAGCGTACGCTGGTTTATATGCACAAAGAGGATCGGTTGTTGATATACGATCAGATAGTGAGCACCGAGGCCGGATTTACCAAAAAATGGTTGCTTCACACCGTGAATCGGCCTGATGTCGCTGACTTGGTGGTGTTGAAAGGTGGTGCCGACAACGGAATCCTGGAAAGCCGGGCCGATAATGCACTTGTGCGGAACGAGCAAAGTTATTTGCGAGTGAAGCGACTGTATCCAAAAGACGCTGTGATCCGTGTGGTTGGCGGGCCGGATTATCAATTTTATGTCGAAACGGATGGCGATGACTCGGAACTTGATGGCGAGAATTTCAATCAGGGCGTTTCCAAAAAGCCGTGGTATGACGTTGGCATGTGGCGCATGGAAATTCAGCCGGGCGCAGATCGTAAAGAAGACGATTTTTTGGTCGTATTATCACCCGGCCTGGGTCATGAACGTGATGATGTTGTGCAGGCGCTGTCGATTGAGGGGGATGCCAAAGGCGTTGTCAGCAACGATGCTATTACGGTGTTCCCGCAACGGGCCGGGCATGGCCGTCTTGTGTTTGAGGTGCCTGGGCGCCAGAAAAAATTGTACTTATTCGGGCTGCCCGACAAGCAACCTGTGACAGTGACAGCTCAGGGAGTTCAATGGGAAGAACGCAGCAATGCCAGCGGTGTGGCTGTGTTCAGTCTGCCAGCGGCAATTGCGGGTGAGCGTCCAAAAGTAGTAATACTGTGGTAAACAAATGAGTCTGCCAGCGTTCTCTTTCCAGATGATAAACCAGGATTTACCGTCTGGTTGACAGGGTGATCAGGGGAGGCGGCTGCGAGAGGTGACAGTATTGTTATCTTTATTAAAGATTAACAAATAGAAACAAATAAGTTCCAATGATAAGGTGCCTGGGGTAGAGTTAACTCACTGCTTAAGCGCAGTTTCAGACAAGCCCCTCTCCCTGACTTGTTTGAGCATTTTGAAAGCCCCCACCGCTACCGCCCCCCCCTCGGTAGCGGTTTTTTTTGCCTGAACATGGGCCGCCGCTACGATTCAACGGATTAATTTAGGTTTATGTGCAATAGAGTGATTGTTTATACCCATAGCGATTGAGATTCAGGCCCGATTGCACGCCCTGTTTCCGCCCCACGTTGTTGCCCTCGTCATGAAGAAAATTATGACGCACATTTAAACCGAAATCCCAAACGCCCCGGGTATATATTCGAATAATGTTTTGATATAAATAAATATCATTTCCAGTGAAAAGTAAGGATTGCTAAATTAAGCACACTCTCAAACAGGCCCCCTATCTTGTTTGAACCCGGCCGTGCTGCCCCCTCTATTGGCAGCGCGGTTTTTTTTGCCTGCAGAACTTGCGGGTTGCTGTTTTCGACCCGTGTTTTGTTTATTTTGTGCGGAGTAACTCGGTTATTACACTGGCAATGGCTTTCCGTTGCTGTTTGGGCAGCTTCATCCATTTTATGCCTAGCTCAAATGCTTCTTTACTGA
>DROS01000078.1 GCA_011321815.1 Gammaproteobacteria bacterium
ATCCCTTAACGCGCGAACCCTATATGAGCAACAATGAACCCTGGCGGGCCACCCGGAACTTTTTTATTCCGGGGCATCGCCGCCCTGACGTGATCATTACCGATGGTGGGCCACCTGCATTTGATAATATTCGCACTGTGGTGGAAATGAAGTTTGATGATGGTAATACGCCGCAATCCACAGAACAGATCGAAGCATATAAGGAAATTTTTGGTCCAGAAAAGGTGGCTGTGATGGAAGAAGGTGTTGATTGCATATGTGAAGATGATGATGGTGAAAAAGAGCCCATTGCAGAGCCTGTGCCTGTTATTGTGCCTGAATCGCAAACCAATTGGTGGTTTGTTGGTGGCGCGGTGGTATTAGGTGTCGCCACTGTGGCGGCGGCTATTATTCCATTCGATGGGCCAGCAGGAGAAATCGCACTGGGCTCAGCTACAGCAGCGACCTGGGCCGCAGCATTTGCCAATTAAGCTTAATAATTGAAAGATTGAGGTGTACATGACAATACCGGAAAATTTCACCCTGGAGGATTTGGATAACCTTCAGATTGTCGCAGACCATCCTCCGGCGGGAACCATTGGTGTTCGATTGGGGTTGATGTGTTCTCTCTATATGCGAGACCCTCATAGCCCTGAAGTGCGTATGGCCTTGGCAAAGTGTGGTGATCACTATCAACAATTATTCGGTGAACATTTGAAATGTTACATCAAGCCGGATGGTATCTATAAGGGTAAACCCAAGTCCTATCCGAGCCAGGGCATTAACTTGGTGGATTATGTTCGGCAGTACGATAATGTTGAAGAAAAATGTTTTGCCCCCAGGTTCTTTGGTAACGAAGACTACCACGCGGCTGCGGCTTATGGCATGGATATTTTTGCCGCCAGCACTCGGCCATCCCCTATTCGTGATAGACCCGCTTACTTCTCCGTTGTACTGCCTTTTAGGTGGCTGGAAGGTAAAGAAGGTGAGCGAGCATTTCAAAAACTGGTTCACGGTTGGTGCCAAGTACTCAAGCCCTTTCACGGTTACGCTGGCCTTGGCGCCATCCAAAGTATGGATACGATAGAAAAAGGGCGTACAAACCACCTAGTTTACCCTCTCGCCAAACGATTCCCCGGGTTGGATGTTGATGACCCTGGTACGATTGCATCTAGAATGAAAGGAGGGAGTGGTGGCATCTTGAAAATCAAAGGCGTCAATTGGTTAACGGCACTGGATGATGGATGCTTTGAACAATTGGGTGGTCGAGAGGCTGTTCTTGCCGATTTAGACGATGAGTTTAAGTTCTATGAATATGAAGGTGGTGTCTTGATCCAGGCAGGGGCTATGCCGCAAATGGGGGATGTTAATCAGCAACATATTCCCCGTTACTACCAGCAGCTTGCCCGAAAATTAAAACCGATTCGTCTGATCTTTCCAGAAGGGCATTATTTGATAAAGTCACCCAATAGAAACGAACAAAGCAATGCAGAAGCCTCTAATGAATGGTTGGCACGGTTTGATTAATCACCCGATGCGTTTTCCTTCACTTGAAAAACCCGTTATCCAGCACATCGTTTATCGTCATGCCGAAGACGCTGCATTTTTGTGGTTGCAACGTGATCGTCTTGTTCGTGTATCAGATGCCTGTTTGATCGATATTCAAAATATCGATCAAAAAATACACGCCCACATCAATGGCTTACACGCGGCTGGACAGGCTGGTTGGGAAACGGCATGGGAGGCATTGCAACAATTCACCGAACCGGGAGAAATGTTTGTTGCCAGTGCTGTTGCATTCGCTTTATTTGACGATGAGGTTCCCTTCCTGGCGTTGCTGTCCATGGTTGATGCTGAGCCAGTGACACGGCGAGGTTTTTTATCCGCCTGTGCGTGGTGTGAAGAAAGACAGGTTATACCGGTGATGAAACGCTTTTTTCAATCAGAGTCATTACAACAATACGGGATCGGGATTGCTGCTTGTGCATTGCGCCGTCTTAATCCGGGTAAGGTGATTCACTTTGCGCTGACACAAAATGATCCGGGCTTGCAAGTGTGCGCTTTGCGTGCGACAGGCGAACTGGGTCTCCAGGAACATGCACATCATCTTCGGCGTATTTTTGCAGACCAGAAGGGAGAACAACATTTTTGGGCGGCGTGGTCGCTGGTTTTATTGGGTGATCGTGGCCCGGCACTTGAACAACTTTGTCGCGTCATGCAGGACACACAGCACCCTTGTCAGAGTCGCGCATTATCACTGGCTATTCGTGCATTGCCCTTTGATCGAAGTGGCGATTATATTAATAACATGAGTGAACAGGATGGGCTGTCGCGTCAAGCGGTTATCGCATGTGGTATTTTAGGTGCCCCCGAGAGTATTCCCTGGTTAATACACTGTATGAGCAATGCTTCTTTGGTATGCATAGCGGGCGATGCCTTTTCCCGTATAACCGGCGTAGCTCTGGATAAGGAGGGTTTAATAACGGAACCTCCCTGTATTGACCCGGAAGACGAAGATGGGATCAGTGATGATGCTTGCTGGCCTGATGCCAATAAAATCGACCAATGGTGGCAGTCACACAAAACGACTTATGTGTCCGGGCAACGCTATTTGTTGGGCCGCAAACTTGATCGAGAACACATGTTGTCTGTATTGGAGAGCGGAACACAAGCAGTTCGGCGAGGCGTAGCGCTTGATTTGATGTTGTCAGGGCATCATTCTTTTTTATGTAATACCGCTCAATCCTGAAAATTACCGCAATACCTGAGCAGAAATTGGTGATGTATGGAGATTACCGGGCAATACACCCGTTTCATGCGCAATTTGTTCACACGGGCCAGTTTGATCCACAGCAGTTTTTGGCGGGTAGCGCCGAAGGCTGTGTCAGAGGTTTCTCGGAGTCGTTATTAATAACCACTTTAAGTAAGAGGTTATTGCGTTATAACTTACGGGGCAGAGGGCATCAGGCAATCCACGGTATAACGCCTTGCATCAAGGCAGCGGCAAAGAGAAAAGTAAAATCGCTGCGTCCTGCGTATAATGTGGCACCATGAGTGACACTCCCGGCCTTCCCCGCATCCAGAAACTGTCCACCCGGCTTGCCAACCAGATTGCCGCTGGCGAGGTGGTGGAACGTCCGTCATCGGTGGTCAAAGAGCTGCTCGAAAACAGTCTGGATGCCGGTGCGCAGACCATAGATGTGGAAGTGGAAGGCGGCGGCATACGGCTGATACGTTTGCGCGATGATGGTTGCGGCATTGACAAAGAAGATTTTGCCCTGGCGCTGAGCCGGCATGCCACCAGTAAAATCCACAGCTTTGATGATCTCGAAGGCGTCGCCAGTCTGGGGTTCCGGGGTGAGGCCTTGCCCAGTATCAGCTCGGTATCGCGTCTGGAATTACGCTCACGGGCACGCGGCAGTGATAGCGGCTGGCGGGTAACCGGCGACGGGGGTGACGAGATCGGTAAGCTGGAACCTGTTGCCCACCCGCAGGGCACCACCATTGAGGTGCGCGACCTGTTTTTTAATACTCCGGCTCGGCGCAAATTCCTGCGCACGGAAAAAACCGAATTTTCCCATTTGGAACAAGTTGTCAAACGTATGGCGCTGAGCCGCTTTGATGTGGGCATCACCTTGAATCACAACCAGCGGGTGGTGCAAAAATGGCGACCGGTAAGTGAGCGGGCAGAGCAATTGCAGCGTGTCGCTCAGGTATGTGGCAAGGCGTTTGCTGACAGCACTCTGCAAATCGAGTTTCAGGCCGCTGGCATGCGCCTGTGGGGTTGGGTGGCGCTGCCGACCTTTTCACGATCACAAGCCGATCTGCAATACTTTTTTGTCAATGGCCGCATTGTGCGCGACAAATTGGTGACTCATGCCATCCGGCAGTCTTATCAGGATGTGTTGTACCATGGACGGCATCCGGCTTATGTTCTCTATTTGGAGTTAGACCCGGCGGTGGTGGATGTTAATGTTCATCCCACCAAGAGTGAAGTGCGCTTTCGTGAAGGTCGCATGGTGCATGATTTTCTGTTTCGCAGTCTGCATCAAGCATTGGCCGAGGCGCGTCCCGAGACTGTTGCGCCATTGGCCACATCTGCAATAAACGCTTTTTCGGAATCACCGGCAGCGGACAGTTTCCCTGTACAACCCACACAACAGTTTGGTCTGGCGTATCCTCGCCCGGCATCATCCGGGGTTTCACCACAGGCAGTGAAAGAGCATTTACAGGGCTATCAGGCTCTGGCACAGGTGGTCAGCGGGGAAACGGTGACGTCTGACAGCACAGAAGATGCCGCTATTCCTGTCTTGGGTTATGCCATTGCACAACTGCATGGTGTGTATATTCTTGCAGAAAATCAGCATGGCCTGGTGCTGGTGGATATGCACGCTGCGCATGAACGCATTACCTATGAGCGCATGAAAAATGCACTGGAAGGTGAGGGTGTAAAATCGCAGCCACTGCTGGTGCCGTTGAGCATCAACGTCAGCGAAGCAGAGGCTAGGTTGCCTGTGACTTTTGCTGAGGTGTTTACTGAGCTGGGGTTTGTGGTGGAAAGCATTGGTCCTGAAACCCTGGTGGTACGTCAGGTGCCGAGCCTGTTGCGCGATGCGGATATCGAAGGCCTGGTGCGTGATGTGTTATCGGACTTGAGTACCCATGGCACCACGCGCCGGGTACGTGAGGCTATTAATGAACTGTTGGGCACCATGGCCTGTCATGGCTCGGTGCGCGCCAACCGCCGCCTGACCTTACCGGAAATGAATGCCTTGTTGCGCGATATGGAAACCACCGAGCGCAGCGGTCAGTGCAATCATGGTCGGCCTACCTGGGTACAGATGAACATGGATCAACTGGATAAGCTGTTCATGCGTGGGCAATAAGCTGTACTAATGAATAATGGTTCTTTTGTTGAAACGGGAGCGGTGGAAACCGAAACAGATATTCCAGCTACAGGCTATAACTGGAAATATATCGTTGATATTGCGCGTGAACATAAACGTGTATTGGTAGTAGCGAACATTGTCGCCATCATTTCGGTGCTGGCGAGCATTCCGATTCCTCTGTTGTTTCCCTTGTTGGTTGATGAAGTGTTATTGCAGCAGCCCGGCATGCTGGTTGCCTGGATGGACAGCCTGTTTCCAGCCGCATGGGTGGGGCCGACGCTGTATATCCTGTTTATATTGCTGATAACCGTACTACTGCGTGTGGCTGCGTTGATAATGAGCATTTGGCAGGTGTATGAATTTACACTGGTTGCCAAGGATATTACCTTTCGTATCCGCTCGTCCCTGCTGGGGCATTTACAACGCATCTCCATGGCGGAATACGAGACCCTGGGTAGCGGTGCGGTGGCTTCACATTTTGTCACTGATCTCAATGCAATTGATGAGTTCATCGGCCAATCGGTGGCCAAAAGCATTATTTCTGCATTGACGGTAGTGGGTATTTCAATCGTGCTGTTGTGGATGCACTGGCAATTGGCACTGTTTATTTTGTTGATGAATCCGTTGGTGATTTATTTCACCATGATGTTGGGCAAGCGCGTCAAACACCTCAAAAAACATGAAAATTCTGCATTTGAGATTTTTCAGCAAGCACTTACAGAAACCCTGGGTGCGATACAGCAAATTCGCGCCAGCAACCGGGAAAGTTTTTATTTGCGCAATGTTATCGACAAGGCGCGAAACATAAAGACACATTCAGCAGCATTTTCCTGGAAGAGTGACGCGGCATCACGTTTTTCCTTTGGCATATTTTTGCTGGGTTTTGATGTGTTTCGCGCTATTACCATGTTGATGGTGGTGTTTTCCGATTTAAGTGTGGGCGAGATGATGGCAGTGTTTGGTTATCTCTGGTTTATGATGGGGCCGGTGCAAGAGTTGCTGAATATCCAGTATTCCTTTTTCGGTGCGAAGGCGGCATTGATGCGTATCAATGAATTGTTGACTCTGGATCTGGAACCGCGTTACCCGCACAAAAACAACCCTTTTGCGGGCAAGCAAACCGTCGGCCTGCGGGTTGAGGGTTTGTGTTTCCGGTACTCTTCTGAAAACAATGATGGTGAAAATCCACTGGTATTGAATCAGGTTAACCTGAATGTGCGGGCAGGAGAAAAAATCGCGCTGGTGGGTGTCAGTGGTGGTGGAAAATCCACGCTGGTGCAGGTGTTGCTGGGTATGTACGTGCCACAAAGCGGCATGTTGTATTTTGATGATGTGCCGGTGTCGGACATCGGACTGGATATTGTGCGGGAAAATGTGGCAACAGTGTTGCAGCATCCCGCCATGTTCAATGATACGGTGCGCATGAATCTGTCTTTGGGCGGGGAATTCAGCGACACGCAGTTATGGCGGGCACTGGAAGTCGCGCAGTTGTGTGAAGTCGTCGAGTCTATGCCGGATAAATTGGATACAATGGTCGGCACGCAGGGTATTCGTCTTTCCGGTGGACAGCGGCAACGGCTGGCTATTGCACGTATGGTATTGTCTGACCCCAAGGTAGTGATTCTCGATGAAGCGACCTCGGCGCTGGATGCAGAGGTCGAGGCAAAGCTGCATGAGGCGTTACGTACTTTTTTGGAAAAGCGTACAACTTTGATTATTGCTCACCGTTTGAGTGCGGTGAAGCAGGCAGACCGGGTATATGTTTTTGATGATGGCCGGATTATCGAAGAAGGCCAGCACGAGGAGCTGTTGCAAAATGACGGGCTTTATGCGCGACTGTATGGAAAATTACAACATTAAGTATTTTGAACAATCGAAAAGGGGAGCATGATGCCAAAGGCAAGCGAACTAAAGAGGGGTAATGTTGTTGAAATCAACGGCGCGCCTTATGTTGTTAAAAAAGTGGAATCACGCAGTCCCTCATCCCGCGGAGCACAAACCATTTACAAAATCCGCTTTAACAATGCACAAACGGGGCAAAAACTGGATGAGAGCTGCAAGGCCGATGATATGTTCGCCGAACTGGATCTCATCAAGCGACAGGCACAGTTTTTATATCAGGATGGTGACATGTTTACTTTCATGGATATCGAGGACTACAGTCAATACACCATAGGTCAGGCAGAACTGGAAGATGAACTGGGTTATCTGGTGGATGGTCTGGAAGGAATCTATGTGTTGATTGTTGATGAACGTGTACTGGGTATTGAATTGCCACAAACCATCAGTCTGGAAATCAAAGACACTGCGCCGGCCTTAAAAGGCGCGACGGCAGCAGGCCGCACCAAGACAGCGACACTGGTTACCGGACTGGAAGTGCAAGTGCCGGAATACATTGAAACGGGCGAAATAATAAAAATAAATACCGATGGTAACAAGTTTATGTCACGCGCCTGATTGAACCTTGAGTACTGCCCACCCTGTAAAATAATGAAAATTACTTATGGATAATGTTTTGAATAAAGAATCTGTAGCAGTTGACGTGAACGAAAACCAGGAACCCATGGCAACGGTAATGATCGGTGACAGCCGCATCACCCTGTTAGGCACAGCACATGTATCGCGCACCAGTGCAGAAAAAGTCAAGGAACTGATTGAAACGGGAGACTACGATGCGGTAGCGGTGGAGCTGTGTCCCAGTCGTTACAACTCTATCGTTAATCCTGATGCCCTGGCAAAAATGGACCTGTTTCAGGTTGTGCGTGATGGTAAGGCCTCGATGGTGGCCGCCAGTCTCGCATTGGGTGCTTTTCAACAAAAGGCTGCCGAACAAATCGGTATTCAGCCGGGTGCAGAAATGCGTGAGGCAATTGACCGCGCCAAAACCGCTAAACTGCCGGTGTTGCTAATAGACCGTGAAGTGGGCACAACGCTAAAGCGTATTTATCGCAACGTACCCTGGTGGCGGCGTATGAATTTGATTACGGGCTTGATCGCCAGCGTGGTTTCCAGCGAAAAAGTCAGTGAAGAGGAAATTGAAAAACTGAAAGAAGGCGATATTCTCGAATCCACTTTTGCCCAGTTTGCCGAGGAAGAAAAGGATCTGTTTCAGCCGCTTATCGGCGAGCGTGACGAATACATGGTGGCGCGTCTGCAACAGGAAGTGGCCAAACATCCCCATGAAAATATTCTGGTGGTTATTGGCGCCGGCCATCTGGCGGGCATGGTAAAACGGTTTGACGCCGTTGTTGCTAATGATGATCATTTGGCACGCACGCAACAAGCGCCTGTGGAAAGGGAACTGTCCCATAGAGCCGATGAAACGATTGCCCGTCTTGATACAGTGCCTGCGGGTGCAAATTGGTTTAAATATTTTCCGTGGTTAATTGTCGGACTGGTATTTTTGGGATTTGGCATCGGTTTTTCCCGCAGTCCGGAAATTGGTTGGCAGCTGGTGATGGACTGGGTATTGATCAATGGTGGCCTGGCAGCATTGGGCGCGCTCATTGCAACAGCACATCCCTTGACGGTGATTGGCGCCTTTCTGGCCGCACCGTTGACATCGCTTAATCCCACCATTGGAGCGGGCATGGTTACTGCCGCTATCGAAGTTTACCTGCGACGCCCCAAGGTGGGTGATTTTGGAAAACTGCGCACAGATACAACCAGCATTAAAGGCTGGTGGCGTAATCGGGTAACGCGCGTTTTACTGGTGTTTATGTTTTGCACCATTGGTTCCGCGATAGGCACTTATGTGGCTGGATTCCGTATTTTTGGACGGCTTGCCGGTTGAAAGCCGGTAGTGACGTTTGAATATTCTCAAGTTGTTTTTGGTATAATGGCAAGTGCATCAAATAATAACAAACCTGAGGGGCTTATCATGAAAGGGATTTTACGTATCACTTTGCTTTGTTTGCTGTCAGTATTATTTCTTGGTGCCTGTCAGAATGCCAACAATGTGCGGCCACTTTTACGTGAAAATATTGGCCAGGTTGATAACCTTGCCATTGCCTCCGGCACTGTTATTACAGATAACCAGCAATCTTTTGATGCCAAGCTTGCCTTGGTTGACCGGGCCGAGAAATCCATTGATCTGGTATATTTTATTTTTTCTGATGACTACAGTTCCTCCGTTCTGGCGAGCCATCTGATCGCTGCGGGCAAACGTGGTGTGAAAATACGCCTGTTAGTGGACTATGTGACCAACTACAGCCGGCTTGACTGGTTTTCAATGCTGGAATCGGAAGGGGGTGGGAATTTAACAGTACGCTTTTATGGCCGCCCAACGCATAACATGATTAAAGATGCGGTTTACATGACATTGGGTTGCAGTGATACCGCCCCAAGAGATGACCGAAGCGCCTGTAGTAAAGACAAGCTGGGTCAAATTGAAAAACTGTTCAAATCTGAAATCATCGGTGGCGCACCTGCCGAATCGGTGAATATTTCCAACTTGAGAATGGGCGAATCCGGACTGTTTCTTTCCGGCTTGTACGGCAAAAATGCTGACGCAATGACGCTTGCCATCGAACAGGGGCAAAATGTCTCGTTAGACAAGCTGGCCGCTTCGGGAAGCTCGGCAAATGACGGGCAAATTGAAGGCCTGAAAAAATTTGGTCAAATCTATTGGAAATCCCGCACCGGACCTGTCTATCAGAGAGCTTATAATCGGGTGAAAACAGCTTTTGCCTTCAAATATTATGGCGACGCATTAAACCCTGTTTATGCATCATTTGCACAATTCTTGCCGATTGAGCGAAAGAATATTGATGATGCCGCCCGTGACTGGGATTTCTTTACCGATTACACACACCATAAATTGCTGCTGACGGATGAGCAGTTTTTTATGCTGGGTGGCCGCAATGTGGAAGATTCGTATCACATGCACCCAAACAGTTTGAGCGCAAAATACACGTTTATGGATACCGATCTGCTGGTGAACCTTTCTGCACCTGATGCACGACTACGCCATCGCTTTGATAGCCTGTGGTCTTTTATCGGTACGGCAACGCTCAGTGAAGTACGCCAGCACGCCCCCAATGATTTTATTGCCAACTGGCACTGGGCGAGTGTTTATTGTGATAAGAGTCCACAATTGGCTGATTGTCGTGCTGAACGGTTACGACAGGTTGAGCTCGATGTTACACAGCGTATCGCACTGGAAAAAAACAAGCTGGAAAAACACCGGCAGACCTATCAGGTCGATTATCGGAGCTCTGCTGATTTTGCTGCACGGTTCCCTGATTTTTCACTTGCCGGTCAGGCTGTCGGCGCCTATCTTGAAAACCTGCCCTACCGGGCAACTGAAAATAACAGGCAAAGGCAATTTGGCGCGCAATACAATAAAGAAGTTGCCAGTAATAAAAATATACACCACTACTGGCTGAATAAATTTGAAGAGCAATGCAATGCCACTGATAACGCACCCAGAAACATTTATGTGCACAATGCCTATTTTTTTCCACCACCCAACATGTTACTTGCGTTCAAACGCCTGATTGGTGGCCGGCATGACTGTAGCCATGTCACCCTGAACATTATTACAAATTCCGTTGCAACCACAGACCTTGTGCCGGTGAACATTCTCGCCAGTCACAGTATTAAGGCGTTTATCGACTATTATGTTGAAAATTTTAATGAAAAGCACAGCGCGACATTGCGTTATTTTGAATATAAAAAACAACCGGGCGAGGCTTTATCGTTACATAGCAAGGTCACGCTGTTTAGTGACACCCTGGTAATTGGTTCCGCCAATATGGATGCGCGCAGCTATTTTATGGATACCAATAATGCATTTTCCATCAGCAATGATTCCCGGCTGACTGAACAATATCGACATTATTTAACCGGGTTACTGGAAAATCCTGAAGTCACACAGCTAAAAAATACAGAATTACGCAATATGACACTTGAGTCGCTTATGGCAACCGACCGCAAACTTTTACAGGCTTCATTGGAAAAATACGCGGTTCAAAACAGGCTTTCGGCGGAACAACATCAGGGACTGATTCAAAAAATGGATGAGTTAACCACGGCAGCCTATCAACTTACCCGGGATTTTCTGATGGCAGACTCAACAAAAGAACAAAGGAAAATAAGTGAACAGTTTTATCAGTTATTCAAAACGATTTAATCCGGGTATGGTGATATCAGAGGATGCTGCCGGTAATTCTATACACAACTGTTTGCACTGGAATTTTTTGTAACCATTATGTCTGCACCTCATCGCTACACTGACGCGCCCACCGAAAACCGTAAAGACTGGGCCAACATCCGTGCCTTGATGCCTTATCTGTGGGAATACCGGGGCCGGGTATTGCTGGCGCTCAGCAGTCTGATACTGGCCAAAGTGGCCAATGTGGGTGTACCACTGGTGCTGAAAGAGCTGGTGGATGAGCTGGATGTGGATGCAGGTGACATGTTGCTGGCATTGCCGGTGGCTTTGTTGCTCGCTTATGGGGCATTGCGTTTGAGTGCATCTTTGTTCAATGAATTGCGTGATGTACTTTTCACGCGTGTGCGTTATCGTGCCATGCGACGGTTGACCCTACGCACACTCGAACATCTGCACAAGCTGTCATTGCGTTTTCACCTGGAGCGTAAAACGGGTGCCATCAGTCGTGATCTTGCGCGGGGCGCTGCCAGTCTCAGTACGTTGCTTAACTATTTTACCTTCAGCATTCTGCCTATCATGGTGGAGTTTTTGCTGGTGGCGGGTGTTTTGGTGAGTCAGTACGATATGGTTTTCACCTTTATTATTTTTGGTAGCGTAGTGGCTTACGTGGCCTTTACTTTTGCGGTGACCAATTGGCGTATGGAGTATCGGCTGGCCATGAACCGTTACGAATCCCAGGCCAACAACGAAGCCATTGAAAGCCTGATTAATTATGAAACGGTAAAATATTTTGGTAATGAAAAAATTGAGCTGAGCCGTTGTGATAATACCCTGAGCAAGTGGGAAGATAACGCGGTTATCAGTCAATCGTCGATGTCACTGTTGAATTTTGGTCAGGCCGCTATTATTGCTGTGTCGGTAACATTGATTATGTTTTTTGCCGCCGGTGAAGTGCGTAACGGTGACATGAGCATTGGTGATTTTGTGCTGGTGAATGCCTTCCTGCTGCAATTGTTTATTCCTTTGGGTTTTCTTGGCATCGTTTACCGGCAGATGAAACATTCACTGACCGATATGGACCAGTTGATAAAATTGCTGGATGAGGTGCCGGAGATACAGGACCGGCCTGATGCGCCACCACTGGATGTTACCCGGGGGGAAGTGCGTTTTGAACATGTGGCCTTTGCCTATCAGGATGACCGGCCGATTTTACATGATATTGATTTTACCATTGCACCGGGTAAAAAAGTGGCGGTGGTGGGCGCCAGTGGCGCAGGAAAATCCACGCTGGCGCGTTTACTGTTTCGTTTTTACGATGTGAAGCAGGGGCGGGTGCTTATTGATGGGCAGGATATCAGCGAAGTGACACAAGCCAGTCTGCGTGCTGCTATCGGCATTGTGCCGCAGGATACAGTGCTGTTTAATGAGAGCCTGCAATACAATCTGGCTTATGCACGACCGGAAGCAACGCAGGATGAAATCATCGCTGCGGCAAAACTGGCGCAATTGCACGATTTTGTGCAGAGCCTGCCGGAAGGTTATGACACCGTGGTGGGTGAACGTGGCCTGAAATTATCCGGTGGTGAAAAACAGCGGGTTGCCATTGCCCGTGCGATTCTCAAACGTCCGCGTATTCTGATTTTTGACGAAGCCACGTCGGCGCTGGACAGTAGGTCTGAGCAGGCTATTCTCAGTGCACTGAAAGTGGCCAGCGCCGATCACACGACATTGGTTATTGCACACCGGCTATCGACAGTTGTTGATGCAGACCGGATACTGGTGATGGAAGCAGGCAGAATCGTTGAGCAGGGGGACCATAAGAGCCTGTTATCGCACGCAGGTGTTTATGAAAAACTGTGGGCATTGCAACAACATGAACGTTTGGAGGCACAAGACCAGGCTTAATGTTTTTGGTTTTTTATCGAGAAGCTTGCAAGGCTTTTTTGTTGTGATGTCTCCGCATGGACGTGCATACGGTACAGTGAGGCACCAAAAGAAAAAATCGAACAATACGTTGAATTTTAACAGGGTGGATATGAGATGACAGACCGGCATAACCTTAAATTACTGATTGAGTCTCATTTCCCCATTGTGGTGTTGGAAACCCATGAAGAACAGCGGGTTGTTGATTTGATCAAAAGTCTCTATGGAAAAAAGAAAAGGGGATTGCAGGTCTGGACCGCGAGTGAAGGACTGAAGAATCATTTGCTGACAAGCACCTCCGGCCTTTCGCTGAAAGGGGGCGGCAACCCCCATGAGTATGGTGTGACACAGGCAGAGCCCACCATTGACCCTGATACAATGCTCGATAAGGTCAAGAAATCAATCAAGGACAGTATTATTCTGCTGCTTGATTTTCATCCGTATATTGATGATCCAAAGACGCTCCGTCTGGTTAAGGAAATTGCCCAGCAGTATTATGTCAATGGCAATACACTGGTTTTCATCAGCCATCAGATAACGGTACCGGAAGAAATTGAACGTTTGTGCGTGTCATATCACTTGTCTGTTCCATCACAAGCGGAAATTTTTCAAATCATCGTTGATGAAGCAAAAACCTGGAATGCCAAAAATGGCAATCAGACCCTGAAGGTGGACAAGAAGGCGGTTAAGCTTTTGGCACAGAATCTTTTGGGACTGACAACCAGTGATGCGAAGCGGTTTATCCGTAATGCGATTTATAATGATGATGCGATTACGCATAGTGATGTCACCGAGGTTATGGAGGCAAAATACAAACTGGTGGCCAAGGACAGCATTTTAAGCTTTGACTATGACACGGTAAATTTCTCGAACGTAGGCGGGTTTCATGCTCTTAAGGATTGGTTGAATAAACGTAAACATTTTTTTCTTAACGCCGATGGCAATACTCAATTTGATATTCCAAAAGGGATTATGTTGCTCGGTGTGCAGGGGTGTGGAAAGAGTCTGGCAGCAAAGGCAGTGGCTGGTGTATGGGGAATTCCATTGATGCGGCTTGATTTTGGCGCCATATACGACAAATACATCGGGAATACTGAGAAAAACATCCGTGAAGCCCTTCAGTCGGCGGAGTCTTTATCGCCCTGTGTTCTTTGGGTTGATGAAATTGAAAAGGGCATTAACTCCGGTGATGCGGATTCCGGCACCTCGGGACGTGTGCTGGGCACCTTGTTAACCTGGATGGCTGAGAACAAGTCGCGTGTATTCGTTGTGGCAACCGCCAACGACATCCAGTCGCTCCCGCCCGAGCTGGTGAGAAAAGGCCGCATGGATGAAATATTTTTTGTTGATTTGCCAGACGTCGATTCCCGAAAGGAAATACTGTCCCTGCATATTGAAAAGCGGGATATACGTTTCGATAAGATCAACCTGGATCAGGTCGCTGTAGCATCGGAAGGTTTTTCAGGAGCGGAGCTTGAGCAGGTGGTGGTATCAGCGCGATACGCTTCCCATGCCGATGGTGAGCAGCTAAATACTGAAAAAATACTCGAAGAAATCAGGCAGACAAAACCATTGTCAGTGGTAATGGATAAACACATTGGCCAGTTGCGGGAATGGGCCAGGGACAGAACAGTCAGTGCGAATTGATTTGCCTATACCCGTGACGTTTGGGGTTTAAACCTAAATCCCAAACGTCACGGATGTTGTTAAGAGTACTAGCGTCGCTGATTGACGCCCGTCCAGCGCATGTTTCCCTGGTGATTTTTTCTGGCGTGTTCTTCTGCTTCACGCTGGGCCAGTGCCCGGTCTTCGTAACAGCTTCTGCTGAACCAGCCCTCCAGATTGTGCAGGCTGTGGGTGCAAATCGCAAAATAGGGTTTGTCTGGGGTGCAGACTCCAGCCTCAGGATGGTTGCCCAGTGCAAGCGCAACGCTTGATGGGATACTGGCAAACAGCAGCCCGTAAAAAAATGTTTTTTTCATTTTGTCCAAGTACTGCCGAATCACAAATGCAGGCGTCGTAGTTCGGGCTCCGGCTGACTGCGTTCCCACATTTCATTAAAGGTTTTGAGTAGCATGCGTGCTTCTGCCGGGTTGTTGAATTCTGCCAGGCCTTCAAAGCGGTCATTGTGGGCGCGGCGAATAATACCCACGTCGTCGACGATCATAAAGGTATCCACATGGTTCCGGTCTTCTTCATCGGCGCGGTGAATAAAAATATGGCTGCTGATACGTCGCGCCAGTTCTACAATGCGATGGCCATGGGCAACAGCTTCGGAAGGGTCCAGTATCAGGATATTGACTCTGGAACGGGAGTTGTGGATGGCCAGTTTTTTGACGGCTTCGATGAAGTCTTCATTGTCGAAGACCCGGGGGGCGAGATTGGGCGTGAACAGATTCAATGACCGTTGCCCTTGTGCAACCATGTGTATGGCAGCCTGTTTGTTATCTTCCAGCCCTTTGAGGTCTATATAGCCACGGGTTTCACCCAAAATCTGTTTGGGTAAATCCTTGATATTGATGTGCTCATCCAGTGACGGCAGATTGCGTGTCATGTGCTGATGAGGGATGTTGGCATCCATGAAGACTTCGCCTTGCGGCACAAAATCGTGGCGCAGGTAAAAATCCACAGCCTGTGTTTGTGCATCGAGTTTTACACGGGGCAGTTGCCGTGCACGGGCAATGGTGATCAAGGCAGTGAGCATTTTGCTGCCCACGCCATGTCGGCGCCAGGCACGTAACACTGCCATGCGCCCGATGTGTCCGTCGCTGGTCATACGAGCGGTGCCGATACTGCGCCCCTTTTCATCACGGGCCAGCACATGTATGGCATTTTCGTCTTCGCCATCCCATTCCAGCTCGGGGGGGACATTTTGCTCTTTGATAAACACAAACTCGCGCAGGATGCGCAATTCGGCCTCGGCATTTTGCCAGGTGACGCGCTGGATTTTAAAATCTTTATTGGCTGTGGGTTCAGATGAAGTAGACATAGGCTTGGTTGTACAACGTTGTGAGCAATTTTGCAAAACCGGGTTGAGCTAATGCTTTTTGCAGTTGCGCATACGACCATTGGTGTTCATCGCAAAGCAGGGGGGCAGCGAAGGCCAACTCTGCGGGCAAGGGGTAATGTTGGCCGTCGATGAACAATGCGTTGTTGTTTGTATTGTTGTTTGCGATGAAGGCGAATCGCGTTTGTTCGTTGCGGTATAGCCTGCCTTTTTCTGCAAAGGTCTGCAAAAACCGCTGTTCATCAAGTGTTTCGGTTTCTTCCGCTGCGTGCTCGTTTTTTGCCTCGGTGATAAATTCGCCAAACCATTGGTCAATGCTGGCATCGTCGGACAGTATTTTTTGCAGAATGCCCCGTACCTGGGCAAGGGCATCGTGGGATATTTCACCCGGGTGTTGTTGCCGTTGCAGCGTTGGATCGGCATAGCGTTGTGTGGCATCAAACCGTGAAGCAACATGCTCTGCAAAATGGCTTAACAACTCGGCATAACCGGGGGCGCGAAAACCGACAGAGAGGGTGATGCAGTCTTCCAATGCAACGCCGTGATGGGCAACACCCGGTGGCAGATAAAGCATGTCACCAGGGTGCAATACCCACTCTTCTGTGGCAGTGAACTCACGCATGATGCACAAATCAATGTCGGGAAGAAAATTATCGTCAGAGACAGGGTCGGTACTGATTTGCCAACGGCGGGTACCGTGGGCCTGGATCAGAAAGACATCGTACTGATCCGTGTGTGGGCCCACCGAGCCTTGTGCCGGGGCGTAACTGGCCATGATGTCGTCGATGCGCCAATGAGGGATGAAACTGAACCGGTCGCGTAATTCGGCCAGTTCGGGTACGTAACGGTTGCATTCCTGTACCAGCAATGTCCAGTGGGTGTCCGGCAATTGTGCGAAGCGGTTTTCGGCAATGGGGCCGTATTCCACTGTCCACGGTGCAGGGCCTGCTTGTTCCAGCACCAGTCTGGATTCCACTTCGGGTTCACAGCAGAGGCCGGCCAGTTCTTCGGGGGATACAGGAGAGGTAAAGCCGGGTAATGCACCACGAATCAACAGGGGGCGTTTTTGCCAGTATTCGGCAAGAAATGTTTCGGGGCAACGGTTTCCCAATAGTGTTAAAGGTTTGTTCATGGTGATAGTGTACGCGAAGCCACGGTGAAACCAATATCCCGCCTAAGCGCGCCTGCCTTTGGCGCGCTCGGCATCTGCTCTGAAGGCGCGGATTCAGGTATAAAATGAAAGCAAAAAAAGGGGTCGCGCCATAAACTGCGCGACCCTAAAAAGAGGAGAATACGACGGCATACTGCATGGGAGGGAGGAATAACTGCCGTCGCGCCCTTCAACATTAAGTATGCAAATATCGAGGGATATTTCTGTGAACGGCGTCACAGAACGGCAGGGTGAATAAATGTGTATCTCGATGTCGTTAAATTAAGAAGATAGTGCATGAACGCAAGATAAAAAAAAGGGCGCTTGCGCGCCCCTTAAAGGGAGAGTAATCATGCGGTACAACCCAAGGGGGGAGGAGAGAGGGTTGTGTCGCACATGTATTTATTAGCAATGTGTGTGCCATGTGTGTGGATTGCTGCGGAATGGGGCGCTTGCGCGGTGTCGGCAAAAAAAATGTGCAATTGTTATACAGTTGCACATTGCTTTACGGCGGAGGGTGACGATTTTTCGTTATTTCAGCGTCTGGATTTTGTCGGAACAGGCATCAAGGGGGGTGTTAAACATCCGCTGCCTGCTGGGCGGCATTGCCGAGGTAGCTGTTTGGGGTGAGTTTGAGCAGCGTGGCTTTGGCGTCTTCGGGTATGTCGAGTTCGCTGACAAATTTCTGTAATCGTGCCTGATCAATACCCGTACCCCGGGTCAGCTCCTTGAGTTTTTCGTAAGGTTTTTCGATGCCATAGCGGCGCATGACTGTCTGTACGGGTTCGGCCAGCACTTCCCAGCAATTATCCAGATCTTCGTTGAGGCGCACCGGATTCACTTCCAGTTTACTGATGCCTTTCAGTGTGGATTGGTAAGCAATGAGCGAATGGGCGACACCCACGCCAAGATTGCGCAGCACGGTGGAGTCAGTGAGGTCGCGCTGCCAGCGGGATACGGGCAGTTTGGCGGCCAAGTGGTTAAAGATGGCGTTGGCCAGTCCCAGGTTACCTTCTGAGTTTTCAAAATCAATGGGGTTGACCTTGTGTGGCATGGTGGACGAGCCCACTTCACCCGCCACGGTTTTTTGTTTGAAATAACCCAGTGAAATATAGCCCCACACGTCGCGATCGAAGTCCAGCAGGATGGTGTTGAAGCGGGCTACGGCATCAAACAGTTCAGCGATGTAATCGTGGGGCTCAATCTGGATGGTGTAGGGGTTGAAATCCAACCCCAGGCTGATAACAAATTTTTCTGCAATGCCGGCCCAATCCAAGGCAGGATAGGCGGACAGGTGGGCGTTGTAATTACCGACAGCACCGTTGATTTTGCCCAGCATGGGTACGTTCACCAGCTGTACGCGCTGGCGTTCCAGACGTGCAACGATGTTGGCCATTTCCTTGCCCACCGTGGTGGGAGAGGCGGTTTGGCCGTGGGTGCGCGATAACATGGGTTGCGTGGCGTGCTCGTGGGCCAGGGCGCGAATGGCGTCGATGATTTCGTCCATTTGTGGCAACAGGGCCTGGGTGCGGGCCTCGCGCAGCATCAGTGCGTAGGACAGATTGTTGATGTCCTCAGAGGTGCAGGCAAAGTGAATAAACTCGCTTACTGCTTCCAGTTCGTTGTTTCCGGCGATCTTTTCTTTGAGAAAATATTCCACCGCTTTCACATCGTGATTGGTGGTGCGCTCGATATTTTTGACCCGTTGCGCGTCTTCCTCGTGGAATTTGCCGACGATGTCATCGAGCACATTAGTGGCATGTTCGCTGAAGGCGGGCACTTCCGGGATGCCAGGGTGGGCGGCGAGCATTTGCAGCCAGCGCACCTCTACCAGTACGCGGTGCCGGATAAGGCCGAATTCGCTGAAAATAGGTCGAAGATCGGCGCATTTCGCACCATAACGTCCATCAATGGGGGAAATGGCTGTCAAGCTGCTGAGGTTCATACTGACTCCAGACTGTCAGGTAGTGGGAATGGGGGGCGAATAATACTATATTCGGCGGTCGCGGGAAGCAGGGGGGACTTACTTCGTTTGGTTTTACTCCGGGAGACGTAACGTGATGAAGACGGGGCAGCTGATACTGAATGATGTACAGCGATTGCGCAAAAAACGTCCATCTTATAGCCGGGGTCTTTTCTGCCCATATTTTGGTTTTATTAACAATCAAGGAAGAGCAAACTTGTGTCACAACGTATTTTGCATTTGGTTTTTGTCATTTTGTTCAGCGTTTATCCGCTGGCTGTTTCCGCTGTGCCCTTCGGCACTTATGACCCGCGTTCTGTTGCCATGGGCGGGGCAGGTGTTGCTTCGGGTAACAGCGCGAATGCCGTGTTTTTTAACCCCTCCCTGTTGGCACAGTACACGTCGCGTAAACACCGTGCGCGCAATTCCCATTATGTATTTCCTGTCGCCAGTCTGAGTGTATCCAAGATAACCGAGGATATCGTTGATCTGGCGGACAACAACCCGGAACAGGCATTGTCTGACTCGATTGCCACCTACAATGCCGATCCCACACAGACCACCGCAGAAGGGGTGCTGGCCGCTTCCCGCAACCTGCAAAATGACCTGGAGCCCATTGCCAATGAAACGGCTTTTTTTGACGGCATTGTGGGTATGGTGATTGGTATTGGTGACCGCCGGGAGGGCGGGGCATTTGTTATCAGCCGGCGTTTTGTTGGGGATGGCATTGGCAAGCTGACGGCGGCTGACAGGCAGTTGCTTACGGATTATATCGAGGGTCTGGATTTCGTCGTCAGCGCGGGCGCCAGTGGTGCTCCGCATCCTGAGTTATTTGATGCCAACGGTAACCTGCTGGACCAGACTGGAAATCTTACCAGTACTGCCACTGGTCGCGGATTGTTGCTGACGGAAATGGGCATAGCCATGTCCTGGAACGTTGAGCTTTTCCGTAACAAAGTCGATATTGGCTTTACGCCCAAGTTTGTGCAAGGCACTGCCTACGAATACAACAGCGCTTTGGGTAATTCTCAGCTGGGAACCTCTGAACGCAAGGAAAATGATAACTGGCAATTCACACTGGATATGGGGGTGAGTAAGTCCTTGAACAAAAAACTCAAGTTAGGTCTGGCCGTTAAAAATCTTGTTCCATTGGAATTCAGCACCAAGTCCGGTGGGCGTATCGACATTCAACCCCAACTGCGTGCCGGGGCTGCTTACCGTTCGATGGATTGGGGATATTGGGCGCTGGATATGGACGTGCTGGAAAACAAGTCCATCGGTGGTGGTGACAATACTCAATATCTGTCTCTGGGTGGGGAATGGCTCGTCAAAGCCTGGGCGCTACGTGCCGGCTACAAGCTAAACCTCGTCGGTCGAGGTGACTTTGCGAAAGGTGTTTTTACAATGGGAACAGGCTATCGCTACAGGGGTATTGGCCTCGATGTTGCCTACGTCGATTCCGGGCCGGAAAGGGCTGCTTCACTACAGATGAGCCGACGCTTTTAATTCAGCGGGCCTGTCAGTGTTCATGGCGCCAACAGTAGGCGCTTTAGGCGAGGCGCACCTCGCAGCGAATGGCCTGAGTCCTTTGCAAGAGGGACAACGTGGCCACAGGAACGCTGAACCCGGCAAAGTAACATGGGCTAATGTACTCGGCTTCTTGCATGAATTCGCGTGAATGGGGTGGGATCAGCTATAATCTGGCACATTTTTAATGCGTTTTTAGAGAGAACTGTATGTTAGAAGCCTACCGTAAACATGTATCAGAACGTGCTGAAGAGGGCTTGCCGCCTTTGCCCCTGAACACCGAACAAGTGGCCATGCTGGTGGCGTTGTTAAAGGCGCCACCTGCGGGGGAAGAGGAATTTTTGGTCGATTTGCTGGTTAACCGTGTGCCGCCGGGTGTGGATCAGGCAGCCTATGTGAAGGCAGGTTTTCTGGCCGCTGTGGCCAGGGGTGAGGTGGATTCACCCTTGATCGACGCGACGCGCGCCACCGAACTGCTGGGTACCATGTTGGGCGGTTACAATATCGAACCGCTGATAGCGCTGTTGGATAACGACATGCTGGCTCCGGTGGCCGCTGAGGCTCTTTCGCATACATTGCTGGTTTTTGATGCCTATCATGACGTGGTTGCCAAGGCCGATTCTGGAAAGAATGCACACGCAAAACAGGTAGTGGACGCCTGGGCCAATGCGGACTGGTTTACCCGCCGCGAGCCATTGGCCGAAACCATCACTGTTACCGTGTTCAAGGTGCCGGGTGAAACCAATACGGATGATCTTTCCCCAGCCTCCGAGGCTTGGAGTCGCCCCGATATTCCACTGCATGCCAAGGCCATGCTCGTTGCCAAAATGCCCGATGCCTTGCAAAAAATCGAAACGCTTAAACAAAAAGGTCACCCGCTGGCCTATGTGGGTGATGTGGTGGGCACAGGCTCGTCGCGCAAGTCGGCCATTAACTCCGTGTTATGGCACATGGGGCACGATATTCCGTTTGTGCCCAACAAGCGCCAGGGTGGCGTGGTGCTGGGGGGCAATATTGCACCTATCTTTTTTAATACCGCAGAAGACTCCGGCTGCCTGCCGATTCAATGTGATGTAAGCCAACTGGAAATGGGGGACGTGATTACCATTCATCCCTTTGCTGGAAAGATTACCAATGAAGCAGGAGAAACTGTCAGCACATTTGAACTTGCGCCCACCACCATGCCCGATGAAATACGTGCCGGTGGCCGTATCCCGCTGATCATTGGCCGTTCCCTCACCGACAAAACCCGTGAAGGTCTGGGGCTGACCGCATCCGATGTATTCCTGCGTCCGGTACCCCCCGCTGACACGGGCAAGGGCTATACCCTCGCACAAAAAATGGTGGGCAAGGCCTGTGGTGTGGACGGCGTACGCCCCGGCACTTACTGCGAACCACGTATGACCACGGTGGGTTCACAGGACACCACCGGCGCCATGACCCGTGATGAACTCAAAGAGCTGGCCTGCCTTGGTTTTTCTGCCGATCTGGTGATGCAGAGTTTTTGTCATACTGCGGCGTATCCGAAGCCGGTGGATATTTCCCTGCAACATGAATTACCGGAATTTATTCAAACCCGGGGTGGCGTATCGCTGCGCCCAGGTGATGGCGTTATTCACTCGTGGTTAAATCGCATGGTGCTGCCGGACACGGTGGGCACCGGTGGTGATTCACATACACGATTCCCTATGGGCATCAGTTTTCCCGCAGGGTCCGGCCTGGTGGCCTTCGGTGCCGCGTTGGGTGTGATGCCGCTGGACATGCCCGAATCGGTACTGGTGCGCTTCAAAGGTAAAATGCAACCGGGTGTCACCCTGCGCGATCTGGTCAATGCCATTCCTTACGTCGCCATTCAAAAAGGTTTGCTCACTGTCGAAAAGGCCGGTAAGAAAAACATCTTCTCCGGTCGGGTACTGGAAATAGAAGGGTTGCCGGATCTCAAGGTTGAACAGGCCTTTGAATTGTCCGATGCTTCAGCTGAACGTTCCGCCAATGGCTGCACGGTGCGGCTCAATAAAGAACCCATCCAGGAATACCTCGAATCCAACATTACTCTGCTGAAGTGGATGATCGCCGACGGCTACGAAGATGAACGTACCCTGCAACGTCGTATTAATGCCATGCAGGCCTGGCTGGATGATCCGCAACTGCTGGAACCGGATGCAGATGCAGAATATGCAGAAGTGATCGACATTGATCTCAATGACATCAAAGAGCCCATTGTTGCCTGTCCCAATGACCCGGACGATGTGAAGCTGTTGTCAGATGTGGCGGGCGAAAAAATTGATGAAGTCTTCATCGGCTCTTGTATGACCAACATCGGACATTATCGTGCAGCGGGCAAAGTGCTGGAGCAGAGCGGGGCAGTCCCCACACGCCTGTGGATTGCACCGCCGACAAAAATGGACGAGCACCAGCTTACTGAAGAAGGTTATTACGCCATCTTTGGCCGTGTCGGTGCGCGCACCGAAGTACCGGGTTGTTCTCTGTGTATGGGGAACCAGGCGCGTGTGGCGGATAATGCTACCGTGTTTTCCACCTCAACACGCAACTTCCCCAATCGCCTTGGCAAAGACGCCAATGTTTATCTGGGCTCGGCAGAATTGGCAGCGGTCACCGCATTAATGGGCAGGTTGCCAACCATGGAAGAATACAGGCAGGCTGTGAAGCACCTGGAGCCTATGGCGGATGATATTTATCGCTACCTTAATTTCCACCAGATGCAGGATTATAAATCTGTTGCGGACGAAGTGATGCCCGTGGTTTTGGCTTAGGCTACCTGGGGCGTTTGGGATTTCGGTTTCGGATAATCAGGCCGTAGTTCGGGGCCGTTGCCCCGTGCCTGCTTAACAATGCCAGCTTTAGTTAAGCGAAATGCGTAAAAATGAACTGGCTTGATCGTTTCCATCGCTGGCGCAAGCAACGGCAGCTACGTCACGGACGTATTCCCGTGATCCTGTGGGAGCAGATTAGTAACGAAGCCCTTGCCTGTTATCATCTGAGCCCGCACGAATTGCATCGGCTACGTGAGTTGGCCAGCCTGTTTCTTCAGCGCAAAAACTTCAGTGGTGCCGGTGGGCTGGTGTTAGATGACAGAATGCGTGCGCTTATTGCGGCTGAAGCCTGTTTGCTGATTCTGAATCTGGGTCTTGAGTATTTTGATGGCTGGCTGGAGATTATTGTTTATCCAGGCTCTTTTGTGGTTGAACGTGAACAACGGGACGCCATTGGTCTGCTGCATAAACGGCGTGCTGTATTGGGTGGTGAGGCCTGGGACAGAGGGCCGTTGATTCTTGCCTGGGAGGATGCACAACCGGGTACTCTGGCGCACAGTGGAGGTTCCAGTGTCATCCTGCATGAGTTTGCACATAAGCTGGATATGCTTAATGGCACGGCCAATGGCATGCCACCATTGCATCCGGATATGGACCGGCATGACTGGACGCGCATTTTCAACCACGCCTACGAGCAGTTACGTGCGCGGATTGAAGGACAGCTCCATACGGGTATAGATCCTTACGGTGCGGAAAACCCGGCCGAATTTTTTGCGGTGGTCAGTGAGGCGTTTTTTCTGCTGCCAGCACAGCTGTATCACCACCATCCCGATTTATATGATCAGCTGCGTTTGTTTTACCGTCAGGACCCATTACAGCGCAACGCGGAAAATACATGATTTCTCACGGCTGTTCCGTTAACTTTCTTTTGAGAGAGGCATTTGAGGAATAACGCATTGATTTAATCACGCCCTTATCCCGGCCTTCTCCCAAAGCGAGGGTGTTCGGTTGCTCATGATCCCGCTAAAAGCAAAATAAAAACAAAAGGCGTGGTCAGGGTATTTTTCATTGTGGTTCACGTTGTTTTTTTCAAAGATTTGTTGTGGTTGTGAGTCGCAGTATTGTCCGGTTTTAATAATCGTTATCGGATGTTGTGACGGATATAGACGCTCACGAGCCGAATCGAGTAAACTACCGAGGTTCAGACAGTTTACGAATATGGTACGATTTATACAGGCGGGAAGGACGAAGTTTCGTCCCTCCCGTTTTGTGCATCTACACTTTGCGCACACGCGGATATTTGTGGGTGGCAGCGACTCACCACAGGGGAAATAGATTGAGAAAACCGGCATTACTGGCCCTGGCAGACGGCTCACTTTTTTGGGGGGAGTCCATTGGTATTGAAGGCCAAACCGTAGGGGAAGTGGTGTTTAACACTGCGATGACAGGTTATCAGGAAATCCTCACTGATCCGTCCTATGCGCGACAGATCGTGACCTTGACTTACCCGCATATCGGCAACGTCGGTGTGAATATCGAGGACGAGGAATCGTCGCATGTGCATTGTGCGGGATTAGTGGTACGCGATCTGCCCCTGCTGGTCAGCAACTGGCGCAGTGAATCCAGCCTCGCAGATTATCTGTCCGAGAAAAAGGTAGTGGCTATTGCCGGCATCGACACCCGCCAGCTCACCCGGGTATTGCGTGAAAAAGGTGCGCAGGCCGCTTGCATCGTTTCTGGTGATGGCATCGACGAGCAGGCTGCCGTTATTGCGGCACAGGCTTTTCCCGGTTTGCAGGGCATGGACCTCGCCAAAGAAGTCACTACCCATACCCCCTACGAATGGGCGCAGGGTTCCTGGACGCTGGCCGGCGGCTTGCCTGAAGCCCCGCACCCTATTGAAGAAAAGCTGCCGCATCATGTGGTGGCCTATGATTATGGCGTCAAGCGCAACATTCTGCGTATGCTGGTGGATCGTGGCTGTCACCTGACTGTGGTGCCAGCCCAGACGCCGGCTGACGAGGTACTGGCCCTGAACCCTGATGGTGTGTTCTTGTCCAACGGCCCGGGCGATCCGGAGCCCTGCGATTACGCCCTGGCGGCGATTCCGGAGGTTCTGGCCAGTGGCATTCCTGTGTTTGGTATCTGTCTTGGCCATCAGCTGTTGTCGCTGGCCAGTGGCGCGAAGACGCTGAAGATGAAATTCGGCCATCACGGCGCCAACCACCCTGTGCAGGATCTGGCCAATGGTGAAGTGATGATTACCAGCCAGAATCACGGTTTTGCGGTGGATGAAAAATCCTTGCCTGATAATCTGCGAGCCACCCACCGTTCATTGTTTGACGGCTCATTACAGGGGGTGGAACGTACAGACCAACCGGCCTTCAGTTTTCAGGGGCACCCTGAAGCCAGTCCCGGGCCACACGATATGGCACCATTGTTTGATCGTTTCATTGAATCGATCAGACAGTATCGGGAAGCAGACGCCAGGTGATGAGATAACCGGTTTTTCCCCGCTACCTCCTTATTCAATACCAGACACTTAAATATCCACCTAAACATCAGACGCTGAATTAATGCCAAAAAGAACAGACCTAAAAAGCATCCTTATCATCGGCGCCGGCCCCATCGTTATCGGTCAGGCCTGCGAGTTTGATTATTCCGGCGCACAGGCCTGCAAGGCATTGCGCGAAGAAGGCTATCGCGTCATTTTGGTGAACTCCAACCCAGCGACGATTATGACTGATCCCGAGATGGCCGATGCGACCTACATCGAACCCATTACCTGGAAAACGGTGGCCAACATCATCGAGCGCGAACGGCCGGATGCAGTATTGCCCACTATGGGGGGGCAAACCGCATTAAACTGCGCGCTGGATCTGGTGCGCGAAGGTGTGCTGGAAAAATTCAATGTGGAAATGATCGGTGCAGACCGGGATGCCATCGACAAAGCCGAGGACCGTGACCGCTTTAAACAGGCCATGGAAAAAATTGGCCTGGATATGCCGCGTGCGGCAGTGGCGCACAGCCTGGAGGAAGCCTGGCAGGTGCAGGCGCAAGTGGGTTATCCCACGGTGATCCGTCCTTCATTCACCATGGGCGGCAGCGGTGGGGGTATTGCGTACAATAAAGAAGAGTTTGTTGAAATTTGTGAACGGGGGCTGGATCTTTCGCCCACCAAAGAGCTGCTCATTGAAGAATCCATTTTGGGTTGGAAAGAATATGAAATGGAAGTGGTGCGCGACCGCAAGGACAACTGCATCATCATCTGCTCCATTGAAAACCTTGACCCCATGGGGATTCACACAGGGGATTCCATTACGGTCGCGCCCGCGCAAACGCTGACCGATAAAGAGTATCAGATCATGCGCAATGCCTCCTTGGCGGTGTTGCGTGAAATCGGCGTGGATACCGGCGGTTCCAATGTGCAGTTTGCCATTGACCCTGAAAGCGGCCGCATGATCATTATCGAAATGAATCCGCGAGTATCGCGTTCATCGGCGCTGGCCTCCAAAGCCACAGGTTTCCCCATTGCCAAAATCGCGGCCAAGCTGGCAGTGGGTTATACACTGGACGAATTGCAAAACGATATTACTGGCGGCGCCACACCTGCTTCGTTTGAACCGAGCATTGATTATGTGGTGACCAAGGTGCCACGGTTTACCTTTGAAAAATTCCCCAAGGCTGATTCGCGTCTTACCACACAAATGAAATCTGTGGGTGAGGTGATGGCCATTGGCCGTACCTTTCAGGAATCCTTGCAAAAGGCCCTGCGAGGCCTGGAAGTCGGCGTTGATGGACTGAGCCCGATTATGGATATTGGTGCCGATGATACCATGGAGGTGCTTAAGCGCGAGCTGAGCACACCGCGAGAGCAACGTTTATGGTATGTGGGCGATGCTTTCCGCGCCGGCATGTCGCTGGATGCGCTGTATTCACTGACCAAAATTGATCCCTGGTTTTTAGTGCAGATTGAAGAAATCATCAAACTGGAGGTAGAGGTCCGTGAGCAGGGCCTGGCCGCCATGGACAAGGCGCGCGTGTTTGCGCTGAAGCGCAAAGGCTTTTCCGACAGCCGTCTGGCAAGTCTGCTGGCCATGGATGAAACCGATTTCCGCGTACACCGGCACTCCCTGGGCGTACGTCCTGTGTATAAACGTGTTGATACCTGTGCAGCAGAATTTTCCACCAATACGGCATACATGTATTCCACTTACGAGCAGGAATGTGAAGCACAGCCATCGGACCGTGAAAAAATCATGGTGCTGGGGGGGGGGCCAAATCGCATCGGCCAGGGTATCGAGTTTGATTATTGCTGTGTGCATGCTGCTTTTGCGTTACGTGATGATGGTTACGAAACCATCATGGTCAACTGTAACCCGGAAACAGTATCAACGGATTATGACACCTCAGACCGGCTTTATTTTGAATCACTGACGCTGGAAGATGTGCTGGAACTGGTGCATCTGGAAAAACCCAAAGGTGTGGTGGTGCAGTATGGCGGACAGACACCGCTGAAACTGGCACGCGCCCTGGAAGCTGCCGGTGCGCCGATTATTGGTACCACACCCGATGCCATTGATCTGGCAGAGGACCGTGAACGGTTCCAGCAACTTGTGCAGAAACTGGGTTTCAAACAACCGCCGAACCATACTGCACGCAACCAGGAACAGGCCGTCAGGCTGGCTGCTGAAATTGGCTATCCGCTCGTGGTCAGGCCATCATATGTGCTCGGTGGCCGGGCCATGGAGATTGTTTACAAAGAGAGTGAACTTAAGCGTTACATGAGCGAGGCAGTAAAGGTTTCCAATGATTCACCCGTGCTGCTAGACCGTTTTCTGGATGACGCTATCGAAGTGGATATTGATGCCATTTGCGACGGCGAACAGGTATTGGTGGGCGCCATCATGCAACACATCGAACAGGCAGGTGTGCATTCCGGTGATTCCGCCTGTTCCCTGCCGCCTTACAGTTTGTCCGAGTCTGTACAGGCGCGCATGCGCGGTATGGCGCGTGAACTGGCGTTGGCGCTGAATGTGGTGGGGCTGATGAATGCACAATTTGCCATCAAGGGTGAGGACATTTATATCATCGAAGTAAATCCCCGGGGCTCGCGTACAGTACCGTTTGTGTCCAAGGCCACCAGCTTGCCACTGGCGAAAATTGCCGCACGCTGCATGGCCGGCAAAACGCTTGCGGAGCAAGGCGTCACTGGCGAAGTCATTCCCGGTTATTTTTCGGTGAAAGAAGCCGTATTTCCGTTTGTGAAATTTCCGGGCATTGACCCCATTCTGGGACCGGAAATGAAATCCACCGGGGAGGTGATGGGTGTGGGCAGGGATTTTGCCGAAGCTTTTGCCAAAGCCTTGTTGGGTGCAGGTGTGAATCTTCCCTCAGAGGGAACGGCTTTTGTCAGCGTGCGTGATAATGACAAAGCGGGTGCTGTGGCTGTGGCTGAAAAGCTGGTTGCGCTGGGCTTTGGCGTTGTGGCTACCCATGGGACCGCCAAGGTATTACGGGCCGCCGGAGTGACGTGTTCGGTGGTGGACAAAGTCGGTGAGGGGCGGCCACACATTGTGGATATGATCAAAAATGACGAAATCAGCCTCATCGTTAATACTACAGAGGGTACACAAGCCATTGCCGACTCTGGCACAATCCGCAGTAATGCGTTACAACGCAAAGTCGCCTATACCACAACACTGGCTGGCGCGGAGGCCATGTGTCTGGCCATGGCGCAGGGTGAAAGTTCAGTGGTTAACCGGTTACAGGATTTGCATCAGGAGATGGGGAAATGACGGGTAAGGTACCTTTAACAGCACAAGGCGCAGAAAAACTTCGCGAAGAGTTGCGCGAGCTGAAAAACGTGGTGCGGCCACGCATCATTGCCGCAATCGCCACCGCACGGGAACATGGCGACCTCAAAGAAAATGCCGAATATCACGCCGCACGTGAGCAGCAAAGCTTTGCGGAAGGCCGTATCGCAGACCTTAACAACAAATTGAGCAATGCGCAGATTATTGACATTACCGAGATTAAACCCACCGGCAGGATTATTTTTGGCGTAACAGTTGATCTGGTGGAAGAGGAAACGGGTAAAGAAGTGACTTACCAGATTGTCGGCGAAGATGAGGCCGATATCAAAGTGGGCAAAATCTCGGTCACTTCACCCATTGCCCGCGCACTTATCGGCAAAGAAGAGGGTGATATTGCTGAAGTACAGGCACCCGGTGGCATCAAAGAATACGAGATTCTCGAAGTGAAGCACATCTGACCATGTTTGGTATTTCCCGAACCTGCTGGTGGGCAGGCGCTGAGCGAGTTGCGCTGACCTTCTGGGTGGGCGGATTGTGGATTGCCGGATATGTGGTTGCTCCCAGTCTGTTTGCCTCGATGGAAGACCGCCAGTTGGCAGGTCGCATGGCAGGACAGATATTTCAGCTGGTCAGTTACATCGGACTGGCGGTTGGGGCCGGCCTGCTGCTTTCGTTGATTATACAAGAGGGTGGTCGTTGGCTGCGAGACAGTCGTGCGCGCATTGTGTTGCTGATGCTGGTGCTTGTTGCCCTGGGTGTTGGCGTGTTGGTGCCGATGATGCACGAATTGAAACTTGTCGGTATTGCGCCGGGAAGTGAACAGGCAGCGCAATTCGCCCGCTTGCACGGTGCCGCTTCGATTTTGCATTTGATCAACAGCCTGCTGGGGCTGTGGCTGGTGGCGACGGGGTTTCGTGGTGCTGTAAAAGAAAAGAAGTAAGCGTTATCCCGGCAGTTTGATGACGGGTTGCTTGGCGCGACGGTAAAGCACAGCAATGTGGCCAATGGTATTCACCAGTTCGCTGCTGGACTTTTTACATAGGTTTTCTGCCATTTTCTGGCGCTCGTCCCGGTCCACGCCACTGATGCGCACCTTGATAAGCTCATGGTGCGCCAGACATGTTTCAAGCTCGTTGAGAACACCTTCAGTGACGCCGTTATTGCCGACCATCACTACGGGTTTGAGGTCATGGGAGAGGCCGCGAAGGTATTTATTTTGTTTATTGGTCAATGACATAATTGATTTTTCTTGAAAGTGGATTAAAAAATGGAACGTGTTAAGCAAGCCGTGCCGGTTGAGGCAAAAGTGACAGATCCTGTTGCTGCTGCCGTGAGTCCGCCCAAAGGTTTTGGTGTGGCCGCCAGCCCGTTTAATGGCGTCAAGCTGGAATTGGGTATCTGCATTGTTCTGGGTGTGTTGGTGTGGCTGGGCGCGGATTCTATCACAGCCAATGAAGACACACAGCTGCTGGTGTTGCTGGCATACAGCTTGTTAGGCACAATCTGGCTGGTGGTGCGCACCCGCCGGGTGTTGCGTCGTTGTGAGGAGGCAGAGCAGACCAACTCATCCCAGGTCCGGCCGACAGGCGTTTGACACCATGAAACGCACCAACAGCAGCCAAAACTGGTTGCGGCGTCATTTTAATGACCACTATGTCAAAGAGGCGCAGAAGGCAGGTTACCGCTCGCGGGCCGTGTTCAAGCTGCTGGAAATTCAGGAAAAAGACCGGGTGTTGCGGCCAGGGCAGGTGGTGGTTGATCTGGGAGCGGCCCCTGGTGGCTGGTCGCAGATTGCTGTCCCCCTTGTTGGCGATAAAGGAGCTGTCATTGCACTGGATATTCTGCCCATGGAGCCACTTTCCGGCGTTGCCATGATTGAAGGTGATTTTACGGAACAGACTGTGCATGATCAGTTGGTGACGACGCTAAATGGGCGTGCGGTAGACCTTGTAATGTCAGATATTGCCCCCAACATCAGTGGTATGCGTGCGGTAGATCAGCCAAAAGCGATGTATCTCGCTGAATTGGCTTTGGATTTTGCACAAGGTGCACTGAAACCCGGTGGTGCTTTTCTCACCAAGGTCTTTCAAGGTGAAGGATTTGACCCTTATTTGCTGGCCTTACGCAAATCATTTGGTAAAGTGGTCATTCGCAAGCCGAGGGCGTCACGGCCCAAATCGCGCGAAGTGTACATACTGGCGCGAGACTTTAAGGCACAAGTCTGATGCAAGGTGTAGAATAAAACGGATATAGTGCTGGCGTTTGAAATCCGGCGCTGTTTAAGGTACTAAAGCATTAATTCATTAAAACGTGCAGAATTCGTTGTTGTACTGACACGTAACACGGACACATTGAGGTTATCCATTTGAGTGACTTAGCAAAAAACCTTGTTTTATGGGTTGTTATCGCCATCGTCCTGGTGTCGGTATTTAACAATTTTGGGCCAAAGCCCACTTCAGCCAAACCCATGGATTATTCAGAGTTTGTGACGTCGGTAAAACAGGGCTCGATTTCCAAAGTGGAGATTGCTGGTCGTACCATTCGCGGTTTAACGGCGAATGGCGAACGTTTCACAACTTACAGTCCTGATGATCCCGGTTTGATCGCTGACCTGCTGAACAGCGGTGTGATCATTAACGCCAAGCCGCCGGAACAACAGGGCATGTTGATGCAAATCTTTATTTCCTGGTTCCCTATGCTGTTACTGATTGCTGTGTGGATTTTCTTCATGCGCCAGATGCAGGGTGGTGGCGGTGGCCGTGGAGCGATGTCTTTCGGCAAAAGCAAAGCACGCTTGCTGGGTGAAGATCAGGTAAAGGTCACCTTTGCTGATGTGGCAGGCGTGGAAGAGGCCAAAGAGGAGGTCGCCGAATTGGTGGAGTTTCTCAGTGATCCTGGCAAGTTCCAGAAACTGGGCGGCAAAATTCCGCGTGGCGTACTGCTGGTGGGCTCACCGGGTACGGGTAAAACACTACTGGCCAAGGCCATTGCCGGTGAGGCCAAGGTGCCGTTTTTCACTATTTCCGGTTCAGATTTTGTGGAAATGTTTGTGGGCGTGGGCGCATCCCGTGTGCGTGATATGTTTGAACAAGCCAAAAAACATGCGCCGTGCATTATCTTTATTGACGAGATTGATGCCGTTGGCCGTCACCGTGGTGCCGGCCTGGGTGGGGGGCACGACGAGCGCGAACAAACGCTGAATCAGCTGCTGGTGGAAATGGATGGTTTTGAAGGCAATGAAGGCGTTATTGTTATTGCCGCCACTAACCGCCCCGATGTGCTGGACCCGGCCTTGTTGCGTCCCGGTCGTTTTGACCGTCAGGTGGTTGTCGGCTTGCCCGATGTGCGCGGACGTGAACAGATTCTCAAAGTACACATGCGTAAAGTACCGATTGCCGACGATGTGAAACCCAATATTATTGCGCGAGGTACTCCGGGATTTTCCGGGGCTGATCTGGCCAACCTGGTGAACGAGGCGGCCTTGTTTGCGGCGCGCGCCAATAACAAGTTGGTCTCCATGGCCAATTTTGAAAAGGCCAAAGACAAGATCATGATGGGTGCTGAGCGTAAGTCCATGGTGATGGATGACGCCGAAAAGAGGCTGACCGCCTATCACGAGGCGGGGCATGCCATTGTGGGTTTGAGTGTGCCGTCACATGATCCGGTTTACAAAGTGACCATTATTCCGCGTGGACGCGCCCTGGGTGTGACCATGTTTCTGCCTGAAGCGGATCGTTACAGCTACAGCAAAGAGCGGTTGGAAAGCCAGATTGCCAGCATGTTTGGCGGACGAATTGCGGAGGAGCAGGTTTTTGGTGCGGACTCGGTGACCACGGGGGCCTCCAATGACATTCAGCGCGCCACTGAAATCGCGCGCAATATGGTAACCAAGTGGGGACTCTCTGAAAAACTGGGGCCACTGACTTATATGGAAGAAGAGGGTGAGGTCTTCCTTGGACATTCCGTTGCGCAAAGCAAACATGTTTCCGATGAAACTGCGCATATTATCGACGAAGAAATTCGTGTGATCATTGACAAGAATTACAAGCGTGCCGAAAGCATCCTGATAGAAAAACGGGATAGGCTGGATAAAATGGCCGATGCGTTGATGAAATACGAAACGATTGATCAGGATCAGATTGCAGACATCATGGCGGGCAAATCTCCACGCCCGCCTGCTGACTGGGAAGACGAAGGCAGTGATGACAACAAGCCGACAGATACCAGCGCCAAAGCTGACAGCAGCAGTGGCGATGGCAAGGAAAAACCGAGTGACAGCACTATCGGTGGTCCGGCTGGCGAACATTAATACTCAGTAGGCGGGTATCGTTATTTTAATATTTGCTTGTTTGTTTTCCGATCTTTCACGTTGTTGTTTCGGTCAGATAGCTTGCTATGTTCACCTGCGCAATGCCTTGAAAATCGAAAAATATCCGACGCAAATTTTGTTAAAATAACGATGCCCGCCCATCTGACGCTGTCCACCGGTTTTAGTGTGCTGGAGTGCAACGGCAAGTTGCTGGATCTTTCCCCGTTAACGCCGCCCAAAGTAATGGGCATTCTCAATGTAACCCCCGATTCTTTTTCTGACGGGGGTCTTTTTTTGTCCGCAGATAATGCATTGCAGCAAGCACAGCAGATGGTGCAGGAAGGTGCAGCGGTCATTGATGTGGGGGGAGAGTCAACACGTCCTGGTGCGGAGGCTGTCACTGAACAAGCAGAGCTTGACCGGGTCATTCCGGTCATTGAATCGATTCGGGAAAACTGTGATGTCATTATCTCTATTGACACCAGCAAGCCTGGAGTCATGCGTGAAGCGGTAAAGGCAGGTGCAGGCATGATTAACGATGTGTGTGCGTTGCGTGCACCGGGCGCATTGCAGGCAGCGAGTGAAACCGGTGTGCCCGTGTGTCTGATGCACATGGCGGGCGAACCACGCACCATGCAGAAAAACCCGGAATATGTTGATGTGGTGCAAACGGTAAAATCATTTTTGCAGGAACGTATTGCCTGTTGTGAGGCCGCGGGAATTTCGAGCGATGTTTTGTTGGTTGATCCGGGTTTTGGTTTCGGCAAAACCATTGATCACAATTTGCAGTTGGTGAAAAACTTGAGTGAGTTTGCGGATTTGGGCAAACCTGTTTTGATGGGCGTATCCCGCAAATCCAGTATTGGTGCATTGTTGGGCAGGTCGGCAAACGAGCGTCTGGCGGGCAGTATTGTAATGGCCACCTTGTGTTGCCAATATGGGGCGCGCATCATTCGCGCACACGATGTGGCCGCAACGGTTGATGCGGTAAAAATTTATCATGCAGTTACACACGCAGATAATATGGCTGATGAAGCGCATCATTGATGCGTGTCATATCTAGCTGCAAGGAAACAGAAAATGGATAAAAAATATTTTGGTACTGACGGTATACGCGGCACCGTTGGCAAAGGCGTGATTAATCCGGAATTTATTTTAAAGCTGGGCTGGGCTGTTGGACGTGTTCTGGCCCAGAATGGTTCTGGCAAGGTGCTGATCGGTAAAGATACACGTATTTCCGGTTATATGTTTGAAAGTGCTCTGGAAGCGGGGCTGGCCGCCGCAGGCATTGACAGCTTTTTGCTGGGACCGATGCCCACACCCGCTATTGCCTATTTGACACGCACCTTTCATGCAGATGCAGGTATTGTGATCAGCGCATCACACAATCCTTATCAGGACAATGGCCTCAAGTTTTTTTCCTCACAGGGCACAAAACTATCCGATGAGATTGAGCTGGCCATTGAGGCCGAGATGGAAAAAGACATGCAGTGTGTGGATTCTGCAAAATTAGGCAAGGCTGAGCGTATGGGGGATGCCCCCGGGCGTTACATCGAGTTCTGCAAAAGCACCGTGCCGTCGAATTTGAGTTTGCGGGGAATGGACATTGTGGTGGATTGCGCACATGGCGCGACGTATCACATTGCCCCTAGTGTATTGTCCGAATTGGGCGCCCAGGTTATCGCCATTGGTGTTGAGCCTGATGGCCTGAATATCAATAACGCAGTGGGTTCCACTAATCCGGCGGAGTTGCAGCGTACTGTGTTGGAACATGGTGCTGATCTCGGTATTGCACTGGATGGTGATGGTGATCGCCTTATTATGGTTGATCACAAGGGTGAGACTGTCGATGGGGATGAGCTGCTGTATATCATCGCCCGCTCACGACTCAATGAAGGTTGTTTGCAAGGGGCTGTTGTTGGCACCCTGATGAGCAATCTGGGGCTGGAAGTGGCGTTACAGCGCGACGGCATTGATTTTAAACGCGCAAGGGTTGGTGACCGCTATGTAATGGAATTGCTTGCCAATGGCGGATGGAGTCTGGGCGGCGAGTCCTCGGGACATATTATTTGTCTGGACCGGACTTCGACGGGTGATGGTATTGTGGCGGCCTTGCAGGTGTTGTGCGCGGTGAATCGCAGCGGGTTGAGTCTGCATGAACTGAAGTCTGGCATGAGCAAGTTTCCGCAGTGTATGGAAAATGTGCGAATCAGTGGCAAAGTGGATATCGATGGTTCGGATAACATCCAGCAGGCTGTGCGCGCAGCAGAAGACGAACTGGGCAGTCGGGGCAGAGTGCTGTTACGCCCATCCGGTACCGAGCCGCTGGTGCGCGTGATGGTGGAAGGTGAAGATGTTGCCCAGGTAACACTGCTAACCCAGCGTCTGGCGCGGGTAGTGGAAAAGGCCTTTTCTGATTAAGGGAAGTGTACTTACCGTTCTTTGGCAATCCCACCGCACCTGAAAAAGCGCTAATCACCAAAGCGTTTTGGACGGATTGAACGGCAAAAATTTGGTTATTGCAAATGGATGCCAGCAGAATGGCCAAAGCGATCGCGCGTACCACAGTACGGCTGCCATTGTCTTTTGCCTGCTGTACGGTTAAGATTTGCGCCCTGATTTTCGGCTGTAGAGGCCTGTCTGCCACTACGGTATAGTGTGGCGGCAAGTGGCAAAAGTAATAAAAAAGGAAACAAAACGTATGCGTCAAACACTGGTAGCTGGCAACTGGAAAATGAATGGTTCACTGGAAACTAATCAGCAGTTGCTGAATGGCATCAAGGCCGGTGTTACGGAGGGTGTTAGTGCCAAGGTGGTGGTATGTCCTCCCGCCATTTACATCCCGCAAGCTGCCAGTCTGCTCAATGGCAGTAGTGTTTCCTGGGGCGGGCAAAACCTGAGTCAGGAAAAGTCCGGTGCGTTTACCGGTGAGATTTCTGCGGATATGTTGCGGGATCATCAGTGTGAGTACGTCATTGTCGGACACTCCGAGCGACGTGCGCTGTATGGCGAGAGCGATGAATTGGTTGCACAAAAATACAGTGCGGCGCTGGCCGCTGGCCTGATTCCCCTTCTGTGTGTTGGCGAATTGCTGGAAGAGCGTGAAGCCGGTGAGACAGAATCCGTGGTTGCACGCCAGCTGGACGCTGTTATTGATAAAGCAGGCATTGCGGCCATTGGCGCAGGTATCATTGCGTACGAGCCGGTTTGGGCCATTGGCACCGGTAAAACGGCCTCGCCACAACAGGCACAGGATGTACACGCCTTTATTCGTCAACGTGTGGCAGAACGCGACGCAGGTGTCGCAGAGAAGGTGCAGATCCTTTATGGTGGCAGCGTGAAGCCTGATAATGCTGCTGAATTGTTTGCCATGACTGACATTGATGGCGGATTGATTGGTGGCGCGTCACTGGATGCGGAGGGTTTTCTGGCAATCTGTCGCGCGGGTTAATATGCTCCTGGCCGCTGATTCGTGGAATAGCGTACGACGCTACTTATTTTTATTTTAAGAACGTAGAGCAGAAAATTATGCAAACAGCATTATTGGCAGTACATATTTTAGTGGCCATCGCCGTTGTTGGGCTGGTGTTGATTCAACACGGGAAGGGGGCAGATGCCGGAGCAGCTTTCGGTGCTGGCGCCGCCGGTGGTGCATCAGGTTCGGTATTTGGTGCACAAGGTGCGAGCAACTTCCTTTCGCGTTCCACTGCAATTTTGGCCACCATCTTTTTTCTGACCAGCCTGTCCATGGCATATATGTTTCGGACGGTGGAGGCGCCGACCAGCCTTATGGAGCAAGGTGCCGCAACAGCACCGGTGCCGCAAGGTGCGCTACCAGCCGCTGATACCAGTAGCGATGCGCCGGTTATTCCCGCTCCTGAGGTTGTGGAATCCAGCGAAACAGCGCCTGCTGGCGATGTGCCCACTGGTAGCGCACCCGAAAATCCATAGTTTTTTGCCTCATATTTGAGTCGAGTGTGATGCCATACCGGCAGCGCTCGTAGGGATTGATGCGCATAAAAATATATGCGCTGAATATAAATATATTGCCGATGTGGTGGAATTGGTAGACACGCTGTCTTGAGGGGGCAGTGGCGTAAGCCGTGCCGGTTCGACTCCGGCCATCGGCACCATTTTATAGCAAGTAACCTGTAACTGGCACACGGGTATGCCCGGATTTGGTGCAGGCATCAGTTGCGAACGACAAATAACACGTTGATTTTTATGGGTTATTGCCAGATTATCCAGCCTTGACAAGCTCTTTTGATCTAGCCTAGACTCGGTGGTTCGCGCGAACGATTTGTGTCGTATCGTTCAGGGGGGATTGCCTGGATAGAACTACGTAGAGTTGCGGGGGATTATGGGAAAGCGAAGCAGGGCATTAAGTTTGACTATCGCGATAATTGGTATGGTGTGTTTTTCACCCCCTGTCTTACGCGAAGCCCATGCCTTCTGATTTTTCTGATCTTGTATAAAGAGAGTGATTTAATTGCAATTACCAATGTATTTGAAATTAAATTCCAAGGGGAATCTATGCCGGGTATGACGTCTGCGACTATTAATACAGTCATCGTTGGCCACTCAGAAAGTGAGCTATGTGACATAGCAAGATACCCAACATTTCACAGTTATGTGAAAGAGAAAGGAGATCGTTTGAATTGGAGACGGATGGAAAAATAATAACGCGATAAGTTTGGCATAAGACCTGATTGATAAACAGCCTAGGGACATCAACTCAGGCATATCAACGGATATACAGGTAATAAAGAAACCGGGATTTTTGCAAAAACACACGCTTTCTTTAGTTTACCGTTGAAGCGGGTGTTAACTACATTAAACAACATAATAATAATATTTTACGGGTGGGATTCGAATCTTCATGCTTGAAAATTATTTACCGATACTGGTGTTTTTGCTGCTGGGCCTGATTTTTGGTATAGCACCAATTGCTATGGCTTACATGATGGCGCCGCAACGCCCTGATGATGCCAAGCTGTCACCCTATGAGTGTGGCTTTGAAGCCTTCGAGGATTCGCGCATGAAGTTTGATGTGCGTTTTTATCTCGTAGCGATTCTGTTTATTATTTTCGATCTGGAAATTGCTTTCATGTTTCCCTGGGCCGTGGTGCTGGAAGAGCTTGGTGTTTACGGTTTTTGGGCCATGTTCGTCTTTCTGGCGATTCTGGTTGTGGGCTTTGCCTACGAATGGAAAAGAGGAGCAATGGAATGGGAATAGAGGGCGTTCTTGAAAAAGGGATAGTGACTACCTCTGCCGATAAACTCATTAACTGGGCGCGCACAGGTTCGTTGTGGCCAATGACTTTTGGTTTGGCGTGTTGTGCTGTGGAAATGATGCATGCGGGTGCCGCACGGTATGATCTTGACCGTTTTGGTATTATCTTTCGCCCCAGTCCCCGTCAATCCGATGTGATGATTGTGGCCGGTACGCTGGTGAATAAAATGGCGCCCGCACTGCGCAAAGTGTATGACCAGATGTCAGAGCCGCGCTGGGTTATTTCCATGGGTTCTTGTGCCAATGGTGGTGGTTATTACCACTATTCCTATTCAGTGGTGCGTGGTTGTGATCGCATTGTGCCAGTGGATATTTATGTGCCAGGTTGTCCGCCCACGGCGGAGGCATTGCTGTACGGCATCATACAATTACAAAATAAAATAAAACGCACAAACACTATTGCCCGTTAGTACACTCCTGGCCAGAGTTGAAAAGGGATGTGCGCAGTAAAAACGGTGTTTGTGAAAGTTAAAAAGTAAAAAAGAGGGTGAGGGATATTTTGCTGATGAGTGATGCTGTCGACAAACTCGTTGCGTGCCTGCAAGATCGTTTTGGCAGTGCAATTTCTGTTGATGTTGCTTTTTCCGAAGTGACCGCTGAAATTGCCGCTAAAGATGTCCTGGAGACATGTACCGCCTTGCGTGATGAAACCGATTTTGCTTTTGCACAGCTATCTGATCTTTGTGCTGTTGATTATCTTACTTTTGGCCAAGCCGAGTGGGAGACGACAGGTGCGACCGGGACTGGTTTCAGTCGCGGTGTTGATGATCATCATGAAGTGGTTTCTGGTGCTGGCGCAAGTGAACGTCGCTTTGCCGTGGTGTATCACCTGTTGTCCATCACGAATAATGTCCGCCTGCGTCTCAAGGTGTATCTGGATGAAGCTGAACCTATTGTTGATTCTGTCGTATCCATCTGGACGGGCGCTGACTGGTTTGAACGTGAAGCCTTTGATCTTTATGGTGTTATGTTTGCGGGGCACCCGGATTTGCGTCGCTTATTAACGGATTACGGTTTTATCGGTCATCCCTTCCGCAAGGATTTTCCGCTGATTGGTAATGTTGAAATGCGTTACGATGCAGAAAAACGTCGTGTTGTTTACGAGCCGGTCAGCATTACACCGCGCACTCTGGTGCCTAAAGTGATTCGTGAAGATCAATTGGATCATCCGCTCGTTGGTCAAGGTGATCGTCACAATGCCTGAAATTAAAAATTACACCCTGAATTTTGGACCCCAACACCCCTCTGCGCATGGTGTGTTGCGTCTGGTGTTGGAAATGGATGGCGAAACCATTGAACGCGCCGACCCGCATATCGGCCTGTTGCATCGTGCCACCGAAAAGCTGGCGGAATCCAAGCCGTATAATCAAAGCATCCCCTACATGGATCGGCTCGATTACGTTTCCATGATGTGCAATGAGCATGGTTATGTGCTGGCGCTGGAAAAAATGCTGGGTGTTCAGGCTCCGGAGCGTGCGCAATACATTCGGGTCATGTTTGATGAAATTACACGCATTTTGAATCACCTGATGTGGTTAGGCGCCCATGCACTGGATATCGGTGCAATGACCATTTTTCTCTATGCCTTCCGTGAACGCGAAGACCTGATGGACATGTACGAAACGGTTTCCGGTGCGCGCATGCACGCGGCATATTACCGCCCGGGCGGTGTGTACCGTGACCTGCCGGGTCGCATGCCACAATATGAAGCTTCAAAATGGCACAGCCAAAAAGAGGTTGATGTCAAAAACAGTAATCGTCAGGGCAGCCTGCTTGATTTTATTGAGGATTTTGTCAGCCGCTTTCCGAACTGTGTGGATGAATATGAAACCCTGCTAACTGATAACCGTATCTGGAAACAGCGTACGGTGGACATTGGCGTGGTGAGTCCCGAGCGGGCCTTGCAGCTGGGCTTTACCGGGCCGATGTTGCGTGGCTCCGGTGTTGAGTGGGATCTGCGGAAAAAACAACCGTATGCGGTTTATGACCGGCTTGATTTTGATATTCCTGTTGGCCGTACGGGGGACAGTTACGACCGCTATCTGGTGCGTGTTGAGGAAATGCGCCAGTCCAACAATATTATCAAACAGTGCATCAAGTGGCTGCGTGAGAATCCTGGTCCGGTCATGCTGGACAATCACAAATTGACGCCGCCTGATCGTGAGCACATGAAAGGTGACATGGAATCATTGATTCACCACTTCAAGTTATTTACCGAAGGTTATTCTCTGCCAGAAGGCGAGGTGTATAGCGCGGTGGAACACCCCAAAGGTGAATTTGGTGTGTACCTTGTTTCCGATGGATCAAACAAGCCGTACCGTTTGAAGATTCGTGCACCGGGATTTGCGCATATTTCTTCGCTGAACGAAATGACCAAAGGCTATATGCTGGCAGATGTGGTGGCGATTATCGGTACGCAGGATATTGTATTTGGTGAGGTGGATCGCTAATGGCAGCTGTAATGAACCCGAGTGATAACAACGTGCTTTCGACAGAATCTCTCGCTGAGATTGATAAATGGGTGGCGAAATATCCTGCTGAACAAAAGCAGTCTGCGGTGATGGCAGCGTTACGCATTGCCCAGGAAGCCAATGGTGGTTATCTCACCACTGAACTGATGGATGCCGTGGCGGATTATCTCGACATGCCGCGCGTCTCAGTCTATGAAGTTGCGACATTTTATTCCATGTATGAATTGTCGCCTGTTGGCCAGCATAAGATCTGTGTGTGTACGAATATTTCCTGCATGCTGTGTGGTTCGGATGAGGTCGTTGCCCATTTCAAAAAGCGACTGGGCATTGGGCTGGGTGAAACAACGGCGGATGGCCGCATTACCTTAAAAGAAGTTGAGTGCCTGGGGGCCTGTGTCGGTGCGCCCATGTTGCAGATTGACAAGCAATATTTTGAGCACCTGACTCCCGAAACCATTGATAAAATTCTGGATAATCTGGATTAGATTGGAAACCAAAAGCAATGGCCAATGAAGTCTGTTTTAAAAATCTGCACCTGGATAAATCCTGGACCCTGGGCGTTTATCAGAGCGAGGGTGGTTACGAGGTGTGGAGAAAAATTCTGGCGGAAAAAACCTCGCCGGAAGATATTATTGCAGAATTAAAGACCTCTGCTCTGCGTGGTCGTGGCGGTGCGGGCTTTCCCACAGGCTTGAAATGGAGTTTCATGCCACGTAATACGCCGGGTCAAAAGTACATCGTTTGTAATTCTGATGAGGGTGAACCGGGCACATGTAAAGATCGGGATATTTTGCGTTTTAATCCGCACGCACTGGTGGAAGGCATGGCCATTGCCGCATACAGCATTGGAGCAACAGCCGGTTACAATTATATCCGGGGTGAGTTCTGGGAACCTTATGAACGTTTTCAGCAGGCGATTGATGACGCGTATGCCATGGGTTTGCTGGGTAAAAATATCATGGGTTCTGGTGTGGATTTTGATCTGCATACACATCTGGGTGGTGGCGCGTATATTTGTGGTGAGGAGACCGCTTTACTGGAATCCATCGAAGGTAAAAAAGGACAACCCCGGTTTAAACCACCGTTTCCGGCGAGTTTTGGCCTGTATGGCAGACCGACCACGATCAATAACACCGAGACACTGGCATCGGTGCCACTGATATTGAAAAACGGTGGGCAATGGTTTCTTGATATTGGCAAGCCGAATAATGGCGGCTCAAAACTTTTCAGTGTGAGTGGCCACGTGAATAACCCCGGAAATTTTGAAGTCCCCATGGGCACGCCTTTCCCGGAATTGCTGGAAATGGCGGGTGGTGTGCGCGGTGGCAACGTGCTTAAGGCGGTGATCCCCGGAGGCTCATCAACACCGGTACTGACTGGCGAGGAAATGATGGATGTCACCATGGATTATGATTCCATTGCCAAGGCGGGTTCGATGCTGGGCGCGGGTTCAGTTATCGTTATGGATGAGACCACCTGTATGGTACGTGCTCTGAGTCGTATTTCGCATTTTTATTACGAAGAATCCTGTGGCCAGTGTACACCTTGTCGTGAAGGAACCGGCTGGTTGTCACGCGTGGTACACCGCATCGAACATGGTCAGGGTAAACAGGAAGACCTGGATTTATTGCTGGATGTGGCGGATAAAATTCAAGGCCGCACTATTTGTGCGCTGGGTGATGCGGCGGCGATGCCGGTGAGCAGTTTCGTGAAAAAATTCAGAGATGAGTTTCAATATCACATTGACCACAAGGCCTGCATGGTTGGTGCGGGCAGTTAAATGGATGCGGTGAGTTATTGATCCTGGGTAATACATAAACATGATATTTAAACGGTGCAAATAAACGATGGTTAACATCGAAATCGACGGCAAACAATTAGAAGTGACTGAAGGCGCGATGGTTATCGAGGCGGCTGATGACGCAGGGATTTATATTCCGCGCTTCTGCTACCACAAAAAACTGTCTATCGCTGCCAATTGCCGTATGTGCCTGATAGATGTGGAAAAGGTGGGCAAGGCATTGCCTGCTTGCGCGACCCCGGTCACGGATGGCATGAAAATCAGTACCCGTTCCGAAAAGGCCATCGAGGCACAAAAAAGTGTGATGGAATTTTTGTTGATTAATCATCCATTGGATTGCCCGATTTGCGACCAGGGTGGTGAGTGCGAGTTACAGGATATCGCCATGGGTTATGGTGGCGATATCTCGGTTTATTCCGAGCAAAAACGTGTTGTTGAAAGTAAAAACTTTGGCCCGCTAATCGCGGGTGATATGACACGCTGTATTCATTGCACACGTTGCGTGCGTTTTGGCGAAGAAATAGCAGGTGTAAAAGAGCTGGGTGCAACCGGACGTGGCGAACACATGGAAATTGGCACTTATGTGCAATTGAGTCTGACTTCAGAAATGTCAGGCAATGTGATTGACCTTTGTCCTGTTGGCGCATTAACGGCAAAACCTTCTCGCTTTACCGCGCGTGCCTGGGAAATGGTGCAGCATGAAAGTATTGCGCCGCACGATTGCATGGGCTCGAATGTCCTCTTACATACTTTCCGTAACAAGGTTGTACGGGTCGTTCCCAAAGAAAATGAAGAAATCAATGAAACCTGGTTGGCGGATCGTGATCGCTTTAGTTATGAAGGGCTGAACAGCAGCGAGCGCCTTACTGTACCAATGGTGAAGACCGATGGGCAGTGGCGGGAAGTTGATTGGGATACCGCACTGCACAAGGCTGTAGGCGGTATCAGCAAACTGCTGAGCGAACAGGGCGGAGAGCAGCTGGGTGCGATTGCCTCGCCAAACATGACTGTCGAAGAATTGTTTTTGTTACAAAAAATGATGCGGGGTGTTGGTTCGGGCAACGTTGATCATCGCATTGGACAAATTGATTTTACCGATCAGAATGATGAACCGGTTTTTCCCTGGTTAGGGCAGTCAATAGCGGATCTGGAAAATAACGATGCTGTTTTGCTGGTGGGTTCTAATATCCGTAATGACCAACCCATCGCCGGACACCGAGTGCGTAAAGCAGCACTTGCCGGTGCGCGTATCATGGCTGTCAACTCAGTGGATTATGATTTTAATTTCCCCCTCACCGCGAAAAAGATAGTCAGCCCCGCAAAATTGTTGCAGGAACTGGGCGGCATTCTCAAAGCCCTGGCTGCCACATCAAACGTCACATTACCCACAGGGCTTGTTGCGTTGGTCGTTGACATAACGGTTGATCGCACACACGAAAAAATCGCTCGCGAATTAAGCGAAGCAAATGACGCTTCGGTGATTTTAGGCCTGGATGCCTTTGCGCATCCACGCTTTGCAGACTTGCGTGCAATTGCCAGTCAAATTGCGCTGTTGTCGTTCAGCAAACTCGGTTATTTATCAAACGGCAGCAACAGCGCGGGTGCTGCTCTTTCCGGTGCCGTACCGCACCGTGGGCCAGCAGCTGATTCCACAGCGCTAAAAGGGAAGACCGTGAGTGATATGTTTGCCGATAAACTGGCAGGCTATATCTTGCTGGGTGTGGAAGGCGCATTGGATTGTGCAGCCTCAGCAGCAGCCACCGAAGCGCTGAAACAGGCGCAGTTTGTGGTGTCGATGAATGCGTTTTGCGATGAACAAATAAAAGAATATGCCGATGTGCTGTTGCCTGTTGCGCCATTTTCCGAAACGTCCGGCACGTTTGTAAATGCCGAAGGGCGTTGGCAGAGCTTTGAAGGCGCCGTTATGCCTTTGGGTGAAACACGACCCGGTTGGAAGGTGCTGCGTGTGTTGGGTAATTTGTTTGAATGCGCAGGTTTTGAATATGTCACCAGCCGGGAAGTGCTGGACGAAGTGAGGGCGCTGACTGCCAGCACCCCCTTGAGCAATGAAATGCCCTGGAATTGTCCGGCATCATTGGTGATTGATGCGCAGGGATTTGAAAGCATTGTGGATCGCCCGGTGTACGCGGGTGATGCTCTGGTACGCCGGGCCACCAGTTTGCAGGATGTCGCACAGCAGCGCCAGTTCGCGATTCGTGTCAATCAAAATGTCGCTTCGCATGTCGGGCTTGCGGATGGCGAGCAGGCGCTGGCGCGAAAAAATGATATGGAGCTGACATTGCCGGTGGTGATCGACGAACGTGTACCTGATGATGCGGTATTGGTTTCGTGTTTGCCGCATGGCGCAACAACAGGTGAGGTAACGTTGTCCCGGGCCTGATCTGCATGCCCCGGCAATATTGTCAGAAATAATGAAAATAATAAGTCATGAGAAAAGTGAATGATTGAAGCCATTGAATCAGCGCTGAGTTTTTTACCCGCCGGTCTTGTGACGTTGATTATCATCGTCGGAAAAATTCTGGTACTGGTGCTGCCACTGATGGGAGCCGTTGCCTATTTGACACTGGCTGAACGCAAAGTCATTGGTTATATGCAGGTTCGTATCGGGCCAAACCGGGTGGGCCCCAGAGGTTTGTTACAGCCGATTGCCGATGCTGTGAAACTGATGTTCAAGGAAACGATTTTTCCGGCAAAAGCAAACCGGTTTCTGTTTATTTCGGCGCCGATTCTTACACTGGCGCCGGCGCTTGCCGCATGGGCTGTTGTGCCGTTTGATGACGAGCTGGTGATTTCCGATATTGACGCCAGTCTGCTGTATATTCTGGCAATGACATCGTTGGGTGTTTATGGTGTGATCATTGCTGGTTGGGCATCTAACTCAAAATACGCATTTCTGGGTGCATTGCGTTCGGCAGCGCAGATTGTTTCATATGAAATTGCCATGGGCTTTGCCCTGGTAGGTGTATTGGTTGCGGCAGGCAGTCTTAACCTGGGCGCAATTGTTGAAGCGCAGCGAGGGGGGCTGGGTATCATTAACTGGTATATGATTCCGTTGTTACCTTTGTTCGTGGTTTATTTTATTGCAGGTGTTGCGGAAACCAACCGGGCCCCGTTTGACGTGGCTGAAGGCGAATCAGAAATTGTCGCTGGTTTTCATGTTGAATATTCAAGCATGACCTTTTCCATATTCTTCCTGGCAGAATATGCAAATATGATTTTGATTGCGTTATTGACCGCAATCATGTTTCTTGGCGGTTGGTTGTCACCTCTGAACGGTGTGCTGCCTGCAAGCCTGCTGGAAGGTGAAGGTTTTCTGGCGCTGATTCTGGGTGATGGCATACATTGGTTGTTGGCAAAAACAGCATTTTTCCTGTTTTTGTTTTTATGGTTTCGCGCAACATTTCCCCGTTACCGTTATGATCAAATCATGCGTTTGGGATGGAAGATATTTATTCCTATCACCATTGTCTGGTTGCTGGTTGCTGCCGCGATGGTCGTTGGGAAAGTTGGCCCCTGGTTTAATTAAACAGTTTAATTGGCCGGTTGAATGAGTCGAACAAATTTTACGTTTGCTGATTGGATAAACAGTTAATGACTGCGATAACAAACTATTTTAAAAGCCTTATCCTCGCCGAACTGTTTCGCGGGCTGCTGCTGACGGGCAAGTATTTTTTCCGTAAGAAAATTACGGTGCAGTATCCGGAAGAAAAAACACCCATGTCCCACCGTTTTCGCGGACTGCATGCGCAACGGCGTTATCCCAATGGCGAAGAACGCTGCATTGCCTGCAAGCTGTGTGAGGCCGTGTGTCCGGCGTTGGCGATTACCATTGACCTGGAAGAGCGGGATGATGGTACACGCCGAACCACACGTTATGATATTGATCTGACGAAATGTATTTTTTGCGGTTTTTGCGAAGAATCATGTCCGGTGGATGCCATCGTTGAAACACGCCACTTCGAATATTATGGTGAGGAAAGAAGTGATCTGTATATGACCAAGGAAAAATTGCTCGCGGTTGGCGACAAAATGGAAAAACAAATAGCGGCGGACCGGGCGGCAGATGCCCCGTTTCGTTAACGAACTTATAACGAATTAAAAGCAAGAAAATAATATGGGCGTAGAGTCGATCACTTTTTATATCCTGTCTTCCATACTGGTGGGTTCTGCTGTACTGGTTGTGTCGTTACGCAACCCGGTATTTTGTGCACTGGCCTTGGTATTGGCCTTTTTTACCAGTGCTGGTATCTGGATATTATTGGAAGCAGAATTCCTTGCGCTGACCCTGATTCTCGTTTATGTCGGCGCTGTTATGGTGTTGTTCCTGTTTGTGGTGATGATGCTGGATATTAATCTTGCGGTGCTACGCGAAGGCTTTACACGTTATCTGCCTTTTGGGCTGGGGGTTGCTATTGTGCTGGTTGCGCAATTGGCGCTGATCGTCGGGGGACCGGAGCAGTTTGGTTTGGAAGCCATGCCAAAACCGGAGCCACATGCGGCGGATTATAGCAATACAAAGGAAATCGGCAGGGTTTTATATACGGTTTATCTTTACCCGTTTGAACTTGCGGCTGTTATTTTGGTGGTCGCCATTATTGCGGCAATAACCCTGACGCTACGTCGCCGTCGTAAAAAACAAGTTATGTCGGTGGATGATCAGGTCAAAGTGCGCCGGAATGATCGCGTACGGCTGGTAAAAATGGCTTCCGGCAACAAAGACAAATAAACCGATTCAGTTCAACGAACAGTCTCCGGGGGGAGCATGATTTCAATTACACATTTTTTGATTCTGGGTGCGGTTCTGTTTTGCATCAGTATCGCCGGTATATTTCTGAATCGAAAAAATGTCATCATTATTTTGATGGCAATAGAGCTTATGCTGTTGGCGGTCAATATTAATTTTGTCGCTTTTTCGCATTATCTAGGCGATATTGCCGGCCAAGTTTTTGTTTTCTTTATTTTGACGGTGGCGGCGGCGGAGGCAGCCATCGGTTTGGCGATACTGGTTGTTCTGTTCAGAAATCGTCGCACCATTAACGTTGAAGAACTGGATTCCCTGAAGGGTTAGCGCGGAGTTTATCGAGAATGGAAAACCTGTATTTAACCCTGGCTTTAGCACCATTATTTGGTGCTGTGGTTGCAGGCTTGTTTGGAAAAAAGATTGGTCGTGCTGGCGCACACTGGGTTACGACCATTGGCGTTGCGGTTGCTTTCGCGCTGTCGGTGTTTGTGTTCAACGACGTTATTGTTGAAGGTGCAGCGGTATTTAACGGTACAGTGTATACCTGGGCGGTTAGTGATGGCATACAGTTTGAGGTCGGTTTCCTGATTGATTCCCTGACCGCCGTAATGCTGGTGGTTGTGACTTTTGTCTCGTTAATGGTACACATTTATACCATTGGCTATATGCGCGATGACGATGGTTATCAGCGTTTCTTCTGTTATATCTCTCTTTTTACGTTTTCCATGTTGATGCTGGTAATGGCGAACAACTTCATGCAGTTGTTTTTTGGCTGGGAAGCAGTGGGGCTGGTGTCTTACCTGCTCATTGGTTTCTGGTTCAAGCGTGAGACGGCAATCTATGCAAACCTGAAGGCTTTTTTGGTGAACCGGGTGGGGGATTTCGGTTTTCTGTTGGGTATCGCAGCCGTTTTGATGTACTTCAACAGCCTTGATTATGCCGATGTGTTTAAAGCGGCGCCGGCAATGGCGGGTTTGACCATCGAAGTGATTCCCGGCCTCGAATGGTCGTTGTTGACAGTGATTTGTATTTTGCTGTTTATAGGTGCCATGGGTAAGTCTGCCCAGGTACCGCTGCATGTATGGTTGCCGGATTCCATGGAGGGCCCGACACCTATTTCGGCATTGATTCATGCGGCAACAATGGTGACCGCAGGTATCTTTATGGTGGCGCGTATGTCGCCATTGTTTGAGCTGTCTGAAACGGCGTTGAGCTTTGTGCTGGTGATCGGTGCGATAACGGCCTTGTTCATGGGGCTGTTGGGCATTATCCAAAATGATATCAAACGGGTTATTGCTTATTCGACATTGTCACAGCTGGGTTACATGACTGTGGCATTGGGTGTGTCGGCTTATGCCGCTGGTGTGTTTCATCTGATGACACATGCGGCGTTTAAAGCCCTGCTGTTTCTTGGGGCAGGCTCGGTTATTATTGCCATGCACCATAAGCAGGATATACGGGAAATGGGTGGCCTCAGAAAATACATGCCGATTACCTATATCTGCATGTTGATCGGTTCGTTGGCCTTGATTGGTTTCCCGGGCCTGGCCGGCTTTTTCTCCAAAGATGCGATTATTGAAGCCGTGCGCGCCTCTGATATTCCTGGTGCGGGCTTTGCTTACTTCGCGGTTGTCGTGGGTGTTTTTATTACCGCGTTTTACAGTTTCCGTATGTTTTTTTTGGTGTTCCATGGAGAGGAGCGCATGGATCAACATACAAAAGAGCATTTGCACGAGACACCCAAAGTAATTACTGTGCCGTTAATGTTGCTGGCTGTTCCTTCGGTTCTGGCCGGTGCGCTTTATATTGAGCCCATGTTGTTTGGCGACTTGTTTGCAAATGCCATTCATGTAAAACCGGAACACGATGTTCTGGCCAAAGTGGGTGAAACATATACCGGGATTGGTGGTTTCATGTTACATGGCATGATGGGTTTGCCATTCTGGCTGGCACTGGCCGGTGTGGGGACCGCTGCCTTCTTCTATTTAAAGCGCCCGGATATTCCCGCGATGATCAAAGAGAAATTTTCGCTGATTTACCTCATCCTCGATAAAAAATACGGCTGTGATGATTTTAATGACACCTTTTTTGCCGGAGGGTCGCGTGGCCTGGGCCGACTGTTGTGGAATATCGGTGATATCAAGCTGATTGATGGATTGATGGTGAATGGTACGGCGAAGGGTGTTGGTTGGCTGTCCAGCAAGTTTCGGTTCTCGCAGACGGGGTATTTATACCACTATGCTTTTGTGATGATTATCGGGCTGGTTGTTATGGTGAGCTGGATTTCGCTTGCCTGAGCGTTGTGAGCGATAACAGTTAGTGATAAGCACACAATAATTTAATAAAAAACACGTAAGTAGAATAAAGGTTATTTTGCATGTTGGCTGATCTGCCTCTTTTGAGTTTAGTGATTTGGGCACCCATTTTAGGGGGTGTGTTAGTGCTGTTTGCCAACAAGGAAGAGCAGGCGCCACTGGCAAAAATTATTGCGCTTGTTGCCTCAGTCATTACTTTTTTGTTAACTATTCCACTGTATACCGGGTTTGATCTTGGTACGTATGAAATGCAGTTTGTTGAAAATACGCCGTGGATTTCCGCCTTTAATATCAATTATCATCTTGGTGTTGACGGCATTTCGATGCCGCTGATCCTGTTGACTGCTTTTACAACTATTTTGGTCGTTATTGCGGCTTGGGAAAACGTCAAGAAAAACGTTGCGCATTACATGGCAGCGTTTCTGATCATGAATGGTTTGATGATCGGCGTCTTTGCCGCGCTGGACTCGATCCTGTTTTATGTGTTTTGGGAGGCGATGCTGATACCGATGTTTCTGATTATCGGTATCTGGGGTGGTGAGCGGCGTGTTTATGCGACCATCAAGTTCTTTTTATACACCTTCCTCGGTTCGGTGTTTATGCTGGTTGCGCTGATCTATATGTATGCGCAGTCGGGCAGCTTTGGCATTCTGGATTTCCAGGGCATGAAGCTGGGGATGACGGAACAAATACTTATCTTTCTTGCTTTTCTGCTGGCCTTTGCGGTCAAAGTACCGATGTGGCCAGTACACACATGGTTGCCGGATGCGCACGTTGAAGCGCCCACCGGGGGGTCGGTGATTCTGGCGGCGATCATGCTGAAAATGGGCACTTATGGTTTTGTCCGCTTCAGTATGCCGATTACACCGGATGCGGCGCAGAACCTGGACTGGCTGATGATCACTTTGTCGCTCATCGCTATTGTGTATATTGCTTTTGTGGCCTTGGTACAGAAGGACATGAAAAAGCTGATTGCCTATTCATCAATTTCCCACATGGGTTTTGTCACCCTTGGCTTTTTTGTTGTTTATACCATCATGGAAAATACCGGTAGTGTGCAGGGTGCCGCAATGGGTATAGAAGGCGCTCTGGTACAAATGATTTCACACGGCTTTATTTCCGGTGCCATGTTCCTTTGTATCGGTGTGATGTATGACCGTATGCACAGCCGTTTAATCAGCGATTATGGTGGCATGGCGAATACCATGCCGGTTTTTGCCGGGTTTATGGTGTTTTTCGCCATGGCCAATGCCGGGCTGCCGGGGACTTCAGGTTTTGTGGGTGAGTTTCTGGTGATCCTGAGTGCTTTCAAGGCAAATTTCTGGATCGCTTTTCTTGCAGCGACCACGCTGATATTCGGTGCTGCCTATACGCTGTGGATGATCAAGCGTGTTGTTTTTGGCGAGGTTACCAGCGACAAAGTTGCCGCGCTCAAGGATTTAAGTAACCGGGAGTTTTTTATTCTCGGTACGCTCGCGGTGGCCGTCCTGTTGTTAGGTCTATGGCCCGCACCTTTACTTGATGTCATGCACAGCACTGTTGACCATCTTGTACAGCAAATTACACAGTCGAAGTTACCATAAGTTATAAAACAACTATGCCAAATAATTTTCAAATGCCTGATTTAATGCCCGCTTTGCCGGAGATTTTCCTGCTGACGATGGCGTGTATTATTTTGCTTGCAGACCTGTTTATCAGTGATAAAAATCGTGTGTTTACCTATTTGCTGTCACTGGCCACACTTGCCGTTACCGCCGCACTTACCGTGACCCTGCATACGCCCGAGCCCGTCTATACGTTTGATGGTTTATTTGTCAGTGACAGCATGGGCGATGTATTAAAAGTCTTTGTATATCTAGTTACTGCGGTTGCCTTTATTTATTCCCGCGATTATCTGCTGACCCGGAAAATCTTTCAGGGTGAATATTTTGTCCTGGGGCTGTTTGCGGTGTTGGGCATGATGGTGCTGATATCTGCGCATAACATGCTGACGATTTATCTGGGACTCGAATTGTTGTCTTTGGCGTTGTATGCCATGGTGGCATTTCAGCGGGATTCTTCTGATGCGACAGAAGCAGCCATGAAGTATTTTGTTTTGGGCGCCCTGGCGTCCGGCATGTTGTTATACGGCATGTCACTGATCTATGGCATTACCGGTACACTGGATATTAGCGCTGTGCATACTGCGGTAGCGGGCCTGGAAAATTCCAAACAGCTGGTGCTGGGTCTTGGTCTGGTGCTGGTGATTGTTGGTATGGCTTTCAAGCTTGGTGCGGTGCCATTCCATATGTGGGTGCCCGATGTTTATCACGGCGCACCTACCGCAGTGACTCTGTTCATCAGTACTGCGCCCAAACTTGCGGCGTTTGCCATGGTAATGCGTCTGCTGGTTGAAGGGCTGGGTGACCTGCATGATCAGTGGCAGGATATTCTGATTATCATGGCTGTGCTGTCAATGGCCGTGGGTAATGTGATTGCCATCGCCCAGGCGAATATCAAACGCATGCTGGCTTATTCGACTATTTCACACGTTGGCTTTTTGCTGTTAGGCATATTGGCGGGTACCCAGGCTGGTTATTCCGCCTCAATGTTCTACGCTATTGTGTATGCACTGATGGGTATGGGTGGGTTTGGCATGATCATTCTGTTAAGCCGTGCCGGATTCGAGGCTGACCAGCTGAGTGATTTCAAAGGCCTCAACGAGCGCAGCCCGTGGTTTGCCTTTATCATGATGATTCTGATGTTTTCCATGGCAGGCGTGCCACCCACACTGGGCTTTTATGCAAAATTCTCGGTGTTACAGGCTGTGGTGGGCTCCGGTCTCACTTGGTTAGCCGTAGTGGCTGTGGTGTTTTCAATCATCGGCGCTTTTTATTACCTGCGCATTATCAAGCTCATGTACTTTGACAAAGCAGAAGACATGCAGCCTCTTGAAACCACTACGGATATGAAGGTGGTGTTGTCGGCTAACGGTCTGGGTATTTTATTGCTTGGTCTGGCCCCGGGGGGGTTGCTTGCGCTGTGCACAGCAGCTATTGGGTAAGGAATACCAGGGCTTTGGTGAAGCCTTTCGAATCTGCGTTTGTCGTCTGTGCATGCCCCTAAACTATGTGCATATACCCGTAGCGGTTAAGATTCAGGTCTGACTGCACGCCCTGTTTCCGCCATGGCCACGTTATTGTCCTTGCCATAGAATAACAATGACGCGTTATTTCGCCTCGCCATGAAGAAAATATAACGCACACTTAAACCTGAATCCCAAACGCCATGGGTATAGAATGCTGTTTCTACTGATACGCAGGCGTATTGATACACGATAAACACCCTATAATGACAACACCAACACTGACCATTGGCAAGCTGGCGGCGGCGGCGGGCGTAAATGTCGAGACCATTCGTTATTATCAGCGCCTGAAACTCATTATCGAACCGGCTAAACCAGACCAGGGCTACCGGCATTATCCCGCAGAGTATGTTTTACGTGTGCGTTTTATCAAACGCGCCCAGCAACTGGGTTTCACGCTGAAAGAAATTCAGGAACTGCTCGAACTGGGTGATGGGCATTGCCAACAAGTACAGCAATTGGCGCAGGTTAAGCTGAAGAAGATCAGGGAACGCATTACTGATTTGACTGCCATGTACGATGCGCTGGACAGTCTGCTGACACAATGTCAGACAAGCGAAGCAGATGACGCCCGTTGTGCATTGATTGAGACCATCACTGCAAACAGCGATCAATGCACCTGATAACGATTCAAATCAAACAGCCCTGACCGCACGGGTTTGTTGTACCGGAATTTATCCTGAAACCAGTCGGTCTGCGTCCAGAACACGGGATCGGTACGACGCACACCATAACGCGCCACAAATTGTGCATAATCTTCATGGCTGCGAATATTGGCGCAGCGTTGGCTGAACTCATCAATCTCTGACAGTGCCACGGAGAGAAAGAAATTGGGGTAGGAGCCTTCCAGCCAGTTCACGACGGTCATTGTATCCTGTTCGATGTCTGCACGGTCCCGCTCATGTTCGTCGGCCAGAAAAGAGGTGACATTTTTATACGCCTTGTTACGAATCAGGGTGTAGGCGAGACCCTGTTCCGGCGTATCGGCTCTGACCTGCACAAAGGTCACATCGGGAAAGGCGTGCAGGTTTTCACCCTGCAAGCGGGCAATGGCATTCATGGCTTTATCCACCCGGGCTTCAATAGTGGCAGGCAGTGAATTCTTGCAATTGTCAGCCCGGGCGCAACGATTCAGGTCCGGTGCCCGTTGTGTCGCTCCCGCGAGACGGATTTTCAGATACCGGTACAGTTCTTTCTGCGGGTCATCTGTACGGTAGCCATTGACCGCTTCTGTATTCAGCCACTCCTGTGGTGCGGCAAACAGTTTTTCGACACTTTCGCGTTGGCCGACATACCAGGCATCGCGTATGGCCTTGCGCTGGCTCACGGGAAGAAAGGCCAGAAAATAATCCTCACCTTCCATACGCAGAAAATCCATGTAGATTCGTGTGCTCATGCGATGACCCAGGTTGCCGTACACATTGAAACCGGCGACCAGTAAATAATGAATGCGCTCAAACAGGGGGTAGTCGATAATCCAGGCGGTTTCGGGGTTTTCACCCACCAGTCCGTAGGCGACCGAACCACTGTCAAAATGCCGGAAAACGGTTAATGCGGCATTGGGATTTTTGTCATCACCATCCCAGATGTAGTTCAGGGCGTGGTCGATATTGTGTGTGCCGATGGTTTTGAACCAGGCCTGTTTGCGTGCCATGTAGCGTCGTTGTCCCTGCCAATAGTCGGTCCAGATGCGCAGCAGGTCCAGATTGCTGCCACCATCGGCGGGGAGTTGCAAGTCATTGCTCATTGCACCGATGAAGGCGGGATTATTCGTAATCACTGGTTGTTCGGGATCGAAAAACATCACCCAAAACTGATCCTCGATAACATTCAAGGCAATCTGCCCACGGCAGACGGGTCCCTTGATAAAGCCTTCGATAAAAAACCTCGCCTCGTCCAGCAAAAAACGATACCGCGATGTTGTGGGCAGGGCGGCAAACACCTTGAAGGGATTGGAGGCCAGCTCAGACTGATAAGAAGGCAGCGTATCCACAGTGTAAACCGGTTTCAGAAAAAGCTCCCGGTACCGCTCCATGCGGCTTGCGGAAAATTCGTAGACGATATGGTTTTTTGCCACGATGCTGGGATGGTAACGCAGTAAACGGTAATAAAAGGGTGCACTACCGGGGTCATCAAACGGAAGCACTGTGGGAATTTCATCAATGGGCTGTCCGGGGGGCGTGCGGGAGCGCACCAGTCGGTAGAATTCCCGTTGGGGCGAATCGGCAAAATGAATATGGGCATGAAACAGATGCTCGTAGAGGTAACGGCTGACCAACCGTTGTTTGTTGGTGCTCCCGTTCAGAAATAACTCCCAATGTTTGATTTGTGGCTGCACGGTGGCGGAGGGGGCGGGCGGCGGCGGTGTGGGCGCTCCCTGGGCCAGCCAGGAGACCAGGGTCTGGTATTCCGTATCCCGCAGGTTGGGCATGGCATAGGGCATGCCCCACAGAGGGCGCTTGCGTGCAAATTCATCCATGGAGTCCAGCGTCGGGCAGGTTTGCTGGCGGTTCAGTCCCAGAGTAAAACTATCAGAAAATGTATCCGTATCAGGCTGCGGGTGTTGCTGTTTTAACCGCAACAAGTGATAAAGCACCGAATTTCTCAGGTTGGCTTCCGGATCATTTTGAGGGCTTTCGTTGATCACTGGGTGAAAATCGCGGGAACGCCACTGGGCAGTGGTTTTGGCATCAATGAACAAACGGGTTGGCTGCATGGGCGTTACCCGTGAGGGGTCATAAATACTTTCGGTACTTGCACCGCGCTGCAAGCCTTCAGGGGAAGAAAGTTTCAATTGACAGGGCGCATCGTAACAGCCGTGACACACTATGCAGCGCCGCTCCAGTACCGGTTGCACCTGATCCTTCCAGGTTACGGGTGCACTGCGTGCAGCAGTTGCCAGATCGGACTCGATAGACGCGGGTATGTCTTTCATCGTAAATGGCGATATCAGAACCCCGTTGATCAGAAAACCGATCAACAACACCGCAGAAACCACCAGCACACGTTGGCGAGTGATTATTGTGTAACGCCTGCTCAACTTTTTATACTCATAAAAAATGCAACGTCAATGATGAATGTTTCGGGCTTTTTTAAAAATACCCCATGCAACGCCAGGGGGTGTATCACTGTTTGTGGCGCGCTTCTGGCCCTTTTCCGCGCTGGCAGCGTTGCGGTTCGTTGCCATAGAATGGCGATGATGCCTCACCGCGCCTTGCCAGCCCGAAAAATGCCGCAGAATTGCGCTCACGAAGGTCATTGTTAACACCCCCTAGCGGTTTTGCAAGGGGCTGGTCAAGTAAGGAACGTGTATGTCCCTAAACAAACATTCCTGACATCAGGTTGTCAGGAGGGGTGGCGTATAGTCACATTTCTACATTCACTGATGCAGGAGAAACACGAATGACTGATGCGATGAAACAACACGGTGCCTTTAGCTGGAATGAGCTGATGACCACCGACGTAAAAGCGGCAAAAACTTTTTATGGCGATATGTTTGGTTGGGCATTTGAGGACATGCAGACCAACGATATGGAATACACAATGGCCAAAGCAGGTGATCAGGAAGTGGCAGGCATTATGGGGATGATGCCCGAAGCCGGTGAGATGCCCCCCATGTGGGGTGCCTATGTCACCGTGGATGACGTGGAGGCCAGCGCAAAACAGGCCGAGGCATTGGGTGGAAAAATCCTGTTGGCACCGCGTGATATTCCTGATGTCGGGCGGTTTTGTGTCATTTGTGATCCACAGGGTGCAGCCTTGTCTTTGATCACGTATCTCAAGAAATAGACGCCTGATGCGACGTGCTGACCGGCTGTTTCAAATCGTACAGTTTTTGCGCTCGCGGCGTGTAACAACTGCACGCTGGCTGGCGGAAGTGCTGGAGGTTTCCGAGCGGACGATCTACCGGGACATACAGGATCTGATGGCCTCGAATGTACCGATAGAAGGGGAAGCCGGTGTCGGCTATGTGATTCGGCATGGCTACGATTTGCCACCGTTAATGTTTACCCGGGAGGAAATGACAGCCCTGACCCTGGGTGCACGCATTGTTAACAGCTGGGCAGATCCCGGTCTGGCCATGGCCGCTCAATCCGTATTAAGCAAAATTGAAACGGTGCTGCCGGATTCCCTGAAAGGGGAACTCGACCAGACCCGGTTGTTTTCCCCATTGGTAAGAATACCGACACAGGTGGCTGCTTTTATGGGGGAACTGCGTAGCGCGGCAGATCGTCGTAACAAGGTCATTATTACCTATACCCGGGCCGATGGTGCAGATTCGAATCGCACCATCTGGCCTTTGGGATTATTTTTCTGGGGTACGACCTGGACGCTGGGCGCCTGGTGTGAAATGCGTCAGGCATTCAGAAATTTTCGGCTGGACAGAATCGAAACATTGCAAATCTGTGATGAGCGATACCCGAATGAACCAGGCCGGAGGTTGAAGGATATGATCACATGCGAGAAAAAAAGGATGGATAATAATGAAACGGTGTAAATGGGCGACGGATGTGGAGCCTTTGTATACAAAATACCACGATGAAGAATGGAGCATCCCGGTTTTTGATGACAGGGAACTCTTTGAGATGCTGATACTCGAAGGAGCACAGGCGGGACTCAGCTGGATCACCATTCTTAAAAAACGGGAAACCTACCGTAAGGCATTTGATAATTTTGATGCGGAGAAAATTGCCCGTTATAACAAACGCAAGCGCACCAGTCTGTTGAACGACGTTGGTATCGTGAGAAACCGTCTCAAGGTAAATGCCGCGATCGTTAACGCACAATGTTACCTGGAAGTGCTTGAAGAGTATCCGGGTTTCAGTGACTACCTTTGGCAGTTCGTCGATGGTAAACCCATCAGGAATCACTGGAAAAACATGCAGGATGTACCCGTTACGACTGACGAGTCTGATGCCATGAGCAAAGCGCTCAAGAAGCGGGGTTTCAAATTTGTCGGGTCTACAATTTGTTATGCCTTTATGCAGGCTGTCGGTATGGTAAATGACCATACGACAGACTGTTTTTGTTATAAAGCGGGATAAGGAACGCGCACCTTCCCAGAGGGTGTTAACACCTCCCGCAACAAAGTAAACATACCGGGATGTATAATGGGCTTGCTGAAACAAAAAAATACGCAACAATCGAATCTCGGCTCAGTCATACTCAACAGTGAAAGACTTATGCTGTCTCCCTTGTCGCGCGCTTTTGCTGAGGATATATTCAAAGAGTTTACCGCTGATATTACACGCTACATGGTGCCGGAACCTGCCGGACACATTAATGATATTTGCACATTCATTGATATCAGCAGGAAAAAAATGATGGCTGGAGACCAGCTGGTAATGGCCATTCTGGAGGCGGAAACCGTACAGTTTTCAGGTGTCTGTGCGATTAACGGAAAAGAACAGGGAGTGGCGGCTGAACTGGGTATCTGGCTGAAAAAGAGTGCGCAGGGAAAAAGACTGGGCCGTGAAGCTGTTACACTTTTGGTGCAATGGGCGAAAGACAATTTGACACTGTCCCATCTTGTTTATCCCGTCGATAAAAATAACATACCGAGTCGGAAAATCGCTGAATCGCTGGGCGGTGTTGTGGTTTCTGAAGGCCAGCGGAAGTCATTATCCGGCAACCACCTTGACGAACTGGTCTATCAGATTGATGCTGGAGTTGCGATGCAGTAGCCCGGCTTTGCCGGCTCAGGAAACGGCGCGTTCCTTATTGAATGCTGCCGTATTTATCTTTCAGCCTTTGGCTGACTTCAGAAAACAGATCCAGAACCGGGATTAGTTCCCGCCCCATTTCAGAGAGATTGTACTCTACGTTTGGAGGCTTGCCACTCAGAACCGATCTTTCCACTACCCCTCGCTGTTCCAGCTCCCGCAAACGAGCCGTCAGCACCTTGGCGGACACCGATCCCAACGTACGTTTCAATTCTCCAAAATACAATGGGTTATCCTTAAGAAAGAAAATAATTTCCAGAGTCCATGCGCCTGATAACAGTTTGATACAAGGGCCGAGTTCACAATTTGATGAAGGTTCAAGCATGGTTGACTCCATAGACTGGCTGATTACCAACGGGTAACTATGTTATATGTTTCAGTATTTTCGATTAGACTAAACTGATAACGCACCATTTGGCTATTGCTACGACACGATGCTGCGTTTTGTTAATCACATTATGCCCAACGCCACAGGTATATACCGCATTTAATCCGACAGGAGATGACACATGAACAATAACGAAAAGCCATTCATCGCATGCCTGGCAAACGGTCCATATTATTTAATCGAAGATTCCAGTCCACAGGAAGTATCTCACCTTGTTAATGAAACGGGACAGGCATACGCTACTGTCCGTGGTGTTGCACTGTGTCGGTGTGGATTGTCCCATAATAAACCTTTCTGTGATGGTTCACACGGCAAGTCCGGCTTTTCCGATGAGAAAGCTGACGACCGTGTAAAAAACCGGCGTGATCAATATGTGGGTGAAAAAATCACAGTGCTTTTCAATGGCGGCGCCTGTGCCCATGCAGCGTACTGTGTTAATGGTCTTCCTGCGGTATTTAAAACAGATACCGACCCATGGATTGACCCCGATGCTGCATCTGTTGATGAACTTATTGCGCAAATTGAGAAATGCCCATCGGGTGCCTTGAGTTACAGCATCAATGGCGAAGAGCGAAAAATTCAGCCGACTGACCCTAAAGTAACCGTACTTAAGGATGGACCCTATGCTGTTACCGGTGGAATCGACCTTGTGGAACAGGAGTGGTGTGATGGTGTCACTAATGAACGTTATGTCCTGTGCCGCTGCGGAGCCTCGAAAAATAAACCATTTTGTGATGGCGCTCATGCGGTGGTTGGATTTAAGGATGGCGCCTGAAAAATAACGCTTCGTATGCCGGTTATCACAACCCGGGTTCCTGCGGTTCCCCGTGGGAACCCATATCTTACGTGACGTGGCCACACACTGTATGTGTTTCCACACAGGGACGTGAGAACGAGGAGAGCAGGGTGAATGTCACGCAGCCTTGTTCAACTCATGCGCCATCCGCCCCAGTGTGATCATCGCTTTTTCCAGTGCTTCGTTCCATGGTTGTGCACAATTGAGCCGGATAAAGTTTCGGTATTTCTGTGTGGCGGAAAATATCTGCCCCGGCGCAATGCTGATGCGTTGCGCCAGCGCCTGTTGGCAGAGTTGCAGTGAGTCCACCTTTTTGGGTAATTCGATCCAGATGACGAAGCCACCTTGCGGTTGTGTAACACGGGTTTCCTGCGGAAAGTATTTGCCCACAGCACGAATCATAACGCTCACCTGTCGTTGATAATCACGACGTACCTGACGCAGGTGACGGTCATAACCGCCTTGCTGGAGAAAATCAGCAATGGCATATTGTGGCAGAGTGGGGGTAGCAAGGCTGGTGACATATTTTCGGTATTCGATTTTTTCCCGGTATTTGCCGGGAATAACCCAGCCAATGCGCAATCCGGGTGAGAGGCTTTTGGAGAATGATGAACAATAAAGCACTCGTTCATTATGATTAAAAGCATTGACAGCGCGTGGCCGTTTGGCCGTAAAGCCCAGGTCGCCGTAGATATCGTCTTCGATCAGTGGAATATCATACTGTGCCAGCAAATCCAGTAATGCCTGCTTGTTTTCATCGGGCATTATGCAGCCCAGTGGGTTACTGAAATTAGGCACTAATGCACAGGTTTTCACGGGCCATTTTTCCAGCGCCAGTGAAAGTGCGGCGAGGCTGATGCCGGTGTGCGGGTCTGTGGGTATTTCCAGTGCTTTCATGCCCAGCACTTCGATGGCTTGTAGCAGACCGTAAAATGCCGGGGACTCAATGGCAATAATGTCTCCGGGTTTTGCGATGGTTTGCAGGCAAAGCGTGAGGGCTTCCTGGCAGCCGCTGGTAATAATGATGTCATCAGGATGAGTCTGGCAGCCAGCTTCTGCCATGCGCCGTGCAATCTGTCGCCGCAGTTCCGGATTGCCGGGCGGGAATTGGTAGGTGGAAAGTTCATGGCTGTATTTGCGGGCGATGGATGACAGTGAGCGTTGGATTGCGCGCGTGGGTAAAAAATTCGAATGGGGCACGGCGGTACCCAATTGCACAAAGTCAGTTTCGTTAGTGGCTTGCACCAGACGCAAAACCAGTTCCTGGCCGGTCACCGGTGTCGGTTTTGTCGCGGGACGCGACAGGGCGGGGGGATTGGGCACCGGCCAGGGTTGTGTGCGTACATAATAGCCGGAACGCGGGCGGGCCTCGATCCGGCCTTCGTCTTCCAACAGGCGCTGGGCCTGCACCACGGTAGAAATGCTGACGCCAAATTGCTCGCTCAGTTTGCGTACTCCCGGTAGGCGGTCGCCGGGCAGGTATAAGCCCTGATCAATACGTTCAGCCAATTGCCGGGCAATGATTTCGTAAAGCTTGTGCAAGAATCAAACCTCAATACCGTGAATAGGGTACAGATGGGCCGTTTATGGAGCAGTACAGATCAGGATAAAATATAACTGTGCCGGACAATATTTAATTATGTTGAATCTGTACTGTTTTCAGTGTGCCGATTATTCTGTGTATCTGTCAACCGATGAGGCCCGGTATGAAAAAAGAAACACAGGGAATGCTGGCAGGTTTTGCAGGCGTCGTCATATTTGCTTTGACGCTGCCCGCGACGCGTTATGCCATCATGTATCTTGACCCAATGTTTGTAGGGCTTGGCCGTTCCGTGATTGCGGCGCTGGTGGCAGGTGCATTGTTGTGGGTATTTAACGTGCCTGTTCCGACAAAAAACCAGTTTGTACAATTAGGCATCGTGGCGCTAGGGGTGGTGGTCGGCTTTCCGTTTTTTTCCACCATGGCAATGAAAACGCTGACGGCTGTTCACGGAGGCGTTGTTGCAGGCGTACTGCCCATGGCAACAGCGATTGCGGGTGTTTTATTAACCCGTGAAAGACCGTCATTGGGTTTTTGGTTAACGGGCATCGCGGGTGGTCTTGCGGTGGTGTATTTTGCTTATCCTGAGGGTTTCCAGACTCTGCTGGTGGGTGATATTTTTCTGGCAAGCGCCATTATTTCCGCCGCTTTGGGTTATGCCCTGGGAGGGCGTTTGTCTACAGAAATGGGCGGATGGCAAGTGATCTGCTGGGCGCTGGTGCTTGCTTTTCCATTATTATTGGTCCCTGCCGGAATGCAGTTGCCATCTACGACACAGCACATTCCCGTAATGGCTTGGCTGTGTTTTGTTTATCTGGCATTGGGTAGCCAGTTACTGGGATTTGTGTTTTGGTACAAAGGATTAGTACTGGGCGGAATTGTGCGTGTCAGTCAGATACAACTGTTGCAACCGTTTATCACGCTCATGGCGGCAGCACTATTGCTTGGCGAAAAACTGGATGCCCGTACAATATTTTTTGCACTGCTGGTGATGGCATTGGTCGCGGTGGGCAGACGAATGCAGATAAGGAACATACCATTACCAGCAACAGATAACCGGAGTTTATAAATGAATCAGCAAAGCAGATCACCTGTATTTCAGGTCGATGCCTTTATCACCAACAAGGCTTTTTCAGGCAATCCCGCTGCGGTATGTCTGTTAGCCGAACCACAGGGCGAAGAGTGGATGCAGGCCATTGCCGCAGAAATAAACTTGAGCGAAACCGCTTTTGTCTGTGCCTGTGATGGCGGCTTTGAGCTGCGCTGGTTTACGCCGACAATAGAAGTTAATTTATGTGGTCACGCCACACTGGCTGCTGCGCATGTATTGTGGGCGCAACCTATTTTAGCGTCAGGCACAACGGCGCGATTTCAAACGAAAAGCGGTTGTTTGCAGGCAAAACAATCCGGTGAATGGATTGAGCTGGACTTTCCTGCACAGCCTGTCGAGGCGGCAACAGCCCCCGAGGCATTATTGTCAGCATTGGGCGTTGCACAAGCGAGCGTTTATCGCAATGGCGAGGATTACCTGGTTATGGTTGATACCGAGGCCGAAGTGCGTGCATTGATGCCTGATTTTTCCCGATTAAAAACGGTCAACATGCGTGGTGTGATGGTGACCGCCGTAGCGGATGATTCCGGCAGCGATTTTGTATCACGTTTTTTTGCGCCAGCGGTGGGTATTGATGAAGACCCGGTGACCGGGTCCGCGCATTGTGCCCTGTATCCTTTTTGGACTGAACGTTTGAACAAAACAGAGCTGACGGCTTTCCAGGCGTCAAAACGGGGAGGCTTGCTCAAACTGCGAGGGCAGGGCGGGCGTGTCATGATTTCGGGGCAGGCTCGGACGATAATATCAGGAGAACTCCATGTCTGAATCGGCGCAGTGCTGGATTAACGGTCGGCTCATGCCGGGCAGTGAGGCCAGTATTTCGGTGTTTGATCACGGCCTGCTTTACGGCGACGGCGTGTTTGAAGGTATTCGTTTTTATCGGGGGCGTGCTTTTCGATTGCACGAGCATTTAATACGTCTGATGGACTCCGCCGCCGCTATCCGTTTAACGGTTCCCTATACCCCAGCGGAATTGACGCAGGCCGTTGCCGATATCGTTGCTGCTTTTGCAGCAACGGAAGGTTACCTTCGGCTTATTGTCACCCGGGGCGTTGGTCCACTGGGCTTAAACCCGGACAACTGCACGCAGCCCACGGTGATTATTATCGCGGATCATTTGTCGATGATCAGTGATAAGCAACGTCAGCAGGGTGCAAAGCTTATTATTGCATCGACTCGTCGCCTGCCCGCAGACGGGCTTGATGGCCGTATCAAAAGTCTCAATTATCTGAACAATATTCTGGCGCGAATGGAAGCCAGTCAGGCCGGTGCCGATGAAGCGATCCTGCTCAATCAAAATGGTTATGTGACAGAAGGCAGCGCGGCAAATGTTTTTGTCATACGTGATGGCCGTCTTTTCACTCCATACCCTGCGGATGGTGCTTTGCAGGGAATTACACGTCGCGTCGTCATGGCGCTCGCTACCGATAAAAAAATACCAATGACAGTGGGTACGCTGACACCGTATGACTTGTATACTGCGGATGAATGTTTTCTGACAGGCACCGGTGCAGAATTGACTCCCGTGCGTGAAGTGGATGGTCGCCCGTTACGATATTGCCCGGGGCCGGTTTTCTCCCGGTTGGCGCAGGCATTTACGGATGTGATTTATAAGGAAACGGAAAAGAAATGCGTATTTAACGCAAAGGCCGCAAAGACGTAGAGGCCTTTGCGTTTACAACATGCAGTATGTTCTCTGCTCGTAGCATTGGGGGGGGGAGTTAGGTTTAACGAGGCATCATTTTAACAAAGGAGATTGTATTCCCATGAAAACAGATTATTCCTGTAAATTATTAACTATCGGGTTAGCCGCCTTTATGTTCATTGGATTGGCCGGTTGCGCCACGACAACATCCGCCCCGGATGAAGAGATAACAGCGACTGTGGCGTCAGCCGATGGCAGCCCCATTGTATATGGTGTGCGTGGACAGGGTGAGCCGGTGATTGTTTTTGTGCATTGCTGGACCTGTGATCATACTTTCTGGGATAAACAGATTAACTATTTTTCCAAGCATCATCGGGTTGTTTGGCTGGATCTGGCGGGCCATGGTGAATCGGGCAGTCGTCGGCAACACTATACCATGCAGGCCTTTGGGCAGGATGTGGCTGCGGTTGTCAACAAAGTGGGTGCCCAAAAAGTGATTCTGGTGGGACATTCCATGGGTGGGCCTGTGGTGGTAGAGGCGGCCGAACTGTTGGGCGACCGTGTTGCGGGGATTGTGGGGGTTGATACTTTTTATACACCTTTTGAATACCCATCCGACCAGGAAAAAATCACTGCATTTGTGAAACCATTTGAAACCGATTTTCGTGGCGCAAGTGAACAAATGGTACGTTCCATGTTCACACCACAAGCGGACCCTGCGGCTGTTGAGGCAATTGTCGCAAAATTTTCTGCGACTGATCCCAGCGTCGGTGTCAGTGCCATGTATGACTTATTCAGCTGGAATGCCCAGCACGCTGCCGTAGACCTGGCGTATTTTTCCAAAATTCTGTACAACATCAACGCCGCACCCACGGGCAAGGAGCTGCCAGCGAATGGGCATGTTTCTATGGTGAAAAATGTCGGGCACTTTATTCCCCAGATGAAGCCGGAAGCATTTAATCAGGCACTGGAAAATATTATTAAAACACTGGGTAAAACCACTGACTGATATTGATAATGTTTTTTAGCGGAAAAACATGAATGTGCCTCTGAATAATTACAAGCAGGGTGGGTGTACCCACCCTGCATCAGAAAACTGAAAATCATATCGAGGTATAAACATGGAAAACAAAAAACGATTATTACTGTCAATGGGTGTGGGAATGACGTTTTTTATCTGTAGCGTAGCCGCTGCGGCCACATCAAAAATCGGCATTCTTGTATTTGACGGATTTTTAACAAGTGACGTTACAGCACCTATTGAGGTGTTTGGTGCCGCTACAAAAAAGGCATGGTTTTCATCGTACGAAGTTGTGGTGATTTCCGTCACAAAAAACAAGGTGGTCATTTCAGAAGAAGGGCTCAGAATCATTGCGGATAAAACCATCTATGACGACCTGAAACTTGATGTATTAATTGTCCCCAGTGCATATGAGATGGACGCCTACCTTGAAAACAAGGCGCTTGTTCAATATATCAGGGATCAAAGCCGGTCAGCATCCTGGATGGCCAGTAACTGTTCCGGCGCCTTTCTGCTTGGGGAAGCGGGCGTGCTTGATGGGAAACGTGCGACAACCTGGGCAGGCGGTGAAAAAGATCTCCTGAAAGCCTATCCTGAAATAAAGGTTCAGTTTGATACAAATGTGGTGGTGGATAAAAAGGTTATTACCTCAAATGGCGGGCCGGTAAGCTATCAGGCCGCTTTTCTGTTACTGGAAAAACTAAGCTCAAAAAAATTCGCCACGGAGATTTCTGAAACAATACAGTTTAACCGGTTGGAAAGGGCCTTTAAGCTTTAATGACTGATGTACCAATATAAGTTATACAAAACAACGGGAGAAAAAAATGTATTCAGGTAGCTGTGAATGTAAATCTGTCCGTTATCAATTTGAAGGAAAGCCACTTACCTGTTATGCCTGTCATTGTACTGACTGTCAGACGGCGTCGGGCTCAGCCTTCGGGCTGTCCATGATCATCAACGATAAAGACATTGACGTTACGGAAGGTGAAATGTCGATAAATACCCTTGATTACAATGGCACAAAAGTACAAAAACACTATTGTGCGCAATGTGGCACAGCATTTTGGTTTTCAGCGGATGATTACCCCAATATCATCGCACTGAAACCGGGCACGTTTGATGATACGTCATGGTTTACGCCCATAGCTCATTTATGGGTTCGCAGTGCGCAGCCATGGGTCGTGCTGGATAAATCCGTACCACAATATGAAAAACAGCCGGAAATATCCGAGCTTATGGATTTATGGGCGAAAAGAAAAAATACCTGAAGTACATTTATTGATCACCGGTAAAATCATTTTTTTGTGGCGCGGTCACGTAAAAAGTCTTTGAGGGTGGAAATGAAAATATCACAATAAAAAAAGATTAAATATGGCAAATAAGCTGGAAAACATAATTCAGCAAAAGGGAGATGGCGTGGTTCCGGTTATTGGCGGATGTAAATCCATGTCTCCTGCCATTGGTACCTTTGTTTTGGATTTTGTATGTGAAAGAAGAGCCGCAAATCCAAATAAATGGACTATCTTGATAGCTTCATCTAATGACATGCAGGCAGCATGATTTTGTTAATGGGACAGTACTGTTTTTAGGTAGCAATCGTGAAAAAAATATTAGTGATCGGTTATGTTTGGCCTGAGCCCGATTCATCGGCTGCGGGTCGTCATATGATGTCGATCTTGCGTCTGTATAAAAAACAAGGCTGGGATGTCGAGTTTTCATCGGCCGCACAACCGACAGAACACATGGCTGATTTGGCGGCTGAAGGAATTTCAAGCCGGCGCATTGTGCTGAATTGCGACAGTTTTGATGCGTATATTGCTGAATATCAGCCGGACATAATAATGTTTGATCGTTTTGTAACAGAGGAACAGTTCGGGTGGAGGGTAGAAAAAAACTGTCCGGATGCACTTAGAATAATAGACACTGAAGATTTGCATTGCTTGCGCCATGCCCGCCATCAGGCTGTTAAAGCCAGCCGTGAATTTGCGCAAACGGATCTGTTCAGTGATATTGCAAAGCGTGAAATAGCGGCGATATTACGCAGTGATATTTCGCTGATTATCTCGGGCTTTGAAATGGAGTTGCTGCTCAATACTTTTAAGGTGGATGCCGCTTTGCTTCATCATCTGCCCTTTATGGTCGACCTTTCCCGGTGTCCGGAAGAAACAAACACTTTTTCTGAGCGCAAACATTTTATCGCGGCAGGTAATTTTCGTCATGCGCCAAACTGGGATGCGGTTTTATATTTGCAAAAAATATGGCCGTTGATCAAAAAAAGAATTCCGGATGCCGAATTACATATTTATGGGGCTTATCCGCCACCAAAGGCGACAGCCTTGAATAATCCGGAAACGGGTTTTTTAATCAAGGGATGGGCCGAAAATATATTTTCCGTAATGGAGAAATCCCGTGTTTGTCTGGCCCCGGTCAGATTTGGTGCGGGAACTAAAGGTAAGTTACTGGATGCCATGATTATGCAGACACCGAGTATTACAACATCAATAGGTAGTGAGGGAATGCATGATCAGGAACCATGGCCCGGTGTGATTGTGGATGATGCTACCGGATTTGCGGAGGCGGCTGTCCTGTTGTACAACAATGAACAGAAATGGCTTGGTGCTCAGAGAAATGCGGGTGCTTTATTGAGAGCGAGATATGACGGTGATATATCGGGTGACCGGCTAATCAAAAAAATAATCAATGTCGAAAAAAATCTGGTGCAACACCGTCTGAATAATTTTACGGGTGGAATGCTTAAACATCATTCGATGATGAGTACTCAATATATGTCGCAATGGATCGCGGAAAAAAATAAAAAAACATACGCGGGGTGATTCATAGCGAAAAATTATTGCATGCGAATCCCCTATGTCCGTGGCGTTTGGGATTCAGGTGATTATTTGTTGTTCGCCATAAATATCGTCTATGTTATTTGATTGCTCCATATATCGGAGTAGTCTGTGGGTATGGACAAGCGTCCGGCCATGGCCGTATTTCTCAACGTCGCCGATGAAGGCAGCCTCACCGCCGCAGCCTGTGTGGTCGCAGGAAAAAGTGGAAAGCAACAATAGTCAATAAAATCCCCTTTCATGTGTCCAATCCATGGTGACTCACACGTCATTAGTATGTCAGCGGCGTTTATTTTGCTGGCTCAATATAATTGATAAAGGAGTTAATCCATGAGCAATAAAACCTATATGTGCATATTACGTAGCGAATCCGGCGATTGTGAGAAGCCTTCGCCATCTGAAATGGAATTGATGTATGCCAAATATCAGAAATGGCAAGAAGAATTCTCGGGCAATATTGTTGATATAGGGAACAAGCTGGGAGGCAGTGGTCGCGTTGTTCGACGAGATGGCGTGCAGGATGGGCCGTTTATTGAGCTGAAAGAGATTATTGGTGGTTATATGACACTGTCCGCAGCGACATTGGATGATGCCACCGTGGTGATCCAGGCAAGCCCGATGATCGCCAGTCCTGGTGTCAGTGTTGAAATCAGGGAAATCTGTTCACATTGAATCAACATGTGCATGTAGAGCATGTGTTTCGCCACGAGTACGGGTTACTCGTGGCGACATTATCCCGCCGGGTTGGTATGCAGCATGTCGACATTGTTGAAGATGCTGTGCAACACGCAATGATGCAGGCGCTGGAATTCTGGTGTCGGGATGATATCCCGGAAAACCCTTCCGCTTGGTTGCATCAGGTGGCCTATCGTCAGCTTTTGTCAGCGTTTCGGATTACAAAACGCCGAAATGCGTTATTAGCCGAGTGCTCGGTTACCGATGACAATGAATCCTTCGAACAACCGGCGGTACCACTTCCTGGTGAAATGAGTGATTCACTGTTGCGTATGTTATTTGTAACCTGCAACGATACTATTCCGGTTGAATCACAATTAGTGTTCACGCTCAAAAGCTTATGCGGGTTTAGTATTCGAGAGATCGCGCTGCGGTTATTTATTACAGAAGAAAATGCATACAAGCGCTTTAGCCGTGCTCGACAACATTTGAAAAACACACCTGTTGTGCTGGATACGCTTACAGATTCAGATATGGAGGCTCGTCTGTCAATGGTGCATCGTGTTTTGTACCTGGTGTTTACCGAGGGGTATTTGTCCTCACATGCGGACACTGCCATTAGAATGGATTTATGTGTGGAGGCCATTCGGTTGGTGCAATTGATTTTGGAGAGTTCATTCGGTGATACGCCTGAGACAAATGCCCTGTTAGCGTTACTGTATCTTCACCTGGCCAGAATGAACGCCCGGCAGGATACGTCTGGCGAGTTATTGTTATTCGAACAGCAGGATCGCACCGAGTGGGATGAGCAATGTATTTTCAAGGGGCTCGGCTTTTTGGAACGATCGGCACAGGGTGGCATTGTATCCAGATACCATGTCGAGGCAAGTATCGCTGCGGAGCATTGTCTGGCGCCTTCATTTAAGCAAACGCGATGGGATAAAATTGTGAGGTCATACGAAATACTGGAACACATAGCGCCTTCTGCATTACACGGTTTAAACCGGGCTGTAGCAATGGCTGAGTGGCAAGGCCCCGGTGCGGGGTTGGCTGTATTGCAATCTTTAAATATTCCAGGCTGGCTTGACCGTTCGTATCATTGGCATGCGGTACACGCGGATTTACAATATCGTTGTGGTGACGTTGATTTGGCACGGGATATTGCTGAACAGGCGATAAAATCAGCACCCACCGATGATATTAAACGCTTGCTGTATAAACGGCTGGGAAAATGCGGCCTTTCCAGCCAAGCGGGCTGAGGCTGTTTGGCCGGCGAAATATTTCAGACCAGAATCAGGCTCAATACGCCGCCAATCACCATGGCGATACCCATGGCGAGTATCATCCAATCACCTTGCGCACCGGGCTCAAGGGTAGCTGTTTCATGTTGTTCAGGATCGTAAAATACGTCCACTTTTTTTCCAACGGGGTATTTGTCGTTGTAGGCTTTGGCAAATTCTGGCAGGGGGTGGGTGCCTTCGGGGAATTCAAACTGTTTTTGGTATTTTTGGCCATTAATTTCATAACTGAAAACAATTTCCGGCAGCAGGTCATTGATTGCCGAGGTGGGGTTGGAGGTTTCGATGATGCCGGTGGTGCGGGGCCATTGTTTGATTTTGCGTGATTTTTGCACTACCAGCCAGCCCCAGATGCTGATGCCGATGCCGCCAAGGGCGACGCTTGCGAGGATGATGGCGTAGAGGTTCATGGTCTTTATTATCTTTTAAAGGTGGGCAAAGTTGTACTGTTATTTTTCTGTAGCGGTTTGTTTAATCGACGGGCTGGGCTTTTCGTTCTCATTTCCACGTTGAGGCGCGGGAACGAGAGTACAATTATTTATCCAGTAATCGGGTGATGGTTTCACGCAGGCAGTTTTTGTCTTTGTCTTGCAGCGGCTTTTGCTGGGCGTTGGTGACGAGAAAAATATCTTCGGCGCGTTCACCAAAGGTGGCGATTTTGGCATTTTGCAGTAACACGTTGCAGTTCAACAGGCCGCTGGCAATACGGGCGAGCAGGCCGGGGCGGTCGCTGGTAACTACCTCCATTTGGGTGCGTTGGTTTTTTTCGTCATCACGGAAATGAATTTTTGTGGTAATGGGGAAGTGTTTTTGTTGGCGGGTAAGGGCAACGTTGGCGTGTGATATATCGTCGGGGTGATGCAGGTTGTCGTTGAGTTGTGTGCAGATTTCATTTTGCTGGTGGATGTCGGTAATTTGTTTTGCATTGCGGTCAAGCACCAAAAAGGTGTCCAGTGTAAAACCGTTATTTGAGGTTATGACGCGGGCGTCGATGATATTCAGGCCGAGGGTTTCGAGCGTGGCGGTAATGGTGGCGAATATATAGTCTTTGTCCCGTGTGTATACAAAAATCTCACTCCCGCCGCGGTGGGTTTCACCGCGAATGAGAATCAATGGTGCATCGTTGTGACCATGTTCAATAATGGCTTGTGTGTGCCAGGCGACTTCATCGGCGGAGTGGCGCAGAAAATAGTCTTGTCCCAACAGTTGCCATTGCTGGGTGATGGCTGTCTTGCTCAGTGCGGCCGTTTTGGGCTGAGAGTCCAGCAGGGCGAGTGCTTGTGTCTGTGTATCTGCGGCCAGTCCTTGATGGTCAACGGGGGTATCCAGGCCGTGGCGCAGTGCGCGTGAGGTGGCATGGTACAGCTCTGCCAGCAGGGCGTCTTTCCAGGAGTTCCACAGACTGGGGCTAGTGGCCCGGATGTCGGCTACGGTGAGCAGGTAAAGGTGGTCGAGGCGTTTTTGATTGCCGATTTGTTGTGCGAATTCGGCAATGACGTCGGGGTCACTGATGTCTTTGCGTTGAGCGGTGACGGACATGAGCAGGTGGTTTTCCACCAGCCATTTGATCATTTGTGTGTCGTGTTCGTTGATGTTGTGTTTGCGACAGAAAATGGCGGCATCTATTGCGCCTAACAGGGAGTGGTCGCCTCCGCGGCCTTTGCCGATGTCGTGGAAGAAGGCGCTGAGGGTGAGGATTTCCTGTTTGTCGATACGGTTTATAATTTGGGTGCTTAATGGGAATTCATGGGCAAATTCTTCGACGGTAAGACGGCGTAAATTTCGTACGACAAACATGGTGTGTTCATCGACAGTGTAAACGTGGAACAGGTCGTGTTGCATTTGTCCGACGATGTTGCCGTAAACCGGAAGATAGGCGGCCAGTACGCCGTATCGGTTCATGCGGCGCAGTTCGTGAGTGAGGCCGACACCTTGTCGAAACAGTTCGATGAATAAACTGTGGCAGTGTGGGTCGTTGCGAAAATCTTCATTAATCAGATAGTGGTGCTGGTGTACCAGGCGTATGGTGCCTGCGCGGACACCGCGCAATTTGGGGTCGCGCGCCATGAGTACAAACAGTTCCAGCAGTGCAGAGGGTTGTTGGGCGAATACGGCTTCGTGTGTGACTTCCAGTTTGCCGTGGCGCGCCTGGAAGCGGTCATTGATGCGTATGGGCGCTTCGCTTTCATTTTTGCCGTTATTTTCAAAAATAATGCTTTCTTCAAACAGGTCGAGCAGCATTTCATTGAGCCGGGAGAGTTTGAGTACGGTGCGATAGTACATTTTCATGAACTGTTCGACGGCGAGCCGGTTTTGCTGGTCTTGGTAACCGAACTGTGTGGCCAGGGTGCGTTGGTGGTCAAACAGCAGGCGGTCTTCGCGTCGTCGGGTGAGTGTGTGCAGGGCAAAGCGAATACGCCAGAGAAAATTTTGTGCGTTGTTGAGGCTTTGGAATTCGTCTTCGGTCAAAAAGCCATGGGCGACGAGGTCGTGCAGAGTATTTGCGCCAAAGTGGCGTTTGGCCACCCAGCCGATGACTTGCAGGTCGCGCAGGCCGCCGGGGTTTTCCTTGATGTTGGGCTCCAGGTTGTAGGCCGTGTCGTGAAAGCGGTGGTGGCGGGCGATTTGCTCGTCACGTTTGGCGCGAAAAAATTCCAGGCCGGGCCATATGTTGTCCGGACCGGTGGTTTTTTTCATTTGCAGGAATAATGGCTTTGGTCCGGCCAGCAGGCGGGCTTCCATGAGATTGGTGGCGACGGTGATGTCAGCGGTGGCCTGTGTGATGCAGTCTTGCACGGTGCGGGTGCTGTGGCCCACTTCCAGGCCGAGATCCCAGAGAAATAATAAAAACCGTTCGATATTTTCCGCGTGTTGTTGGATGGCTTTGTTGTTAGTGGTGAGTATCAGCAGGTCAATATCAGAGGCGGGATGCAGTTCGCCACGGCCGTAGCCGCCCACGGCGACAAGGGCGATGTTTTCATGGTTGCCGATGCACTGTTGCCAGATGCGCGAGAGCAGTTTGTCGATGAGGTCTGCCCGTTGCGCCACCAATTCCTGCACTGGCACGTCATTTTCAAATTGTTCTTTGAGCGCGGCATTGGAGGATTTGAGCTGGGCGCGGAAGACACTGAGTGGTGTGTCGGTTTGCGCCACGGCGGCATCAAATTCCTGCCAGTTGCAGACATCGGTGCAGGCAGTGTTGTTGTTTGAGTTCATGTTAATTCCGGGTATATGTCCATGCACGGTCCTAAATTTCATCACCCGGTAATTGCGTCAGCACTTCGTAGCCGTCTTCGGTCACCAGCAGTGTATGTTCCCACTGGGCGGAGAGGCTGCGGTCTTTGGTGACCACGGTCCACTTGTCCGGCATCAGTCTTACGTGGCGTTTGCCAGCGTTGATCATGGGCTCGATGGTGAAGGTCATGCCGGGCTCCAGGATAATGCCGGTGCCTGCTTCTCCGTAGTGCAGCACTTGTGGCTCCTCGTGAAAGACTTTGCCAATGCCGTGGCCGCAGTATTCGCGCACCACGGAAAAGTGGTTGGCTTCGGCGTGTTTTTGGATGCTGTGGCCGATGTCGCCCAGATGGATGCCGGGTTTGATCATTTCCACGCCCAGTTTCATGCATTCGTGGCTGACACGGCACAGGCGTTCGGCGAGTATGGAGGGTTTGCCGACGACGAACATTTTGCTGGTGTCGCCATGGTAACCGTCTTTGATAATGGTGATGTCGATGTTGACAATGTCACCATTCTTGAGCTTTTTGGCGCTGGGGATGCCGTGGCAGATCTGGTTGTTTACCGAGGTACAGATGGATTTGGGGAAACCGTGGTAGTTGAGCGGGGCAGGGATGGCCTGCTGCTCATTGATGGTGTAGTCGTGGCAGATCTGGTTCAGCTCATTGGTGGTGATGCCGGGTTGAACGTACGGGGCAATCATGCGCAGCTGTTCCGCAGCCAATCGACCGGCTATGCGCATTTTTTCGATATCGTCAGGGGTTTTCAGGGTAATGCCCATAATGCTTTCCTGTTGTGCGCCAGCCGTGAAGTCAGGCGCAGTGAATTAGAGGTGTCTTTTGACCGAAATCGTTCTATCTGATTGTTGAAAAAGGTCGCATATGGTATAAAGCCCGCGCTGTTTTAGCAATGAGAGAGCAATCACCGGAGAAATCGGGGGAAGATGCCTTTGGGCGCTGCCCGTTTCTCTTAATCCGCACACGTATCGGCACGTGTACCAGGGTGCCCGGACCGGGGGTTTTCGGCCAGGGTTGGTACATGGGATGCGTGGAGGTTTAACCCATACAATCAGGAGTAGCACATGTCTCAAGTGACCATGCGTCAAATGCTGGAGGCCGGAGTTCATTTCGGTCACCAAACCCGTTTCTGGAATCCCAAGATGGCTCCGTACATCTTTGGTGAACGTAACAAAATTCATATCGTTAACCTGGAAAAAACCCTGCCTTTGTATAAAGAGGCCACCAATTTTCTGGGCAAACTGGCTGCCGGAAAAGGCAAGGTACTGTTTGTCGGTACCAAACGCGCCGCCCGTGACAGTATCAAGGAACACGCTGATCGTGCCGGTATGCCATATGTGAACCACCGCTGGTTGGGCGGTATGCTCACCAACTTCAATACTGTCAAACGTTCCATCAAACGCCTGAAAGAGCTGGAAGCCATGGCCGCCGATGGCAGTTTTACCAAACTCAGCAAAAAAGAAGCCCTGATGCTGACCCGCGAACAGGAAAAGCTGGAACGCAGCCTGGGTGGTATTAAGGACATGAACGGTTTGCCCGATGCCGTACTGATTGTGGATGTGGGCCATGAAAAAATTGCCGTATCCGAAGCGCGCAAGCTGGGTATTCCAGTGGTCGGCATTGTGGATACCAACACCAATCCGGATGGCGTTGATTATGTGATTCCGGGTAATGATGATGCCATGCGCGCCATCCAGCTGTATGTACGCGGCGTAGCCGATGCCATCGTGGAAAGCCGGGCCGCTGCCTTGCAGACCCGGGGCGAGGACGGCTTTGTGGAAGTGACTGCTGCTGAAGCAGCAGCGGCGGCTCCCGAGGTGGTGGCGCCTGAAGCTGCTGTACCCGCAGCCGCCGCCGCAGAATAATTTCTGCCGGAGCGGAGTCCTTATTTTTTGAGGACCGAAGGAACCACTAATGAAACGAAGAGATTGCTGGTCGGGTATCCACCCGTGATCTCCTGGTACGTGATGGTATGGCGTATATGCATGCCTTTGCGGGCCATCAGAATTAACGATATTTGAGGAATGACGACAATGGCAATTACTGCTGCGTTAGTAAAAGAACTGCGTGAGCGTACCGGCTCCGGAATGATGGAATGCAAAAAGGCATTGGTGGAAGTGGACGGCGATATTGACGCCGCCATCGAACTGATGCGCAAAAGTGGTGCCGCCAAGGCGGACAAAAAAGCCGGACGTGTTGCGGCGGAAGGTCTGGTGGTATTCAAGGCCAGTGCTGATGGAAAAAGTGCCGCAATGGTAGAAGTGAACTGCGAAACGGATTTTGTCACCAAGGGCGATGATTTTCAGAATTTTTCAACGGCTGTGGCGCAACTCACCCTGGATCAGAAGCCGGCTGACCTTGATGCTTTGCTGGCATTGACCATGGACGATGGCGAGACTGTTGCGAATGCAACCAAAAACCTGATCGCCAAAGTGGGTGAAAACATGAATGTGCGTCGTTTCGTGTGCAAAACCACAGACGGTGTGCTGGGTTGTTATTTGCACGGTGGCCGTATTGGCGTACTGGTAGAGTTACAGGGGGGCGATGAAGCGCTGGCCAAAGATATCGCCATGCATGTGGCGGCAAGTAACCCTGCCTGCGTATCTGAAGCGGACGTCGATCCTGAGCTGATCGAAAAAGAGAAAGCCATTTTTGTTGCACAGGCCGCTGAAAGTGGCAAGCCACCGGAAATTATTGAAAAAATGGTGGGTGGACGCATCAAAAAATTCCTCAAGGAAATCACCCTGACAGGGCAGCCTTTTGTGAAAAACCCGGATCAAACCGTCGAGCAGCTATTGAAAGCCGCCGGTGCGACCGTTGTCGGCTTTGACCGTTTGGAAGTGGGCGAAGGCATCGAGAAGAAAGTCGAAAACTTTGCTGAAGAGGTGATGGCGCAGGCCCAGGGCGCTTAGCGCCTGGTTAGCGTTGTTATTTCAAAAAACAAAGCGCATTGCGCCATCAACAATTATTTTATTTAAGGTACAGACCAGCGAATGACAGACAAAACGGCGACGACGGTTTACAAACGAATCCTGCTTAAACTGAGTGGTGAAGCTTTAATGGGTGACGCCGAGTTTGGTATTGATCCTACCGTTATCGACCGAACCTCTGTTGAGATTACGGAGCTGGTGAATGCGGGTATCGAAGTGGCCCTGGTGATTGGCGGCGGGAATATTTTCCGTGGCGTAAGCCTCGCCGCCAGTGGCCTGAACCGTACCACCGGTGATTACATGGGCATGCTGGCCACGGTAATCAACGCACTTTCTATGCAGGATGCGCTGGAACGGCATGGCATGCAGGTGCGGGTGATGTCTGCGTTGCCCATTGATACCGTATGTGAACCTTATATTCAGCGTCGCGCCGTGCGACATCTGGAAAAAGGCCGGGTAGTGGTTTTTGCGGCAGGCACCGGTAGTCCGTTTTTTACCACGGATTCTGCTGCCAGCCTGCGGGGTATCGAAATTGGCGCCGACGTGGTGCTGAAGGCCACCAAGGTGGATGGTGTGTATTCCGCCGACCCCATGAAAGACAAAGATGCCACACTGTACAGCGCTTTGGGTTATGACGAAGTGCTGGCCAAAGGGCTGGCGGTAATGGATGCCACGGCAATCGCCCTGTGTCGTGACCAGTCCATGCCGGTGCGTGTTTTTAACATGAATAAACCGGGCGCGCTGATGAGTATTATGCGTGGCTCAGATGAAGGTACGTTGGTCAAATAGAACTCAGAAACGGGTATGGAATAGCGGCATAAATTGCTCCGTGCACTTTCTTTGGCAGACACAGGTTAAATCAGGTAAAGCAAATGATTGACGAAATTCAGCAGGATGCAGATATCCGCATGGGAAAAAGCATTGAAGCTCTGAAAAATGCATTGAGAAAACTGCGCACCGGACGGGCGCATACCAGCTTGCTGGATCACGTTACTGTGGATTATTACGGTACAGAAACAGCATTGAATCAGGTGGCCACGGTAAATGTTGTCGATGCCCGCATGTTGACAGTGACCCCCTGGGAAAAAAATATGGTACAGGCTGTGGAAAAAGCCATTATGACTTCTGATCTGGGTTTGAATCCGGCAACGTCGGGCACCGTGATTCGTGTGCCTCTGCCTGCACTGACAGAAGAACGCCGTCGTGACATGACCAAAATAGTGCGCGCCGAAGGTGAGCATGCCAAAGTGGCAATTCGCAATATTCGTCGTGATGCCAACAGTGATTTCAAGGAGCTGTTAAAAGAAAAGGACATCACCGAAGATGAAGAACGCCAGGCCGAAGCCGCCATTCAAAAATTAACGGACAAACGAATCGCTGAAGTGGACGTATTGCTGGAGGCAAAAGAAAAAGATTTGATGGAATTGTAATTTTCCTCCTGTTTGTTACTGACCCTTATTTGATTAGTGAGCCCACTGTGTTGCCACGCCATCCTCTTTTTATACAATTTGTCGCTCAACAGCGTATCCATGATGCAGGTTTGTGATGGCAAACGATACTTCCCCTGATACACCTTCCCCCACTCTTTCTGACGGGGAGCAAAACATTCCCCGGCATGTTGCCATTATTATGGACGGCAATGGACGCTGGGCGGAAAAACGTCATCAACCTCGTATTATGGGTCACCGTGCCGGTGTGGAAGCGGTGCGTGGTGTAGTGGAGGGTTGCTCGAAAAAAGGGGTTGAAGTGTTGACCCTGTTTGCCTTTAGCAGTGAAAACTGGCGCCGCCCAAAACAGGAGGTGAGCCTGCTCATGGAATTGTTCATGACGGCGTTGGGACGGGAGGTGAAGCGTCTGCACAAAAACAATGTACGCCTGCGGGTCATTGGTGACATCAAGGGATTCAATAAGGCACTACAAAAGCGTATTGCCAAAGCGCAGACACTCACACAGGAAAATACCGGGCTGACCGTTGTCGTGGCGGCCAACTATGGGGGGCGCTGGGATATTACCCAGGCAGCAAAACATCTCGCGGCCCAGGTGCAGGCAGGCGAGTTGAGTGTGGAAGACATTACGCCGGAACACATGGCTGATGGTATGTCACTGGCCGATTTGCCGGAACCAGATTTGTTTATTCGCACCGGCGGTGAAAGCCGTATCAGCAATTTTTTGTTATGGCAGTTAGCCTATACCGAATTTTATTTCAGCGATATTTTATGGCCGGATTTTAACCGCGATGCGTTGGATGATGCCATTGCTTCGTTTGCCACCCGGCAGCGCCGTTTTGGCCGCACCGGCCAACAGGTCGAACAGAGCAAAGCCAACGCAACGTTGGAAAAAACATGCTGAAACAGCGCCTGATTACAGCCGCCATTCTGGTGCCTTTGGTGGTATGGGGTATTCTGCGCCTGCCAACACCTTATCTTGCCCTGGTGCTTGCCCTGTTTATTGTGCAGGGCGCCTGGGAATGGACGGGTTTTATGCAGTTGAAAGTGCTTTGGCAGCGCCTTCTCTATGTTGTGGTGGTGACGCTTGGCCTGGCCTGTATCTGGTTTTTTCAGCAAGACGCTTTTTTGGCTGGCGCCAATAGCGACTGGCTTGCGTTGCCCCTACTGAGTTTGTTTTGGTGGTTGCTGGCAACGGTATGGGTGCTGAGTTATCCGCGTATGCTACGCCGATGGTCATCACCCGCAGTGCTGGCGTTGATTGGCCTGCTGGTGTTGTTGCCAACCTGGCTGGCTGTGGTGGGGTTGCACGCCAGTGGTGAGCAGGGGCCCTTGTTGGTGATGTATCTGCTGAGCCTTATCTGGGTAGCTGATTCCGGCGCCTATTTTGGTGGCCGCGCCTGGGGCAGGCGCAAGCTGGCCCCGGCGGTGAGTCCGGGGAAGACCTGGGAGGGGGTGGGCAGTGCAGTGGCGGTCAGCACCGTTTATGCCATTGCGGCGGCCCTGGTTTTGGGGCTGCCCGGGAACCTGTGGCTGGTATTTATTGTCTTGTCGCTGGTGACGGTTGTTTTTTCCGTATTAGGGGATCTCACCGAAAGCATGTTTAAACGCCACGCAGGAATCAAGGACAGTGGCGCCTTGCTGCCAGGACACGGTGGTGTGCTGGATCGTATCGACAGCGTCACCGCAGCGGCGCCTGTTTTTGTGACAGGGCTTTGGTTGACAGGGTTAACCGGAACCAGTGTGACATGATGGCCGTTATTCCCACGGGCCCGATAGGTGTCACCATTCTGGGAGCGACCGGCTCCATTGGCGTCAGTACGCTGGATGTTATCGCCCGGCATCCTGATCGTTATCGTGTGGTGGCATTGACTGCGAACACACAAGTGGACCGGCTTTTTGAGCAATGCCGCGCTTTCGCGCCGGAGTATGTTGTGTTGGCGGATACGCATGCCGCAGAACAGATGCAACCAAGACTGCGTGCCGCAGGGCTGGAAACCACCGTGTTAAGCGGCGTGGATGGTCTGGAGACGGTGGCGGCACTGAAACAAGCCCAACAGGTAATGGCAGCCATTGTCGGTGCTGCCGGGCTGCGCCCGACCATGGCTGCTGCGCAGGCCGGAAAACGTATTCTGCTGGCGAATAAGGAAGCGTTGGTGATGTCGGGGAAAATATTAATGGATGCCGTGCGGGAAAACGCGGCTGAGTTATTACCCATCGACAGCGAACATAATGCCATTTTTCAAAGCCTGCCCGGCGGGTATTCCTGCGCACAAGCGCCGCGCGAGTTACAGGCAATGGGGGTGCAGAAAATATTGTTGACGGCATCGGGAGGACCATTTCGTACAATGGACAAAACCCGACTGGAATCAGTGACCCCGGAGCAGGCCTGCGCACATCCCAATTGGCGTATGGGACAAAAAATTTCTGTGGATTCTGCCACGATGATGAACAAGGGGCTGGAAGTCATTGAGGCATGCTGGTTGTTTAACACCCGGCCGGAACAGATTCAGGTAGTGATTCATCCGCAAAGCATTGTGCATTCCATGGTGAGTTATAACGACGGTTCTGTTTTGGCGCAGCTGGGTAATCCAGACATGCGCACTCCCATTGCCCATGCCATGGCATGGCCGGAACGTATGGCATCGGGGGTTGCCGCACTGGATTTGTTTGATGTGGCGCAACTGGATTTTGAAAAGCCGGATACGGAGCGTTTCCCATGTTTGCAACTGGCTTATACCGCCGGTGAAACGGGTGGCACCGGTCCTGCGATTTTGAATGCGGCCAATGAGGTCGCCGTACAAAGTTTTCTGGATAAAAAAATGAGTTTTACAGATATTCCCCGGATTATTTCCAGGACCATGGAGCAAACCACAATTGAAAATGGCGAAACCCTGGAAACAATATTGGCTGCGGATTACGCGGCACGTGAAATGGCACGGGCATTAGTGTCAGGTAATTTGAAATGAGCACATTTATTACTTCAACGCTGGCGCTGATTGTTACCCTGGGCCTGTTGATTGCCTTTCATGAGTTTGGTCATTATTGGACAGCGCGCAAGCTGGGTGTGAAGGTGCTGCGCTTTTCAATTGGCTTTGGCAAGCCATTATGGTTGCGGCGCTACGGGCCTGACCAGACAGAATATGTTATCGCTGCCTTCCCATTGGGTGGTTTTGTGAAGATGCTCGACGAGCGTGAAGGCGAGGTGCCGGAGGAGGAAGCGCACCGCGCCTTTAACCGACAGTCAGTATGGCGCCGTTTCGCCATTGTGGCGGCGGGGCCGGTTTTCAATTTCATTTTTGCAGTGCTGGCTTTCTGGCTGATGTACCTGATTGGTGTGCCGGGCGTTGCGCCGATTATTGGTGAAGTGAAACCGGACAGCGCGGCTGCGGTGGCGGGCTTTCATGTGGGGGATCGTATTACCGAAGTAAACGGTACACAAACGCCCACCTGGGCGGTAGTGCGCATCAATATGCTGGATGCGGCGCTGGATGATGATGACATTGCGTTGCGTGTACAGGACGCCGATGGTAATGCACAACGTTTACAGTTATCGCTGGATGGCGTGCCTGCTGAAGTCAGACAAAAAAACCTGTTGAGGCATTTGGGTATTTCACCTGTACGTCCAGAGCTGCCTGCGACATTGGGAACACTGTCGCCCGATGGACCTGCCGCATTGTCGGGGCTTAAAACAGGTGACCACATTTTGCGTGTAAACGGTGAAATACTGGCAGACTGGATGGCCTTTGTGGATGTGGTGCGCGCACATCCTGATACGGAGCTGGATGTTGAATTTGAGCGCGATGGTGTTGTGCAGTCGCTCACGGTAAAAACGGCCAGTAAAGAAACGGACACAGAGATCATTGGCCGTATTGGTGCAGCACCGGCGCCGCCAGGGCCACTGCCGCCGGAACTTATGGCGCGCGAAGAATATTCCCTGTTTGAAGGGGTGACCGTTGCAATGGCAAAAACCTGGCAGCTGTCTGCATTAACACTGCGCATGATCGGAAAAATGATTGTGGGTGAGGTGTCAGTCAAAAATCTCAGTGGTCCGATTACAATCGCCACCTATGCTGGTTATACCGCAAGTGCCGGTATTACCGCTTTTTTATATTTTCTTGCGGTGGTCAGCATCAGTCTGGGAGTGCTTAATCTGTTACCCGTACCACTACTGGATGGTGGTCACCTGATGTATTACCTGGTGGAAATGGTGAAGGGAAAACCTCTGTCGGATGCGGTGCAACTCAAGCTGCAACATATCGGCATTGCCTTTTTGTTTATGTTGATGAGTCTGGCGTTGTATAACGATGTCATGCGCCTGTTTGCAGATTGATGGTTGTTTTCGGATAGTCTGAGGTAAAAAATTGAGCATTGTTTTATATAAAAGATGGCAGTGTTTGGTGAGTGTGATTCTGTTCGCTGCACTAAGCGGATCGGCGTGGGCATTTGAACGGTTTGTCGTGCAAGACATTCAGGTTGTGGGTTTGCAACGCATTTCTTTGGGTACCACATTTAACTATTTGCCCATCAAGGTTGGAGAAACGCTGGACGATGCCGGGGCAAGCGCGGTTATTCAGGCCTTATACAAAACCGGTTTTTTTGAAGACATTCAATTGGCGCGTGAAGGTGATGTGCTGATTATTCATGTTGAAGAGCGCCCCTCAATTGCCAAGATCGAAGTTTTTGGTAATGAAGACCTGGATACAGAAGACCTTAATGCCGCACTGAAAACCATCGGCCTGACGGAAGGACGTATTTTTAATCGTTCACTGCTGGATCAGATTGAACAGGAGCTGCATCAACAGTATTTCAGCCTGGGTAAATACGGTGTAAAAATTGAAACCCAGCTGAAAAACCTGAAGCGCAATCGTGTTGAGATCACCATTGATATTGATGAAGGTGATGCCGCAAAAATAAAACAGATCAATATTATCGGCTCACACAAGTTTGATGAAATGAAGCTGTTGGACAAATTTGAACTTTCTACGCCAACCATGTGGTCGGATATTTCCGGCAGTGGGAAATATTCCAAACAGGAATTGCTGGGTGACCTGGAAAAACTACGCTCTTATTATCTTGATCGCGGTTACCTGCATTTTTCCATTGATTCCACACAGGTTTCCATTACGCCGGACAAGCGCGATGTTTACATCAGTATTAATGTCACTGAAGGTGAGCAGTATACCGTCAGTAAGGTTACGATAAGCGGCAATATGGTGGTGCCAAAAGAGGAACTGCGTCAATTGCTCACCGTGCAGGCGGGTGATATTTTTTCCCGGCGTGCTGTTGCGGAATCGGGTAACAATCTTAGTCAGCGCCTGGGAATAGATGGTTATGCTTTTGCCAATGTGAACTCGGTGCCGGATGTTGATGAAAAAAACCGTACCATCGCGTTAAATTTTGTTGTGGACCCTGGCCACCGGGTATATGTGCGGCGGATCAATATTACCGGCAATACAAAAACACGCGATGGTGTGGTGCGGCGTGAAGTCCGGCAAATGGAGGGTGGTTGGTTATCATCGCCCTTGGTGGAGCGCTCAAAAATTCGTTTGCAGAAGCTGGGTTTCTTTGACTCAGTGAATGTGGAAACACCAGCAGTACCCGGCACCAAAGACCAGGTTGATCTAAACTTTGATGTGACCGAAGGTTCTACCGGAAACTTCACGGCGGGTTTGGGTTATGGCAATACACAGGGCTTGCTGTTTAATCTGAGCGTGACGCTGAATAATTTTCTGGGCACGGGGAAACGGGTCAGTACTGAAATTAATAACAGCAGGGTAAATACGATATACCGTATAAATTATACCAACCCCTATTACACTGTTGATGGTATCAGTCGCGGGTTTAGTTTGTATTCGCGCTCAACTAATGCCAGAAATGCGAATCTGGTAAATTTCTCAACAGACACCTATGGCGGCAGTATGAACTTCGGCTTCCCGATCAGTGAATACAATCGTGCATCCTGGAGTCTGGGCTTTGAGAATACGCGCCTGGATATTAATGAATTAACGGCGCCCGAGTCATATCAGAAGTGGGTGGATGCGAATGGCGATAACTATGACTCTATTACTACAACAGTGAGCTGGTCGCATGATACCCGCAACCGGGCCATTTTCCCGGACAGTGGTTATTACAGTTTATTGTCGGCTGATATTGCGGTGCCTGGCGGTGATCTTGAATATTACAAGCTGAACATCCGCCAGAAATATTATATCCCGCTGGCGAAAGGCACCAGCCTGTTTTTTGGGGCAGACCTGGGCTATGGCGAGGGTTACGGCGGTACCTCAGCACTGCCGTTTTACAAAAACTATTATGCAGGTGGTGGGCGTTCGGTGCGTGGATACCGGGGAAATACTCTGGGGCCGCGTGATCCTACTTCGAACAGGCCGTTGGGTGGGCCGATTAAAATCGTGACGCATGTGGAGCTGTTTTTTCCATCACCCTTTGCAGAAGCGGAACGCAGCTTTCGTTTGAGCACCTTTTTTGATGCAGGTAACGTCTTTGAGTCGAGACAGATGATTCGAGATGAAGGGTTGCGTTCTTCATACGGTGTTTCTGCTATCTGGCTGACCCCCGTCGGCGCGTTGACCTTTAGTTGGGGCTGGGCCATTAATGCCAAACCGGACGACCGGACCGAGTCATTCCAGTTCTCCATTGGTACGCCGTTTTAGGCTTCACCAACGGGAGGCGCTTAGCGGCATAAATCCGCTGGACAGGCGTGGAAACAGTATAAAACTGCAAAATTATTCAGGCATTGGGTCTGGCAGTGTTTCGTGGCATCATAGCGGGATATCAGGAGCAGGGTTGCTCGTTATCAACTGTATGTGAGTGGAGATTATGTCAAAGAAAACAATAAGTAAGCGCGCCTTTAAATATTCCCGGCTGTTGTTGTGCATGTGTTTTGTGGCGTGGCTAAGTGTTTTTGGAACGGTTGCTGTTGCCGCCGAGATGAAAATCGGGTTTGTGAATGCAGCGCGCGTACTGGAAGAGGCTCCGCAAGCGGATGCGGCACGCACACGTCTGGAAAAGGAATTTTCACCCCGCGATAAAAAACTGGTGGATGCGCAGAAAAAGGTGCGCAAACTTGAAGAAAAACTCACTCGTGATGGCGCCATTATGAGTGAAACCGAGCGACGGAAACTGGAGCGGGAGATCCTTTCCCAGCAACGTGAACTCAAGCGTGGCCAGGAAGAATTTCGGGAAGATCTGAATATCCGTCGCAACGAGGCTTTCGATACCCTGCGTCGCCGGGTGTTTGAAGTTATCAACGACATTGCGAAAGCTGAAAAGTATGATCTTGTGATTAGTGATGGCGTTGTTTACGCCAATGACCGCATTGATATCACCGGCAAAGTCGTTGATCAGTTGAAGAAGGAATTTGCAGCAACGACAAAAAAATAATTGAAACAATCACCCCATTATTATCTTGATATCTGTGCTTACTTTGCAAGCCATCGTTGAGCGGCTTAATGCTCAGGGTTTTTCAGCACAGCTCCTCGGGAATGCTGACGCTGAAATCAGGCGGGTGGCATCGTTAACCGGAGCCGGTGAGGGTGATATTACCTTTCTGGCTCATGCGCGTTTTAAAAAAGACCTGGGCAGTACACATGCCGCCGCCGTTATCGTCACCGCAAAGGATGCGGACGCGGTTCCCACGAATGCGGTTGTAGTGGAAAACCCGCATGTTGCTTATGCCCATGTGGCGTCCTGGTTGTATTCCGAGAATGATTTTGTACCCGGTATTCATCCAGCGGCCACAGTGGACCCAACCAGCACCGTGCACGCCCAAGCCTGGATTGACGCCAACTGTACCATCGAAGCCGGTGTCGTTATCGCTGCTGGTTGTTACATCGGCCCCGGTTGTGTGATTGGTAAAAATACCACGCTTGGTGAAAACACCCGCCTGGTGGCCAATGTAACCCTGTGCCATGACACAAAAATCGGCTGTCGCAACCTCCTGCATCCCGGGGTGGTGATTGGTGCGGACGGTTTTGGTCTGGCCAATAACAAGGGCGAATGGCTGAAAGTGCCACAGGTGGGCAGGGTTATTCTTGGTAATGATATTGAGGTAGGGGCTAACAGTACCATTGACCGTGGCGCGATTGGTGATACTGTTGTTGAGGATGGCGTCAAGCTCGATAACCTGATCCAGATAGGACATAACGTACATATTGGCGCGCATACGGCGATCGCCGCCTGTACCGCCGTTGCAGGCAGTGCGATTATCGGCAGGCATTGTGCGATTGGTGGTTGTGTAGGCATTGTCGGCCACCTTGAGATCGCGGATAATGTTACCATTACGGGCATGTCGCATGTTTCACAGGCGATAAGTAAACCGGGTGTCTATTCTTCTGGCACGCCGCTGGAAGAAAATGCGACATGGCACCGAAATTTTATTCGTTTAAAACAGCTGGACGATATGGCGCGCCGGTTAAAAAAACTGGAAAGGCGGTTAGCTGCTTCTGAGCATCTTGATGAGACAAAAAAATAATGAGTGAGTCACTGGATACATCGCTAACCACACTGGATATTTACCAGATTTTGGAACACCTGCCACATCGTTACCCGTTTTTATTGATTGACCGGGTGACTGAATGCCACGTCGGTGAGCGTTTGGTTGGGTACAAAAATGTCAGCTACAACGAGCCTTATTTTACGGGGCATTTCCCGCATTACGCAGTGATGCCCGGTGTGCTGATTCTTGAAGCGCTGGCGCAGGCAACAGGCATTCTGGCATTTCGCACCAGTGGTAAAGTGCCAGATGAAAATTCCCTGTATTACTTTGTTGGCATTGACGGCGCCCGCTTTAAACAACCGGTAGTACCCGGGGACCAGTTGGTGTTAGAGGTGGATATCATTAAGTCCAAGCGTGGTGTGTGGAAGTTTAATGGTGTTGCCAAAGTGGACGGCAAAGTTGTGTGCTCAGCAGAACTGATGTGTGCCGAGCGAGGCGTACAGACTGACTGAGGAAGCAGGTTCTTGATTCACTCCCAGGCCATAATTGCCCCCGGCGCCCGTCTTGCCAAAGATGTCAGCGTTGGCCCTTTTTCCATTATCGGTGCTGGTGTGGAAATTGGTGAAGGTACGGTTATTGATTCCCACGTTGTTATTAATGGCCCCACGCGCATTGGCCGTGAAAATAAAATTTATTCCTTTGCCGCTATTGGTGGTGATCCCCAGGATAAAAAATACGCCGGTGAGACCACCGAACTGGCAATTGGTGACCGCAATGTCATTCGTGAATATTGCACCATCAGCCGCGGCACTGCGCAGGATGTGGGCATTACCCGTATCGGTAACGACAACTGGATTATGGCCACTGTACATATTGCCCATGATTGCCAGATTGGCAATCACACCATCTTCGCCAACAGCACCACACTGGCTGGCCATGTGGTTATTGAGGATTACGTTATTCTTGGCGGCTTTACTCTGGTACACCAGTTTTGCAAAGTGGGCGCACATTGTTTTACGGCCATGAACAGTGTGATTTCCAAAGACGTACTACCGTTTTTGATGGTTTCCGGGCACATGGCCAAGCCGCACGGTTTGAACATTGAAGGTCTCAAACGTCGTGGTTTTTCCAGTGAAGCACTGAGTGAATTACGCAAAGCCTACAAAATCATTTATCGTTCCGGCAATACACTGACGCAAGCTATCGACAAACTTGAGCCCATGGCAAAAAATTGTGATGAAATCACTCAACTGCTGACTTTTATCAAAGGCGTTACGCGCGGGATCGTGCGGTAAGTGGCAACGCAGCCATTGCGATTTGGTATTGTCGCTGGCGAGGCTTCAGGTGATTTACTGGGCGGCGGTCTTATTACCGCCATCAAAGAACATTATCCTGATGCCATTTTTGAAGGCATCGCCGGGCCGGAAATGATTGCCGCAGGTGCCAGCAGCCTGTTTCCCATGGATCGTTTGTCGGTGATGGGCATTGTGGAAGTGCTGGGGCGTTATCGCGAATTGTTGGGCATACGCCGTCAACTGGCCACGCATTTCAAACAAAACCCGCCGGATGCCTTTATTGGTATTGATGCGCCTGATTTTACGCTGGGCCTGGAAAAGCAGTTGCGCACCGCCGGTATTAAAACCGTGCATTATGTCAGCCCTTCGGTATGGGCGTGGCGGCAACGCCGGGTAAAAAAGATCGCCACTTCTACGGATTTGATGCTTACCCTGTTTCCCTTCGAGGCGCATTTTTATCAAAAACATCAGGTGCCAGTGAATTTTGTGGGGCACCCATTAGCGGATATGATTCCACTCTCGGTGGATAAACAAGCCGCGCGCCAGCATCTGGGTCTGTCTAAAGAGGCCAAAATACTGGCGCTGTTACCCGGCAGCCGTTCCAATGAATTGCACTATCTTGCGCCACTGTTTATTGAAACGGCTTGTTGGTTGCGGGCACGATTCCCAGGATTGGAGTTTATAGTGCCGTTGGCCAACAATAAACGGCGTATTCAGTTTGAACAGGCCATGGCACAGGTCAAAGCACAGGGTGGAGAGTTGCCCAGATTGACGTTATGCGACGGCCAATCGCGTGAAGTCATGGCGGCGGCCGATGTTGTGTTGCTGGCTTCGGGCACGGCTGCGCTGGAAGCCATGTTGTTAAAACGCCCCATGGTGGTGGCGTACAAACTGGCGCCGCTGACTTACTGGTTGGCTAAACGTCTGGTGAAAGTGGAAAATGTGTCACTGCCAAACTTATTGGCCAATGAAAGCCTGGTGCCGGAATTGATTCAACACGAAGCAACAGCGGAAAATCTTGGACAGAAGGTGCTGACATATTTTGAAAACCCCTCGATAATGGACGACCTGAATCAACGTTTTACTGATATTCATCAAACATTGCGTCAGGATGCCAGCAAGCAGGCGGCGGATGCCATTTTGCAGCGGGTTGTGCAAAAAGCAGCGGCAAAGGTATAGGGATAGGGATAGATATGGGCACTCAATCAACACTCGATTTTTCTGATGCGGCGGTGTGGGTGGCAGGCGTCGATGAAGTCGGGCGGGGACCACTGGCTGGCCCAGTGGTAACGGCTGCGGTGATACTTGACCCGGAACAGCCTATTTCTGGTTTGGCAGACTCCAAAGCGCTTAGCGAAAAAAAGCGTGAAGCCTTGTTTGACGAGATCCGGAAAAAAGCCAAAGCCTGGGCCATCGGTCGCGCCGAGGTGGAAGAAATCGACAAAATCAATATTCTGCAAGCCACCATGCTGGCCATGCAGCGCGCTGTGGCCGGGCTGGCATTGCAACCCGGACATGTGTTGGTGGATGGGAATCGTTGCCCGGAGTTGCCCTGTACTGCCGAGGCCATTATCAAAGGGGATGGAAAAGTACCGGCGATCAGCGCGGCATCCATTATCGCCAAGGTAACGCGTGACCGCGAAATGGTGTTGCTGGATGTCAGGTATCCCGGCTACGGCTTGGCCGGGCATAAAGGTTATCCCACCAAAGCGCATATGACAGCGCTACAGGATCTGGGGGCTACCCCCATTCACCGGCGTTCTTTTGCGCCGGTGCGCCGAGTATTAAAAATTGACTAAAGGGCTTTCCTATGACACATCCTTTGCAACATTTATTTGACAACAATGCACGCTGGGCGGCCGGTGAAACAACGGATGACCCACATTATTTCCAACGTTTATCGACGCAACAGAAGCCGGATTATCTGTGGATTGGCTGTGCGGACAGCCGGGTACCTGCCAATGAAATCATTGGTCTTGACCCTGGTGAAGTTTTTGTACATCGCAATGTGGCCAATGTGGTAGTGCACACTGATATGAATTGTTTATCGGTTGTTCAGTACGCGGTGGATATTCTCAAGGTAAAACACATTATTGTTTGTGGCCATTATGGCTGCGGTGGCGTGCTTGCTGCGATGGAAAACACCCAGCATGGGCTGATTGACAACTGGTTGCGACACATCAAAGATGTTTATCGAAAACACCAAGAGGAAATAAATGCCATTGGTGATCTTGCGGAACGCCAGGCGCGGGTGTGTGAAATCAATATACTCGAACAAATGGCTAATATTTGTTACACCACTATTGTGCAAAATGCCTGGCAACGAGGGCAGGCGCTTGCTGTGCATGGTTGGGTATATGGCTTGACGGATGGTCTGGTGAAGGATTTGGGGGTGATTATTGATAAACCGGAACAGTTGCCAACAGCCTATCGCATGACAAATTCCGTTACGGAGGATTAGGGGAATAACCGTCACCGGTCACTGTTGGATGTGACGTGGGCGCATGGAACCGTATTTAGTCATCCTGTAAATCCAAAACCGGTTAACACGGGGGCATGTGCAATTCAGCCTCTGCGACGGCCTGTTCACATTGTCATGATGGCCGGGTTGGTGTTTTCCAGGGTTAAAATATCCAGAGGGGTGAGTTCTGGCAGACAGATTGTAAATGTTGACCCTTTCCCGGGAGTGCTTTCAATCAAGATATTTCCGCCCAGCATTTCACAGAACTCTCTGCTGATCGTCAGGCCCAGCCCTGTACCTTCATATTGGCGATTTGTTGCCTGGTCCGCCTGGGTGAAGGGTTTAAACAGATTGGGGATATCTTTTTCTGCGATACCGATACCTGTATCATGAATTTTGATGTGCAGGTATTTGGTGCCGTCTTTCATCTGCCAGTCACAGTGGATGCTGATGTCGCCGTTTTGCGTGAATTTTATGGCATTGCCAAGTAAATTCAGCAAAACCTGCCGAAGTTTTATCTGATCGGTATGAAATTTTTCGAATTCGTTGAGTGATGCAATAGTCATATTGTTGCCATTTTTTCCTGCCGCTGGCGTCATGGTGGCGACGGCTTCCTTAATGAATCCACCCAGCTGTATTTCATCAATATTGATTTTCATTTTATTCGCTTCAACCTTGGAGAGGTCAAGAATGTTATTAATAAGTATTAACAGGTGATTGCCCGCACTGTGAATGGCGGCAACGTCTTTTTTGTGTTGTGTTAAGCCTTCATCGTTCATCTCATCCTGCAATAGTTCACTGAAACCAATAATGGCATTAAGCGGTGTTCTTAATTCATGGCTCATATTGGCTAAAAATTCACTTTTAATGCGATTGGCGGTTTCTGCTTCTTCTTTGGCTTTGCGCAAAGCATATTGAGACCGTTTTCGTTCAAGAATAACGGCCACCCAGCGTCCCATCAGTTTTAGCAGATCAATATCCGTATCTGGAAAGGGGGCATGCGGGTGCAGGCTGGAAAAACTGATTGTCCAGAATTGCTGGTCTTTGTTTTTTATCGGGAGGCCAATATAAGATTCGGTTTTTGTCTTTCGATAGGCAGGATGGTTTTTGTATTTTGATGTGCCGATGTGATGTTTTGAAAATACGGGCAGTTCTTCAGCCACAATTATGCTGCAAAACGTATTGTCCAGATCCAGGACAATACCGGGTTCCAATTTGGATTTGCCGGATGTGGCGACATTCAGCATTGTGCTGGTTTTATTCCGGGTGTCGATGAAAGAGACCTTGCCCGTTTCCATATCCAATACCCGGCAGCCCAGTTTGAGGATTTCATCAATTTGCTGCTCCAGGCTTTGGTTTGGCATTGACGATGCCTCGTACAAAATGCGGATACGTTCAGCCTGTACGAGTTCAGCGGTTTCTGCCCGTTTTCTTTCCTGTGCTTCGGCTTTAAAATACCCCTTTGATTGACGCAAACGCCGGTTCAGTCTTAATGCCGTAAGGATGGCGAATATCAAGCCAATCGTTGTGATGCTGAGCGCAATAATCCAGCCGCGGTGCCCGTGAACGATATTGTCCCCTGTCGCTTTGTCTGGTCCGCTGTCAGCACTGGTGCGCGTTTCGTTTGTCGTTTCCTGTGCGGGTTGGTCCCCCAATGGCCCGGTGCGGGTTGTGCTGGGGGTTACCTGGGTTGCCGGGGTGTTTTGCTCATTGGCAAAAGCACCAACAGGCATTACCAGCAATCCCAGCGTCAACCAGAGTAAATACAGCATGTTAGAGTGTGTGTGCCGCATACTGCTTGTGCGATGTCCTTTCGTTTGCCACGGACTGTCCACCGCCTGGTATGCGAGCAGAGAAGACCTTTTGTTCAACCTAAGTTCATCAGATGAATCTGCCGCGATTCAACGGATGTGTCAGCTTCAAGTTATGAACGAAAGTGTTGCGTCAAAATGTCCAATTGGGAGGATTACTTTTTCGTCCGGATTTAATCAGGGATTTCCTGAAATATCGGTAGGCGACGTGGATAATTGAGCATTTTTGTGTGGTGCGGATGCGGCGTGGCGAAAACCTTCTGCGCGCAGTGGCGTCATTAAGTCTTGAATGTTCCGCGCTGACACCGGAGAATTACCCAATGGATTTTGCCTTCGTTCACCTACGCCTGCACACAGAATATTCACTGGTGGATGGCTTGGTACGCATCAAACCCCTGGCCAAAGCCGTGGCAGAGAAAGGCATGCCCGCTGTGGCGGTTACCGACCAGGGCAATCTGTTCGCCATGGTTAAATTCTATCGCGCGGCCATGGCGCAGGGCGTCAAGCCCATTATTGGCGTCGATATCTGGCTGACCAACGACGATGAACCCACGCAGCCGTATCGTCTGACCTTGCTGTGCCAGAACAACGATGGCTATCGTAACCTCACCGAACTGGTGTCCCGCACCTATACTGAGGGGCAGCACCGGGGCATGCCGATTTTGCAGCCCGCATGGCTGGAAGGGCACAATGAAGGCTTGATAGCACTGTCCGGCGGGCGCGAGGGCGATGTGGGCCGGGCCTTGCTGGCCGGGGATACGGCGCGTGTTCAGGTTTGTCTCCACCGCTGGCAGCGGCTGTTCCCTGACCGCTATTATCTGGAATTGCAACGTACCGGGCGTCCCGAGGAAGAAAACTATCTGCATGCCGCCGTGGCCCTGGCGCAATCGGCCGATTTGCCCGTGGTGGCCACTAACGATGTGCGTTTTTTGCAAGCCGGGGATTTTGAGGCCCATGAGGCGCGGGTTTGTATTCATGATGGCCGCACACTGGATGACCCGCGCCGTCCCAAAAATTATTCCGAACAGCAATATTTGCGCTCACCCGAGGAAATGGCCGAGCTGTTCAGTGATATTCCCGAGGCGTTGGAAAATACCGTCGAGATTGCCAAACGTTGCACTGTTGAGCTGACGCTGGGTGAAAATTTCCTGCCGGACTTCCCCATTCCTGAGGGGCTCACAGAGGCCGAATATTTCCGCCAGGAGTCCCGAAAAGGGCTGGAGGCACGGCTCGACAAATTGTTCGACCGCAATGCCCCGGACTTTGCCACGATTCGCAAACCCTACGATGAACGGTTGGAAATTGAACTGGATGTCATCATCGAGATGGGCTTTCCGGGTTATTTCTTGATCGTTGCCGATTTTATTCAATGGGCCAAAAATAACGGCATCCCGGTGGGACCGGGACGTGGTTCCGGTGCAGGCTCGCTGGTGGCCTATGTGCTCACTATCACCGACCTTGACCCGCTGGAATACGATCTGCTGTTTGAGCGGTTTCTGAATCCCGAGCGTGTGTCCATGCCTGATTTCGACGTGGACTTTTGCATGGAGGGCCGTGACCGTGTCATCGACTATGTGGCCCAGCACTACGGTCGTGAAAAAGTCTCACAGATCATCACTTACGGCTCCATGGCCGCCAAGGCCGTGGTACGTGATGTGGGGCGTGTGTTCGGTCATCCCTACGGTTTTGTGGACCGCATTTCCAAAATGATCCCGTTTGAAGTGGGTATCACCCTCGAACAGGCCATGGAACAGGAAGACCCCCTGCGCGAACTTTACGAGCAGGACGAGGAAGTGACCGCGCTCATCGACATGGCCAAGTCCCTGGAAGGCCTCAAACGTAACGCCGGTAAACATGCGGGTGGTGTGGTTATCGCGCCCACCAAACTCACTGACTTCTGCCCGCTGTATTGTGAAGAAGGCGGCGAGAACGTGGTCAGCCAGTTCGACAAAGACGATGTTGAAGCGGTGGGCTTGGTCAAATTCGACTTTCTGGGTTTGCGCACCCTGACCATCATTGACTGGGCGCTGGATAATATCGAAGAGCAAAAAGGCAAGGATGCACGCCCGGACATCGAGTCCATCCCGTTGGATGACGCGCCCACTTATACACTGCTTAAAGCCTGCAATACCACCGCCGTGTTCCAGCTGGAATCGCGGGGCATGAAGGATCTCATCAAGCGCCTGCAACCGGATGCCTTCGAGGAAATTGTCGCGCTGGTGGCGCTGTTCCGCCCTGGTCCGCTGGGGTCAGGCATGGTGGATGACTTTATCAATGTCAAGCATGGCAAAAAAGCGGCGCAGTACCCACACCCTGACATCAAATCCATTCTTGAACCCACCTACGGCGTCATTCTTTATCAGGAACAGGTGATGCAGATCGCCCAGGTGCTGGCAGGTTACACCCTGGGTGGTGCCGACATGCTGCGCCGCGCCATGGGTAAAAAGAAACCAGAGGAAATGGCCAAGCAGCGCGAACTGTTCACCAAAGGTGCGCTGGAACGCGGCGTGGAGGAAAAGACCGCCACCTATATTTTCGACCTGATGGAAAAGTTCGCCGGTTACGGTTTCAACAAATCACACTCGGCGGCCTATGCACTGGTGTCGTATCAGACCGCATGGCTCAAGACGCATTATCCGGCCGCATTTATGGCGGCGGTGATGTCCGCAGACATGGACAACACCGACAAAGTCGTCACCCTTATCGAAGACGCACGGGAGATGAAGCTGGAAGTTGTCTCCCCCAACGTCAACGCCTGCCAGTATAAATTTACAGTGAAGGATGACCAGGGTATTTTTTATGGCCTTGGCGCCATTAAAGGCGTAGGCGAGGGAGCCATCGAAGGCATCATTAACAGCCGCCAGAAAGATGGCCCGTTTCGCGACCTGTTTGATTTCTGCCAGCGCATCGACCTGAAAAAGGCCAACAAACGCACACTGGAAGGACTGATTCGCGCTGGCGCCATGGACGACCTCGGCCCTAATCGCGCCACGCTCATGGCCACGCTGGAATCTGCCGTACAGCGCGCTGAGCAGCACCACAAAAACCTCGCCAGCGGACAGAACGACATGTTCGGTGTCGCCGAGCCGCAAACAGAAGAGGAAGCCGGACAGTTCATTGTTGCCCAAGACTGGGATGATGAAATCCGCCTCACCGGCGAAAAAGAAACGCTGGGCCTGTATCTCACCGGTCACCCCATCGACCGCTACGAGCACGAAATCAACCAGATCGTCTCCAAACGCATTGCAGAGCTTAACCCCAAAAACGATCAAAATATCACCGTTGCCGGATTGGTAGTGGCCATGCGCACCATGAACACCAAACGGGGGGATCGTATTGCCTTCATCACCCTGGATGACCGCACCGGCCGCCTGGAACTGGCGGTATTTTCCGAAGCCTACAATCATTACCGCGACCTTATCGCCAAAGACCGCCTGCTGGTGGTGGAAGGTGAAGTCAGCCTGGACGACTATACGGGCGGCCTGAAAATGAGCGCCAACAAAATCTACGACATTGATCATGCCCGTGAGGCCTTTGCGCGTCAGCTGGTATTGAAAGTGGACCAGAAAAAAGCAGGCAACGGTTTTATTCGTGGGCTGACCGAAGTGCTTGACCCTTACCGCCAGGGCCATTGCCCGATACGTGTGGATTACCGGCAGGCCAGTGCCACGGCACAGATTCAGCTGGGCGCAAACTGGCGGGTGAAACCCACCGATGAACTGATGCGACGGCTGGATGAGCTGGTGGGGCGGGCGCATGTGAAGGTGGAATATTAGGGCCGCAGAAAATCCAGGTAACCGGATTTGAGCCAGTCGCTTTGACGTCAATGAATTACAGGTTATTAAACATTTTACGTCGTGGTTTTTGTATATTTATCAAGCGTTTTAAGTATGTTAGGGTGCTTGTTTTCATGTGAGCCGGAAGGAAAATATTGAGCCTATGAGCGCCCCTCAAAAGCCTGCTTATCCAGAGGTAAAGTCCTACTATGAAAGTTTACGACATACATCAAGACTGGCCGCACATAAAGGTTTAGCTGCTGTCATATCTAATCGCCGTAAAGAGGGAATTTTAAGGGATAACATTTCTTTGAGTGGCTTTACGTTAAAATGCCAAAAGGAGTTACGCAAATGGGAGAAGGTGGATTCTCGGCGTGTTGCTTGGGATTGGGATGTCGTGCAAAAAAAATATCGTGCGCATCCCAAACGTTTTGAGTTAGCTGTATGGTATAGAAAGTATCAAATGTGCGGGGCCTCAATTGGTAAACCGACTTGTCATGGAGGCAAGCTACGCCTTGACTTTTTGGAGTCAGCTCCCCAAGGAACTCCTCTAGATGGCTTGATAACGGATATTGTAATTACCGCGGGAGTTGCCTACGCTAAACTGATAGGTGCAACCCAATTGCGCATTATGAAACCTGTTAACGAACAAGTAAAAAATTATTACTCAAGCAGGCCGGGTTTCTCATATGATGCTCATGGTGATTTTTGCTATCGGGATTTATAAAATGAGTGACAAGAAACCTGAAAAGCCACCAGATGATAACCCAGAGATTGTCGACTGGTTGGTTCAAGAATGTGAACAGGACTTTAAAGACATTTGGGATAATCACCAGCCTGCTGAATTTGAGGAAGAAGGAGGGGCAATCTTTGGTGATATCAACGACCTTGACAAAAGCGATGCTGAATTATTTCCTGACGAACTTGAAGAATACACTCACGAAGAGCGAAGGAAAGCATTTAAAGTTCACGAGGGAAGTAAAAATAAAAACTCTTGATTTTGCTTGGTGATAATCAGGATAGTCCTGTTGGGGAGCATAGAGGACAAATCCAAGGCAGTCACATATAGATTTACAGCATTTATGATCACTGTGGATAACGTCAACCTCATGGCCAAAGATCGCCTGATTTACGATATTGGCCATGTCCTGGAGGCTGGGGTGCATCCAGCTGGGCGCAAACTGGCGGGTGAAACCCACCGATGAACTGATGCGACGGCTGGATGAGCTGGTGGAATATTAGGGCCAGCCCCTAAAACTGCGAAAACCGCCTAGATAAAGAGGCAAGAAAAAAGGGAACAGGGTAATATACCCGTGGCATTCGAGATTCAGGCCTGATTGCACGCCCTGTTTGCTTCATGGCGGCGTTGAAACGCCTTGCAACAGACCGGTTATTGCGGGTTATTTTGCCTTTGCCATGAAACAAATATGATGCACACTTAAGCCTCAAACGCCTCGGGCATATGCAGGCCACTTTATATCTTTTCTCCTATAAATTTTAGCCAGAACGCTTATGAATCTGAACTTTTTAGAATTTGAACAGCCCATTGCCGAACTTGAAGCCAAGATCGAAGAACTGCGTTACGTGGGCTCAGACGCCGAAATCAACATCTCGGAAGAAATCAGTCGCCTGCAAGGTAAAAGCCGTGATCTGACCGAGAGTATTTTTTCCAACCTGAATCCCTGGCAAGTGTCGCAGATGTCGCGTCACCCCCAGCGTCCCTATACGCTGGATTACATCGAACGCATTTTTACCGATTTTCAGGAACTGCACGGTGATCGTGCCTTTGCTGATGATCGCGCTATTGTCGGCGGGGTTGCGCGGTTGGATGGCAAACCGGTTATGGTTATCGGCCAGCAAAAAGGCCGTGATACCACTGAGAAGCTCAAGCGTAACTTTGCCATGCCACGCCCTGAGGGTTATCGCAAGGCGTTGCGTTTGATGGAAATGGCCGAGCGATTCAAAATGCCCGTGCTGACGTTCATTGATACCCCCGGGGCCTATCCCGGTATTGATGCTGAGGAACGCGGTCAGAGTGAAGCCATCGCGCGCAACCTGTTTGTCATGTCGCAACTCAAAACCCCGATCATCTGCACTGTCATCGGCGAGGGCGGCTCCGGTGGCGCATTGGCCATCGGCGTGGGTGATCGTGTGTTGATGTTGCAATATGGTACATATTCCGTTATCTCCCCCGAAGGTTGCGCCACTATTTTGTGGAAAAGCGCCGAAAAGGCAGCGGATGCGGCTGTGGCCATGGGCATCACCTCTGAGCGACTCAAAGAGCTGGGCCTGATCGACGAGATTGTGGCCGAACCACTGGGTGGTGCTCATCGGGATATGGATGAAATGGCGCTAAACCTCAAAAATGCCTTGAATGAAAACCTGGATGTGCTGGAAAGTCTGTCGTTGGATGCGCTGCTGGACAGTCGTTATGAACGGTTGATGGCGTATGGAAATATTGAGGAGAGTTGATGCGGTGAGTGGCTGCGCGTTTCGCATACCTCAGGAGCCGCAACTGACAGCGGGTATGGCCTGCTGGTTGTGGTTCCTGGTGTAGTGACTGTTCCGGGTTACGGGTGGTGTTTTACTGCCTGGATTTTTCTCGCCAGGATAGAGGCAAGATAGAGACCGTCATCGGCATCGTAGATCCCGAACCCGTCTTCCAGCATGGTGTGCTGAATATTCCAGATATAGGCATCATCGCTTCCGCCTACCCAGCTGTTAAAACTCTTCACTTCTTCGCTCAGTGTAAACATAACAGTAATCCAGTCACCGGGCTTTATGGTGTCGCTGAGTCCCCAGGAGCCATCGAACGGCAAGTGCCAGGCAATGGTTTGGTTAGGCGTTCCGTCGTTATCGTTATCTTCAACACCGGGCTCTTCTTCCCCGTGAAATTTGGATTGCCTGTGCAGGGTCAGTACATTGCTGATGATAATATCGTCGCGCCCTGTATCCAGTCCAAATACGACGAGATTTTCATCGTCATCAAGTAATTTATCACCCGCAGAAACCTGGGTCGGTGGAAATGTTTGCCAGTTGGTGATGGTGTGGTTGTCAGGCGTTGTCACCTCGGGAGCAATCGGGCCGGCATTTTTCACCATCATGTAATAAGTGTACTGGCCAGAGTGGTTTTTCCAGTATGTGATATGCACATTGCCCAAAGGCATGGCTGTCACATTAACTGAGCTGAATATGCCGAAACAAAAAAGTAAAACAGCGAACAGGCCTTTTTCCATGATTTTTCTCCTGTTATTTGATTTTTACGCCAAGCTCGCA
>DROS01000079.1 GCA_011321815.1 Gammaproteobacteria bacterium
CTGTCAGCGTTCAGGGCAAGGCGCTCCTCGCAGCGAATGGCCGTCGTCCTTTGCAAGAGGAGCAACGCCGCCATGGACGCTGACAGGCCAACCCTTCGGGCGCTCCTGTGGTGTTCCGCTGCGGCGTTGCAGTGCTTGACAAGGGGGCAACCATTGCCTGCGCACTGCGCCTTGCCGCGAAACACCACAGGAACGCTGAATCCCAATTTATTACCTTGAAAGAGTACTAGCTTGTGATCCGTTGTTAAGGAGCGTGTACGCAGGAGCACTTGCAAGATCCGGGTGTAAATATTTATCGAACAACGCGATGCTTTCATCTTGTTATTCCCCGTCATTTCTGTATGATTTGCATTCCTTTTTTTGGGCCGTTAGCTCAGTTGGTAGAGCACCGGACTTTTAATCCGATGGTCCCGCGTTCGAGTCGCGGACGGCCCACCATTTTTTAACCATCGTCTGTCATTGGGATGTACCGCAGAGGCATCCACGTAACCGTTTATTTCTTCCGATACTACTGAGTTAGCGATATGTCCGAGTTCCTGCAAGAAGTTCAGCGACGCCGGGCTTTTGCGATTATTTCTCACCCCGATGCAGGGAAAACCACGCTGACCGAAAAGTTGTTGCTGTTTGGTAGCGCCATCCAGTTGGCCGGTACTGTCAAAGGCCGGAAGGCCGCTCGCCATGCCACTTCCGATTGGATGGCGTTGGAGCAGGAGCGAGGCATTTCGGTGACCACCTCCATTATGCAGTTCCCCTATCGGGATAAAATTATCAACCTGCTGGATACGCCGGGCCATGAGGATTTCTCGGAAGACACCTATCGCACGTTGACGGCGGCAGATTCTGCCTTGATGGTCATTGACTGCGCCAAGGGCGTTGAGCAACGCACCGTTAAATTAATGGAAATCTGTCGTCTGCGTGATACACCCATTATCAGCTTTATCAACAAATTGGACCGCGAAGGGCGCGATCCGCTGGAATTGTTGGATGAAGTGGAAGAGGTGTTGAAGATTCAGTGCGCACCCATGACCTGGCCTATTGGCATGGGTAAAAATTTCAAAGGCGTGTACGACCTGTACAATGACAATATTCACCTGTTCAGCGCTACCCACAGCGGCAAAGTTCAGGAAGGTGAGGTTATCGAAGGGTTGGATAATCCGCGCCTGGATGAGTTGTTTGGCGCTATGATGGATGAGTTTCGCGAAGAGGTGGATCTGGTGCGCGGTGCCAGTCATGAGTTTGCGCTTGATGCATTTTTGGCCGGCAAGCTCACCCCTGTGTATTTTGGTTCTGCGATCAACAATTTTGGCGTACAGGAATTATTGGATGCATTGGTGAATTTTGCACCGCCACCGCCACCGCGCATGAGTAAAAGCCGGGAAGTGAAATCTGATGAAGCAAAATTTTCCGGTTTTGTTTTTAAGATTCAGGCCAATATGGACCCCAAGCACCGTGATCGCATTGCCTTTCTGCGTATTTGCTCGGGCACTTACCGCAAAGGCATGAAGGTCAGGCATGTGCGCATTGGCCGTGATGTGAAAATCCCGACCGCCATAACCTTCATGGCCTCTGACCGCGAGCATGTGGAAGACGCCTATTCGGGGGACATTATCGGTCTGCATAATCACGGCAGTATTCAGATTGGTGACACTTTTACACAAGGTGAAGAACTGAAGTTTATTGGCATACCGCACTTTGCGCCGGAATTGTTTCGACGTGCGCGCCTGCTGGACCCGCTACGCATGAAGGCATTGCAAAAAGGCTTGCAGGAATTGTGTGAAGAAGGCGCATCACAATTGTTCCGCCCCATGAATAATAACGATCTCATTGTTGGTGCAGTGGGGGTGTTGCAATTTGATGTGGTGGCCCATCGCCTGCAACACGAGTACAACGTGGAATGTCGTTTCGAGAATGTCAATGTGGCCACCGCACGGTGGGTGGAGTGTGGCGATGAGAAAATGCTGGGCGATTTCAAACGCAAGGCGAGCGACAATTTGGCGTTAGATGGCGATGGTAATTTAACTTACATTGCCCCGACCCGGGTTAATCTTGAGCTGATTAAGGAGCGTTGGCCGGAGATTGAGTTTCATGCGACACGGGAGCATTAGAGCTGTTTGGTTAACCAGCCCAATTATTTGTCTCGCACCCAGCGCACGTACGCCACGCTATCTGCTTTCTCCGGTAGGGCCTCACCATGTAAAAAATGCACTTGCCAAAAGTGGTCATCGCGATTGATGAAGCGGGTTGCCGTCCAGTAGACGGCAGCAGCAGTGGCCGGAAATATTTTGCGGTTGATTGCTGGGCCTGAGCAACGTAGCTCAATCAGTGAGCTGAGTTCGCTGATGCTTGGCAGTCGCCAGCCTTCCTCTGCGACCAGTGTGGCGATGGCGTAAGGTACGGCGCGAGCTTCATTCTGGCAGGTGTTGTCTTTCCAGTGTTGGCCCAGGCTGCAGCGCGACCACTGTAAGCCGGTTTGTTGGTCAGTGATGCTGCCATCCTGATTGACGCGGAAACGTGGTGTGGGCGTGGTGGTGGGTATCTTATTGTTGCAGTTCTGTGCCATAGCAGACAGGCTGCTGATAGCGCCTAAAAAAAGTATGATGAAAAAATAACGTAAACGTAGCAGCTTCATGGTTGTGCCTGTTTGATTTGTTGGCTGTGACTGTTGCTCACCAGGCGGACATGCACCTGGTTGGTTTTGAAATAGGCGTAATCAAAACCAAAAGAAAAACCGATGCCCCATGCTTCCAGCGGTTCGCTGGCGTTGGAATCGGCAGACCAGTAAAATTGTGCAATGGTATTGGGAAAGGCCTGCGTGTCGATGGTGGGGCCAGGGTAGGGAATACTGTAATCTACCAGACTGCGGAGCTCTTCCCTGTGTGGCAGACGCCAGTCGTGGGTATTGCAAAGCCCCGCGCGATTCACGGCTTGCACAAAGCGGTAGGTATCGCAGGCAGTTTTTTGGGCGCCTTTACGACATTGCCTGTCACCGGGTTCTCCCGCCAGACCGCCATTGTGCGTGTGGTTTGGGTCAAACCAGTGAAAAGTGTTGTTACGGTAATGCAGCCCGGCAGTCGTGGATTTTCCCTCCCAGATCAGCCCTGTGTTTTGGTCAAGTATACAGGGCCACTCCTGCCACTGTCTGCGTTCATCCGCAGATAATGGTTTGCCATCAGGGCCCAGCGGAACAAACCGGGGTTCCTCGGCGTTTACCGCCCCGTGGAGCAGGATGGTGATCATTATGAGAGATATGAGAGAATTGTGCAGTAGCTTGTGCCGCATAGTGGTAATGTCCGTATTGTAATTTGTCCGTTGGTTTTGCTGACTGACAGTTTTCAGCAGGCTGGTGATTGCCACTAAATACTGTTAGTTTGTGACGCCGTTTGTTTGTATGGTGTGGATGGCGTGAAAAATGCATTAAATTCAAGGATGAAGGGCTGTCAAAAGAAAGCGGTTTCTAAAGCGGGTGTTTTGCAGGGGTCGTAGCAGAATCCCGTGGTAAAAATATGAGAAATTTTGCGGCTTATGCCGGAAGTTTGGCGATTATACCGGGTTCGCCTGATTTGACGGTAGTGCTGGCGAGTAATCAAAAGGGTAGTAAAATAGCATGACGGATAGACAGGGCAATGGCTGATTGGAGAATGCCTTTTCGTGCGAATACGGGCGCAAATCTTGTGGCGCGACTGTGCGCAGTGGGTACGGATAAACGCCTGCCGCTGCTGGCGATGTTGCTGCTTATTATATTGTTGGCGCAAAGCCTCGCGCAACTGACTTGGCAGGTGCTGCCCGGCCAGCCGCCGGAGCCATTGCAAATGCCTAGTGCATCGTTTCAGCCCAGCACTAAAACCGGGCAACCGCAGGCCGTCGATATCAGCCGTATCAGCCGGTGGCACCTGTTTGGCGAAATCCAGAAAAAAGTTGCAGCCGTGCCTCTGGAACAGATGACTGAGGCACCGGATACCCGATTGAATCTGAAGTTGAGTGGTTTGCTGGCGTCTTCTGACTCTGTTGCGGCACGGGCCATCATTGCCGATGGCAAAGGGGTGGAAGAGGCTTATGCTGTAGGCCAAAAATTGCCGAGTAATGCGGTGCTGCGCGAAATTTATGCAGACCGGGTTATTCTTGAATACCGTGGCCGGCTTGAGACATTGCGCCTGCCGAAAGATGAAGGCATCACTGGCATGGTGTCGCGCAAGGCGGTGCCGTCGTCGCGTGCCCGCGCCACGAAACAAGTGGGTACCGCCGAAAATGCCGCCTTGTTGCGCCAGTATCGTGATGCGCTGGTGAATAAACCGCAGGCATTAATGAATCTGGTGAATGCCTCGCCAGTGACCGACAAGGCCACCGGCAAGCTTAAAGGTTATCGCATTCGTCCGGGTAAAGACCGAAAACTGCTGGGCCGCTTCGGGCTGAAAAGCGGCGATGTGGTAACTGGTGTAAATGGTGTGGCGCTGAATAATCCCATCAAGGCGTTGGAAATTATGCGCGATTTGTCTACGGCGAATTCGGTGATATTGGATGTGGAGCGCAACGGGGTAATGGAATCTTTTGCTTTTCAGGTGGAGTGACGTGAGAGAATTAACAACAGGCCATACTGGCCAGGAACACAATGGCCGGGGAACAGGATGAAGATTGAACGAGCACAAATGGAGTCGCCGCTACGGAAGTTAAGTTATGTATGGCTGCTGCTCGGGTTGTTGTGGTTATCCCCTGGCTTTGCTGCCGAAACCAGTACGCTGAATTTCAAGGGCGCTGATATTCGCGCTGTGATCAGCTCCATTGCTGAAGTTACCGGCAAAAATTTTATTGTTGATCCCCGAGTCAAAGGCAAGGTGACACTCATCTCCAATCGGGCCATGAGCAAGGGCGAAGTCTATAAAGTCTTCTTGTCCATTCTGGAGGTGCATGGTTACACCGCCGTTCCCAGCGGCAAAGCGATCAAGATTGTGCCGGACGCCGATGCCAAACACAGCGCCATGCCGTTTGCTTCACCACGCCAACCGGGCAAGGGTGATGAGGCAGTGACCCGGGTGATCGAAATAGAGCATGTCACGGCGGCCCAGCTGGTGCCTATTTTGCGCCCTTTGGTGCCACCACAGGGCCACCTTGCCGCTTATCCGCAAAGCAATGTGCTGATTATTTCTGATCGTGCGGCGAATATTGCGCGACTGGTGAAGATTATCAAGCGCATTGATCAGCCCACCAGCGGTGAAATTGAAATTGTGCCACTGGAAAATGCCGTGGCTTCGGATCTGGTGCGCGTACTCACCAGCATGCAGCAACAGGCCGGTAAAAAAAATCCCAAGGCCAGCAGACCCATGCTGGTGGCGGATGAGCGCACCAACAGTATTTTAATCGGTGGCGAGCGCGCTGAGCGTTTGCAACTGCGCGCCATCATCTCGCACCTGGACACCCCTTCCGAGGTGGTGGGTGATACCCATGTTATTTATTTGCGTTATGCCAAAGCCAAGGATCTGGTGCCGGTGCTTACCGGGGTGGGCAAAACCAAAAACACCGGAAAGGGTAAAAAAGCCAAAGCGGCAGCACCGTCGTCCCGTCAATCTTTTGATATCCAGGCTGATGAAAGCACCAATGCGCTGGTCATTACCGCCGCACCCACTGTTTTTCGTTCACTAAAATCCGTCATCTCCCAACTGGATGTGCGTCGCGCACAGGTCATGGTAGAAGCGATTGTCGCTGAGGTGTCCTCAGACCGGGCGGCGGAGCTGGGTGTGCAATGGCTGTTTGATGGCAGTGGCGGAGATAATCCGGTGGGCGCGATTAACTTTGGTGGCGGAAACAGCAGCATCTCCGGGCTTGCGCAAGGTGCTGCAAGAGCATCAGCGTCGGGTGCGGGTGGCACAGCTGCGGCGTTATCGGCCATAGGCTCTGGTGTCACTATCGGCCTGGGTCAATTCAGCAGTGGGACCTTTAATTTTGCCGGACTGATTCGTGCGTTGGAAGGTGATGGTACTACCAACGTGTTGTCCACTCCCAATCTGGTGACCATGGACAATGAAGAGGCAGAAATTTTCGTTGGTCAGGAATTATCAATTCCGACGGGCGCTTTTGCCAACACGGGTGGAGCATCATCGTCGGTGAATCCTTTTACCACTTTTCAGCGCAAACAGATTGGTATACGTCTGAAAGTGAAACCGCAAATCAACGAAGGCGACGCCATTCGTCTGGATATAGAGCAAAAGGTGGATGGTGTTGCTGGCGGTGCGGCTGGTGCGGGTGATATCGTTACCAGTGAACGCTCGATTAAAACCAGCGTATTGGTGGATGATGGCAAAATGCTGGTGCTGGGTGGTCTGATGAAAGATGACCTGGTGGAAACTGAGCAAAAGGTGCCGTTGCTGGGAGATATTCCATTGTTGGGCGCGTTGTTTCGTTATACCACGGTAAAAAAAGTGAAAACCAATCTTATGGTGTTTTTGCGCCCTACCATTTTACGCACCAAGGAAGACAGTTTTAAGCTGACGCGCAACAAGTACAACTTTATTCGTTCCGAACAATTGCGACTGGGTGAAGACGGCGTAAGTTTGTTGTCAGATGAATCACACCCAGTGATGCCTGAGACCGATGAATTTCTGGAATTGCCGGTTCCCTTTATTATTCGTTCGCAGAAGCAAAAAGAGCCTGAAAATCAGCAGCAGGATCAGCAGACACCAGCAACCCCGCCTGAGAAACAGGGTTCTGTGTCTATATTTTCTGACTGGGAAGATGAGGATGGCGAGTTTTAAATGCACTGTCCTGTAAACACCAATCATGAATAGCGTCGTCGATATTGCACATAACAACACAGCTGAGGCTGTGTTGAATGACAGTGTGGCGCCTGTTGCCGCCCCCGCCATTCCTGCTTTGCCCTTTATCTTTGCCAAACGCAATGGTGTGCTGGTGAGTGAAAAAACACCTGAGCACATTGTGGTATTGATGCGCCCCGGTGTGAACAGCACGACGCTGGCCGAAGTGCGCCGCTTCCTGTCACGCCCGGTGCATTTTGAATGCATTGATGCCGATGAATTTGATGCGCGGCTGCAAAAAGCCTACGAGCAGCATTCGGGTGAAGCCATGCAAATGATGGGCGACCTCGATGACGAAGCGGATCTGTTTGCGGTTGCACAGGCCTTGCCCGAACCGGAAGATCTGCTGGAAAGCGAAGACGATGCGCCGATTATCCGTCTGATCAATGCACTGCTTACCCAGGCCATCAAGGAAGACGCATCGGATATTCACATTGAACCCTACGAAACACGGCTTGTGGTGCGTTTTCGCGTCGATGGCATGTTGCGTGAAGTGTTGACGCCGCGCCGTGTATTGGCGCCATTGCTGGTGTCACGAATCAAGGTTATGGCGAAACTGGATATTGCCGAAAAACGCCTGCCACAGGATGGACGCATTGGCTTGCGTGTTGCCGGGCGTGCGGTGGACGTGCGTGTTTCCACCATCCCCACCGGGCAGGGCGAGCGCGTGGTGATGCGTTTGCTCGACAAGCAGGCCGGGCGTCTGGATCTGTCTCACCTGGGCATGGACAAGCAGACCCATCAGAATATGGACAAGGTCATCCATAAACCGCACGGCATTATTCTGGTAACCGGCCCCACCGGCTCGGGTAAAACCACCACGCTTTATGCTGTGCTGACACAGCTCAACGATAACAAACGCAATATCATGACTGTCGAAGACCCGGTGGAATACGACCTCGACGGCATCAGCCAGACCAACGTGAATGCAAAAGTCGACATGAGCTTTGCCCGTGGCCTGCGCGCGATTTTGCGCCAGGACCCGGATGTGGTGATGGTGGGTGAAATCCGTGACCTGGAAACCGCTGAGATTGCCGTGCAGTCATCGCTTACCGGTCACTTGGTGTTATCTACCCTGCATACCAACAGTGCTGTGGGCGCCGTCACCCGGTTGCGCGATATGGGTGTGGAACCCTTCCTGTTGTCGTCGACCCTGCTGGGTGTGCTGGCACAACGTCTGGTACGCCTGCTGTGCAAAGAATGCAAGCAACCGTATACAGTCAATGCGGTTGATTGTGAACGCTTTGCGCTGGATGTCGCTAATCCGCCGACTTTTTACAAAGCCGAAGGCTGCAAGCATTGTAACTTTCTGGGTTATTCGGGACGTACCGGTATTTATGAGCTGGTGGAGGTGGATGACAATTTACGCAGCATGATCCATGACGGCACCAGTGAACACGAAATTGAACGTTATGCGCGCAAACAATCCCCCGGCATTCGGCACGATGGTCTGCGCCGGGTGCTGGCTGGTGATACCAGCGTCGAAGAAGTGCTGCGCGTGACACGGGAAGATTAGGGGCAGATTACCCCTGGCAATCAGGTACTCGACACTCGATTATGGGCGCATTTGAATACACCGCACTGGATGAACGCGGCCGCGAGAAAAACGGTGTGCTGGAAGGCGATGCTGCACGGCAGATTCGTCAGCAACTGCGTGAGCAAGGGCTTACACCCTTGTCCGTCGAAGTTGTGCAACAACGCGAAGCCCGTAGCAAGCGCTCCCTGTTTCAGCGGGGTATCAGCTCCACCGATCTTGCATTGATTACCCGCCAATGGGCGACCTTGGTGCGCTCTGGCATGCCGATTGATGAAGCACTCGCGACTGTCTCCAAACAAACCGAAAAGCCCCGTCTCAAAAGTATGATGGCGGCAGTGCGCTCGCGGGTTTTGGAGGGGCATGCCCTGGCTGACGCCTTGGCCGATTTTTCCCATGTATTCTCGGATCTGTTTCGTTCCACGGTAGCCGCAGGTGAACAATCCGGCCATCTGGAAGTGGTGCTGGAACGCCTGGCGGACTATACAGAGTCACGACAACAGCTTTCACAAAAAATGATGCTGGCATTGATCTATCCTGCCTTGCTGACACTGGTGGCCATTGCTGTGGTGATTTTGTTGCTGGCTTATGTGGTGCCGCAAGTCGTACAGGTGTTTGAAAATATCGGCCAGGATTTGCCCGCGCTGACCCGGGGGTTGATTGCCAGCAGTGAATTTGTGCAAAACTACGGTGCGGGTATTTTCTTCGTCCTGTTGATTGCCGGCGTGGCATTTGCGTACTCACTGAAATCGCATGCTGTGCGTTTTCGCTTTCACCAGGTATTATTGGTTATGCCGTTAATCGGGCGTTTGGTGAAAGGCCTGGAAACGGCACGCTTTGCCCGTACGTTCAGTATTCTGGTAGCCAGCGGAGTGCCCGTGCTGGATGGTATGCGGATTTCCGCCCAGGTAATGAATAATCTGCCCATGCGTGAGGCCGTGGACGCCGCCGCCAGGCGAGTGCGTGAAGGTTCGGGGATCCATTTGGCGTTAGAATCCTGCGGTTACTTTCCACCTATGACCGTGCATCTCATTGCCAGCGGTGAAGCCAGTGGCAATCTCGAAGATATGCTGGAGCGTGCAGCAGGCGGCCAGGAACGGGAAATGGAAACACTGATTTCCGGGCTCATGGGGCTGTTCGAGCCGTTGCTGATTTTGAGTATGGGCGCTATCGTGCTGGTGATTGTGCTGGCTATTTTATTGCCGATCTTTGATTTGAACCAGCTGGTGCAATAACGACGTCCTCAGGGAATCACCTTTTGTGCCCGCTGGATTTCTGCCAGTGTGGCGCGATAACTTTCCAGGTATGGCCCGGCTAAAGCCACGGCGCGTCGGGCCTGTTTTTCCGCCGCATCTAATTGCCCCTGTTCCATCAATACCTGCGCCAGATTATTGTACGCAGCCCCTTCGTTGGGGTGATCTCGCACGGCATCTCGAAAGGCCTGTGCGGCAACGTCCAGTTCACCCAACTGGTAAGCACTGTTGCCCAGACCCATTTGCGCAATGAGATTATTTGGCCAGCGTGACAGCGCAGTACGATAAGCCGTGTGGATCACCGACCACCGTTGATGGCTTGTTTGTGTGTTTTCCAGCGCCACCACTGCGCGTAAATAACGCTCTGCACTGGCTGATGCAGGCAAGGTTTCCGCCGACAATACCGCAATACCCCAATATCGGCTTCGTGCCCAGGTAAGCTCGAAGGTATCCATATCGCTGATATGGCGCTCATCCGTTCCAGAACGCAGGATAATTTCACGTCTGTTTAAATCAAAACCTATCACCACAGCGTAGTGCCATTGTGGTGCCCAGCTGAGTCCCAGGTTTTGCAACACCAGTATCGGGTTGCCCGCAGCGACTTCGCTGAGCAGGGCGCGCATGTTGGGTGCAATGCTATAGGGCAGGCGGTTATGGCGGCGGATGCTGGCGAGAATCTCGGATTGCAGGGAGCCAAGGCGGGAGGGCAGGTAGACTTCAGCAATTAATGTGCTGAGGTCAATGTTGACACCGGAATATGTGAGGCTGGTGGCCAGTGCCGCTGGGCCACATTGGTAACGTTGTTGTGGAAAAAAAGGGGTATGGCTGAGTTCAGCCCGGCCAGGAAGATTGCTGGGGGTGGTGATCAGTTGCTGTGTTTGCGGAGCGCTGGCACAAGCGCTGACAAGGAGCAGGATAGCGAGCAGCGCTATTTTTCGCACGGTTTTTGTGCCAGCACCGCGGACAAAGATGACCTGCTTCAGTTGAGATTAACGGTTTTTTTCACAAAGGGAAAAACCTCGGTGTAACCGAGAATATCGGTTGCCAGCAATACCAGGAAAACCAGCAGGGCGGTGCCGAGGATGCCGCTGCCCGCCGGCAGTTGATCCAGCTGATCGGTTAACACGGCCACTTCTTCATCAGTAAGCGCGTCAACGCGGGCTTGCAATTGCGCGGGGTCAACCCCGGCATTTTTCAGCTGTGCCGCCAGATCAGCACGCTTCAACAGGGTTTTGATATGGGTCCGGTTCTGCTGCGTCTGGCTGTGGTCCAGCATTTGCCCCGTGCCGATCATTGTTGCTTGAGCCATGGGCAGAAAGCAGGTTACGGAAAGAAAAACGAGCAGTAGGCTGCCGATAGTTGTGCGTTTAGTATTTTTAGCGATATTCACATTCAACACCTCGAATTTGGGAATGATTTTGCATGCGCAGACGTTATGCATGGTACCGGGCTTTAACCTTTGGTTTGCTAGTACTCTTTCAAGGTAATAAATTGGGATTCAGTTGGTCTGTCAGCGTTCAGGGCAAGGCGCTCCTTGCAGCGAATGGCTGTCGTCCTTTGCAAGAGGAGCAACGCCGCCATGGACGCTGACAGGCCAACCCTTCGGGCGCTC
>DROS01000080.1 GCA_011321815.1 Gammaproteobacteria bacterium
GCTATCTCTTAATTCACTTTCCGCCACCGTGGCACCATGAATCATGGTTGATTCGGGGCAGTCTCTGGAAGCAAACGACAGCCACACCACCGCGCTGGGTGATGTGGATGGTGACGGCGACCTGGATATGGTGGTGGCTGACACCGCTAAGGGTAACTGGATTTATCGCAACGATGGTAGCGGGGATTACAGCAGTTCCACCCAACTGGCGGATATCAATGACAGCCATTTTATCACCCTGGGTGATGTGGATGCAGATGGTGACCTGGACATGGTGCGGCAAACACCAGTAGTCAAGGCGACCGGATATACCTGAACCAATAAACATCGCGACAAAACGCCGGGGTTATTGCCCCGGCGGCTATGCCAAATATCAGTGGGGGCACGATTGATTTTTTGATATGCCCCCACCGATACCTCAAAGCACCCCCCCCCTGGTTTTTCAAAAATGTGCATAAAACCACATTTTTCTCATCAGAACTGATGATGACCTCGAGTTTCAGTACGCACACACTAGTAACAGATTTGTGCGGAACAGGGACTCTTCGTGATGCCTCTTTTCCTGGACATGCTCTGCTCGTACACCGGGCAGTTTGAACAGACATAAAAGGCCTGAAAAATGAAAAAGTTTATTCGATTGTATGCAACGACCATTTTTGTCGCACTCAGCACGCTGCTGCTCACTGCCTGCGGTGGCGGGGGTGACAATGCTCCGCCCCCTCCCGCCGCCAATGGTGATCTCACCGGCGTATTCATCGACAGTCCCGTTGCAGGTCTGCGTTACGAAACGGCCAGCCAGTCGGGCTTTACCAACGCCAGTGGAGAATTTATTTATCGCGCCGGGGAAACGGTCACTTTCCGGCTGGGTGGCGCCGAGCTGGGCAGTGCCGCAGGTCAGAGCCAGATCACCCTGTTTGACCTCGCGGGCATTGCGCCGCCCACCGGGAATACGCTGAGGCAATCCTCCCTGCAACGGGTCATCAATACCGCCGTAATGCTGCAAACACTGGATGCCGATTACCAATTGACGCCAACGGCAACCAGACGCGACAAGAGCAAGACACCAACAACGACGGCACGCCTGAATTGACCTTAATCTACCAGTACGTAGCCACCGGACTAGCTTCTCTGTATTGGCAGTAACAGTTTTGTTACGTGGCCGCGCCTTTTTAACAACGGCCGCCTGGAAATGAAGGAGACATTTTTATGAAATATCTGAGCGTAATAATGTTGCTGCTGGGGGCCTCGGAGAGCTTGGCGGTCGAGGTTCAGCAAGGTCAGATTTATTCGGCCGGCACCTATATTGAGTCCGCTCAAACCGGTATCGGCCTGACCATCCCCCAGGGCTGGAAGGGTGCATGGCCACAAGGGAGCGAGATGTTTGTGCTGGAGTCGGCGAGCTTGAAGGCCAATATTTTTATGACTTTTGAACAGGGTAACGAAGCCGGACTTCGAACCTTGATGTCCAATCCCATTCCGCTGGATGCGCGTACACAACTGGTGCCGGCCTCGACGCCGAAAAGAACCGGCAACATTTATACTGCGAACTACAGCGTCGCCGGTGCGCCGCGGCTGACCGGTTTTATGGCCGCGCAGATATTGCCGCCATCACGTGGCGTGGCGTTTATTGCCCTGTCGGCCGATGCGGCAACGATGCAACAGGTGAAACAGGTCGCACTGCAGCTGGCCAACGGCTTGACAGTGAAACAACCGGTGACAGGACAATCCGCGTCACGCTCTGGCGGCAAGAGTGAATTTTATCAAAGCGGTGATGCGTCCGCCATCAGTGATGGCAACTGTACCTATTTTTCCAGTGGTGCCGGGTCGATTAGTACCTGTGATTGAATGTGTAATTGAATTCAAACCAAAGCGTACAGGACGATTGTTTTGCTTCATAACTTACGAATGATGGAAATCTCACCAAAACTGAAAGGAGTGCCGGTTTTTTTTGCTCTGTGTTTGCTGCTGCAGGCCGTTCCTTCTTGGGCCAGTATCAAAATAGATTTTCCGGCCTCTTATGCGGTGCAGTGACAAGCGGTGACGCTGTCACCGTAATAACAGAGGTGGCCCCGAATGTTTCTTGATAAGTGTGGCTATTTTGTGGACAAAGAGCCTACATTGTTAAACAAAGTACAACATTGTTAGCCGTGAACGCCTGCGCAAGTTATTGATTTTATTGGTTCTGAGCCTGGCCTGCAAATCTACGAACCAGGCGGTCGGAGGTTCGAATCCTTCCGGGCGCGCCATTATTTAGTAGTACATCAATGGGTTGGGGGTAATTCTCTAGCCCATTTTTTGTTGTGCCGAAATCACTGTGGGCATTTTGCGGACGGCTTCCTGATAAAAACAGGGGCTTACAGGCTTGTATTAAATTATCCCAGCAATCGCCTTAGAAATATCGTCTCTTTACCCTCTCAAGTAAATGGGCCAAGGCTTCCACCCTGGCCCATCAGTTCAGGCTATCGTTCCCACTCCGCTAACTTGGTTTTCCATGCCACAAAACGTGGCCTTATATTTCCACCCTGAGACTCCATCACTGAAGCAATAACGATGGAAACAACGCCTAAAATAGCCAGGCCAGCCCAGCTACCAAGATCGAAGTGCTGCACCAAATCATAAAATTGCTGCACAACCCCCAGTAACATCAAAACAATGCCTCCAGAAAACACACTTCGCTGCTGAACCTTGTAACCCAACATACTCATACCGACACCAATAATCACCGTCAAAAGTGAAACAACAGGGTTGGTATTTGCCAACAGATTGATACCCAGGCCAATTACCAGGCCCACCACAGCGATACGCCTATAGGTATCAGGCCTGGATTGACTGCGACGCGAAATGTCATACACCATCGCCGCTGACACCAATGCGCTTACAGGAAATAGGATTTCATAGGGGACGTTTGTCATTACCTGCAAGGCTTCAGCCAGCAAAAAACTAACCGATATAGCCGGCACAACTGACCAACTTTCCAACATTCCCTTTATCTTCGAATGAGGATTTAGATAAAGAGAAATCTGACGAAAAATGAAGAACAGGGTTGCAGCCAATATGGTTAACAGAAACAAGTCCACCGAATAGAGCCAAAGGCTACGCCCCATCAGAACCGCTAAAGGCAGGAGTTGTAACCCAAGGGCAATGGCGCCCTCATTCGTTTTAGCCGCTGTATTATGGCGTGAAGTCTTGTGACTTAAAACAATGACAATAACAGCAAGCACCATCACCATCAGGCCAATCAGTTGTGGATCACGTAACGGCAACAAAAGTGCTGCATTACTCAGTAGATACAAGACCGACAATTTTCTCGACATGCTTCGCGCCAGCACTGTAAACCCAAACAAGGTCACTGGTATCAACACCAACAAAGCAACGCCACTGGTCACTAGCCCTGAATTCAGGCTATCCACTGACCATGCAACATAATGTGGATAGGTACTGACATCTATCCCCGTAGTTTGGGAAAATATAAATGCGCCAAGAATGGCAAAATTCGCAGGTATCGAGATCAACGACAATGTTAATAATAAACGCGCACTCTTACTCTCTTTCAACCAATGCCCACTGGCAAGACCGATAGCGGCCAATGCTCCGGTATGACCCAACATCAAAAAATATCGAAACACATCATTCCCGCTGTCCCAACCACGCACAAGGAAACTATACATGGCAACCAATACAGCGCCTGCCCCAAGAATGCGCAGGATTGCCGGTAGGTTCTTCATGAGGTCAAATTTTTGTTGGCCTGGACGAATGAACGTTTCAATCCAAGGATCTTGTTGAGTATTCATTTTTGCTCCTCCCTCGAAAGCAATATGTTCAACTCCTTGCGTAAATCTTCTTCGTTCTCTTTAATTAAAAAATCACGCTCCAACAAATCAGTTGGCCCATGCTGATCAACTATCATTTCTGCTTGGCTGATATTTATTTCCCACCGATCAAAAGATTCATCCAACTGACTTTCCAAATTATTATTATTCATCTCGCTGGCCGCATTGATTGCGGAAGTTGTGGATTGTCGCGCCCTCATTAGTGTCAGCTTCTGCTTCATCTCTGACAGGCGCTGTTCACTGGTTTCAACGTCCCGTCCAAGCTTGTCAGCCGTCTGCGTATATTGGTCCACCGCCTGTCGCAACCGGGCTTCTTTTTGTTCACAAAACCGACTGCGGCTCACACACTCCAGGGCTTTTTCTTCATCTGCATCAGAAGACTCGATTGCACGCTGTCGCCATTGCCGAGCATTTTCCTGCAATTCCTGGGCCTGCTGTTGTAAGCGCTCTTTTTCACGGTGAACCTGGCCTAAGCGCACTTTTGCTTTAGCAACCTTTTTCCGCATGTCATTCAGGGTTGCCTGAATAACCGCGTCGTGGTTTTCAATCTCACCGACAACCTGATCTACCCGCGCAACCAAAGTCGCAGAAAGCCGTTTGAAAATAGACATCGTCAATACCTCCTTTTTAATTAGTGAGGTAATTGTTAGTTCTGGGATCAAATAAATAAACCAAAGTAGCATCTGTACTTAATAAATAGTCCGTTAGGCTATTATTGGTATACTTTATGCTCAATTTATTCTGGAGGGTGAGTCGTGGTACAAACTACAGCACTGATAGATACACTGAAGCAGGCTCTGAAAAGTCATCGCCTAACCTATGCCCAGATTGCACAGAAGCTCGACATGAGCGAAGCCAATATCAAAATGGAGCGGGCCCCGCTGGCCGTCAGGCGCACCCGGCTAGAAAAGTGAAGCGAAGCTATGAGGAAACCGCGAGAGGAGACGGACCGCTTATGACGGAAGCGCAACCGGGGAGACCGGCCTGTACAACAGGAAAAACGAATATCCATACGACAACCTTGCCTTCTGCGGATATGCCGGGCGTAAGTGCCAGCCGCCAGCTGTTCATCAAAACGTTTGCCTTTTTGAAAGAGCGCCTCTCGACTCTTTTTTAGGGACATAGGAGCCCAAAAAATCACGGTTATAGGACACTTCTTCCCGCGTATGGAATGGCGTATCCAGAAATTTAGACTTTTCCTGACCCGGAACACCCGGGCATCTGAATCACCCCCCAGCCGAAGCGGTTGTCGCGCCCCGTTTCACCCAGGTCCCGGGCCTGTTGGCGCAGGGAGGCCTCGCTTTTGAGGGCAAGGGCGGCGCTGACGAAGGGGACGGCGTAGGAGGTGCCGCTCAGGTAGGCGTGAGCGCCGCCGGGGCGGGCGCTCCAGAGATCGACGCCGGGGGCGGCGAAATCGATATGGGGCCCGGCGGCGGCGCGGCGCCAGGGGCGGCCATCGGCATCGACGGCGGTAACGGCCACCACCACCGCCTGGGCGGCGGGATAGCGCGGCGGCGCGCCAGGACCCTCGTTGCCGGCGGCGGCCGCCACCCGGACACCCCGGCGGGTCAGGCGTTCGATCACTTGCTCCACCAGCAGGTTGCGCGGTCCGGCAAAACTGAGATTGACCACGGTCACCTGCTCACCCGCCAGCCAGTCCAGGGCGGCA
>DROS01000081.1 GCA_011321815.1 Gammaproteobacteria bacterium
AGTTTGAAGTATTGTTCATGGTAATCAATCAGATACGTCAGGATAGAGCGGTTTGAGTCGCTTGGGCATGACGTAAAGGTTCTTTGTTGTTCAAGTGAGATTAATGTTACTACAAAGTGACAGGCTTCATGCCCATCGTGATGGGGTACGTTGAAATCAGCGTGGTTTTTCGAATTCAATTCGTGTGTCTGAACCCCGGGCGCAGCAGTTGTTTTGTAATCAAATAACCTGATTTGTAACCAGGGTTACATCCTTTGGTTGTCGATGGAGTTACCTTGCACATGGATGATGGGTTTCATCAGTTGGTCTGTTTTTAGCCACCTGTTAATGCATGTCCCGATTGTATCGCCTTGCGATAAGGTTTATTACAAACAAGTCAGGGGAACGGCGCGTGAAGACAAAGCACAAAAATATCGGTGACATGGTGAATGACTGGCCCACCAAAAATAGCCTGTTTGGCAAGTTTGGTTCATATTCGCTGACGATGGGTATTTTGCTGGTTGTCCTGGGTTTTGCCGGCGTCGCGTTTCCCGTCTTCATCTCTTTGGCTACCAGCCTGTTTGTTGCCTGGCTGTTGATCATTGGTGGTATTTTCTGGGCGCTGCATACATACACCTACAGCCGCAGGAGTGTTACCGATTGGCTCAAGCCTGTGTTGTTGCTGGTGACCGGTGGTCTGCTGATTTTTTATCCAGCCTTCGGGGTTGAGACAATTGCGCTGTTGATGGCGATTTATCTTTTACTGAGTGCCTTTGGCAGCTTCAGTCTTGCGCGTTTTACCTATCCTGCCAGGGCCTGGATGTGGATGACGTTCAGTGGCGTTGTCTCACTACTGCTGGCGACGCTGTTTCTGGTTGGCTGGCCAACGGCTTCGTTGTGGCTGGTGGGGCTCTATATTGGCATCAGTCTTCTGTTTGATGGCTGGACGCTGGTGGCCATTGGCTGGGCAGTGCGCAAAGGGGAGAAATCATGAGCGGCAATTTCGACATTCAATCCTTGTTGGGGCGAGAGATTCTGGACTCTCGCGGCAATCCCACCGTGGAGGTTGAGTGCGAGCTTCCAGGGGGGCAGCGCGTTCGTGCTGCTGTGCCCTCCGGTGCCTCCACGGGCAGTCGTGAAGCGGTGGAGCTGCGTGATGGTGATGTGAAACGCTTTGGCGGAAAGGGGGTTTTGCAGGCGGTGGCCAACGTCAATGAGGTTATTGCACCGGCATTGCAAGGCATGGATGTGCGCCAGCAGGCGGTGATTGATCAAACGATGATCGAACTGGATGGTACGCCGAATAAAGCGCGCCTGGGGGCCAATGCGATGCTCGGTGTCTCCCTGGTGGTGGCGCGGGGGGCGGCTGCGGTCAGCCAATTGCCGTTATATCAATACCTCGGTGGCCCGGCTGCCACACGTCTGCCCGTGCCGCACATGAATATTCTCAACGGTGGTGTTCATGCCCATTGGCAGGGGGCGGACTTTCAGGAGTTCATGATTGCCCCGTTTGGGGCTGCCAGTTTCCGTCAGGCGCTGACCTGGGGCAGCGAGGTTTATCACGCCTTACAGGCGCTGCTGGAGCAAAAAGGTTTGTCTGTGGGCGTGGGGGATGAGGGCGGTTTTGCACCGCAGGTATCCTCCAACGAAGAGCCGTTCGAATTGATTATGCAGGCGATACACAGCGCCGGACTCCGGCCCGGCCAGGATGTCGGTATCGCTTGTGATCCGGCCTCCAGCGAGTTTTTTATCGACGGCCAGTACCATCTGCGCAGCGAGGGGCGGGTGCTCGATTCTGAGGAGATGACCCGTTACTACGCCCGCTTGATCGACAGCTACCCGCTGGTGTTGCTGGAAGATGGCATGGCTCAGGACGACTGGGCCGGTTGGCAGCACCACAACGACGTGCTGGGTGATCGTATCGAACTGGTGGGCGATGATGTGTTCTGCACCAACCCGGATATTATCGCCCGTGGCATCGAGGATGATATTGCCAACGCCGTGCTGATCAAACTTAATCAGATTGGCACGCTGACCGAGACCATTGCCGCCACGCGTCTGGCCCGCAACCATGGCTGGGGGGCGTTTGTCTCTCATCGCTCGGGCGAAACAGTGGATAGCTTCATCGCTGACATGACCGTGGCGCTGGATACAGGTCACCTGAAAACAGGTGCGCCTGCCCGTGGTGAGCGGGTGGAAAAATACAACCAGCTACTGCGCATTGAACAACAACTGGGCCAGGCCGCCACCTACGCCGGGCCAGCGGCCTATGTGCGCAGGCCCCAATGGCGAGCCCCGTGAGCCAACTGTTTTTGGTCAGGCACGGCCAGTCAATTTGGAATCTGCAAAACCGGTTCACCGGTTGGGTGGATGTGTCGCTGAGTCGGCAGGGTGTGATCGAAGCGCAGCAAGCGGCTGCCCTGCTGGCGGATGAGACCATTGATGTGGCGTTCACATCGAGCCTGTTGCGGGCGCAGGACAGTCTCTATGAAATCCTCAGACAAAACCGCCACTGCGAACAGTATGTGCGAGTGCATGAGCAGAGCAGTGAGTGGTATGAACACGTCAGCCCCACCCAGGGTGATGCCAGTGAGCTGAAAATCTACGTCTCGGAAAAACTCAACGAACGCTACTACGGTGATCTTCAGGGCCTGAACAAGGCGTGGGCCCGTGAGCATTTCGGTGCAGAACAGGTACACCTCTGGCGTCGCAGCTACGATGTGCCACCGCCCAACGGCGAGAGTTTGAAAATGACGGCCCAGAGAACACTGCCCTATTATCAGCAACGCATCGTGCCCCATCTACAATGTGGCAAGCGTGTGTTGGTGGCCGCTCACGGCAACTCCCTGCGCTCCATCATCATGCACATCGAGCAGATGACGCCACAGCAGATCCTCGATTACGAACTGGCCACGGCCACACCCCATCGCTATACCTTTGACGGCGAGCTGCATCTCATAGAGAAACAGATTATTGTTAATCCTGACAAGGAGAAGTAGGCGCATTGTGTCTGGCAGGTGACGGATAGATCTGAACAGAAAGCAGGAACAGCGATTGATCGAGGCTGATCTGACACAGATACAGGATTGGGTAAGGCAGTGGGGTTATCTCGGCATTGTTCTTTTGATGTTGCTGGAATCGGCCCCGTTGATCGGCCTGATGCTGCCCGGTATTTTTATCACCATCTCCCTGGGCACGCTGACCGCCAGCGGTGTCTTGTCGTTTGAGCAGGCCTGGCTATACGCTTCACTTGGTGCGGCGCTGGGAGACAGTCTTGGCTACTGGTCCGGGCATCTGGGCTCGAAAGAGCTGCATGGCCATCTGCACAAAACCCAGTTTTTGAAAAAGCGCTCAAAGGCTTCCGGCTACCTGAGTCGTTATGGCGCAGCAGGAGTAGCGGTGGGTCGCTTTGTCTGGTTTGTCCACCCGCTGGTGCCATCGCTGGCCGGCATCTCCGGCATATCGCCCCATCGGTTTTATCTCTACGACCTGCCCGCCTGCCTGCTCTGGGTGGGTCTCTATCTGGGTGTTGGGCACGGGTTTAGTGGTATCTGGTTATAAACAAGCCCTGCCATCATTCCGCAAATGCTGTGTAGAAAATCCATCACAGCATACGTCACTTTATTTTTTTCGCTTACTCATCCCACTTCAGATGAAATTTTTCCAATGACGATACCCAAAAAATCTTTATTTTCAGCTTCATGGTCGTGCATCGCTGCGATGCAATTGATTGATTCAGGCTTAATGCTGCGAACATATGAATTCAAAAGCGTTTTTAGTTGTGAGGCGGGGTATGTGCTTCCGGGAAAATGGCCTTGTTTGCGTCAAAACTCAAGGCAATCACACAGTCGTGCTGTGAAGTCCTTGGGGTCACCGGCACAAAGGGGGCTATTTATTATGTAAAGCCATGCCAAAAAAAAACCCGTCGGGAGACAGGTTTTTTTTGCAGTAGGTGGAATAGGCTTTCTGCGGCTTATGTGCGACGTCGTCCATAGCCTGCGGCAGCAAACCCGACCAGGCCCAATCCCAGCAGTGCAAGTGAGCCTGGCTCTGGAACCGGTGTTGGTGCAGAGGCGGAGGAAAACACCTGTAGTGTACCCGCAATGTTGTTGCCACTATATGCCCAGTTATAAACAGTGTTGTCGTAGCCTGCGCGCATCAGGGTACCTGTACCAGATAACGCCAGATCCACACCTACTCCCGTAGGGCCAACCTCAATTGTTTCCAGATCGAATGCGAAGCCGCCGATTGTCCATAAAGGTGAAACGCCCGCAAAAGGGGAGGAAAAGTCAAGCGCGTTGAAAGTCGCTATGTCGCTTGCCACCACACCTTCAGCAGCAAAATCTCCGTCAGCATAGGCGACAGTAGCGCTATTACCATTGAAGGTAACGACTTCGCCTGCAACGGTCGACAGGCCCGTAAATGCAATATTGCCGGTAATCGGTACAGCCATAACCACGCTGCTTCCCATTGCAAGTAATAAAAGACTTGCACCTCTGATAAAACTTTTCATTATTTTATATTCCTTTTTTATAACTAAAATGAATTTACAAACGAGCCCCGTGCAAAACCTGAAACAAACGCTGTAAACCAATGGCGACGCCTGTAGATATACATCTTTCATGCCAATTATGTAATGCATTGTTTTTAATGAAATTAAATTAGATTTTTTGCTTTATTGGGATAGAGTGTAAAAAAATCCGACAAATCTGATCAGCCGGTCAATTCCACCCAAGCCAACAGCGGTCTGTGGCGTATTGTAATGAATTTCTGGTCTGGTAGTCGCCCTTTCTGCACCATCAAGAATTTGCGACAAAATTTGTTTATAGTCCACGGATATAAACACTGTTCAATTTACGCTGTGGGTAACCAATGAAAAACCGCATTTCCTTCATAAGCTTAAGCTGCCTTTCCCCATTTTTGCTGTTTTTCGCCTTGCTGGCGAATGCCGGTGTTACCCCTCCACAAGCTGCCATTGCTACCGCCCACCCGTTGGCAACAGAGGCGGGTCAGGAAATTCTTCGTGCTGGTGGGAACGCCTTTGATGCGGCAGTGGCCGTTACTGCTGTGCTGGGCGTGGTTGAGCCATACGGGTCGGGCCTGGGCGGGGGTGGTTTTTGGTTGTTGCACAGGGAGGCGGACAATTTTCAGGTGATGGTGGATGGCCGCGAGAAAGCACCTATGGCGGCGTATCGGGATATGTATCTGGATGATAAGGGCGATGTAATATCCGGCGCATCTATCAACGGGCCTTTGGCGGCTGGTATTCCGGGGGTGCCGGCAGCCATGGCGCATATCGCCAGAAAATACGGTCGTTTGCCATTGGCGAAAAACCTGGCGCCCGCGATTCGATTGGCGCGGGGTGGTTTCGCTGTGGATGAACAATACCGGCGTTATGCTGAAATGCGCCTGAAAACCCTGCAACGCTTCCCGGCAACGGCAAAGATCTTTTTGTATAACAATGCCGTCCCTCCATTGGGCTATCTATTGAAGCAGGAGGATCTGGCAAATACCCTGGAATCCATTGTGCGGTCCGGTAAGGCGGGTTTTTACCAAGGCGCTTTGGCCAACCGTCTGGTGGATGCGGTAAAAAAGGCCGGTGGTATCTGGTCGCTGGATGATTTGAAAAATTATAATATCGTTGAGCGGGAGCCGGTTCGTACGGAATATCGCGGCATGCAGTTAATTTCTGCGGCGCCACCATCCTCGGGTGGTATTGCGCTGGCCAGCATGGTGCAGATGTTAAAGCAATATGATTTGGAAAAACTATCCACTGCTGACCGGGCGCATTTGATTATTGAAGTTATGCGCCGCGCATACCGCGACAGGGCAGAATACCTGGGTGACAGTGATTTTGTAGACGTACCTGTTGCGCGCTTGACCAGCACGGCTTATGCCAGAGAGTTGGTGAAGGGGATTCGCATGGATGAAGCCACACCCAGCACAGGGCTGAAACCTGTGGGCAGACCGAGTGGGGCGGGCAGCGATACTACACATTTTTCCATATTGGACAAGGAGGGTAATCGCGTTGCGGCAACCGTGAGTGTTAATTATCTTTTTGGTTCCTGTTTTGTCGTGCCGGGCACCGGTTTTTTATTGAATGATGAAATGGACGATTTTTCGGCCAAACCCGGCGTTGCCAATGCCTATGGTCTGATCGGTGCGGAGGCCAATGCCATCGAACCGGGCAAACGCCCCTTGTCGAGCATGTCCCCTACATTTTTGGAGGACAATCGCGGTATCGCCATTATCGGCACGCCTGGTGGCAGTCGAATTATCAGCATGGTTTTATTGGCTGCCTTGCAATATGCCGCAGGTGCGGACGCGCAGTCGGTTGTGCAACTTCCCCGGTTTCATCATCAATACATGCCAGATATCGTGATGTTTGAAAATGATGCCTTTTCCGAAAAAACAGAACAGGAGCTTGCGCTGCGTGGGCATGTGTTGAAAAAACAAATGTCGCCTTATGGTGGTGGTTTTGGCCACTATGGCAACATGCAAGCTATTGTGTGGGACAAACACAAAAATAAAGTCACTGCTGCTAGCGATATGCGTGGTATTGGCGCTGCTGTTGTTTTCAAACAATAAAAAATTGGATGGCCATTGTTAAAAACAAGAAAGGCGAATGTGTGATGAAGGCGAGGGCGATGCTTTGAAGAGGTGTGTTATTAACGCAGAGTACGCAGAGGCGCAAAGGACCTTATGATGTTTGGTTTTAATCAACAGGCGACGTTGCTGGATGATGAGTCCATTTATTGGATGCTGGATGTTTTTGAATGGGCGTTAACCCATTTTAACAGCCGGAAATTACAGACTGAAACACGTCTGATTTATCCCAATAACGAATGTTTTCCGGGAACAGAAAGCAGTGTGGAAGGCATGGTGACCTTGATTTTTTCACAGGTCAGATCTTATGCCGGCATCGCTGCATTACCCTGTGATTTGCAGAATGAAACAGGCGTCAGTCACGCCGTACCACATGAATCAGATGTAGTTGACTTGCCAGTAATGCCGGGCAGTAAGCGATGGGTATTTACCTATCACACACATACGTTGAATAACCCTGAAGTTTTAATTGCATCTTTTGTACACCAGATCGCCTATCATATTGTTTCTTCAGCACATCGCCCACCACCGGGTGGGGATGGGAACTGGCCACATGCAGCAGAAATACTGGCAACCATCATGGGTTTTGGTGTGATTATGGCGAATACGGCAAATACACAGAAAATCCGCTCCTGCGGCAGTTGCAGCGGGCCAGCTGTGGAGCGGGAGTCATTTTTATCACAGTATGATATGAGTTATGCCCTGGGGATATTTTGCGCATTAAAAAATGTTCCCGTAAAAGAGGCAACGCTACACCTGAAAAAAACATTGCGTACATTTTATAAGAAATCTTATAAGGAAATTCTGAGTACAACTTTTTCCGGTAACGACAGGTTAAGGTCTTTGCAAGCGACCCATTTCTCAAATCATCAGCATATTATTTAAGGACAATCAATAAATGAACGAATCAGTCGACGTGGTCGATGCACGTATTTCACCCGAAGGGCGGCTTGATGTACTTTCCCGGCTTGAAGTGAGCAAACTGCTCGACACCAGCCAGGGTGATTTGTATAAGATTTTCAGAAACTGTTCTCTGGCTGTGCTGAATTGCGGCAACAGCATGGATGATGGAAAAGAATTATTAGAGCGTTACAGTTCATTTGATATCAAAGTGATTCAACAGGAGCGTGGAATTAAACTGGAAGTTAAAAATGCGCCGGAAAATGCCTTTGTTGATGGTACGATGATCAAGGGTATTAACGAGCACCTGTTTGCTGTACTGCGGGATGTTGTATACGTTAATAATGAAATCAACGACAATCCAAAATTTGATCTTAATACCTCGGAAGGCATAACAACCGCAGTATTTCACATCCTGCGTAATTCAAAAATCTTACTGCCCATGAAGCCACCTAATATGGTGGTGTGTTGGGGAGGTCATTCCATTAAACGCAAGGAATACGATTACACAAAAGAAGTCGGCCATGAAATGGGCCTGCGGGGAATGGATATTTGTACAGGTTGTGGCCCCGGCGCAATGAAAGGGCCCATGAAAGGGGCGACGATTGGTCATGCCAAACAGCGCATTACCAACGGCCAATACCTGGGTATCAGCGAACCTGGAATCATTGCCGCTGAATCACCCAACCCGATTGTGAATGACCTGGTGATTATGCCTGACATTGAAAAACGCCTTGAGGCCTTTGTGCGGGCAGGTCATGGCATTGTTGTGTTTCCCGGTGGGGCAGGCACAGCAGAAGAGATTCTTTATATTTTGGGGATATTGTTGCACCCCAAAAACAAAAACATCCCTTTTCCACTGATGTTGACCGGCCCGGAGTGTGCGAAAGATTATTTTGTGGGCATCAATCAGTTTATTGCGGATACGCTGGGGATTGAGGCACAGCAACGTTACACGGTCATTATTGACGACCCGGCACAGGTGGCGCGGGAGATGGCCGCCAGTCTGGAAAAAGTGCGGGAATTTCGTAAAAAAACAGGGGATGCTTTTTACTTTAACTGGTTGCTGCACATTGATCTGGCCTTTCAGCAACCCTTTTTGCCGACACACGAAAACATGTCGGCACTGGAGCTACATAAGGATCAACCTGTACACTTGCTGGCCGCGAATTTACGCCGTGCTTTTTCCGGCATTGTTGCGGGCAATGTAAAGGATGATGGTATTCGCACTATCGAAAAATATGGTCATTTTGAAATCAAGGGTGATGCCAGTATTATGGAATCACTGGACGTATTGCTTGCTTCATTTGTTAAACAGGAGCGGATGAAATTACCGGGTAAAAAATATACGCCGTGTTATCAGGTTGTAACATAGCGGTTGTCAAAATATTCTTTGCTTTGTCATAAAGTGTTTATGCGGGATGTGACCAAGAGTGGCAGGTTGTTGTGTATAAAAATAATCAGCACAATGTAAGAAAAAATGTGCAAAATCAAATAGGGAGTTTTCATGAAAATTATCTTGTTGGGTGCCCCGGGGGCGGGTAAAGGAACGGTAGCAAAAGTCTTGACGGAACTGGATGGCTCAGTACAAATTTCAACGGGGGACATTCTGCGCGGTGCAGTGCAGGCAGGCACCGCGTTGGGACAAAAGGCCGACGCATTCATGAAAGCAGGGGATCTGGTACCGGACGAGCTGATCATGGACATTATGAAAAGCCGCTTACAGGAGCCCGATTGCAAAAATGGTTTTTTGCTGGATGGTTTTCCCCGCACCATTCCACAGGCTGAGGCATTAAAAACCTTGCTGAGTGATTTGGGGCTTGCCCTGGATATGGCTGTGAGCCTGGAAGTGCCGCGCGAAGAAATTCTGAATCGCCTGACAACACGCCGGACCTGTGAAAACCCAGCCTGCCAGGCGATTTACAATGTAAGAAGCAGTCCGACAAAAGTTAAGGGTATTTGTGATAAATGCGGCAGTAAAGTAGTGCAGCGCGAAGATGAAACAGAAGCGGCGATTAGCCATCGTCTGGAAACCTACAATGAAAAAACATCACCATTAATAGGGTATTACGAAAAAGAAGGTTTGTTGATGCCGGTGGACGCGACTGTCACTGATGAGGTGGTCAAGGCAATTCAGGATCGCCTGAAAGACCGGTAAAAATGACTTTTCCTGTTGGATGGCGGTCCATCATCACTGGTGAGCAGAATACTATTGTAGTACGCCGGCAGTTTGGTGCTTATTACTAAGCCCACATCCGATGAGGGGTAAAACAAAAATGGGCTAAAGGAAGCCCCTTTTTCTGGTTTTCGCGCGCCACTGGCCGGTGCCGCGCTTTTCTGTCGTTGCCATGGAATTATCCGACAGGGCTACCGGGGCAGGGGTGATTCAGCGGCAAAAAACGTGAAATGGTGGAGCCGAGGAGGATCGAACTCCCGACCTCGTCATTGCGAACGACGCGCTCTCCCAGCTGAGCTACGGCCCCAAGTCTTTTCACCTGAATTAATCATCAGCTTCTGCTTTGAGATTGAGTGTAGCATTCACGCGGCGGATATCACCAGAGTGTCATTTTCGGGACCTGACCGCGTAATATTTTTTACTATTTTTTTGTCGATTGTTTCATCTTTTCGACAATTGCCTGTATCTCTTCTGTGCTGATGTTGGGTGGTGTGGCGTCTGGCGATTTGCTGATGGTGCCGATAGTCAGTTTGAGTTGGTCGACATATCGCCGGCAATGTATGCACATGGCCAGATGTAACCAGTAACCCGGGCGCTTCCACCAGGGCAGGTTGCGCTCCAGATAATCGCTGGAATGTTCAGTAATGTCTTTACAACTGGGCATCATTGTCCTTCGTGCTCCTCAATGGCCATTTGGATACGACTTCTGGCTCGATGGAGCAAAACTCTTCCGTTAGACTCAGAAACCTCCAAAATCTTACAAATTGCTTCCATACTCAGTCCTTGCATGTCGCGAAGCGTGACGGCTGCACGTTGCAGCGGTGGTAACGTGGACAGTGCATCACTGATGCAACTGCGTAATTCTGTGCTGGCGAGCAGGGCATCAGGCGTATCAGCATGCCACATGACGGGTGGACTGGCCCAGTGCGCGTTGGGTTTAAAGCGTGCCGGGTCAACAATGGGGCTTTCCTCAAGGGATTCGTCCATGCTAACTGTGCGGGATTCGTGGCGTAAGCGGCTTTTGGCAGTATTGCTGACAATGCGTAGAATCCAGGTTTTCAGGCTGGAGCGGCGTTCAAATTTGGGTAAAGCACGTAGCACGGCGACCCAGGCCTCTTGTGCGACTTCGTCGGCAATGGCCTCACCCACAATGGCCCGTGCCAAGTGCACCATAAGTCCGTGATAGGCTGAGACAATCTGGGCATAGCTGGTTTCATCATTGGCCAGGAGTCTGGGAATCAGCTCGTCATCACTGGGGAGCGTGGAGTTTGCCACTTATTTACCTTTTAATATCAGATTTTGCTTGTAACGACAGGCTGGGAGCCGAGTCCAGAGAGTGCATTCTGCCAACTTGCCATAATTCCAGCAAGTCATTCCAGCGGGGGGTAGCAGATGGAGGTGCAGGTTTGTGAAATTGGTTCTTGCCGTCCCTTGCTTTATCATCCGTTGCTTGCCGAGTGTCTGGTTTGCAGATTATGAAATAGTTGCATAATAAAATACAGCCATAAAATCGTTGTCAGTAGCAACAGGAGAGCATCAGAAGCATGTTAGAAACATTACCGTTATTGGAAAAAACCACGTTTCCTGCATTGCAGCGCGAAACGGTATCGACACTGCAAGTGAATCTTGGCTATTTGTGTAACCAACAGTGTTTGCATTGCCACGTAAATGCCGGCCCCAAGCGAACCGAGATAATGAATGCGGAAAATATTCAAAATGTGATTGATTATCTTGATGCCTCTAACGTGAAGCTGTTGGATCTCACCGGAGGTGCGCCCGAGCTTAACCCGCATTTTCGCAAATTGATTAAAGCAGCGCGGGCCAGAAATGTGGCGGTAATTGATCGTTGCAATCTCACTGTGTTGGACGAGCCAGGCCAGGAGGATCTGGCCGAGTTTTTGGCCGGGCACGGCGTACAGGTGACGGCGTCATTACCCTGTTATCAAAAAGAAAATGTGGATAACCAACGTGGCAAAGGGGTTTTTGACAAAAGTATCGCAGGGCTGAAAAAACTGAACCAACTGGGTTATGGGCAAGCGGGTAATAAGCTGGAACTGAGCCTGGTTTATAACCCTACCGGACCATTTTTGCCACCGCCGCAGAATGCACTGGAAGCAGATTACAAGCAGAAACTTTTTGAACAGCATGGCATTGTTTTTACACAATTGTTGACCCTGGCCAATATGCCTATTCAACGGTTTGGCAGCAGCCTGATTTCGACAGGGAAATTTAATGACTACATGGCCCTCCTGCAAACGGCGCACAAAGATGAAAACCTGCAAACAGTGATGTGTCGCAGCCTTATCAGTGTTGACTGGCAGGGTTATCTTTATGACTGCGATTTTAATCAAATGCTGGATTTGCCCATGCAACTGACAAACATGAAAAGACCGCATTTACGTGATGTATTGAACCGGGATGTATCGGGTATTGCAATAACGGTGCGTGGTCATTGCTACGGTTGTACGGCGGGTCAGGGCAGCAGCTGTGGTGGCGCATTAAGTTAAGCCTGATGCGTATTTCCATTATTATTCCCGTTTTGAATGAAGCAGAAGCGCTGACAGCCCACTTGCAAAAATTACAGATTGCCCGGGCACAGGGCCATGAAATCATTGTGGTCGATGGTGGCAGCAAAGACAAAAGCCAGCACCTTGCCGAGCCACAGGTGGATCACATGCTGGCATCAAAACCCGGCCGCGCAGTGCAAATGAACAAAGGTGCGGAAGTGGCAAGTGGCGATGTGTTTCTTTTTTTACATATTGATACGATTTTGCCGGACGATGGCCTTGCCGCAATTATTAACAGCATTAACCCCGGTGACAGTGTTTGGGGCCGTTTTGATGTGCGCCTTTCAGGTAACCGGAAGTCTTTTCGGGTGATTGAAACCATGATGAATTGGCGGTCCCGGATATCGGGTATCGCCACAGGTGACCAAGCCATATTTATTACACGCAATTTGTTTCAGCGCATGCATGGTTTTGCAGATATTCCTCTGATGGAAGATGTGGAAATATGTCGGCGACTGAAGAAAACACGCTCGCCTGTTTGCCTTCCGCAACGGGTTGTCACCTCAAGTCGGCGCTGGGAACTGAGGGGAACCTTTAAAACCATCTGGTTGATGTGGCGCTTGCGATTGGCGTATTGGTTAGGCGCTGATCCGAGCTCTCTTGCGCGTCAATACCGCTAGTGCGTTATCCCCACGCACGGATTCTGGTTTTTTGCAAAGCCCCTCAGGCAGGAAAGGTAAAAACACGCCTGGCAAAAAGTGTTGGTGAAACAATAGCAACAACGGTGCATGAACACCTCGCACGGCATTGCCTGCAACAGGTAGTGGATTTTGCCGTTGCGCCGGTAGAGCTTTGGTGCGCACCTAGTACCGGCCACGATTTTTTTCAGTATTGTGGTGCAGAACTGGGGATTCCCCTTAAACAGCAAACAGGCAATGATCTGGGGCAGCGTATGCAGCATGCCATAAACGAGACCTTGTGCGATCAGGCGCCGGTTGTCTTGATCGGCACAGATTGTCCAGCGTTAACGGCTGATTATTTGTATTCGGCATTTTCTGCGGCCAGCGAAAATAAAACAGTCATTGTTCCCGCAGAGGATGGTGGTTACGTACTTTTGGGCATGAACACATTACAATCAAAATTGTTTGTCGATATCCCCTGGGGAACATCGCAGGTTTATGCAGAAACAATGGAGCGGGTAACCGGTGAGGTTGAAGTATTAATGCCTTTGTGGGATGTGGATTATGTTGCCGATTTACGACGATTACGCGCTGCTAGAGATGATATGCCACTGGATGAAGAATTTCGGGCATACCTGGAAAAACTGGATTTATCATGATAAGGATTAACGTGCCAGACTTTTACGCGCCAGCCGCTGTAATTCGATAACAAATCGTTCAATGGTGCGGCGTTGTGTTTTGTCAAGATGCTCAAAACTTCCACCAATATGCAAACTGTTGTTCGTTTCAAGATAATTGGAATGGCATACTTTAAAGACGCAGCGAATTTTTCGTTTGTCGGGTAAATAGATACAGCATTGTGTTTCCGCTGTGTGATTTGATAGAGCAATCTCTTTCTTTTTTGCGAAGCGCACACACATGCCGCCAGCCGAAATATCACTTAGCTCCCCGGTAAATAATGTCCCATCCTTTGTCTTGATTTCCACGGTAATTTCTTTTGCTGCACTGACAGGAACACGAAATGCATTGCGACGTTGCAGATAGCGAATGCTTTCCGGAAAATCAATAACATAAAAGGCCATATTGTTTTCGGAATCTGACCTTTTCAGGTTGACAGTAAAATTCACCTCAACACCTTCATACGTAGTATGCAGAGTAAGCCTGCCAATTTTTAAAAATAGCGCATGCCCCTCTGGCGGATGTAGTCCGTCGATAGTGATAGTGGCATCCTGAAGATCAATTGAGAGCAGGGTGGTATTAAAAAAATGACTGGAGCCCGGGAGTGTGGCGGTGATGATGGCATGTTTCTCCATCAAGGGGCGCAGTACCATTGAAATTCTTGCCGTTGACGTAACGGTTTCATATTGCTGAGTATAATCGTTATCAGCTGTTGTACGTTGTGCCGGGGAGCGGTCTACCATGTGTGCAACCTATGGCATTAATTTAAATGAGTTCAGGCAACGGCAATAGACTGACCGTGCGGCTTGTCTTGTTGTTGCCCGGTTTTGCTGTAGATGTTGGATGTGGATAAATCAGTGTTGCCACGTAAAATATTGAGCGCCTGCTTTAAATTGGTTGTTGAAGCATTCAATATCCGGTTGTTTATTTTATTTTGCATATTGCATTGGTTTAGTGTTTCCTGAAATTTTTTCCATAGTAATTCCATTTCAGCTTTTTCTTTGCCGTCGGGCATGCGCTGAATAAAAGCGGAAAATGTTGATTTTGAAAGTACACCACCTACTGTTTTTTCGACGGTGCTTAACAATGGTTGTATTTGTTCAAGGTTTTTTATCTGTTGATTTTTTTGTTTTACAATGATTTCAAATTGATCAAGGTTATTATTTCCCAGGGCCTGATGTTCCTGTTGCAGGATGGCAAGCATTTCCAGTAAATGAATATGTTGCTGATCCAGGACAGTTTTCAGATTTTGGATGTCTGTAGCAAAATAATGTTTAGTCTGTTTCATTTTTTTCATGCTTTGTATAAATGTTGATCGGGTTATTTATGCGACGAACATCATTTCAAACGCAATGAATTTTTCTGCCACACGTTGAGCGTCAATGTCATACCGGCCGGCATCAATTTCCAGTTTCAGGTTTTCGACCCGTTCGTTATCAAGGTCTGTCTGCTCATTCATGGCTTTTTCAATCATGCGCAATTCTTCTGCCTGTCGTGTCAGGGTGATTTTATCAATCGAATTGGGTATGGATGTATCGACTGTTTTTTTTGTGCGTTCTGAGTCCTGAGTATTGCTGCCAATAGTGTTGCCTGAAGCAGCTTTGTTGCCTGATATTGGTGTTTTTGTAATACCTGTAATTTCGGCAGCCATGCCATTCTCCTATGCTTTCTACATTAATTTATCGACCTTTCAGGCGAATTCTTTATTGGTGTCATGGGACTCGTCTTGTATGATTCCGCTCACATTTGAACGTTGACAACGCCCGGTCTTGTGACAACGCCCTGAATGATTCGTTTCGATTGGCTGTTGCGTACGGAAATCAATTCACCGAGTGCAGCATCTTCCAATGCTTTTCCTTTTCCTCTGACTTTCAGTGTACCAATGGCAGCGACGATGGCGACCTTTTCTCCACGACGTACAAGAACCGGGGCCTTAACCTGTTTGGGGGTAATGGCATTCCCTGCGGCAAGGTTTTGTGTAAGAACTTTACCGATTACCGCATCTTTTTTTATAAAATAACCATTGCGTAATTGACTGAGTTCCTGGCGTACAAACATGATGTCCGTGGTCGAAATTTTTCTGCCCCGAAGTAATGGCTGGGTGGCTGCGACCACTTCAGCGAAAATCTTGATTTGTGCAGGCACATAAACCGTCCAGGGTTTTGGACCGGCGCAGCGTAAACCAACAGTTAACTTTCCTTGCAATTTTGCACCTGCCGCAAGAAAGGCAGCAGGTGTTTTTTCGCATGTGACAAGTTTCAGGCGGCGGTCAATGCGGCCTATGCTGATTTCGACTTCCTGGTCTGCGCGTTTTGCTGTCTGTGCCTGCAAAAAACTCATCGCAGTCTGGCGGAGAATTTCTGTGGGTTGATTGCCCGCGACAACGGGAGACATTAACAGCAGAAGCCCGCCGATCAGACAGGCATTTCCCCGTAAACCGAGTCGGTTTGTTGTGGTGTGCGCTTTGTTAACGGGCTGGGCCATGGGCTTTCCTGCGGTAAGTTGCCGGTTTTTGGCCAATGTTGGCCGGGCTGTGTGCACACATATTCGGCATGGTGTGCCGTGTGTGCTTTGCTGCCTGATTATCCTATCGTCAAAAAATTGGCCGACTTTAGGCTTCATTTCGTAAATTATTGAAATTTCTGTCAATTGATTTTTTGACACCGTGTTTCCGGGATCAGGGTGTTTCATCGTTGAATCGTTATCATTGAAAGCGGCCTGCCTGGCAACCCGGTTGAGCAATACCTGTGCCACCACACGGTGGATATTTCTGCACCAGGATCTTCAGAAAGCACGATAGCGTGTCGATACGTGAACATCTTGTCGTTTTCGGGAAAATCTAATGCAGGAGCATTCTTATGGCTGGAATTCTTGACGGTGTTGACCAACGAACGCAGTTGGTGGGCGAGAACCGCCTGGAGTTGCTGTTATTCCGTTTGAAAGGCCCGCAGATGTATGGGATTAACGTGTTCAAGGTGCAGGAAGTGATTCGTTGCCCGGAACTGACACATGTGCCGGGTTCTAACAGTGTTGTAAAAGGCATTGCCAATATGCGAGGCCGCACTATTCCTGTGCTTGATTTGAGTCTTGCATTACGAGGCCCGCCCACAGCGGTGAGTGAAGATGCTTTTGTTATTATTGCGGATTACAATCGTACAACCCAGGGTTTTTTAGTGGACAGTGTCGAGCGTATTGTCAATATGAACTGGGAGGAAATTCTGGCGCCACCAAAAGGGTCTGGTGCAAACAGTTATATGACGGCAGTAACACGTGTCGATGAAAATCTGGTTGAAATAATTGATGTTGAGAAAATTTTATCGGAGGTGGTAGGTGTTACCGAGAAAATCTCGGATAAAATTATTGACGACAGCAATGTGTCAGCAGGCGCTAATATTCTGGTGGCGGATGATTCCAGTGTTGCCAGAAAACAGATTAAACGCACATTGGATCAATTGGGTATAGACGTTACGCTGGTAAAGGACGGGCAAGAGGCCCTGGACATTTTGCTGGACTGGGCGGATGAAGACCCGGATATTGCCAAGCACCTGACGATGGTTATTTCTGATGTTGAAATGCCGAACATGGATGGTTATACGCTGACTACGGAGATCCGCAAAGACTCACGATTAAAAGACCTTTTTGTAATCTTGCACACATCATTAAGCGGTGTCTTTAATCAGACCATGGTTGAAAAAGTAGGCGCCAATAAGTTTATTGCCAAGTTTGATGCTGATGAATTGGCAAGTGCCGTGCTGGAAGCCATTGCAAAGCAGGATGAACTTCAAGCCTGAGGCAAGACCGGCTATGGCAGAAATAACAAATGAGAAAGATAGGTGATTAATACAATAACAACAGAAGATTATCAATCTTTCAGAAAATTTCTGGAGGAGGCCAGCGGCATTGTGCTGGGCGATAACAAGCAGTATTTGGTTACCAGCCGGTTGACGAAGCTTATTTCTGACAGTGAAATAGACTCATTTGGTGCGTTGATGAAACGGATGAAAACCGATGGGAAATTACGAAACCGTATCATGGACGCGATGACCACTAATGAAACGTCCTGGTTCCGGGATGTCTACCCCTTCGATATCCTCAAAGAAAAATTATTACCCGAATTGGTAAAAACACAGCCACGAACAATACGTATCTGGTCCGCAGCATGTTCAACCGGGCAGGAGCCTTATTCCCTGAGCATGATGGTGCAGGAATATTTACAATCAAATCCCGGTATTCTGCCGATGGATGCGGTACAGATCATCGGTACTGATATTTCCCCTTCTGTTCTGGCTATTGCAAAAACCGGTGTGTATGAAGGCGTTGCGGTTTCCCGTGGTTTGCCACAGGAAAGAAAGGCGAGATTCTTTCGGGAAACCAGCGCCGGCTGGGAAGTCAGCGAGGATATTAAAAAGCGTGTGAGCTTTCGTGAATTAAATCTTATGCAAAATTACACATTACTTGGTCGTTTCGATATTATTTACTGCCGTAATGTACTGATCTATTTTTCCACAGAACTGAAACGTGACATCATGGCGCGCATGGCGAAATGTCTCAACCCTGGTGGGTTTTTAGTGCTGGGTGGTTCGGAATCCATCACCAATTATTCTGATGAATTTAATTTGATTCGCTGGCGTAACGGCGTTATCTATCAACTGAAGTCCTGATTTTTTCTACACAACCTCATTTCGGAAGGTTTTATCAATCTTTTTTGTATTTATGCAGTCTGGTTTTGGCGGCGTGTCATACCATCAAGCCAAGTGTTGTCAACGCAAAGGGTGCAGGCTCGCAAAGCGTGTACATTTTTCTTTACGCGCTTTGCGTCTTCGTGAACTTTTCGCTAAATACTCAATTTTTGATTTGCATTTAAAAAAATCAGGCTAAGTGATTCTGCTTTTTTCCCTTTTCGGCTCCTCTCGGAAGTTTATGGTTTTGCCGCCAATCGGTGCCGTATTGCCGCTTTTGGTGTTGTGTGTCATTCCATTAATGACATAACACTTTGTATTTAAAGTGGAAAAATAATATGGCATGGGGTTTGCTCTGTTTTTGACGAGAATCAATAAACCATGACGGAGTGACACATGCAGTTTGGCCTGGACAAGTTTTTTGGTATCAGCCAGGAGGCGTTGAAAATACATTCACGCCGTGCGGAGGTGTTGGCGGGCAATCTGGCCAATGCGGATACTCCGGGATACAAAGCGCGTGATATTGATTTTAAGGCCGCGTTACAACAGATAAAGAATGGTACGGGTGATGTGACATTGCGTACGACTAACCCGAATCATATAAATTCTGCGGGTACATCGCCAGGGCGTATTGACGACGTATTGGGTGAAATGAAATACCGCATACCCAGCCAGCCGTCATTGGATGGTAATACGGTTGATTCATTAAAGGAGAAGGCTGCGTTTATGGAAAATGCTTTGTTATATCAGACAAATTTGCAATTTCTGGGCGGCAAGATCAAACATCTGAAAGCCGCCTTGAAAGGTGAGTGATTATTCAGCCAATGCGTTTGGCCTATTAAAGGGTTAGAAAAATGTCCTTGTTTAATATTCTTGATATTGCGGGTTCCGGCATGAGTGCCCAGGCACTGCGTTTGAACACCACCGCCAGCAATCTGGCGAATGCCGAAAGCGTGAGTGGCAGTAGCGATGCGGTTTATCGGGCGCGTCAGCCGGTATTTTCAGCGGTGATGAGGGCTTTGGGTGAGCCTTCCTCAGGTGTTGGCGTGCAGGTTAACGGTATTGTGGAAAGCCAGTCGCCCGTGCGCAAACAATATGAGCCGGGACACCCGATGGCCAATGGTGATGGTTATATTTTTCTGCCCAATGTCAGCATGGTGGAAGAAATGGCAAATATGATTTCTGCTTCACGTTCGTATCAAACGAATTCCGAAGTGGCAAAAACAACCAAGCAATTATTTATGCGGACATTGAGTCTGGGTCAATAGAACGGAACTATATCAGGAAAATACCATGGCACACATTGATAACAGCCTAAACACAGCCATTAATGAACTGGGTCTGGGTACACCGGCAAGCAAGCCTAAAAAGGCATCGGATCAGTTGGGACAAACAGAATTTCTGGATCTGATGATTACCCAGTTAAAAAACCAGGACCCTTTTTCACCCATGGAAAATGGCGATTTTATTTCGCAGATGGCGCAGTTCAGCAGTGTCACGGGACTTGCCGAATTGCAACAGTCCTTTGACAAGCTGGCAACATCATTGCAGTCCAACCAAGCCTTGCAGGCATCCAGCCTGGTTGGCCGCCGGGTGCTGGTGCCTTCGGCGGTGGGTACCTTATCGGCTGGTGGTGCTGTACGTGGTGCTGTTGAATTACCGGCATCCAGTGGTGTGGTCGGCGTTACTGTTCAGGATTCTTCCGGGCAAGTGATACGGCGCCTGGAATTAGGGCCACAGTCTGCCGGTGACGTGTATTTCAATTGGGATGGTCTTGCCAATGATGGCCAGCCGGCACCCGCGGGCCGTTATTTTGTGAGTGCTGATGCGGAAATTAATGGTGATACAGTGGCGCTTGAAACTTTGATGAGCGCTTCAGTGGATAGTGTCACTCTTGGCCAGGGTGGACAGGGCCTTAAACTTAATTTAACGGATGGTAATGTGGTGGACTTTGCCAGCGTGCGGGAAATCCAATAAAAGCTGCATGTCATGCCAGTGATGAAAAAAATTATATTTATTAAGCGGACAACTGTAAGAGTAAGGAGAAAGTTATGCCATTTCGTATTGCTTTAAGTGGATTGAATGCTGCACAAACGGATCTTTCCGTCACGGGCAATAATATTGCCAATGCCAGTACTGCTGGCTTTAAAGGTTCGCGTACTGAATTTTCAGATGTATACGCAGTTGCTTTTGAGGGTATCAGTAGTCTGGCGACAGGTAATGGTGTTTCGGTAACCGGTATTACCCAGAATTTTTCACAGGGCAATATTGATTTTACTGAACGTAATCTGGATCTTGCTGTAAGCGGCCAGGGATTGTTTGTGGTGAATGATGCATCCGGACAGTCTTTTACTCGTGCGGGTGCGTTTAATGTTGATCGCAATGGTTATATTGTGAATCAGTCTGCACAAAGGTTACAGGTATTTCCCGCAATTACAGGCGGTGGATTTAACACGGGTGTTTTGAGTGATGTGCAGTTATCCACATCGGATGGTCCACCCCAGGCCACAACAGCAATAACGGCAACGCTGAATTTGAGTTCGTCTGATTCAGTTCCCACCACTGTGCCTTTTGATCCTACGGACCCTACCAGTTTTAATAATTCCACTTCCACGGTGATTTATGATTCTTTGGGTTCGCCGCATACTTCGACACTGTATTACGTAAAATCCGCGGTAGCGAATCAGTGGGATACTTATCAATATATTGATGGCAATGTCGTTGCCAGTGGTGGTGCTTCGCCCATTAGTATTACTTTCAACTCTGATGGCACTCTTTCAGGCCCCGCCAGCATTGCTTATGATGCCGTGCCTTCCGGTACCGGTGCATTGGCTATTCAGGTCAATGTCAATTACAGCAACACAACTCAATTTGGCAGTGCATTTGCGGTGAATGGTTTGTCGCAGGATGGTTTTTCCACAGGGCGTTTAAGCGGTATTGATATTGATGATGAAGGGGTAATTTTTGCCCGCTTTACCAATGGTCAATCGAATGCCCTGGGTAAAGTTGCTCTGGCCGGATTTCCCAATGTCAGCGGATTGCGTCAACAAGGCGATACGGCCTGGGCGCAAAGTTTTGAATCAGGTGATTTGATTCTGGGTGAAGCCAATACTGCCAGTTTTGGTTTGGTTCAGTCAGGCGCACTGGAGGCTTCCAATGTTGATATTGCCGCCAGTCTGGTGAATCTCATTACGGCGCAACGAAATTTCCAGGCCAATGCACAGGTTATCAGTGCCGCTGATACCGTGACACAAACCATCATCAATATCTAATTAACGGCCAGACACAGGAAATAATCATGGATCGCATGTTGTATGTCGCAATGTCGGGCGCCCGGCAAACCATGCTAGCGCAAACGGCGAACAGCCATAATCTGGCCAATGCCAATACGGATGGTTTTCGTGCTGATTTGGCAGCATTCCGCAGTCTGCCGGTTTATGGGGCAGGTGAAGCAACGCGGGTGTATGCGATGACGGAAAGTGTTGGTGTGGATACCACCAGTGGCACGATCAATTCTACGGGCCGCGATCTGGATATCGCCATTAATGGTGAAGGCTGGATTGCGGCCCAGGCGCCGGATGGAAGCGAGGTATATACCCGTACCGGTAGTTTACGGATTGTGGATGGAGGGATTCTTAAAACGGCATCAGGGCTTGCCGTGTTGGGTAATGGTGGTCCCATAGCCATACCACCATCGGAGAAAATTGAAATCGGTTCTGATGGCACAGTATCCATTCAGGGGATTGGCCAGACGCCCAACGCCCTGACGGTGCTGGATCGTATCAAATTGGTAAAAGTTGACAGTGCATTATTGGTGAAAGGAGAGGATGGCCTGTTAAGAACCCGGGATGATAGCGGAGCCGTTCCGGATGCAACGGTAAAGGTTATTGCCGGTGCTTTGGAAACCAGTAATGTGAATACTGTAGAGGCTATGGTGAATTTGATCAGTCTGGCGCGGCAATACGAAACACAAGTGAAGATGATGAAGACGGCTGAAGAAACAGATAATGCGGCAACACAATTATTAAGTCTGTCAAACTGATTTCTAAAGATTTCCAATAAGGAGTACATGACATGAATTCAGCACTATGGGTGGCAAAAACGGGATTGGATGCACAGCAGACCCGATTGTCGGTGATATCCAATAACCTGGCCAACGCCAATACCATGGGGTTTAAAAGTGGGCGGGCGGTTTTTGAGGATTTGTTGTATCAAAATGTACGTCAGGTTGGTGCGCAGTCTTCGGAAGGCACGCAGTTGCCATCGGGCTTAATGATCGGGACCGGTGTTCGCACTGTTGCCACAGAAAAAAGTCATGCCCAGGGAAATCTGATACAAACGGAAGGGGCGCTGGATCTGGCAATTCAGGGCCGTGGGTTTTTTCAGGTACTCCGTCCGGATGGTTCTTTGTCTTATACCCGTGACGGCTCTTTCCAATTGAGTGCCACAGGTGAAATTGTTACCGCAGGTGGTTATCTCATACAGCCAGCGATTACCGTTCCGGCCAATGCACAAAGTGTCACTATTGGTTCAGACGGTATTGTTTCTGTGACCACGTCCGGTGCTGCGGCACCGACACAAATAGGAAATATCCAGTTAGCTGATTTTTCCAATCCCACCGGGTTACAGCCCATTGGTGAAAATCAGTTTCTCGAAAGTGCCGCCAGTGGTTCACCGATAACGGGTACCCCGGGGTTGAACAGTATCGGTTCTCTGGTACAGGGCGCGTTGGAGTCATCAAATGTAAATTCTGTCAAAGAACTTGTTTCATTGATTGAAACGCAACGTGCTTACGAAATGAACTCAAAGGCAATATCAACAGCAGACCAGATGTTGCAATACCTGAATAATAACTTGTGATGATCAAAATGAAAAAATATAACCTTCATTTTTTATTACCTGTCGTCATGCTGTTACTGGTTTCAGCGTGCAGCACGACGCATCAGGCCGTTTCTGACCCTGAATATGCGCCGGTTCGGCCGGTAAATGCCCGCCCATTACCCATAAGTAATGGTGCAATTTATAAGGCTGGGTTTTCTCTGGCATTGTTTGAAGATACAAAGGCGCATCGTGTGGGCGATATTATCACGGTGATTTTGCAGGAAAGAACCAATGCCAGTAAAAAAGCCAGCACCAATACCGCAAAAAATGCTGCTGTCACTATTGGCGCACCTACATTGTTTGGCCGGGGTGTTGCGTATGGCGGTGATGCCATTCTGAATACAACCATTGATGCGGAGCGTGATTTCCAGGGGGAGGGGGACAGTACACAAAGTAACAGCCTGTCGGGCGAAATTACTGTCACGATTGCTGAGGTGTATGCAAATGGAAATATGTTGATCCGGGGTGAAAAATTATTGACGTTGAATCAGGGGTCGGAGCATGTGCGTATTTCCGGGATTATCCGTCCGGTGGACATTACGCCGTCAAATACGGTGCTTTCATCACAAGTGGCTAATGCAAAAATTATTTATGGTGGACAGGGTGTGCTGGCAGACGCCAATACCAAAGGTTGGTTGCAGCGTGTCTTTGATAGTAATTGGTGGCCTTTCTGAATGACTGGCCGGTTACAGGATATGGTGTTTTCAAACAATATACAGTGAACCATTATGAAACGAACCTGCGTACGATCATTAAAGTGGCATTTTAGGCATTACAGTATTGGCGTATTGTTTTTGCTGTGCCTTGCCTTGTCAGTTAGTGCCCATGCAGAGCGTTTGAAAGATATTACATCCATCGCCGGTGTGCGTAGCAATCAGCTGGTCGGTTATGGGCTGGTGGTGGGGCTTGATGGCACGGGTGATCAAACCAGCCAGGCACCCTATGCCGTACAAAGCCTGAAAAGCATGTTGTCACAATTTGGTATTACCGTTCCTGCGGGAGTGAATCCAAAACTGAAAAATGTGGCTGCTGTTTCGTTGCACGCAGAATTACCACCTTTTGCAAAGCCCGGATTATCCATTGATGTCACTGTGTCTTCCATTGCCAATTCCAAAAGCCTGAGAGGAGGTACTTTGTTAATGGCTCCGCTCAAGGGGGTGGATGGGAAAATTTATGCGATTGCGCAGGGCAATGTTGTTGTAGGCGGGTTTGGTGTGGGCGCGGATGGTTCCAGCATCACGGTTAATGTTCCCAGCGTTGGCAGAATCGCCAATGGGGCAATGGTGGAACGTAGTGTTACGACGGCCTTTTTACAGGGGAATTCGCTTGTTTTAAATCTGCATGCTCCGGATTTTACCACGGCAAACCGTGTTGCCAGGATAATCAATAAAAATGTAGGGGATGGGACCGCACAGGCAATTGATGGTGCATCCATCAAGGTTAATGCACCACGCGACCCGGCACAAAGAGTGGCGTTTATGTCTTTACTGGAACAATTTGAAGTGACACCGGGAGAGGCGCCTGCAAAAATTGTGGTTAATTCACGGACGGGTACCATTATTATTGGCCAGCATGTCAGGGTGATGCCTGCGGCAATTACACACGGTAGTCTGACCGTAACCATTAGCGCCAAACCGGAAGTCAGCCAGCCTGCGCCATTGTCGGAAGGTGAAACTGTGGTGGTGCCCCGAACAGATATTGCTGTGAGTGAAGATGCCAACCCCATGTTTTTGTTTCAACCCGGTGTGTCACTCAATGATATTGTGCAGGCCATTAACGAGGTGGGTGCAACGCCCAGTGATTTGATTGCCATTTTGGAGGCGTTGAAAGAATCAGGGGCATTGCGTGCAAACCTGCTGGTTATCTGATGATGGATAATGTGCCGACATTGCCATGACGATTCCTTTGCAAACAGCACCTGTTTATACCGATATTCAGGGGCTGAACAAACTGAAATATGCATCCGATGAGAATTCACCGGAGACTTTGCGTTTTGTTGCCGAACAGTTTGAGGCGATATTTTTGCAAATGATGTTAAAAAGTGCACATGGTGAGGGCAGCGATGATGGTTTATTTGATGATCAGCAAACCGAGTTTTACCAGGACTGGCATGATAAACAGCTGGCGATAAATCTTGCGGCGGGCAAAGGCATTGGTATTGCCGATATGCTGGTCAAGCAATTACAAATGAATGGCATCGGTGAACAGCAAGCAGGGAGCGTTGAACAACCGTTTACCGTTGATCATATTATCCGTCAGGCACCAACGGCGTCCGTATCCACAGCGTCATGGAATACGCCTCAGGAGTTTGTCCAACAATTGTGGCCTCATGCCAAGGCCGCCTCAGAAAAACTGGGTGTGGCGCCGGAGGTGATTCTGGCACAAGCTGCGCTGGAAACGGGCTGGGGTAAAAAAATCAACCAGCATGCATCGGGTGAAAGCAGTTACAACCTGTTTAATATCAAAGCCGATGGACGTTGGCAGGGGGAGAGTGTTTCTGTCGCCACTCTGGAATTCCGACAGGGTGTGGCTATGCGGGAAACGGCAAGATTTCGGGCCTATGCCTCTTATGAAGAAAGTTTTGCCGATTTCGTTTCTTTTATAAAAAACAGCCCGCGTTATCAACCGGCATTGGCGGTGGCCGGTGATGCTCGCTCATTCACTCGGGAATTGTCGGTGGCGGGTTATGCCACAGACCCGGAATATGCAAATAAAATCATGGGTATAGCAACCGGCAAACTGTTACAGAATGCATTGGAATTGATCAAGATCTAGGCAAGTCAGACGATAAATTCATCAGGTGTAACGTAAAAACGCGCTTACCCTGGCTATCAGTGGAATAGATACCATGTCAAATACAGGCAACATGTTGAGTACCGCCGTTTCCGGGCTTCAGGCCTTTCAACGGAATCTGGTTACCATTGGGAATAACATCAGTAATGTGAATACTGAAGGCTTTAGCCGACAGTCTGTGGAGCTTTCCGCCCGCACACCCAATGCCGCCAGTGGTGGGTTTATTGGCACGGGGGTTGATGTTACAACGATTCAACGTGTTTACGATCAGTTTTTATTTGATCAGGTTGTTTCCCGGAATTCTGCATTTAATCAGTTGGATACCTTGCAGACCATGGCATCCGGTATTGATGAGTTGCTGGCCAATGATGATGTGGGCCTGAATCCAGCCATTCAAAAATTCTTTAATGCTTTGCAGGATGTGGCCAATAATCCCACGTCCATTCCAGCGCGTCAGGTGTTAATTTCAGAAGCAGCGACATTAAGTGATCGTTTTCAATCGTTTGATCAGCGTTTTGAAAATATGAATGATACTGTCAACAATCAGTTGGTGGTAGCAACGGCAGAAATCAGCAGCATTGCATCGTCTATTGCCGAACTAAATAAAACCATTGTCTTGCAAAGAGGCCTGGCAGGAGGGCAACCCCCCAACAGTCTGTTGGATCAGCGTGACCGTCTGGTCAGCCAGTTATCCGAACTGGTATCTGTCAATACCAATGAATCCAGCGATGGTTCCCTCAATGTATTTATTGGCAATGGGCAAACATTGGTGCTGGCTGGTGAGGCCCGTACTTTATCGACGTCGCGCAATGAATTTGATTTGAGCCGGTTGGAGGTGAGCTTTGATACCGGCATAACCAGCTTCCCCATTAGCGGACAGCTGAATGGTGGAAAAATCGGTGGGCTGTTGGCCTTTCGGGAAAATGTGCTGGACCCTGTGCAGGATTCCATGGGACGTATTGCCATTGGTTTGGCTTCGTCCATCAATGTTCAGCACCAGCTGGGTGATGACATTAATGGAAATCCTGGCGGCCTGTTTTTTAATGATGTTGTTTCGACCAGCCCGGAAGTGTTTTCCAGTACCGGGAATGACCCAACCAGCGGTACAGTGAGTGTCGCCATTAATGATACCAACCTGATTCAGGCCAGTGAATATCGTCTGAATTATGATGGCGCAACATTTTCGTTGACACGGCTTCGTGATAATACCGTTGTTGACAGCGGTTTTGTTGTTACTGATTTCCCACGTACAGTGGCCTCCGATGGTATTACCCTGAGCCTGGCTGGTGGTGTTTCTGCGGGCGACAGCTTTTTGATTCGTCCTGTCAGAAACGGGGCAGCGGATATTGGTGTCGCCATTGCCTCTGCCGCGGAGTTTGCTGGTGCGGCATCTGGAAATGCTCTGGGTGATAACAGTAATGCGTTGGCTTTGGCAGCTTTGCAGGCGCAAAAGGTGTTGGGTGGCAGCACAGAAAGCTTTCAATCTGCGTACGCCAAGCTGGTGTCAGAGGTGGGTGTGGGGACGCGGGAGGCCACGGTCAATGCCAATGCCCAACGCGCCTTGCTGGATCGTGCCGTTGAATCACAACAAGCGGTATCCGGTGTTAATCTTGATGAAGAGGCTGCAAATCTGTTGAAATTTCAGCAGGCGTATCAGGCGGCTGCACAGGTGATTCGCATATCGGACGATATTTTTCAGACCCTGCTCAGTGTTACCGGGCGTTAACTTTATACGAACACAAGTGAAATAAGGAACAATTCCCAATGCGAATTTCAACAGCACAAATGCAGGATCGTAGCGTCACTGCCATGCTGGAGCGACAATCGGAATTGAGTAAAACCCAGCAGCAGGTGGCAACGGGAAAACGTATTCTGGCGCCATCGGATGATGTGTTGGGCTCAACCCAGATACTGGCTTTCAATAAGGTGATAGCGACATACAATCAATACCAGGAAAACGCGGATGCTGCTGAAACCCGTATCAAGCAGGAGGAGGCCGCACTCACACAGACCATTGATATGTTACAGCGTGCGCGTGAGTTGGCTGTGCAGGGAAACAACACAAGCCTGGGGGCAAATGAACGTGCACTTATTGCTGATGAAGTGCGTGCGATTTTGGGTGAGATGGTTTCGGTGGCCAATTCAGCAGACAGTAACGGTGAATATATTTTTGCAGGATTTAATGTCGATACTGCGCCGATCACCGTTACTGAAGTTCCTGCTGCCAGTGGTTTGTTTACCTATGCTTACACGGGTGACCTGGGGCAGCGTAATGTGCAGATTGGTGAAACACGATTCATCGCCACTGAAGACAATGGGCAAGGGGTGTTTATGGATGTTCCTGTTTCGGGGGGCGGTACACAAAGTATTTTTGAAACGTTGGAGCAGTTTGCATTAGCGCTTGAAGGCAATACCGCAACGACTAACGTACCGGATGATATTTCACTGGCGATGGAAAATTTAGGTGCTTTCCGTACGCAAACCGGTGCCCGCCTGAATGCTATTGACAGTCACCGGGCATTGAATGAAGAAATCGTCCTCCAGGGACAAAAGGCTTTGTCTTCCATCGAAGACCTGGATTACGCTGAGGCGGTGAGCCGTCTGAATTTACAGCTTACGGGTTTGCAGGCAGCACAACAGAGTTTTGCACGGATTCAGAATCTTTCCTTGTTTAATTTTCTTTAGGGGTGTGCACGTTCTTTGGTTTAGCGGGCCACAGCAAGGAAACTGCGGGGCATTGATGAATGCCCCGCAGTTTTTATGGCGAAGGGGTTACGGCAAGGGAATATTCGTATTGTTCAACGTGATGATGTAGTTCACTTGAGCCACCCCACCCGAGGTACTGTTTTGACATAAATTTACCATGCGCACCATGCCAATTTCTGGCATGACAAACATGGTGCCATTATAAGAAACCTGGTCGGCGCTGGTGCCGCAGATGCTACGGATGTCGCCAGGAAACGAAGTGGCGGGGGAGTTTTTGGGTGTGGTTGCGCCGAAAAACTCTATTTCAAACGGGTTTGAAAATTTACCCAGATTAGTGGTGACCGGTGTTGTGTCGCCTATGATGGTAAAGTTGTCATCAAATTTGTAGATCTCTGCGCCGCATTGCCCCACTGTTACACCGCAGTCTTCCATCACAGAAAATGTCAATGGAGAGTTCGGGGGGGGAGTGCCCACTTCCATGGGGGAGTCAAAAATGACGGGCAGGATGATATCTGAGGAAGGATTGTTAACATTGTCCGGGTTGTACAACCAGTAGAGGCTGGTGCCACCACCAATGGCATAGAGAGAGGTTTGCCCACTGTTGTCAGGAGCAGTGCTGCTGGTCTCCTGGTGGATGTAGCGAATGATTGTGGCGTTTGCTTCGGTGCTGTCGGGATTATAGGTAAGCGTTGTTGTTTCTTTTAATACCGGGTATTTGGTGCTGCCATCAATGGGGTCTGTTAAATCAGGAGTCTGCTCCCATTCCACACGCAGCGTGCCCTGGCTGGTTGTGCCAGAATTTGATACTGCTATTACGTTGTATGTAATAACATCCCCTGGCTGGTAGACACGTAAATTATTAGTTGTGCGGCTGATGGTTTCCTCATCCTTTTTCTTGATGTGGCAACTGCTGAGCAGGACGCTGATGCTCATTGTCAGCAAAATCAATCCCAGTTTTTTTAACATCATAAAGACATCCTCTCGCGTATCGCCCCAGGTTAGACGCCTGATTTACCATTTTGTTTGCAGCCAATCAAAGGCTATCACAAACTGGTATGCTGTGGGCCTGAAAAATTGGCGATAAAATTAAACTTACTTTTGGGACATGATGAATACGACTTCCCCTATCTTCGACCTGAATTGCCGTCTGTGCCCCCGATTGAGCGATTTCCTTGACGAAAACCGGCGGCAATACCCGGATTACCACGCGCGCCCGGTTGCCCCCTTCGGGGTGAAAAATCCCAAACTGCTTATCGTGGGGCTGGCCCCGGGTATGCACGGCGCCAATGCTACAGGGCGGCCTTTTACCGGGGATCACGCGGGTATTCTGCTGTACCAGACGTTGTTTGATACCGGTTTCAGTTCAGCACCCACTTCGGATTCGGCCGATGATGGCTTGCGGCTCAAGCAGTGCCGCATCAGCAATGCAGTGAAATGTCTGCCGCCACAGAACAAACCCACGGGAGAGGAAATTCGTACCTGCAATCAGTTTCTGAAAGCGGAACTGGCGTCGTTGCGCCGGGGGGCTTGCGTGCTGGCCCTGGGCACCATTGCGCATGCGGCGGTATTGCGTGCCCTGGGGTTAAAACTGAAAGACTATCCCTTTGGGCACAACCAGTTGCACGAATTACCGCAGAAAAAGCCCAAAGGTCTTTTTCTGCTGGATTCCTACCATTGCAGCCGTTACAACACCCAAACCCGTCGTTTGACACCCCCTATGTTTCAGGCGGTATTTGAGCGGGCGCGTGAACTGGTTGACGCCAAGAGTTAACGCATGTCTGCGGATGATTCCAGCACCAATTCAGGCACGCATTCATTTGATGTCAAGGTATATCTGCAAACCCTGACCAGCCGTCCTGGTGTTTATCGCATGCTGGATGCCAGCGGTACGGTACTGTATGTGGGCAAGGCCCGTAACCTGAAAAAGCGCGTGGCCAGCTATTTCACCCGTGCCACCCAGGGGGCGAAAACCCGGGCCATGGTGGCACAGGTACAGAGGGTGGAGGTAACCGTCACCCATACTGAAAATGAGGCGTTGTTGCTGGAAAGCAATCTCATCAAGGAGCTGAAGCCGCGCTACAACATTCTGCTGCGGGATGATAAAAGTTACCCTTATATTTTTCTCTCCGAAGGCGCTGATTTTCCCCGGCTCTCGTACCACCGTGGCGCAAAGCGTGCGAAAGGGCGGTATTTTGGGCCCTATCCCAGCGCCGGGGCGGTGCGGGAGAGTTTGAATCTGTTGCAAAAGCTGTTTCGGGTGCGTCAATGCGACGACAATTTTTTTCGTAACCGTTCGCGGCCCTGCCTGCAATACCAGATTCAGCGCTGCACAGCCCCCTGCGTGGGTTTGATCGACAAACCGCGCTATGCCGAGGACCTTCGCCATACCACGCTGTTTTTGGAGGGCAAAAGCGCCAAAGTCATTAACGAGCTGGTGGAAAAAATGGAGCAGGCCTCGGCAGCGCTGGAATTTGAAGAAGCGGCGCAGATTCGGGATCTCATCGGCAGCCTGCGGCGGGTGCAGGAAACCCAGTATGTGAGTGGCGAGGGTGGCAGTCTGGACGTGATTGCCGTGATGACGGCCGGTGGCCTGGCCTGTGTGCAGGTGTTTTTTGTGCGGGATGGCCGCAACCTCGGCAACAAAACCTTTTTTCCGCGCCACATTGAAGGAGCTGGCCCCGGCGAAGTGCTGGCGGCGTTCATCGCCCAGTATTATCTGGTGGGCCATGCCGGGCGCACCGTGCCCGCAGAAATTCTTGTGAGCACAGCCCTGGGTGATGAAGGAGCACTATTGCAAACCGTATTGAGCGAAGAGAGCGGTCACCGGGTACGCATCACTCACAAACTGCGTGGTGAGCGCGCACGCTGGGTGACAATGGCCGTGACCAACGCAGAAAATGCACTCAATGCGCAAATTGCCACCAAAAGTACCGTATTGCGCCGCTTCGAGGCGTTGCAGGACGTGCTGCAACTGGACAGCCCACCGCAACGGCTGGAGTGTTTCGACATCAGCCATACCATGGGCGAAGCCACAGTGGCCTCGTGCGTGGTGCTGGATACTACAGGCCCGGTGAAGTCCGACTATCGGCGCTTCAATATTGACAACATCACCCCCGGCGATGATTACGCCGCCATGCGACAAGCCCTGCTGCGGCGTTATACGCGCCTGAAAAAAGGTGAAGGCAAGCTGCCGGACATTCTGCTTATCGACGGCGGCAAAGGGCAGGTGAGTGAAGCCGAGTCAGTGATGGAGGAATTACAGATTACCGGCGTCACCCTGTTGGGGGTGTCCAAAGGGCCCGCGCGGCGGCCGGGAGAAGAACAATTGATTTTGTCCACTGCGCCGTCGCTGGGCAAAGAATTGTTGCGGGAGGGAGCGCCCCGTATACTGCCCTCAGATTCACCCGCGTTGCACCTTATTCAGCAGATACGCGACGAAGCCCACCGTTTTGCCATCACCGGCCACCGACAGCGCCGCGCCAAAGTGCGCAATACCTCGGTACTGGAAGGTATCAGCGGCCTTGGCCCCAAGCGTCGTCAGACCCTGCTGAAACAGTTTGGTGGTTTGCAGGAAGTGGCGCGTGCTGGCGTGGAAGATCTTGCCAGAGTGCCCGGCATCAGCAAGCAACTGGCGCAGCGGGTGTATGATGTGTTTCATGTGAATGAATAATACGAATACCTGAGTAAACATGAGCTTTAATATACCCAACCTATTGACCTTGCTGCGTATTGCGCTGATTCCCGTTTTTGCCGTGCTGTTTTACCTGCCGGTGGAATGGTCCCATATCGCCGTTACCGTGGTATTTGCCGTGGCCGCCGGGACAGACTGGCTGGATGGCTATCTGGCGCGCCGCATGCAGCTCACCTCAGCCTTCGGCGCTTTTCTTGACCCGGTGGCCGACAAGCTCATGGTTGCCGTGGCGCTGGTGATGTTGGTGGACATGAACCCCACACTGTTTCCCGGTGTGTTTCTGGCCTTGCCTGCCGCCGTGATTATCGGCCGGGAGATTGTTATTTCCGCACTGCGTGAATGGATGGCCGAACTGGGTGAACGCGCACAGGTCGCCGTGTCGGTGATCGGCAAAATCAAGACCGCCACACAAATGCTGGCACTGGTGCTGCTGCTGTACCGCGAACCGATAGGTGATTTCCCCACAGCGGAAACCGGATTTATTTTTTTGTATATTTCTGCAGGGCTCACACTGTGGTCCATGGTCATTTATATTCGTTCTGCATGGCCATCACTACAAAAAGAGGACAATTAGACAGACATTTATTGCCCAGACGCTTGACAGTGAAAGCGCCGCCAGTACAATACACCGGCTTGAAGCGCAGGCGGGAATAGCTCAGCTGGTAGAGCACAACCTTGCCAAGGTTGGGGTCGCGAGTTCGAATCTCGTTTCCCGCTCCATTCCTCTTTTTGATTGAAAAAGAGCCAGGATGGCGCAAGAATGCAAAACCTCGATCCTGCGGTCGAGGTTTTTTGGTTTACGGCTCTTCGATTAACGAGTGATGGCCGTTAAACACGACGAAAGCTGATATTTGGCGGAATGGCAGAGTGGCTATGCAGCGGATTGCAAATCCGTGTACCTCGGTTCGACTCCGGGTTCCGCCTCCATATTTTTCAATAGGTTACACGACCACCTTGGTTGCCATATACCCATCATACTGCCCAGTTTAGGTATATAAATGGTATTTCATTACCGAGATGGCTCAAGAATGATGCCATCGCGCAGGTAATGATCTTCTGTCATTTTCGCATCTGAATGCCCCAAACTATCCTGTACGTCACGACCCAATTTTTTTAAGCCGGACGCATATTTTGCTTTTACATCTTTAGGTTGAAACGGCTCGAGTCCTGCCAGTTCCATATCAGGCCGCAGCTTTTGCCATGCCGGGTTAAACGAACCTAATAAGCATCGCCCACCCTCCCGGTTGGGGAACAAGGTAGAGCGATTCATCAGATATATCGCTGTCCCTTTTGCTTGACAATAACAACCTGTTAGCACTAAAGTGTTTCCTGTTTCGAAACAGGAAACCCCTATGGAGCTAAAACCTCAAGATTCTCTATTAGCGCTGAAATACTGGTCTCTTAGGCGGGAGGGCAGGGAAAGCAGTGTGCGTGGCATTGCTGAATCCATCGGCATTAGTGCCAGTGAGGTGAGCAAGGGCACTAAGCGACTGGTTGCATCCCATATCGTGGTTGAAAGAAACGGTAGTGTATTTGCTGAATCAGGGGCATTGCTTGAGTGGTTGAGCTATGGCGTGCGCTATGCTTATCCAATGGAGAGTATCGGCTATGGAAGAGGTATGGCGACTGCTTGGAATTGTCCTGTGCTTTCCAGTGAGGTTTCGCCGCCAAGCCCGGCGATGGTTTGGCCCGTTCCAGGTGGTGAGATTGATGGCATGTTGGTCAAGCCTATACACGATTCTATTCCTCTGGCCTGTCGCAATGATGAGCTGCTTTATCGTGCCATGGCACTGGTAGATGCGATTCGATCCGGGAAGCCAAGAGAACTTAAGATAGCCAGAAGGTTGTTATCTGCGCTGATTAAAGGGAAGTAATGGCGAATAACAATGAAAATTTAATACAGCTAGCGTCCGTTGCCGCTTCTTTGGGCGGCTTATTGCCTGATGTTACTTTCGTTGGTGGCAGTACCACGATTCTATTGGTTGATAAGGCTGCTCATTTTGGTGTGCGTAAAACGAATGATGTGGATGTTATTGTCGATATAGCAACATTAGTCGAATACCATCAATTTTCTGAAAATTTGAGAAGCCTTGGATTCAAGGAAGACGTTGACGGACCCATTTGCCGTTGGTTTGTTGATACTACTATTGGGCAAATGACGTTGGATGTTATGCCAACGGATGAAAAAATACTTGGCTTTTCCAATCGTTGGTATGGTGAGGCCATTAAAGAAGCTTCTACTATTACTTTGCCGAATGGTTTGGATATTCGTGTTATTACACCCGCTTATTTTATTGCAACGAAATTTGAGGCGTTCGCGGGACGCGGTAAAGGTAATTATTTCAGCCATGACCTGGAGGATATCGTGTTTGTCATGGAAAACAGGAGAGGTCTACTCAACGAACTCATACAAAGCCCTGGTGATATGAAAGCCTATTTTGCAAAACAGGCGTCATTGTTTTTGAATGATGATTTTTTAAATGTTTTACCCGGGCTACTAAATAATCCTGCGTCAGCTGGAGATATTGAAAATACTCTGAATATTATGAAGACCTGGGCATGAAAATATGAGTGCATCAGAAATAGTCAACAAAGTCTGGAACTACGCCCACGTACTGCGTGACGATGGCGTGGGCTATACCCTCTGGGGCACAAGTGGGGATTATGTCGAGCAGATTACTTATTTTGATCTTCCTCAAAATGGCGGACGAGCGTGAGGTGGCTGGCCGGCAAGTACAGGTGCCCAATAAATACGCTTGGGCTAAGTTAGTGACGTTAGACGGTGATGATTTGGAACTACAATACTGCCACACGCTAAGGCAGAAGGCCGCAACAAACGCCGCGAACCCAAAAAAATCGAGCGTTGGAAGTCTTTCAAATACGACGAACTCATCGCCCGCGACAAAACCAACCTCGGCATCTTTTGGCTCAAAGACGAGTCCCTGGAAGACACCGAAAACCTTCTGGCCCCCGAAGTGCTGGCCCAGGAAATCGTCGAACAATTGGAAGCAGCTCTCGAAGAGTTTAGAGGTGTGGAAGAGGTTTTGGCTGCAATGCCAGAAACCGTTGAGAATAACTAAATCAGTTTCGGTGTTTTATACAGTTTGAAATGATTAGGTATGCAAACGTAAGTTATTGATTTAAAATGTGCCTTAAATATGTTGTCATATACCGAAAATCACAGATAAGTCTTTGATTTTAATGGTGGTGTTCCAAGGATTGCAAATCCGTGTACCTCGGTTCGACTCCGGGTTCCGCCTCCATAATTTTACTTTTTACCAGGTTTGATTCCCATTTTTCTGAAACAGACGGTACAATCGGCACCGTCATCAAGCACAACCTGCCCGGGTGGTGAAACTGGTAGACACAAGGGACTTAAAATCCCTCGACTTAACGGTCGTGCCGGTTCGATTCCGGCCCCGGGCACCACTTTAAAAACAATGACTTACGGTGAATTTATCCGGGTTGTTTTCCTTCGAAAATCCTACGAAAAATATAATGTAGACACTATGTAGACAGTTGACGCTGATACTGAATTTACGCGCACCGCTAAGCGTTTTTTCGATGCGCTAACTAGCGGAAAGCAAGATAGGTTTGCCGTTATGAAAAACAATAATCCTTCTGCGGTAGTTCTGCCCGTCGATATTTTTGAGGCCATGCAAGATGAACTGGAGGATTTGCGACTTCAAGCTGTCGCTGTTGAGCGCCTGACTGATTTTGATGCAAGCAAAGCGATTAGTCACGCTGATATGCTTGATCGATACTCAGCTGAAGAGGAGTAGTAGTTTATGGTCTGGGGTGTTATCTACCATCCCGAAGTTCAGGATGATCTAGACAGTATTGGAACTGCTGAAGCCCGTCGAATCTTTAAAGTTACAGAAGATAGAATTATCAACGGCTCACCGGATAAAACAGGTAATCCGTTTCCGGGCTTTATTCCGACTGACAGAATAACCCAGTGCATTCAGCGCCTTTTTCATGCGACGGCGTTTCTGCGGCTTCTGCGTAACAAACCCCATGTTTTCCTCATTCCCTTGCTCTCCACATGGGAATGCATGCAGTGGGCCCGGGGTTGCGCGAGGGATGAAATCAGCAACCCGATCCTGGCCGCACAATCAGCCAAAATACAGTATCATTGCGCCTTTTGGCCCAGCCGGGCCCGGCAACACATACAGGAAGGCCTATGTTTCAGCTTCGCGGTGGCGCTGCACTCTCTGATTTTCGTCTGCAAAAATTGCTGCTGGCTGCTCAGGCCCGGGTGCCGGAAGTCACGCAAATAAGTACGGTTTTTGAGCATTTTGTGGATTTGCATACGACGCTCGACAGTAAAAAACAGGCGGTGCTTGCCCAGTTGTTACGGTATGGCGGCAGGGCTGATACGGCGGATAACGGGCAACCGGCGGGGAGGCTGTTGCTGGTGGTGCCGCGTCCGGGGACGATTTCTCCGTGGTCATCCAAGGCCACCGACATCGCGCACAATTGCGGGCTCGGTGAAATCCATCGTATCGAGCGTGGCACGGCTTATTATTTTGCCGGGGCTGGGGGTGTGGCGTTGAGTGATTATCAATTGTCGCTACTCAAGCCGTTGATCCACGACCGCATGGTGGAACAGGTGATGGATAACCTGGATGATGCCGATGCGCTGTTTATGCAGGCTGAGCCCGCGCCCATGACGACGGTGGATATTCTCGGTGGTGGGCGTGCTGCGCTGGTCCGTGCCAATGCCGAACAGGGGTTGGCGTTGGCCGATGATGAAATTGATTATCTGCTGGACAACTTCAGTGCGCTGGGGCGCAATCCCACAGACGTGGAATTGATGATGTTTGCCCAGGCCAACTCTGAACACTGCCGCCACAAAATTTTCAATGCTGACTGGGTTATCGACGGTCAGCCGCAGGACCATTCCCTGTTCAGGATGATTCGCAACACCCACGAAAGCCATCCCCAAGGTACATTGTCGGCATACAAGGACAACGCGGCGGTGATGAGTGGCAGCGCAGGCCAGCGGTTTTTCCCGAGCCCGGATACCGGGCGTTATACGTATCACAATGAAGATGTGCCGATTTTGATGAAGGTGGAAACCCATAATCATCCCACAGCCATTTCGCCTTTTCCTGGTGCGGCCACCGGCTCCGGGGGGGAAATTCGTGATGAGGGCGCCACTGGCCGTGGTTCCAAACCCAAGGCGGGGTTGTGTGGGTTTTCTGTGTCGAATCTGAATCTGCCTGATGCGCCGCAACCCTGGGAAACGGATTATGGCCGGCCGGGGCGCATTGTTTCGGCGCTGGATATCATGCTGGACGGTCCCATCGGTGCGGCGGCATTTAACAATGAATTCGGACGCCCCAATATTTGTGGTTATTTCCGTACTTTCGAGGAAAACGTGCCGTCAGCAGGTGGGAAAAAAGACGGCAAGGAGCCTTCAGCGATTAATAAAGAAGTGCGCGGTTATCACAAGCCCATCATGCTGGCGGGTGGACTGGGTAATATTCGTGCCGGGCATGTGGAAAAAAATGTCATTCCTCCAGGTGCGCAACTGATTGTGCTGGGTGGTCCGGCGATGCTCATTGGTTTGGGCGGTGGCGCGGCGTCCAGCATGGCCACGGGTGACAGTCATGAAGACCTGGATTTTGCTTCGGTGCAACGGGGTAATCCGGAAATGGAGCGCCGGGCGCAGGAGGTTATCGACCGCTGTGTCGCCATGGGTGACAACAATCCCATTGTCTCCATTCATGATGTGGGCGCGGGCGGGTTGTCCAATGCCATGCCGGAAATCGTACACGACTGCGGGCGTGGCGCGCGTTTTGAGTTGCGCACCATTCCCAGTGATGATCCGGGTATGTCGCCCAAAGAAATCTGGTGCAACGAATCCCAGGAACGCTATGTGATGGCGGTGACTTTGGAACGGTTGGCGGAGTTTGAGGCGCTGTGTGAGCGGGAGCGCTGTCCTTATGCAGTGATCGGCGAGGCCACCGAGGAGCAACAATTGCTGTTAGGCGATGGTCACTTTGATAACATGCCCATTGATATGTCCATGGAGGTGTTGTTGGGCAAACCCCCCAAGATGCTGCGCGATGTGCATCACAAAACTTTCCATAAGCTGGAATTTGATACCGCCGGTATTGATTTTATGGACGCGGCCATGCGCGTGTTGCGCCTGCCCTCGGTGGCGGACAAAACCTTCCTCATCACCATTGGTGACCGTACGGTGACGGGCATGGTGACACGTGACCAGATGGTGGGCCCCTGGCAGGTACCGGTGGCCGATGTGGCGGTGACCAGTACGGATCTCACCGGTTATGCCGGTGAGGCCATGGCTATGGGCGAACGCACGCCCATAGCGTTGTTACATCATGCGGCTTCGGCACGTATGGCCGTGGGTGAGGCCATCACCAATATTGCCGCTGCGCGCATTAACCGGCTCAGCGAGCTTAAATTGTCGGCCAACTGGATGTCTCCGGCGGGGCATCCCGGTGAAGATGCCGGTTTGTTTGATGCCGTCAAAGCAGTGGGTATGGAATTGTGTCCCGAGCTGGGTATCGCCATTCCGGTGGGCAAGGATTCCATGTCCATGAAAACCGTCTGGCAGGAAGAGGGCGAGGATGGTCAGGAAGAAAAATCCGTGACTTCACCGCTGTCGCTGATCATCACCGCTTTTGCGCCCGTGCTGGATGTGCGTGACACGCTGACACCACAGTTGAAAGACGGTGGTGACCTGATTCTCATTGACCTGGGCAAGGGTGAAAACCGCCTGGGGGGTTCTGCGCTGGCACAGGTTTACAAACAGCTGGGACATCATGCGCCGGATGTGGATGATGCGGGCGCATTGAAATCTTTTTTCACCGCGATACAGGCGCTCAGCCGGCAGGGTTTGTTGCAAGCCTACCATGACCGCTCTGATGGCGGTTTGCTGGCCTGTGTCTGTGAAATGGCCTTTGCTGGCGCCATGGGCGTCAATATCCAGTTAGACGGGCTGGGTGATGATGCGCTTGCGGCATTATTCAATGAAGAGCTGGGTGCGGTGATTCAGGTGAATCACACCGACACCGATGAGGTGTTGGCGTGCCTGCGGGAGCATGGTCTGGGCAGGCACAGTTTTGTTATCGGTGCGCCCACGGACGACAATCGTATCAGTTTCCGTTTTGATGGCAGCGAAGTATTAGGCGGGGACCGTATGGTATTCCGTGGCGCCTGGTCTGAAACAACGCTGCACATGCAGACGCTGCGTGATAATCCGCAGTGCGCCCAACAGGAAATGGAGGCCCGGCTGGATGCCGCTGATCCAGGGCTGAATGTTCAGTTGCGTTTTGATATTGACGACAATGTGGCCGCACCATTTATTCATACAGGAGTGCGTCCGCGCATGGCCATTCTGCGGGAGCAGGGTGTGAATGGTCAGATTGAAATGGCTGCGGCTTTTGATCGCGCCGGTTTTGATGCCATTGATGTACACATGAGTGACATTATCGCCGGGCGTGTTTCACTGGCTGATTTCAAAGGTATGGTGGCTTGCGGCGGTTTCTCATACGGCGACGTATTGGGCGCCGGGGAAGGCTGGGCAAAATCGGTGTTATTCAACGGTCGCGCGCGGGATGAATTCGCAGCCTTTTTCCAGCGCGACGACAGCTTTGGTCTGGGTGTGTGTAACGGTTGCCAGATGATGTCCAACCTGCACGAGCTGATTCCGGGTGCGGGCCTGTGGCCACATTTTGAGCGCAATGCTTCTGAACAGTTTGAGGGCCGCTTGTCACTGGTGGAAGTGCTGCCATCGCCTTCGTTGTTTATGGCTGATATGGCCGGTTCACGCATGCCCATAGCCGTGGCGCATGGTGAAGGGCGCGCCGTGTTCGCCGATGGTGTGCAGCCAGTGCTGGATGCGGGTGTGGCTACTTTGCGTTATGTGGACAATCATGGTTTGCCCACAGAACATTATCCTGCCAATCCCAATGGTTCACCACAGGGTATCACCGGGTTGACCACGACGGATGGCCGTTTCACCATCATGATGCCGCACCCGGAGCGGGTATTCCGCGCGGTGCAGTATTCCTGGTCCCCGGAAGAATGGGGTGAGGATGGCCCGTGGCTGCGCATGTTCCGCAATGCACGGGTGGCGGTGGGGTAAGAAATAAAGAATGCGGTTTTTTTGCCGCTATTGCGTTTGATGGGGCAGGGTGGGTATTGCCACACCCTGTGGCAGCAAGCGTCTGTGCTATGCGTTGGCATGAAGGTACGGATTCGGGTCACTATTTAAGCTGTTTTTCTGAAAGCATAAAAAAGGCGGATAACGCACATGGGTTTTCTGAAAAAAGTTTTTGGCGGCGCAGCAGACAGCGGCACTAAATCGCGTGACAGTACCAAAGCGGTAAAAGAGCCTTTGGCCATTGCGAAATTGACGGAGCTGTTTCGTTATTTTCCTTTGGGTGAAAAAATTCGTTATTACCCTGAGTATCAAAAAGAAGGTGCGTTGGAGACCATTGTGTTGGGTTATAGCGTCAATGGTCAGTTTGTTTTTTCACCCGTGGATATTGGTTGCCAGCAGGATGCTGAGCGCGATGTGTTACGACTTACAGTGGATGGCCAGGCGCATCTGGTGCAAGAAGTTGAAAGCTTCAGTCTGTTGATCCCCTTTAATCAGGAAGATGAAAACAAACGTGATTATGGACGACGGGCCGAGCTGGGCCCGCGTGGTCCTTTCCGGCGTCGTAATACCATTACCCTGTTGGCCTGTTCCGTCGGCGGTACGCTGAGCCAGCTGGATACCGAAGTGAATAAAGTGTTGCCACTTACCGATGGTATTTATGCCGGGCACGAAGTGGTGGTACTGGATGTGTTACCCGGTTCGTTGAAACTGACGGATCAACGCCAACACTATCGTTTGCAAACAGAGTTGCCTGCGAGTCTGAGCATTCGTGATGGTGAAACGCACCAGTGTACTTTGCTGGATCTTTCCGAAGGTTCTGTACGTTTGCAGTTTACTGAGATAACCGCAGATATTATGGCGCTTACTGAATTCCGCCGTCTCAAGTTAAGTTTTAATGTAGACGTTGATGGTAAAGGCAAAACCTATGCGCTGGATGGTGTGATGTATCGCAAAACCGATGATCGTCTGGTGATGAAGCTTCAGGGCATTTACAAGGATGGTAAGGTGGTGCCGTTGGGGTTGGTGGATATTCTGGATATCAAGGCAAACCTGGTTCAGCACCCGGCTACTCAGCAGGCGCTGGAAGCACAGCGTAACGCCTGAGCCCGGAAAAGTTTGCAACGAAGGATGTAAGTGCAGAGAAGGTGCGCGGTGTTGTTAACGCAGAGGTCGCAGAGACGCAGAGTGCACAGAGAAAACCAATAAAAACTTACGGTAAATAGTCAATCTTTCCTGTTTCTTGTCACTCCCTGGCTATGGGAGAATATCAGTCTATACATACTTCTGTGTATACCCTTTAAGGACGGCGCATTTTGGACGAATATTTACTGCTGTTGCTGAATCAAACGCTCTCCAATGCCGGTTTCGATCTCTTTTTTGCCTGGATTTCACAAGACCTGTTTTTTTCCACGCCGTTGCTACTGACGGTGATGGTTTTTTTGAGTTGGCGTTTTGGTAAAGACGGTTTCAAATTCTGGCTGCTGACCATTGTATTCATTTCGCTGGGTGACCAGTTGGGCGCACTGTTAAAACATCTCATTGCCCAGCCTCGCCCTTGTGCAGAGTTGGGCAGTGTTGTGCGGCAGGTGGATACCGTGTTTTCCATCAACTGTAGCCGTAAGCTCAATGGCATGCCGTCCAATCATGCACTGAATTTTTTTCTGTTTGCGTCCTTTAGTAGTTATGTGCTGCGTTGGCGGGGCTGGATGGTGGGTTTTGGTTTGCTGGCGGTATTGGTTGCATTGTCACGTGTTTATCTGGGGGTGCATTACCCGAGCCAGGTACTGGTGGGTGCGTTTATTGGTACGGGGCTTGGCGCCGGAATGGGGTGGCTGAGTTTGCGGTACTTGTCTTTTGTGCAGCGTGTGACGCAAGCTGCACGCGTGAATATATGAACTGTCGCCATTTTGCGACAGGCTTGACTGGTGGTATTTCACGGTTTCCCCCTTTTTTTCTGATTTTCTGTCTCCCCAGAGCGACACTTGTTCCCGTGGCGGCCAGGTCTGACACGGCGATTATTTTGTAACATATTGAATATCAAAGAAATGGTTAAGTTGGCACGCCATTTGCTAGTGCTATGGTGTCGATGTTTGATGCGACATGCCACTTACTAAGAATGAGGAATATGTTATGCGAAAGGAACTATTGTTTGCCTCGCTGGCCATGATTATTTCCAGCACTGTTTATGCCGATGAAACGTTCGACCAGATCGATACTGACCAGGATGGTGCTATCAGCAAAGCCGAAGCGGCTTCGGTCCCTGCTTTGACTGACCTGTGGGATACCTACGATAGCAACACAGATGGCAAGTTGGATGAAGCAGAATTTGCCCGCTTTGAAATTGCTGTACCCAAGGCGGGAACCAAATAAGCACGATAAGCGAATTGAATTCGAGAACCTCTACCCTTCCTCCCCTCTATCAAGGGACTTTGGTATGAATCCGGACGCGGCAGACAGGATGTCAAGCTCCACCGATTTGAGACGTTGATCGCAGGTAATAATGGCCATTGCAGTGATCAGCAGCGAAAAATCAACGGATTGAAAGCCCGGAATGCGAGTCTGGTGATTCGTTCAGGGTTCCTTGAGAATAGAGGTTCTCGTGTGCGGTGCGGGAAGCGCCGTAAAAGTCGATTGTACGCACATGCAATCGGCGGCTCAGGAGGCACATCCTGTAAAACTGTGCTTTCGGCTCCAAAAGTTCCATGGATGGAATTTTTGGAGCCACCTTTTTTTAGGGTTGTTATCAGAGGGACGTTGGCAACCGTTTTGACCATCCTGCCGGCCAAATACCCTGGATCTTTATTTTGGTGTGGTCTTTGTTTCGGTTTATGATGCCCCAATGCCTTGCGCAATCCCGGGATGTAAAATCAGCCTTCCAGTATTTGCAGACATGCCGTTGTTTCGGGGGCATTGAGCTGTGCGTCTGACTCTGCCCACCTCGATCTTCCAGTTAGCGCTGATCGGTTTTTTGCTTGCAACCCTGCCGCTTTCGGTGGCACTGGTAAACACTTTTGTGCAGATTGACCGCCTCTCGGCACAAATGCAGCTTGCCGTGAGTGATTCTGCCCAGGCGGTTGAAGCCAGCCGCACTATCATGGCCCAGGTGCTGAACATGGAGCGCAGCACGGGGCAGTACCTCGTTTTACGCGATCCTGCCGTATTGCAGCGTTATGAGGATCAGCGTGGCCAGCTTGGCAATGCCGTTCTCCTGCTGGAGAGTTTGCCATCAGGTGAGAGTCTGTTGGACCGGCTCAAGCAGTTGCGTGAACATGAGCAGGCTTTGTACGACAAACTTCGTGAGGTGGCCGGCAGCCCCCAACCGCAGGCGCAGGATATGCCACTCAGGTTGGCGGAACAGCATAACCTGACCCGGCTTGTACGTCCGATTCCTTTCGAGGTTACGCAGATGATCACCCGGCGAAGCAATGTGATTACCCGGCAGATGGAGCAGATGCAGGGTTTGTTGTTGTTACAGGCGTTGGGCCTGGTACCGCTGGCGTTGATTCTCGCGGTCGTCTTCAGTGTGCTGATCAGCCGCCCGCTGCGGCGTCTTGGCGCCGCTATTCACCGCCTCGGGGCCGGTGAATTTTTGACCCCGGTAAAGGTAAGTGGGCCGCAGGATGTGCGTGAACTCAGTGAACACCTGGACTGGCTGCGCAAAAGGCTGTCCGAGCTGGATGAGCAAAAACAGACATTTCTGCACCATGTGTCACATGAATTGAAAACACCATTGACGGCCATTCGGGAAGGCACGGAATTGCTGTGTGATGAAGTGGTGGGTACGCTGAACCCGGAACAGACCGAAGTGGCCAGCATTCTGCGGGAGAGCAGTCTTCAGCTACAGGCACAGGTGGAGGCTCTGTTGAACTTTAATGCCGCGCTGGCGCAGGAAAAACCGCAGCAACAGGAAACCATTGCACTTGATACACTGTTGCCGGAAATTATCGGCAAGCACCGCCTTGCCATGCGTGCGCGAAAAATTACCGTGCAGACCGGCCTGCAAGCGGTTAGCCTGTGTGGTGAGCGTAACCAGATTCGCACTCTGCTGGACAACCTGTTGTCCAATGCCATCAAATATTCGCCAGACGGTGGCCAGGTTCAATTGAATGCCTGGGTAGAGAACAATGAGGTCTGCATTGATGTCATAGACGCAGGGCCGGGTATCAGCAGCGAAGAACGTGGACAGATTTTCGAGCCTTTTTTTCAGGGGCGGCAACTTGCAAAGGGGCACGTTAAAGGGACGGGGTTGGGTTTGGCCATCGCCCAGCGTTATGCTCGACTGCATCGTGGCCATATTATAGTGCGGGATAGTCAGGTTGGGGCACATTTACGGGTCATTCTGCCTGCGCAGAATAAAAAATACACAGGAGATATTTGTACTCAATGATGTACCAGGGGATAGGAATAATAGCTGTGCTGACATTGACAGCCTGTGCTCAATGGCAGGCAATCACACAGGTCGGGCACAATGAAGCCTGTGAAGGCATCACCAATTTCTACACAGCAGTTTCTTTATTGCCACCTGAGGCCGGGCAGGAAATGGTACAAGCATTACGTGTAAGCCAGGTGCAGGATAACAATCCATGTGACCAGCTGCGTTTGGTGATGTTGCTTGGCAAACCTGATACGGCTTTCCATGACAATACCGAGGCAGCCCGGTTGGTGCAGGATTTTCTGTACGACCCTGATTACGCGCAACATCCTGACCGGGGCTTGGCATCGCTGCTGGCAGATAACATCAAGGAGCGTCAGCAACTACAGGAAAAATTGCGCAGCCAGGAAAAAAGTCTCACGCTGGAACAGGCTGTTTCGCAAAGGCTGGCAAAGAAGCTCAAGCGGGAACATGCCGCTGCGAAGGCATTGAAGTCACAGCTTGAACAGCTAAAGTCCATCGAGCAGGACATTAACGAAAAAGAGCAGTCAGCAGCCGTTCCCAACGGCAAGCAGAAAAGCCGATGAACCAAACCAAAATACTTCTGATTGACGACGATACCAGCCTCTTGAGGCTGCTGTCGATACGTCTTACGGCCGCCGGTTATGCAGTTGAAACGGCCACCAGCGGGCGTCAGGCACTGGGCAAGATGCCTGTCTGCCAGCCGCATTTGATCATCACCGATCTGCGCATGGAAGGCATGGACGGCATGGCCCTGTTCGACGAAGTGCATGCCCGCTATCCCTCATTGCCGGTGATCATTCTCACCGCTCATGGCAGTATTCCTGATGCGGTTGCCGCCACTCGCAAGGGTGTATTCAGTTATCTGACCAAGCCTTTCGACAGCAAGCAATTACTGGATAACATCAGTGCTGCCCAGCGGCACAGCGGCCAACTGCAAATTGATGACGATGCCGTCAGTGATGACCAGACCTGGCGCCGGGGAATCATCACCGCCAGCCCGGTGATGGATGAACTGCTTAAACAGGCCTGGCGGATGGCGCAGGCGGACGTCAGTATTCTTATTCAGAGTGAAAGCGGTACCGGCAAGGAGCTGCTGGCACAAGCCATTCACGCCGCTGGCCCACGTGCTGAAAAACCTTTTGTGGCTATCAACTGCGCTGCTATTCCTGAAGCATTGCTGGAATCAGAACTTTTTGGTCATCGCAAGGGAGCCTTTACCGGCGCCGACCGAAATCACACAGGTCTGTTTGAAACTGCCAACGGCGGCACCTTGTTCCTGGACGAAATCGGTGATATGCCACTGGAGTTTCAGGCCAAGCTGTTGCGCGTGTTACAGGAAGGGGAAGTGAGGCCAGTGGGAATGGCGCAAGCGATCCCGGTGGATGTCAGAATCATCTCGGCCACCCACACCGATCTTGAAGCGGCCACAGAGGCACGTACCTTCCGTGAGGACCTTTATTATCGTCTTAATGTCGTTATGCTGGAACTTCCGGCGTTGGCCAGTCGCTGTGAAGACATTCCGCTGCTCGCCAACCATTTCCTCTCCCAGCTGCAACAACGTTCCCCCAGTTGCATCGCCCGGTCCTTCTCTCGTGAAGCCATGGAACTGCTTATGGTCGCCCCCTGGCCGGGTAATATCCGCCAGTTGCTCAATGTTGTTGAACAAGTGGCTGTGCTGACAACTTCCCCGCTTATTTCCGCCAGTCTCGTGCAGAAGGCCCTGCGTGGCAAAACCAAAGAAGTGCTGCCACTGGGTGAAGCGCAAAGCCAGTTCGAGCGCGACTATCTCGTACAAATAATGCAAATGACCCGGGGCAATGTCTGTCAGGCTGCCCGTCTGGCGCAGCGCAATCGCACCGACTTTTACAAGTTGCTGCATCGTCATCAACTGGAGCCGGCCCTGTTTCGGCATAATTGATGCTGAACGAATATGGCAATAAACCGGTGGGCAAACGCGTGTTGGTTTCAATAAATTCAGAGTATGCAGATTTGAGCCAACACAGTTAAGGTACGGATTCAGGTGACCGTTTTGATAATTTGCTGATTGCTGTGAAGACTGTAATATGGTTTTCAGAGAAGGCTTGTCGAACATACTTTATGTGCCCACCTGGAAGAACGAAACCGTCAAAGACGTTGAGAATGTCCCCCCGTCATGTTGTCCCTTAACCTCCGTGTATTAATTGCCGCCAGTGCGATTCTCTCCAGTTTCTTTGGTTTGGCTGGCGTCACTCTGGATCAGAATTACCGCAGCAGTGTGGAACAGGCGCTGGAAGATCAGTTGCTGGGCTCTGTGTATGCGTTGATCGCTGCCGCCGGGCTGGATGAGAATGGTCATTTGACGATGCCGCGGGCGGTGCCGGATCGGCGGTTTTCCAATCCGGATTCAGGGCTGTATGCCCAGGTGACCAGTAATAATAACAACTGGCTGTGGCGCTCTGAGTCGATGGAAGGCATTGAGCTTCCTTTTGATCGTGGCTTGCCGCGAACGAAGCGTTTGGGCAAAAAAGTGACACGGCCTTCGGGACAAGAGGTGTATCTGCTGAGTTATGGCGTTGTGTGGAGTGATGGTCCTGATCCGGAGCTGGCTTACACTTTTGGCATTGCACAGGATATGGCAGGTCTGAATGCCCGGGTTGCCGGGTTTCGTCGCAGCTTGTGGGGTTCGTTAGGTGGTGTGGCATTGCTGTTGTTGGCGGTGCAGGGCGCTATTTTGCGGTGGGGTTTATCGCCGCTGAAAAAGGCGGCGGATGAGCTTGTGGCCATTGAGGCGGGTCGGCAGGTAAGGCTACAGGGCGGTTATCCGCCTGAGCTTCAGGGTTTGACGGGAAATATCAATACTTTGTTGTCTCAGCAACAGGAACACCTGGATCGTTACCGGCGGACTTTGGGTGATTTGGCGCACAGTCTGAAAACACCCCTGGCGGTGTTGCAGAGCGCAGCAGAAAACAAAGGCGAGCAATCGTTATTACCGCAGGTTGTGCAGGATCAGGTGGAGCGCATGAACCAGATTACCGGTTATCAGTTGCAACGTGCAGCAACATCCGGCTGGACGGCATTGACGGCGCCGGTGAACGTAAGGGAGGTTGTCTGCAAGGTGGTTTCTGGTCTCAATAAGGTATACGCAGACAAAAAGGTGAATACGGTATTCGATGTGGATGTCTCCGTTGAGTTTCATGGTGATGAGGGTGACCTGTTGGAAATTGTGGGTAATCTGCTGGATAACGCATACAAGTGGTGTGATCGTCAGGTGCGGATAACGGCCCGGAGTCGGCCGGGACCAAAAGAGGATCAGTGGGATATTTTATTATGTGTGGATGATGATGGTGTGGGGGTGGCGCCGGAGATGGTGCAATATGTCATGCAGCGTGGCCGTCGTGCAGATAATGATATTGCGGGTCATGGCATCGGCTTGTCCATCGTGCGCGATATTGTGCAGGTATATGGTGGTACGTTGGAGATTGCCGTGAGCGGATTAGGGGGGGCGGCGCTGAATATCTGGTTGCCCATGCGTTTTGCCAATACCTAGGAGTCTGTCGGACTTAGGAAGAATCTACTGTGACAATGGGAAATCGGCCCATTTCCCCGATCATTTTCGTTAAATAGGTTCACTATTCGCCTCAAATGATCGAAAAAATGGACTCGATTTCCCATCGTCTCGCTACGATTCCCTAAGTCCGACAGACTCCTAGAAATGGCGATAGCCCCGATGTTTCACAGGGCACGCGGACTGTCGCCGTTTCCGGGCGCTGTTTTTCAGCTGCAACCACAGGCACTATTGCAATGCCTGGGAGGCGAAGGCTACCGGTAAGGGCTGTTGGTGCTGTAAATCTGTATAACAAGATATATCAGCAGCGCACCGGCCACTGCGCCAACGCCAGCAACCAGGTAGGTTAAAAAATCCATCATCGTTATTCCCCTTTTTTTATGCTAATGGTGTTATTAACAGGATAGCCTTTTTTATTTCAATCAGCCGTTTCATCGTTGATCCTATTATCTTGCGCTTATGGTGCCCTAAGATTTATTTTCCGGCAAGTGCTGTATTGGATTGCGCAATATGTCCTAATTCACCATGGGGGCCGATTTGCGCCATTTCAACCGAGCGCAGTACTCCTTGATCATCCATGCCGCCTGCAACGTAGACGTAGCGTCCGTTGGTGGCAACGGCGGTTGCGCTGCGTTGGTGGTTCAGGCTTGGTTGTTGTGTCCACGCCGTTATTTTGCCATCAGCGTCTGTACGGGCCATTTCCACGGAGGCGAGCCGTTGGGTGCCATTATGTCCGCCAACAATGTACAGATAGTTTTCAAAAGCAAAAGCCGATGCAATGAAACGGGCGGTGAGCAGGTGTGTTGGCGCAATATGCCATGGTCCCAGTTGACCGCTTCTGGTGTTGACCGTGCTGGATTCAACGTCACCGTAGCTCATCGGTCCGCCTTTTTGCACGTGCCCACCCAGGAGATACAAGCGGTTCCCCTGAGTGGCGCTGGCATGAATGTAGCGATCCACCTGGGCCAGTTGTGTCGCTGGCCGCCATTGGGCGGGTTGCTGGCCGGCGCCAAGTGCGATGAATTCTGTGGATTTGAGGAATTGTCCGTTATAGCCGCCGATGGCGTAGAGGCGTTTGTTGATAACGGCGGCTGTGAGACCGCGGCGTGGTGTGGTGAGGTAGCTGTGATGCTGCCAGCTTTGCAGGCTGCCATCGGCATTGATTTTTGCCCGTTCCACGGAGGCCAGCGGTACGTTGTTGTCGCCCAGTTGCCCGCCACCACCGCCCAACGCATAGAGGTATCCGTCATGGCTGGCTGCCGCCAGGTAAAATCGCCCCTCCAGTAAAGCGCTGGTTTGCTTCCAGGGCCCCAGCTGGCCATTGGCCAGGATACGTGCATATTCCACCGGGCGTACGTATTGGTTTTGTGCATCAACACCACCCAGCACATACAAATAATCCTTCGTGGCGGTGGTTGCCAGCGCACGTCGTGGATGGGTGAATGGAGCAAGCGCTTGCCAGCCTTCCGTCCAGCCCTGTGGCGGGTTATTGCCCTGTTTGCTCAGGGTAACGAGCAGTAGCAGGCCGAAAATGGATAAAAGTCCCAAGACGGGGAGGGTGCGTTGAGGAGTGGCGTCAGTCATTTAATGAGTACAATAAAATATGTCTGGTTGGTAAGGTGGATAGCGGTTAATTTTCCGAGTTCGCTGGGACGCGATGAAAGTCCGAGTTTACATGGCCAGCCTTGAGACATATAGTCTCGCTAGGAGTCTGTCGGACTTAGGGTGAATCTACTGCGAAAAAACCATTTCGGCCCATTTTCTCGATCCTTTTCGTTGAATATGTCCAATATTCGCCTCAAACGATCAAAAAAATGGACTCAAAATGGTTTTCTCTCGCGACGATTC
>DROS01000082.1 GCA_011321815.1 Gammaproteobacteria bacterium
GAATCGTCGCGAGAGAAAACCATTTTGAGTCCATTTTTTTGATCGTTTGAGGCGAATATTGGACATATTCAACGAAAAGGATCGAGAAAATGGGCCGAAATGGTTTTTTCGCAGTAGATTCACCCTAAGTCCGACAGACTCCTAGAGCATAAGGAAGCAGGAAACATGGGGGTTGTTACGCAAGAGATCGCAGAGGCGCAGAGTTTTTATTGGTTTTTGGCTGGAGTATTTTCCGCCTTTAATTCATATTTGATAGAAATGAATTGAAGACCTTTCGTGATGAATTGGATAATTTTAACCCACAGAGAAAATGCAAACACAGAAACCTCACCTGCCGGTTTCTTTTTGGTCCTCGCTAAATATAGAGAGCGCCGAAATAACACCCGTAGCGATTGAGATTCAGGCCTGATTGCACGCCCTGTTTCCGCCATGGCCACGTTGTTGTCCTTGCCATAGAATAACGATTACGCGTCATCTCGTCTCGCCATGAAGAAAATATGACGCACACTTAAACCTGAATCCCAAACGCCACGGGTATAGGTAAAAATACTCACCGGTAAAAGTATCGACTATAGCCATATAGTAAAAACCAGCTCCCAATGGATAACCTGCCTGAAAGACACCGAATCCACCAAAGCTTCCCCCAGGCAAATCCCATCAGGTTTTTCTGCTTGATCTCACCGCAAAAAAATAGCCGGAGCCAAACAACCTGTCTGACTCCAGCCGCTACTACTGACAGCTGTAAAGCAAGCGGTGTATAAAAAAACATACACCGCCGATGGCTTAACCGTTACTCAGAGCAGTTTCCGCCAACGGACAGAAGGCCGGTCAAGTCTTCTGGAAGTCCCAAGGCTCCCCAAGAACAAGTGTTTGTAAGGTGGGTAGCCATCAGATTTTGATAAAATGTGATTTCAGGCACATCTCCGGCAGCAATCAATCCCATGTCTACGCCTATTCCCAAGCCAGCCTGAAAGATCTGATTAAATGTACCGTCACCATTACCGAGGAATATGTTGAGCTTGTTGTCTGGACCACCGGCTGTGATAATGTCCAGAATCTGGTCAAAGTTAACATCCTGCACAGTGATGGTTCCGGCTCCTGTCCCCGGCGTCATATCATTCTCTGCACTCGCGTTAGACGCGAAAAAAGCTGCCCCAACCAACACTGTGGCGCCCATCATTCGTTTTGCTGTCTTAAGTTTCATTAGATCCATCAGACTTTATCTCCTTGATTTTATGTAAAACACTTAATGTGGAACCGGGCATTGTATGCTCGAATTCCGATAGATTTTGATGCAACGGAATGCACCCTGCAATTAATAACGTCTAAAACAAGTGAGGGTAATTCCCGCATTTCATCGGGAGTTACCCCGAGTTTCGTATAGACATTGTCATTGTAAATCTTTAAACCTGACCAAAAGCTCAAAAGACCTACGAGTGCTGAGTGTATCAAACCTTAAGAAATATGCAATCGGTAAAGCCTTTGATTTGCACAAACAATAACTAAAATTAGCCATCAATAATTAAAATAAAACCCTATGAAAAACAGTATAAAACCCGTTTCACGCATTATTCATCGTTACATACGCAGCAACCATTGTGCCGGGCGGATGAAACAGGGGTAAATACCACTAACCTCAGTTATTCAGGCCTGTTGCCATGTGCAATTTTTTTTCACACCCGGCGCCGGTTTTGCACTCACGAAACCTCACCGCAACGGCAGACGTAGCCAAGCGGATATCCACCTTGATAACCACCGGGTATTCAAACTCGGTAATTTTACCCTGTATCATGGTTAACTATCTGATTTTCATATCACCGCCAAACTGCATCACCCCCCGTCTGCGCGATGATGTGAATCCCCCTGCCCTTCACAACGCAAAACTGGCTCAGTAATATCCCTATAGCCCGGAGCAAGCAAAATTCAGGTGAAATAATATACCGTCCGCTTATCCCATCAATGCCGCTAAAAATCGGACTTTTTAGGTGAAAACAGCTGCTTTCACCTAAAAAAACCGGCCGACAATAATTGGACTATTGCAAGGGTATTTTCCAGCGGCACAATCACCCAAAGCATGTTATGCGTCTAAATATTAACCACCCTGAATCCAGCCATACACAATCGGACAACAAGGCCCCGGCCTTTACGCAAAGGCTGCTCTTTAGGCATGAAAACCACCGTCACGACCAACAGCGTATGACGACACCATCTCCGCCAGCCTTCAGCCTGACAGCGGCTTATTAACGCACAGTAACTTTTTTCATCTGCCCAAAAACAGCCCACCCGAAAACATTGCCTGCGCATGCCAACAGGTATATTTGTATTTCCATCCCTCACTTCAAAATCAAGCGTAGCGGAAAATCACTTCGCGAATTAACCGGCCTTTATCTCATGATCGGATTGCATGACTTTTCTCAAAAAAAAGACTTTTAAAATCCGGCAGTGGTTGGCACTGGGATAGTTAAGTAAACCTGTGTATATCAGTCATGAATGTTTCGCGCACACACCCCCTGACAAAGCAATAATTCAGCGCTATTTAAGTAAACTTGCGTACTTTAATCATGAACATTTTGTGCAAACCTCCCGGAGCGGACAATGGCTGATAATTGGTTTTTCAAAACCCGCAAACACTCCGCCTGCTGCGAGTTAATCCTCTCCCCCCTACCTGTCTGCGTGGTCATATCTAAAGCCGGTTGCGGTTTAGTTTTGAATGTGCGATTGTCCATCGGAACAGATGCTTGATGATAATGTCGTTTGCTGCCTGGTCGCTTTTTCGGAAAAACCGTACCAACATAAAAAATTAACCTTTAATTTTTTTACAGGGTATTAAAACGTTTTCCGGGTTTTACAAACAGAGTCCACCACATCAAATCCATTTATTTTGCGTTATGTTCCGGTGAAGTTTTGAGGCAAACGCCTCATGGCAATTTTAACACTTACTAACATAGACTAGACGTTGTGACACCAACTTTTCTTTTAATTCAACAGGATAGGAGCAACACAATCGAAGAATCAGAAACTGGAAATAACCGCCCCGAATATCAAAACAAGCACCTTGCATATACACCGGGCGCATTAATGTTCTTAGCGTATTTAAAAGCGTAAACATTGTTAAAAAGTGTTCAAAAGCAAACCGTCAAACAGTGTATTAGACAGTGTTTATATTTAGATATTTTGGCCAACAACCTCCGGGCACGTATTCTGATCATCGTGGCGACCTGTCAATAGCAGAGGTAACAGGATGGATATTTGGAGAACTTATTCATTGATGGATGTCAAGCATGCAGTCCTAAAAAACTATATTCACGCGCATGGAATTCCGTATAATGGGTTTCCGCCAACTGGTGGTATGCCGAGTCCACACGCCATTGCAGCAGATGAAAATTTGCATGCAGGCCGTTGAAAGCGGGGAAAACCGATAATACGTGAGAATGTGGCCGCATAGGATTGATGGAAAATGAGTATGGGAAAAACAGGGAACAGGGAATAGGGGGCAGAGCCAGATATGCTTATAAAAAACCAGCAAAAATTATTGGAACAACTACTTGGCAGCGTAAGCCATGAACAAAAAATTTGGCTTGCGGGCTATATGCAGGGACAAATCGGAGACTTTGATGCCAATGTCTCAACCGGTATTTCCAGTATAGAAAAACCACCTGCGATGATTTATTTCGCAACTGAGACCGGTAATTCCAAGGGATTATCACTTCAGATGATGAAAGCAATAAAGGCCGCAGGGTATAAAGTCAAAACGTCAGCCGTTAGTCGCTTAAAGGTAAAAGATATCAATCCAGACACGATTGCAATCTTTATCGTCAGCACACACGGCGAAGGTGATCCGCCAGAAAGCGCCCTTCCATTTTTTGAAGATCTACAGAATGCAAGTGATGGGCAGCTCAGTGGATTAAACTATGCCGTGGCAGGGCTTGGCGATTCCAGTTACGAAATATTCTGTGGCGCAGCAGTCAGGCTGGATAAAGAATTGCAACGTCTTGGGGCAAAACCGTTTCAGGCCCCTCTTCTGTTTGACGTTGATTATGCAAGTCACGCCCCGGCATGGGTTGACCAAACGGTTAAATCCACAAACGAGCTGATTGGTGCAAACACTTCCAGTGCAGAAACAGCCCCTTCACCAGATGAAGAATTTATTGTACGCGCCGGCAAAGGATATACGCGCCTGGAACCCGTTAAAGGCACTATAAAACATATTGTGAATTTGAATGACGTTGATTCAACCAAACAAACCTTTCATATCGAAATTGAATATGAGGAGGATATTGTTTATACCTGCGGGGATGCTGTCGGCATTATACTTCCCAGTGAACAAAATAACGGTGACAACACACCGCGACTTTATTCCATTTCCTCCTCCCCCTCTTATCATGAAAATGAAATTCATCTGACAGTGGCGCTTGCGACACACAAAAATGAAGATGGCAGTACCGGGTATGGTATATGTTCAAAATATCTGGCGGGGCTCCAGGAGGGTGATGAAATCGAATTTTATATTCATCAAAACCAAAACTTCAACCTGGCTCCAGATGACAAAGATATAATCATGATCGGCCCCGGCACCGGAATTGCGCCATTCAGGTCTTTCATTTACGAACGATCAGAACGCGGAGCCAGTGGCCGCAACTGGTTGTTTTTTGGCGACCAGCATATGCACTGTGACTTTCTTTATCAAACTGAATGGCAAGAACACCTGGCCACAGAAACACTGCATAAAATTGATCTGGCATTCTCCCGCGACCAGAGCCATAAAGTCTATGTGCAGGATCGCCTGAGAGAAAAAGCCAAAGATGTTGTGGAATGGATAGATAATGGGGCAATCCTTTATCTTTGTGGCGCCAGAGACCCCATGAGCAAAGATGTCAGCCAGACACTGGTTGATATCTTTGCCGAACAAAAATCCCTCTCCGCTGAAGAAGCAGCAGACTTCGTCGCCGACCTGGAAGAAAACGACCGTTATTTAAAGGATGTTTACTAATGCTAATGGATGAAGATATCAATAAACCAGAAAATTTTTCAGACGTTGAAGGCATGAAAACCGCAAGCCGCGGCCTTCGTGGTGATTTGAGTGAGCAGATGGAAAACCTGCTCACAGGCAATGTGAACGAAGAAGGTAAGCAGCTTATTAAATTTCATGGTTCTTATATTCAAGACAATCGTGATCGACGCGCTGAACGCGATGACAAAAAACTGGAGTGGGCCTATTCATTCATGATTCGCCTGCGTATTCCCGGCGGAGATATAAGCGCTCAACAATGGCTTGGACTGCAAAAGAGCTGTGACGACAAAGCAAGCGGCGTGATTAAAATCACAACCCGCCAGACAGTACAATTTCATGGCGTCGTCAAGGCACGGATGAAACCGACAATGAAGGATTTCGATGCCCTTGGTTTGGATGCAATATCGGCATGCGGGGATGTAAACCGTAATGTAATGACGGGGTCAAATCCTGCGATTGTACGCTTTCACGCAGAAGTTCATGAATACGCGCAGAAGATCAGTGATCACCTGCTGCCGACGACCAAAGCATATAGCGAAGTTTGGCTCGATGGCGAAAAACTTCCGCCAGGACAGGAAGCAGAAGAAGACCCATTATATCAAGACCGGTATCTTCCCCGTAAATTCAAGATTGCTGTCGCCATTCCTCCACACAACGACGTTGATGTGTTTGTAAATGATGTTGGCCTTATTGCGGTTGGGGAAGGCGAATACTTTAAGGGCTTTAATGTGGCCATTGGCGGCGGTTTGGGAGTAACGCATGGCAATGAGAAAACATATCCCCGGCGCAGCGATATTATTGGCTTTATACCAAAAGACAAAGCGCTCGATGTCTGCTGGCAGATTGCAGCGGTACAACGCGACTACGGAAATCGGACAGACCGTAAGTTGGCACGCCTGAAATACACGCTCGACCGTCTGGGGCTGGATTTTTTTGTTGGTGAACTTGAGAAACGCCTTGGCTATAAAATGGAACCCGCCCGCAGCACGCCAGCCTTCACCCATCGAGGTGATGCGTTTGGCTGGGTGCAGGATTACAAAGGCCAATGGTATTACACAGCCTTTGTTGAAAGTGGGCGCGTTATTGATGAAAACGGCTATAACATCAAGAGCGCCATGAAGGAAATTGCGGAAGCAGATCTTTGTGGGTTCCGTTTCACCGGAAACCAGAATGTGATGTTCACTTATATTGACGAAACCGATAAAAACACATTCCAGAGCATTCTTTCCAAGCATGGCATTACGATTGAGGCCATGAACCCTACACGTCGTGAAGCCATGGCATGTGTATCATTACCCACATGCCCGCTTGCCCTGGCAGAAGGACAACGTTATCTGCCGGAATTTGTAACCAAAATCGAGTCCCTGCAAGAAAAATACGGCATCCTGGATCGCCCGATTACTACACGCATTACCGGGTGCCCCAATGGATGCGGCCGGTCTTATATCGCAGAAATCGGCTTGGTGGGGAAAAACCCCGGCAAATACGTTTTGCGCCTTGGCGGCGACTATGAGGGCGAACGCTTAAATACGGTTTATCTTGAAGAAGCCGACGAAACAGAAATTTTAAGCACGCTGGATGACCTTTTTGGCAAATACGTCGCCCACAAACAAGGCAGTGAAAGCTTCGGCGACTATGCACAAAGAACGCTTTTCAGCTGAATAAGGCGCCACCAATAAACGACACCCCGGCGAAAGCCGGGGATTGAAGCACTCATGCTGAAGGCCTTTAACGCCTACCGCCCTTTCATCAAAATTCGTGCCCGTCCTTTGCTGTATTCCTGCCAAAGGCAATTTCGAGTTTTCGGAACAAGACATAGAACACAGGCGTAAATATCAGGCCGAAGAATGTCACACCCAACATGCCGGAGAACACAGCCACACCGATAGACTGACGCATTTCCGCCCCGGCGCCCTGGCTCACAACCAGTGGAAACACACCCATAATAAACGCAAAAGACGTCATTAAAATAGGGCGCAAACGCAGCCGCGATGCCTCAACGGCAGCCTGTATCGTATCACGTCCACGCCGCTCCAGGTCACGCGCAAACTCCACAATAAGTATTGCATTCTTTGATGCCAGCCCCGCCAGCAGAAACAAACTTATTTGCGTAAATATATTGTTTTCCCCGCCGGCGATGTAAACCCCGACAATGGCTGACAGGATACTCATTGGCACAATCAGAATAACGGCCAATGGCAAGGCAACGCTTTCATATTGCGCGGCAAGAACAAGAAAGACCAGAAACAGGCAGAGTGGGAAAATATATATTGCTGTATTACCCGCCAGAATTTGTTGATAGGTTAACTCTGTCCATTCAAAACTCATCCCCGGCGGCAGGGTTTCATCAAGAATTTTACTGATCGCCTGTTGCGCCTGACCCGATGAAAAACCGGGTGAAGCACCACCGTTTATATCGGCGGAGCGGTAGGCGTTATAACGCATCGCGGTCTCGGGCCCAAATGTTTCCTCAACCGTGATAACAGAGCCCAGCGGCACCATCTGGCCGTCATTGTTGCGTGTTTGCAGTCGCAATATATCCTGCGGCTTGGAACGAAACTCTTTATCAGCCTGTGCAATAACCTGGTAGGTGCGGCCAAATTGATTAAAATCATTAATATATAACGAGCCCAGGTAAATCTGCATGGTGCGGAATATTTCCTCTACAGGAATACCCAACTGAACCGCCTTGGTGCGGTCCAGGTTTGCATGGAGTTGTGGCACATTAACGTTGTAGTTGGAAAAAACTCTACTCAAGGCCGGATCGGCACGGGCTTTTTTCAACACTTGCTTAAGTGCATCATCCAAGGCCTGATAACCCTGGTCGGCACGGTCTTCCAGCTGTAATTTAAAGCCGCCTTTTATACCAAGCCCGCGCACGGGTGGTGGCGGAAATATGGCAATAAATGCTTCGTTGATACCCGCATATTTTTTCTGCAAACGCGCAGCAATTGCACCGGCGCTCAAGCCAGGGTCTTTACGTTTGTCAAAATCTTCCAGGGTGACAAAAACAATGCCTGCACTGGCAGAATTGACAAATCCGTTAATCGATAAACCAGGGAATTGCACAGCACTCACTACACCCTCTTCCGCCAGTGCCGCATCGGCAATTTTACGTGTCACCGCTTCAGTGCGCTCCAGCGTGGCCCCGGATGGAAGCTGTGCAAAACTGACCAGATACTGTTTATCCTGCGCAGGAATAAACCCCGGTGGCACCAGTTTAAAACTAAGCGCCGTAAAAACAACCAGCACAGAAAAAATGCCCATCATGATTAACCTTCGGGAAGCAAATACACCCACACCTTTCGCATACTGGCTGCGGCTTTTATCAAATGCTTTGTTGAACAGATGGAAAAACCAACCAAACAAAAAATCAATGAGCTTTGACAATCGGTCCTTGGGAACATCCGGTGATTTTAACAATAATGCAGACAAGGCCGGGGTGAGCGTCAAAGAGTTCAGAGTGGAGATAAACGTGGCAATAACAATCGTCAAGGCGAACTGTTGATAAAACATTCCCGTTAAACCACTGATAAAAGCAATCGGAATAAATACGCCAGCGATAACCAATGAGGTTGCAACAATGGGGCCGGTTACTTCTTTCATCGCCTGCATTGTCGCATCGCGCGGACTCTTTCCCCGGCGGATATTACGCTCTACATTTTCGACAACAACAATGGCATCATCCACAACAATACCAACCGCCAGAATCAAACCAAACAATGACAATACATTAATGGAGGAACCAAGCATGTACATGAAGGCAAAGGTTCCGATAATAGAAACCGGAACTGCCAACAAAGGAATAATGGAAGCCCGCCAGGTTTGCAGAAAAATAACAACAACCAATACGACTAATGCTATAGCTTCCAGCAACGTAATAATAACGGCATTAATCGAGCCACGCACAAAAATGGTCGGGTCATAAACGATGCTGTAATCCAGATCATCAGGGAAATTCTGCTTTAACCTTTTCATGGTTTCCCGTACACCATCAGAAATATCCAATGCATTCGAGCCTGGTGCTGCAAAAATTGGAATGGCAACAGCCTGCTTGTTATCTAACAGTGAACGTAATCCATAATTTTGGGCGTCCAGTTCAACCCGCGCGACATCCACCAACCGTGTGATGACGCCATTACTCTCTCTTTTCACCAGAATATTTTCGAATTCCTCTACGCTTTGCAGACGCCCTTGTACATTAATAGGCATCTGTAGCTCTACACCGTCTTTGTAAGGGGGGCCACCAATAACACCTGCGGCAACCTGAATATTTTGTCCGCGAATCGCATCGACGACATCACCGGGTGTCATGTTGCGTTCGGCAATCTTTTCCGGGTTTAGCCAGACACGCATTGCATACTCACCAGATCCGAACAGCCTGACCTGCCCGACCCCTGGAATTTGCGCCAAACGGTCACGCACATTCAACGTTGCATAATTACGCAGATACAGCATGTCATACCGCTCACCAGGAGAGCGTAAATGCACAACCATGGTTAAATCCGGTGAGCTTTTGGCGACGGTGACGCCCAGCTGCCGGGTAATATCCGGGAGTCTTGGCAATGCTTGCGAAACACGGTTTTGCACCAATTGCTGCGACAAATCGGGATCAGTACCAATGGCGAAGGTGACTGTCAGCGTCAGTTTTCCATCTGACGAGGCCAGGGAATTCATGTAAAGCATGTTTTCCACACCGTTTATTTGTTCTTCTAACGGCGTGGCCACCGTTTCTGAAATAACGGCGGGATTTGCACCAGGAAATGAGGCATTGACGATCACAGAAGGGGGGGCAACCTCCGGGTATTCAGCAATGGGTAACTGAAACATGGCAATAAAACCGGCCGCAAAAATCAACAGCGATATCACGCTGGCAAAAATAGGTCGGTCAATGAAGTGGGTTGAAAAATTCATGGTGTATTACTCTGGAAAATTCTGGGTAACATATTACTTGGCGACATATACCAATCAATCGGCAGGGTTTATTAAGCGATATCCAAACCGGAAACTCAGGAATGGGAAAGGGAGCCATTTGTTTCAGGGGCATCCTGCACCACTTTAGGCTCAACGAGCATATCCGGCCGGACTCTCATGAGCCCACGCACGATAACTTTATCCCCAGCCTTAAGACCAGAGTGTACGATGCGATTCCCACCGATTCTGTCACTGAGATGGACCTCACGGTAAATTGTTTTATTCTTGTCACTTACGACATAGACAAATTTACGATTCTGGTCTGTACCAATGGCACGCTCACTCAGTAAAATTATTTTTTCCTTGGTGGGACTGCCAAGCCTCATGCGCGCATACATGCCTGGCAACAGTTTTCCTTGCGGATTGTCAAAAATGGCGCGGGCACGAATTGTGCCGGAAGCAGGATCGATGCGGTTGTCGAACGCATAGATTTCCCCCTTGTACACAATCCCATTATTCTGCAAGCGCAACTCAACAGGAATTTTCTGTGTTGTTGATTCGTTGAATGAATCACCCTGCATGTAACGCAAATAAGTTTGTTCATCAACTTCAAAATCAGCATAAATGCTTTTATTGGATACAATTGAAGTCAACAATGGTGCATTAGGACCGGCAGAAACCAGATTCCCGACGGTTATTTCCGCGCGACTGACACGACCGGAAACCGGTGCTTTTACATACGCATAATCCAGATTGATTTTGGCCTGCGCCAACTGAGCCTCTGCGCTGTTTACCGTTGACTCAGCCACCAGCTTGACACTGGCCCGCTCATCATAAATACGCTGGGAAATCATTTTCGTTTCGATTAAATCTTTGGCTCTCCGGTATTCTTTCCTGGCCAGCTCATAACGGTTACGCGCAGTAACAAGGTCTGCTTTTGCTTTCGCGACTGCAATTTTATACGGCTGCGGGTCGATAACATATAAAACATCGCCTTTGTTAACCAGCTGCCCGTCCTTAAACCTGACATCAGTAATAAGACCCGATGCCTGCGGTCTTATTTCAACAAAGTCCACTGCGGTCAGGCGTCCCGAAAAATTTTTCCATATACGCACAGGCTCTTCTTTTATAATCGTGACATCAACAGGCATCACACGCTTCTTGGCGTCTTTTGCATATACCGGCGGAAAAAATATTAATACAGCCATAATTGCAAATGCAGCGGATAAAGCCGTCGGGCTTAAAAGGGTAGCTGACTTTAATAATGTCATTATTTTATTTCTCCATAATTTAATCTTGCCTGCCTTGCCTTCACGCAATCGTTTGTTCAGCTACTTGATATTGGTGATATACGACAAACCGGCGCCAAATGGTTCCGGTGGACAGGCGTTGTTCTTTATTCGGCGCTCTTTGGCATTTCAGCAAATTACCAGCAGGCATCACAGCATTGACGCAAAATACGGTGGCACGAATACGGTTGGACTAAATGAGACTGGGTAATGAGGTATACGCACCCTGTGCGTACCATATTGTGGGGATAGGAAAAACAAAATCCCTCTCCCTTCAAGCCCACGGTGACTGCACGGCCATTCACTTTGCCGTTACTGCGAAATTTTGCCGTTTTTCCCGAAAATTTCCGGCCTTCACCTCCATTTTTCAGCCAAACCCGGCTTGGGCAGTCCTCGCCGCAGGCGCGGGTACCATCACGTTATCTCCGCGATACTATGTATTTGTACAGCATACCGCTGGATACCTGGATGTGCAAAATGAATTTTGAGGTAAAGCGGAAATCCTGTTTAGCCTCTCCTCTAACCCGGCAACCCGCAGGAAGCCCCGGCCTTTCGGCATATCAGGCTGCCAGAGCGATGGACGCCAGCCCCTCGGACCCTGGCGCATCCAAAATCCAGCCCAAACAGGCAGACTATTAAAACGATAGCCATTTCAATGACTTGTCCACCATAAAATATAATGTCTGTGTTCAGGACATAGCGCATCTCCACAAACATATCCATTTTTATTCCTGAAAAATAAGGTATTCATGTACTGCGTACGGGAAATTCGCAATGAATCGCCGCCACAGGACACAAACTTGTCACATTGACAAAGTAAAATTGCGGCAACCGACACAGCTCCGCTCCCTGACCCAGCCATTTCGCACACGACGCCCCCACGCCACGACAACGACTGGTTGTGGGGGTTGACTGATTTCACCAGAAATCTATCATGCCCCGCCGGGAAATACACCGCAGCGTAATTGCGTTTTACGCGCCAAAGACAAAACGACAACCAACAGCCAGAAAACAGATAAGGCACGCCGTTCTTTTAGAAAAAAATGAAAAAACCTATTTCCCGATGGACGTATTGGCGTTTGACAGAAACCTAACCTAAATCCTGAATCCCGCCTTTCAAGGCACACACATCAAGAGTGCGCCGGCGCTCAACACCACCCCCATTCAATGACATAACATTTTTCAAAATAAAAGGGAAAAGCATATCCTGACAATACTGCTTTGTTGTCCATACATCTGATAATTTTTTGTGTATTTTATACCCAAATTAATTTCATCCCCCTTCCCGCACGACGGGCCCAGAAACAACTTTCAGATATGCTGACACTGACACACCCTGCTCTACAATAAAATCGTGGCTTTTACTGCATGAATGGTGCCATTCATAACCTTATATAGAGACTATGTCGGCCTTAACACAGACGCCCGCCGCTTGCACAATACGCGCACCTTAATGTAATATCATTCAGCAACAAGGATGGCGTATCGAATACGATATCAACCAAATAATAAGACATGTTTTTCCGACGCAATCATTGCCCTAACGATGATTCGTCAGTGACCGGGGTTTTAAGTATTTGGACGCGGCTCGTCTATGTAGTGTGGTGGCGCAAGCAACCAGAAAAATCAGGAAAAATACCTCCCGATAGTAGATAAATACACGATTGCATGGATACCAGTCAATAAATAAATGGATAGATATCAGCTACTGGATGAGCATATGGATATCAGCTAACGGAAATTACACGGATGTCAATTAAATGGAGTTAAGCATATGGACATAAATATCGCGCGCTGCATCGAGCGCCAGCCAGGGAAGGACGTCGCCGGACTGCTCGCCGGCATTCATAGTTACACCAGCAAAAGCATCAAGTTTGAGTTTACCCGCCGTTTCGACAGCTTTACCTCGAACAACACTCTCGAACCAAAGCGTAAACACTGTAACCCTCAAGCAGATCCACTCCAATACTCCCCGTCACTCACGGGACTTGAGCCTGAAAGTAATCAGCTCTTCTGTATTCATTCCAGCAATCTGCCCCGGAAACGTTAAAACGCTTTAACAACACACGAAAAGGAAATTTATGTCATGTATCCAACATCAAGACTGAACACCGTACTGACGCAAGCCTGGGAACGAGAATATTACCAGCAGCATTGGCTCATGAACCTGAATGAAGCTTTATCATTGCTTAATTCCCAGCAGTACCACGCTATTCCCATTATCCGCAAACGCGACATCTCCAACAATTGGGACACCTTGATAGAATATGGCGATTTTACTGATGCCGTCAGCTCGTCCGGCACGACCGGACGCCCTGTAGACCTCCCCGTCCACCGGCTTCAGGAACAAATATGGGTTGATTGCGTAAGCAGAGTATTTAACGAACTCGGTGCTGTGCCAGGCGACAGGCTTTTACAATTACTCAGCAATAACGACATGTTTACACTTGGGCCTCTGGTATGGCAGGCAGCAAAAAAGACAGGGGTCGGGACGTTCCGGTGCTCACCACAACGCACAAAACGTATACTGGAAGTCATTCAGTACCATCAACCAAAATTCGTTGCCGGCAATCCCAATATCATGCTGAATATCGCCGAGGAATTAGGTGATGACTTCCCAGCGCCCGAACAGCTGCCAGACTACGCCTATTTTGGCGCCGGCGTCGCCTTTGACGGAAATAATGAGCCGACACCTGTGGCAAAAAAAGTTATGCAACTTTGGGGGCTGAAAGACGCGCTAAACGAGTATGGGTGCAGTGAACTTGGCTCAGTGGGGCATGAATGCCGTTGCCATAACGGCTTCCACATCAATGACGATGCCGTTTTTGTTGAACTCATCGACCCATCTTCAGGCTTACCCGTTAAAGAAGGCGAACCCGGCGAAATAGTTGTGACGTCTCTCACACTGCCACGAGGCTTCATCGCCATCCGTTACGGCACAGGTGACATATCGGCATGGATGGATTACGAACCCTGTGAATGTGGACGACGGACACCACGGATCGGGGGAATCATTGGCAGAGTTGACCACCAGCTGAAAGTACTGGGACAGACCGTCTTTCCGGATCTGATCTTCAATGTTGTAGACACTATGGACAATATTGAAGTCTCCCTGATTGTCAAATACGCGGACGACAATGATGCGGAACAAGTCGAACTATGGGTAGCCCCCACAGAGAACCCGGAAAAAACCATTGAATCCATCCAGAAATCGCTCGAACAACGCTTAGCGGTATCCCCAAAGATTCGTCACATTGACGCAGCCACAATCAAAAAGCTGCAAAAGGAAAAAATGGCGGAAGGCAACGGCGTCAAGCTTCCACGTTTGATTGGAATCAACAACATCAACGCCTACATCGGTTTGGACTAAGTCATGACACCGTTAATTTCAGCTCAGTCATTTATGCCAGAACTCTATATGAAGATTGAGTACAACAATCCTTCATTGTCCATAAAACACAGGAGCATACCCAATCAAATATTTTCTCTGTTTCGGGACAACGTCATAACCCAAAAAACCCGCCTTGCGATTCTGACGGCCGGCAGTGCCGGCGCAAGTGTCGCGTGGGCAGCCCGACAAATCGGCTGCGAATCAACCGTGGTTGTCCCCAACGGAACATCGGAAAACCTGCTGCGATACATAAAATGGCTTGGCGCGGAAGTTATTGCCACCGAGCCAAGCCAGGTGATGGACGTAATAAAAGAATATTACGATGACCAAGCCTGTAAAGTGGTCGAGCAACTAAGCGACCCGTCGTTTATATCGCACTATCGTGAAATCGGAGATGAACTCCAGAAACAACATTCTGAAATTTCTGCGGTCACAGTGCCCGCCGGAACGGCGGCCTCCGTTATGGGAATATCCCATTCACTGCGCAAGCTCGGAATAAAAATCTATGCCGTGGAACCTGCGGAAGCCCCTGTTTTGCAGGGGGGCCCGTGGGGGCCGCATAACATTCCGGGCCTGGCGCCTCCCGTGAAAACCAAACTATTTGACCCCAAGGAGGTAGACGGCATCATTTCCATCCCGTCACAGAAGGCGTGGGACATTGCCGCCTCCGTCCTGGGCGCCATCGGAGAGCCTGTTGGCCCGTCTTCCGGCGCCGCAATTGCGGCTGCACAGCAACTAAGAGAAGAAGGACTTTCGGGGGATATCATTGCCATCTGTCCCTCGCAAATGGTCACATCACTATAGTGAGCACACCGCAGACACCAACCCAGGAAGTGAAGCAATATCATATGAACATCTGGCTATCCATTTACCCTGCCCGGCATCGCTGCCCGAGCCTGAAATATCAATATACTTTCATATTCGAGCACTTTTCCGTGCGGGCGAGCAAATACGCATATGTTCATATGATTTTAACACGCCTCCTCAACGGGACTTTAAGGTCTTCAAACACCAAAGTGCTGAAACTGGAATCTGCGAAAGCTCGAAGGGATATCGGCTCGAATGTTAGAGAGGATCAAAAATGCTCAACCAATATATAGACCTCAGCCTTACCAAACACATTACCCAGTCACAACTCCCTACAGGGTATAGTACGCTGCTTGATCACGACGACTATATGACGTTAAGGATTTCACAGCTGAAAAACTGCACTCTTTCCATTACCAAAATGTTTCAAGAGGTTTCTCCTGATAACATTCTTCATCGGTGCGTTATATTAAACGATGATAACGGAACGGCGTATATCGCCGCATTCATTGAAATCTATTTAGAGAATTTACCCCTGGATGTAAGAGAAACCCTGATCCATTCAAACAAACCCCTGGGAAAAATCCTAATCGAACGGAATATCCACCCAAAATTTTCTAACCGAAAGTATCTTTTAACCAAGCGTGAATGCATTCTCGTTCCATACCTGCGAGACTGCATAAAGATGAATCATTTGTATGGTCGGTTTCACTCTCTCCTGACCGCCTCCGGGGAAAAAATAGCGGACGTACATGAATTTGTCACACACATGGAAAGAGACGCCGTAAATCAAGTACCTTCTGTAAGGAGCATGCCAACAGAACGGAAACAGGAGGTGGTGACCTGAACAATCAGAAAATACTGACCACACATACAGCCACCCTGACACCTGTTCTCTGCTCTACCAGGAACGCCGCATCGTCATACGACGATGTGGTCGTGCTTGGCTGTATTCCCACAAAAGTAATATAGCCCGGATAACATACGTACTCTGCTCAGGGGCATGCACAGACTTTGCTCCATAGCTACATCAAACACGGCATCTCAACTTTTTGTAACCTGAAAGACATTTCATTCCTCCTCACACTTTCAATTTTTTGTCACCGGCACACCAATACAGAAACATTCCATTCATTCAACAAACCATAAATCAATGCAAGCCTGTAATAAATATCCCCACCATTAGTCACCTCATCTTAATGGTCAATTCATACAACAAAACTCTGGAAAATTCCCCGACACAACCAGGGGATTACCCTATTGATTCAGCAATAGATACATAACAGAATATTTTGCATATGCGTGACCTGACCGGAAATTCAAATTAATCATAACGCCAATGCAGCATCTGTTTTTAAACCACGCAAAAAAGGAGAGCAATACAGGGCATCTGCAAGAAACGACTGGCTTACGGTATGTATACGCCAGCAACCATAGTTACGATCATGATGATCATTACAAAAAAAGGAAATACAATGAAACACCGCATATATCCCAGCATTCTCGTCGGCGGACTCGCCGTAGCACTATGGACTGTCAGTGCTGTGGCCGACAACCGCGATGATGATGACCACAAGAAAAAAAATGGCACATACATTTCTGTCAAAGCCAGCGAAGCAACGCTGATTCGACGGGTCATGGGCCCTATTGCAAACAGCGTCAATGGTGTGCCGGCTGAACCAGTGGATGGCTTTGACTGGGCAGGCCAGGCGCTTCGCCCCACTAAAGGCAAAGTCGAAATAGAGGTCGACCCCATCGCCAACACCGGCCACATCAAAGCCAAGTGGGAAGATGAATATGGTCACTGGACATATCAACAAACAATGTTCGTACCGCCACACCATCCTACCGGCGCACGCATCGGACCATCCAAAGACACCTTGGAATTCGTTCAGGACGACCCAATAACCACCGACGTCTACCTGCATGGTGATACGGGTGCCGGTGCACCGCTGGTGCCCACGGTGTTCAACCTGCTCGCCACCTGGGGCGCTGCAAAGGTCACCCTCAATGGCGAACCCTTTGACAACCCCTTTGATGGCCCGGCACCTATGTGGATCGGCCATACCATGCTCTCCGAAGGACTTCGTGATGCCGGCGGCGCAATGCGCACTACTTCCGGTGAGGTTTACGACATGAGCCGCAGTTCCGAAGGCCAGACATACCCGGATGATCTGGTTCTCCATCTGGCCTTTCACGATATGCCGGGGCCAGACATGAATACCAGCGTACCACCAGTATGGTCGTTCTTCTATCAGGTGGCTTTTCACAAAGTGAAAGTCAAAATCAAACACAAGGACTGATACCCACCTCTAACCAATACTGCCCCGGTCTGAACCCCGGGGCAGTACCGGAAATCAGATTTGCCACATACCGAAATAAAAAACACCTTTTGCTGGTCTCACAACACCATAACCCTGATACACAATACCGTCTTCAGCCTTCTGCACCTCAGTGCAATTCAACCGACATGTTAGACTGAAACCCCCAGAACACATTAACAATAACAACCATTCTTCCTTGCAAATATCAAAACCTGAAAACCGGATGACCGACAACTGATAAATATTTTTTAACACCTGTTTACAGATATCCGTCACCAACTGATTATCCCAGACAGTCGACAAAAACAACGCTTACAAATTTTTTCTGAAAAATTCCTGCGAGGCCAGTTTTCCCGCAGACACATCCCTTTTTATTCCTGTAAAAATAAGGCATTCATGTACAGAACAAGGAAAAACATGCAGCGATCTCCCCCAAAAACACCGCCATTCTTTCAAATTTATCCCATCAGGAACAAAACTTTTATTTTCCCCAGGCTATAGGTTATAGTACCTCCATCGAGGAGGGGTGTTGTCGAATCCAACGAGCCGAAAAAACGATATGCAGAAAAACACGTGAGTGATGAACTGCCGCTATCGACTCAATGGTGGGACTCTCGAAAAAGCTGGTCGCTCTCTGCGGACAGTACCTTGTCGTCACGCCATATCTTGAAAAACCGTAAACAAAAACTGGCGTACCCAAACCCTATTCATTACGAATACAGCTCGGTTGTCTTTATTGGAAATTGCTAATAACACTATAATAAGGGACTAAAAATTATGAATGATGCTTCTAAAACCAATAATCCTTTCGCTTCGCTGGCGCCAGACAAAGCGCTCGAAACCTTCATAATGGGCGAAGCGATCAGTCGCTGCCTTCAAGTGCTTGCCAAACTGCTTATAGCAGACCGCCTGTCACAATCCCCCGAAACGGCGGAAGTGCTTGCCCGCGAAACATCTACACATGCACCGTCGCTATACCGCGTCCTCCGGACAGTCGCAAGCGTGGGGGTTTTTCGGGAAGACGAACAAGGCCGGTTCCATATGACGCCCACCGCCGAACTACTGCGTACCGATGTCCCCAATTCAATGCAGCCCTGGTTAGTGCTGCGTGGTGAAGAATGGCACCGAAGCAGCTGGAATAAACTTCATGCCACTGTTGCCACAGGCAATACCGCATTCAATATCGCTCACGATGAAGGACTGTTTGACTACCTCAAACACGACACCGATGCCGCCACAATATTCAACAAGGCAATGGCCGCCACAAAAGGCTTCACTCAGGCCATTGTGGATGCATATGATTTTAGTGACACACGCAAAATCATTGATGTGGGCGGAGGTTACGGCAGCTTGTTGTCTGCCATATTGCAAAAGAATCCGCATCTACAGGGCATATTGTATGACACCAAAAAAGTAACAGGCCAGGCCAAAGACGGCATTGAAGCTGCCGGGCTTACATCGCGCTGCGAAATAATCGCTGGCGACTTTTTTACAGAAGTCCCGGCCGGAGCCGACACCTTCCTGCTACGCCGCATTATCCATGACTGGGATGATGAGAAATCAATCAAAATACTCACAAACTGCCGTCAAGTCATGAATGCCGACGACAAATTGCTGTTAGCTGAAACCATCATCGAACCTGGCAATGCACTTTCTCCCGGAAAGTTTTATGACATCGACATGATGGTCATGGTAGGTGGCCTCGAACGTACTGTGGATGAGTATGCCGCCTTGTTTGAGAAATCAGGGCTTACGCTAACGAACGTGGTTCCCACTGAAAGTAATATGAGCGTCCTGGAAAGCCGTCCCAAATAAAAAGCTCAACCGGTAAACAGGCCGGGTTCATTCCATCATGCTCAACGCCAGTATTTATGGATGAACCCGGCCTTTTTCACCTCCCCCCTCAGCCAGCCTCACCGTTTTTACAACGCCATACAAAGATTGAAGTTACCCACACCTCATTTTTCTGTTTTTCACACGCTGGATATAACAACAGAAAAAACAACCAGCGGAAAAGTTTGGCCTGGATAAAATGCCGGGGTGCGCAACCACCTTTGGGTGGCCGCTTTTCACCCAGCCCTCCCAGATTTGTTGACACCTCACCTTCATTGCGCTGAAACTACTGATTTCGACCTGTAAGACGTGCCCCCCCCGCGCCTGGCAACGCCACGGGACATAAAAGCAGCCAACCCTACGGGCTTTGTGTCATCGTTATGCACAGGGCAGCCATATACCCCCCTTAACATTTGCCGTACGCCGCGGATAAATCAATATCTTGCACAGGGCAAAATAACGTACATTATTGGTAATATGGCAAGGGGGCACGAAATTCAAATTCCCACATAGTCCGCGTCCATTAAAGAGACAATACAGCCAAACGGTACAAACACGGAATTATGAACAACGACACACACCCTGCTCTGGAGCAACTCGCAGGCTTCAGCGAAGATCCCGCCGCCCTGGAATACACCGGGCTGCGGCGGCATCTTACTGCCTGCGCCGAATGCCGGCAGCGGCTCGACCAGCTCCACGCCCTGTCCCGCAGTCTGCTGACAACTCCGCCCACAAGTGCCGCCGCCGCGCTACCCGATTCCCTGCTGCAAGCCATAGAAAATGACCAGCTGGACGACGACCAACATCGCGCGTTAAACAACGACCCGGCCGCCCTCAAAGCGGCACTGCATTACGCAGGCCACGCAACCGCCATGCGCAACCATTTTGCGGCCCCCATTTCCGCCATGAGCGAACCTCCGGCCGAAACCCGTTCCGGCACAACCACAGGTCAACCACAATCACCCAGCCTGCTACAACGCCTGTGGGGCTGGCGGCCACCGGCCTGGAGCACGATTCCGGCCAGCGCTGCCGCCGCCTTCGCCCTGGCTCTGGCCGTACTGCCACCGACCATGCCACCACCGGACGCATCACCCACCCCGGCAACGCTGGTCATCGCCAGTTACACTGACCGGCCGGTACTGGAGCGACAAGGCTCTGCGGCCGATCTACCCGGTATGGGTTTTTTTCATGCCGCCGACACCCTGGAGGTTCCCTTTGACAATCTGCGCCTGCATTATTCCCGTGCTGACGGATTGAGTGCAAACTGGCCGCCAGTGAAAAATGCACAAAGCTATCACCTGCGCCTGTCACGGACTAACACAGACAGCCAACAGGTCATCGCCGAAATTGATGTCAAACAACCACAAGCGCATTTTCCACAATTGCAGCCAGCACCCGGACACTACCAATGGCTGTTGACGGGGCAAAATACCGATGGCAGCCGTTTCCGTGCCAGCGGCGGTTTTGTGGTAAACCGTTTGTAAACAAACCATCCCGGCAACGCCCCGGGCCCAGAGGCTTAAATTTTCAAAGCGTGAGATATGTGTAAATTCAGAGCCGTAACAGAAAATGATTTTGAAGATATCTGCAAGCTTATTCATAGCAGGGAAGCGCTTTTTCTGGTTTACCCAAATGGCAAATATCCATTGACGGTAAATCAGCTTAAAGAACTGGGCAAAACAAGAAAAGAATTAACCGTTGCAATGGATGGAAATAAAATCATCGGCTTTGCCAACCTCTATAATTGTGAACCCGGCGGCTCCGCATTTATCGGCAATGTCATTATTGAGAAAAATTACCGAGGCCGTGGAATCGGAGAAAAATTGATTTCACACATGCAAAAAACAGCTTTCCATGTATACAACTTCCAGGAATTAAAAATTTCCGTCTTCAACAAAAACGTACAGGCATTACTATTATATGCAAAGCTTGGCTTCATCCCCTATGGCATTGAAGAAAGAACAGACCCAAAAGGAAACAGAGTCGCGCTCATTCACATGAATCTGCAACATCAGTCAATATAAAAGTTAACGTCTGCACTTCAATGAAAACACAGACATTGTCAATTGATACACGCAAGCAAACGTAAAAGACAGTTAGCTGAAAAGGTAAAACCATGAAACACAAACCATACACCTTGCCCACACAACTGCTATCTGTACTATTGCTGCTGGCTTTACTGCCCGCCGGGTTCGTTACTGCTGCCAGCCGAGGCATCAAGCTGGAACCCGTGGAAAAACCACCGACACCGGCCTTTATCGACGGCCGCTATCGGGCGCTGGTGGTAGGCAACAATGAGTACAGAGACCCCGAAAAACGCTGGCCCTCGCTGGAAACCGCTGTGGCTGGCGCACGCGCCGTAGCCGATATGCTGAAAAACCGCTATGGCTTTGACGATGTGACATTACTGGAAAATGCCACCCGCCGGGAAATGCTCATTGCCCTCGACGAACTGGGACGCGATGTACTGCCCAATGACAACGTATTGGTGTATTACGCAGGCCATGGTTTTCTTGACAACGACACAGGCAAAGGCTACTGGGTGCCAGTAGATGCCGTGGGTACGGATACAACCACTTTTCTGCGTAACTCCAGCATTCGTGACGAACTTAATACCATTGCCGCACGCGGTCGTCATACCCTGTTGATCGCCGACTCCTGTTTTAGCGGCAGCCTGCTGCGTAGCGGCACTCGCGCACTGCCACCACAAACTGACAACGAGCGCTATTATCAAAAAGTGGCGCAAAAAAAGAGTGTGCAAATCATGACCGCGGGCGGCATTGAATATGTGGACGACAACTATCGCTCCACGGGACACTCACCTTTCACTCACTTCCTGCTCAATGAACTCGAATACAGCGACAGACCACTATTAACCGTTAGTGAGCTGTCACAGAGCGTGGAAAAAGCTGTGGCCAACAATGTCTCCCAGGTACCGGAAAGCGGGGTATTACAAGGCGCCGGTGACGAACTGGGTGAATTTATTTTTGTGAATATCGACGTTTCCGTCAGTGGCGCACCCGCAGAACGGGTCAAGGTAAACGTTAACGTTGTGCCTGCAGAAGCACCCACCAGCTTACCGGGAACAACAGAAAGCACAATACCTGCCCCGTCAGAATCAACGGCGCCAGCCACCACACCCGATCTGCTACCCATGCCGACTTTGTGATGCCGTACTTTCGTCCCACTAAATTTGAGCAAAATGAATATGAAAAATAGAATCCTGTTTCGATACTTTCTCCCCCTGACCCTGCTATTTGCCTCCCCGCCGATTTGGGCGCAAACAGAAACCCATTATAGCCTGGGTGCCAAACTCGATTTTTCCACCTGGGAGGGCGATAACCCCGGCGGGGAAAGTTTCAAAGCCAAAGCCCCCATGCTGGGGCTGGAAGCAAAAATTCAACACGGAAGCTGGTTCGGTGGCCTGACGCTGGCCGGTGGTGAATTTGAGTTCGATACACTCGCACCAACACGCCCCACCAGCCCATTCCCCAGTGGCAGCGAACCCGTCACCATCAAACGCAGTGAAGTGGACCTGGTCCTGGGTTATCGGTTCTGGCCGCGTATTGCGCTGTTTCTGGACCTAAAAAACGTCAACAATGAATGGGACACTGACCGCTACAAAACCGAATACAACGGCCTCGGTCTCGGTATCAGTGGCCACCACCCACTGACGCCCGAATGGACCCTGTTCGGCAATTTCGGCGTCGTACCCATGAACATCAAGGCCGATGGCCAGGACGTGGGTGACGCCACCCGCAGCGCACTGAACATCGGCTTCCTCTACCGCATAAGCCAACGCATGAACTTCAGCATCGGCCTGCAAAGCCAGACCCAAACCGATGACTACGATAACGGTCTCGAACAAACCCACCGCATCGGCGCACTGACGCTCGGCATCAACGCCGCGATATAATCTCTTTTATCCCCTTGTGCTAAAGTTCCCCTCCAGGCAGCAGCCTGGAGGGGAACAAGTGAACAACACGAATAAACGCAACAAACCGACAAGACAACGCTGGCTGGCCAACCTGCTGGGACTCGTTGCGCTATACCTGCCCGGTTCCGTTATTGCCGCAGAAACCGCACCAGAGACAGCCGCCGTACACGTCACCACCCACCTTGGCGATAAACAACACTTCCGCGAAGGCGACGAAATCTCCTTGCTGTTAAGCCTTGATCACGATGCCTATGTGTTACTGATATACCAGGATGCCAGCGGTAACCTGACAAAACTGTTCCCCGTGAAAAAAAATGATGACGGCTGGATGCAGGCAGGTGATTTCATGACCTTCCCTCGCCATACTGATGGCCTGCGCCTGGTGGTAAGCCCCCCTTTTGGTGAAGAAAAAATCTGGGCCTTTGCCGCTGCTGACGCTTTCCCCACCAAGCCATTACTGAACACACCCGACATCAAAAGCCTGCGCTCCCGGCTGCAACGCGCTGATATTCCCTACAGCGAGGCGCACACCCAATTGCAGACTCACGCTGCTGACCAACACTAGTACTCTTTCAAGGTAATAAATTGGGATTCAGCGTTCCTGTGGTGTTTCGCGGCACCAACAGTAGGCGCTTTAGGCGACGCCGCAGCGGAACACCACAGGAGCGCCCGAAGGGTTGGTCTGTCAGCGTCCATGGCGGCGTTGCTCCTCTTGCAAAGGACGA
>DROS01000083.1 GCA_011321815.1 Gammaproteobacteria bacterium
ACCCCAACCTACGTACTGGCCCCGCCACCTGCCTGCTGAATCTTTTGGCGAGACCGGCGTCGCCTACGGTGCGCTCGCCACCCTGCTGGCCTGCCGTGCCGTTATTCGTGGTTATAACTGGGGGCAGCCCCTTATTCTCTGCTCCGACAACCTTGGCGAGCGTGCATTGCTTACGCTCCAGCCAATCAATTAAGGAAAGAAACGTGTCTGATCATATGCTCGCTAATGGTAAAAAACTAGCTGATTTATGGTATGGAAATAGAAAAAAATACCGCGCCAATGCATACCAGGAAATTTCTAATAATAAAGATCGAAAAGACCGCTACGACGATTTAGAGCGACTGAAGCGCACGTTAGGCAATCACCCAGACCTCAATGTGGATGATAAAGGGTCAGAAAATCACGCAAAGCGCTATTTTTTTAACCACGAACGCAATTTCGACAGTGGATATGCCCCTTGGACAAACCAAGCTCACCATTTGTTGCCACAAGAGTTTTGGAACGGCCTCACGTCTGCTCAAATGGATTTGCTCAAGCAGATAGAATACAGCATTAACAATGGTCTTAATATCATCTACCTTCCTGCGGGCTTTAAGGCACATCTTATACACGAGCTACCTATTCATAGAGGGGCGCATGATAAATATAGTGATGAGGTGATAACAGACGCTACATCTGTTAGTAATAAATTAAAAAAAGCAGAAAAAGATGGTGGATTTTGTGAAAAAACCAACCCACCAAAAGCAATTCTTGAGCGCTTGCAAGAGCTACAAGATAAATATTGGAATATATTGGCAACTACAAAAATAAAAAAAGTAACGGACCTGTTTAAAGGCAGTAAAGTATTCTCTAAATGAAGGAGTAATGAATGGAATATTATGTATTGGTAAATGATGACGATGATGAGGGGCTTGCATGGATAAGAACGAGGCCAGATGAAATAATAGAACATGCTTATTTAATTGAAGAAGAAAAAAGCCTCGTTAATTGGTGGCCTGACGAAGTGGTTTATGATATCTCCCCAGATCGAGGTATTCGCGTCGCGGACTATATTCCAAACTTATTAGGGCAGCACATTGTGTCTGAAAAGTTAAAACAGTTATTGGAAGCTGAGGCTGGGGCATCATTTGACTTTTACCCGGTAAAACTTCGCAATCAAAAGGGTCGAATAGTTAAAAATCACTACTATCTTGCCCATCTCCGGTTGATAGTGTCGGTGATGGATCGGGATAAATCTGATTTTGATATTGATCACATTTGTCCTTCTGAGGTGGCAACCATACGCCGCCTTGTACTGAAAGAGGACGACATTCCCGATGACTGCCGTGTTTTTGTGCTGAAAGAGAAGCCTAGCATATGGTTGATGCGAGATGATTTTGCGAAAGAGATATTCATAGACCAAGACTGCGTCGGGCTTCAGTTTGTGTCATTGGAAAATTATGGTGCGATGTGGCGATGAAGACGTACCGCCATTCGATGGAAATTACAATATGAGCCTAAAAATATTTAAAAGTGATCTGATGCTTCAGGTTAATCATTTGGAGAAATCAATACAGGCTGCACAAGCGAAGGGAGAGTCCATTAACCCCAACTGTTGGGCGGAGGTTTGGCAATACTACCGTGCAGCGGCCATTAGTATTTTAATGGCCGATGGGGATAAAAAGCAGTTTTTCCAGCGCTTGTTCACTTCCGCTTCTGCAAGAAAACATTATTTAACCCTTGTTAAAGATGGTCAGATCAAAGCAAGCCACCACTACCGAGCCAGCGAACTTAACCCGTATTTCGATGCAGTGATTGCAGGGGAGTTTTCATTGGCCAATGAGATTGCCAGTCTCTCACCGGCAGACTGGAATGAAGACTATGAGTTTGAAGATGACTTCTGTTATGCACAATTTCTGTTTGCCCTGATCCGTCAACAAGGCCAGCTGGAGGCCAGTGACAAGGCGTGGTTAAATCGTTTTGAAGCGGCGCTGGAGGGTGATGATAGCCAGCGGCTGGTGTGGTGTCAGGCGATCTGTGAGCAGGATAGTGAGGCGGCAGTAGCGGCTGTTTTGGCGTTACATGATGAGTGGAAAACCTTCTACAAAGAAAAAAATGCTCGTTTGCCGATGAAGGATTGGGGCTTTTTAACGGAAAAAGCCTTGTTTATGGAGGGTATCGCACTGCTGACGATTATGGATGGGCTTAAGCTGCCCTGTGAGCAGGATTACCCCGATATGCCCAACTGGGCCAGAATTCAGTTTTATCAGCCCTAATATATCCCAGGCACCATGCACCCATGCCAACATTAGCAAATATAAATTTTCCGACCGAAAGTGCGCTGACTGAGCTGTATGAGTTGCATCTCCGTGAATTGGGCTATCTACTCTATCGTCATCATAACCTGATAACGATGGATGAATTTAGCTGGTGTGGCGAAGTCGAACTGGAGTCACGCATAGCGGCCCATCTGGACGCGCTGGAACTGGGCGGTATGCTGGCCTTTCGTTGTTCTGAGCAGTTAATCGCTTCCAGTGATGAAGATGAGCTGTTGGGCGCCATCTATTCGTTGGCGACGCTATTAAACGATGACCAACGATGTCGTGTAGCACTGAGTGCATTCTCTGAGGCAGATGATGAGCTGCTGCCGGTGTTTGTGATGGCGTTAGGCCATGCCGGCCACCCTGCGATCACCCCCACCCTGATTCAGTTTCTTAGCCACCAGCGGCCAGCGGTTTCCCGTGCGTCCGCACAGGTTATTGCGTTTCGCCAGGATGCTGATCCTAAATCAATCTGGCCCTGTTTACATAATGCGGCGCCTTATGTACGTGATAATGCGCTGTTTGTTTATGCGGCTATGGGGGCCACTGAGATTATTCCCGCAACTGAACAGCTACTATTTGATTCAGACGGGGTAGTCAGTGATGAAAACCTGTGTGCAATGCTTAAGCTCGGTTCTCCTCGTGCCATTGAATTAGCCCGTGGCCACTGTGCCAAAGCGGAGAGTACGACCGCTGAGTTGCTGATGCTGCTTGCGATGCAAGGTGTATTGTCTGATCTTGGCCTGATTTACAGTGCGGCTGGTTTTCCTGAAATGGCGATTCCGGCTTTACAGGCATTGGGCGTACTGGGCAATGTTCAGGTCATTCCTGCGCTGATCAAGGTACTTCAACAAAATGATGATGCACTGAAAGTTGCAGTGGCTGATGCCTTGCAATTAATGACCGGGGCGGGGCTGAAAGAGCAGGTGATGGTGCCAGAGGAGATGATTGAGGAGCTTGATCCTGAGAATATCGTTAATGGTGAGGCTGCCGAAAAAACGCCCTCACCGCGTATGATAGAGATAACGCGCAACAGCGCTGATTATCAACAGTGGTACCATTGGTGGCAGCAACAGGGTAGCCGTTTTGACATGAATATCCGCTGGCGCGATGGTCAGCCGTTTTCTGCCAGTGCTTGTATTGCCGAACTGGCTGAGCCAGGCAGTACTTTACGGACCCGCTTGCGCGCCCATCAAGAGTTGTTATTGTCGGGCAACAGAATCGCTTTTCACCCAGAGTGGATGGTGTCGCGTCAGTTGGACGTTATCAGGCCGTTACAGTCAGCAAAATAAGGGGCGCAATGCTTGGTTATGTTATCCGGCATCCAGTGGTATTTCTTTTGTGTGCGTGCAGAAAGTTAACGGAAGCATTTCCAAAAAATGCCCGCTTAGCCGATGGGTGAAGCCAGGGTTTTTTGAAAACCCAGATGCTGATCATGATTATAAAAAGGCCAGGGAGGATGGCAGGTTGTTGTTGAAACACCAATGGATATGTTGATTGCCTACGCTGTGCTGGGAGCCTTTGCCGGCATTATGGCAGGCCTGCTGGGTGTGGGTGGCGGGTTATTGATTGTACCGGTGCTGGTGATGCTCTGGCATGCCGATGGTCTTGGTGGCTCACAGATGGTGCAACAGGCCATTGGTACCTCGCTGGCGGTTATCGTGTTTACCTCTCTTTCCTCTGTTCGTGCGCATCATCAACGTGGCAGTGTTTTATGGCCGGTGTTTTGGCGGCTGACGCCGGGTATTCTGCTGGGGGCCGGGTTGGGGGCGACGCTGGCATCAGCCATGCCGCAGGCAGCACTCAAAACAGTGTTTGGCATATTTGAGTTATTGGTGGCGGCACAAATGCTGTTGAGCCTGCGCCCGTCGGCAGGCGCATCGGCGGAAAGAGGGTTGCCCGGTTCGCTGGGTATGGGTTTGGCCGGTAGTGTCATTGGTGCCGTATCCGCACTGGTGGGCATCGGCGGTGGCATTCTGACGGTGCCTTTTCTGGATGCCTGTAAAGTACGCATGCAACAGGCTGTGGGCACTTCGGCTGCCTGTGGTCTGCCCATCGCCGTGAGTGGAGCATTGAGTTATGTGCTGCTGGGGTGGGGGAATGCACAGTTGCCCGCGGGTTCTGCCGGTTTTGTGTATGGCCCGGCGCTGGTCGGTATTGCTGCTGCCAGCATGTTGTTTGCACCCCTGGGGGCCGCCCTGGCCCACCGTTTGCCGACATCGGTTCTGAAGAAAACCTTTGCCGGTTTCCTTGCCGTGCTGGGTATCTGGATGCTTGCTTCGCCGTAGCTGTTTTGAGGCCCTGTTGTTGTGATCCTGGTCACACGCTTTCTGTGTACTGCTCCGATACATCGAGTGAAGCAAAAATGCTTCACCGGGATCTGCAACTGATGAGAGAGGGCTTCCATGAAACGCAAAAACCTTATTATTCGTGCCGTAATGTTGTTGGTCATGCTGGTGTTTGCAATGGTCTTCACTCCTGTACATTCACAAGGAAAAAACGCTTACAATGCCGGGCTGCTGGCTTCTGAGGCGGGTGACTATGCCGCTGCTGTGGTAGCATGGCAGCCGCTAGCCAGTGAGGGTGATGCCGCTGCCCAGTTTAATCTGGCGCTGATGTATCATCGTGGGCTCGGGGTGGCGACGGATGAGCAAAAGGCCGTGCAGTGGTACAAAAAGTCGGCAGCCAATGGTTACGTTAAGGCGCAGGAGTTCCTGGCAGCTGCCTATCGAGAAGGGTGGTTTGGTCTGGAAAAAGATCCACAGAAGGCCAAGTACTGGGACCAACAGCTTGAAAACAACGGGTTTTAAGTCCAGGAGTCTGTCGGACTTAGGGTGAATCTACTGCGAAAAAACCATTTCGGCCCATTTTCCCGATCCTTTTCGTTGAATATGTCCAATATTCGCCTCAAACGATCAAAAAAATGGACTCAAAATGGTTTTCTCTCGCGACGATTCCCTAAGTCCGACAGACGCCTAGTACTCTTTCAAGGTAATAAATTGGGATTCAGTTGGTCTGTCAGCGTTCAGGGCAAGGCGCTCCTTGCAGCGAATGGCTGTCGTCCTTTGCAAGAGGAGCAACGCCGCCATGGACGCTGACAGGCCAACCCT
>DROS01000084.1 GCA_011321815.1 Gammaproteobacteria bacterium
GGTGTTCCGCTGCGGCGTCGCCTAAAGCGCCTACTGTTGGTGCAGTGCTTGACAAGGGAACAACCATTGCCTGCGCACTGCGCCTTGCCGCGAAACACCACAGGAACGCTGAATCCCAATTTATTACCTTGAAAGAGTACTAGGTGTGCAAATAATTGCGCCCACCTGCTTAATGGTCCCACGGGCTTCCTGTTGTAAATTTCTTCATCGAAGACGGCCTGTCAGGATTGGTCATAAATGCAGCAAAATCCCGCATGGTGTATTCTCGCGGAACAGGTAAGTGATAAGTTGTTGCTACGCTCAAAGAGGGTGGCGGACGTTTTAAAGGTTCGCGCAATTTACGAACCGGGTGGAGGAGTGTATGTAATGAAGAGATATTGCAGTGTGATGACAAATTCAAATGTGCCACATGTCGCTATGCGTTGGTGTATGGCGGTCGGTATGACCTGGGCCTTGCTGGCTTGCGCGAGCAATGCAAACCTGAATGATGCAGCAGATGCCAATGGTGTGCCTGTCTGGGTGAGCGAAGGCAGCGTTATTCGCGCATCCAAAGATGGGCGGCGGTTTCAGGGGGTGGGTTCGGCACCCATGCTGGGTGATTTTTCGCTCCAAACATCCACTGCTGATAATCGTGCGCGTAGCGAAATCAACCGTATTCTGGCTTCTTACGTGGAAATCGTCTCGCGTGATTTTATTGCCTCGGGAGATGCCGATGAAAGCGGTTTTACCGAACAGCTTGTGGCACAACAAATGGATCAGCTGGCGAATATTGATTTGACCGGTATCCAGGTGATTGGGCATTGGACGGATAAGCAAAGCAAGGTCATCTACGCGATTGCTGAGGTGGATATGCAGCAGGTACGTGAAGCAATCAAATCAGCGGAGTCACTGCACCCGGGTTTGCGCAAATTTATCAGCGCGGAAGGCAATAATATTTTTGACCGCATTGCTACGACAACAGAATAAACAAACAGGTCGTTCTTTGCGATTAGCGCCAGGGTGGGCACGTTTCCCATGCCCACCCTGTGGTGGTTTTAAAATGGCAATTCAGCTCCCGGCGCCTGGTGTGTTACCAGTTTGCGAAAATCCTCCTGAATTCGTGCCAATGCTTCTTCATTGGTCGCTTCAAAACGAAATACCAGACAGGGTGTGGTGTTGGACGCACGCACCAGCCCAAAACCATCGTCAAAATCCACACGCAGTCCATCAATGGTGGTGATTTTGGCATTGGGGAAATCAGCCGCTGCAACCAGTTTTTCCACCAGTGGGTGGTTTTCACCTTCCTCAGTAGCCATGTTCAATTCGGGTGTGTTGATACTGTCAGGCAGGGTATTGAAGATTTCATCTGCCGGACGATTGTCTTTCGACAGGATCTCCAACAGACGTGATGCGGTGTAGGTGGCGTCATCGAAGCCATACCAGCGTTCTTTGAAAAAGATATGGCCACTCATTTCACCCGCCAGTTGTGCACCGCTTTCTTTTAGTTTGGCTTTGACAAAGCTGTGGCCGGTTTTCCACATGGTGGCTTTGCCGCCAGCTTGTTCGATAATTTTGTGCAGGTTGGTGGTGCATTTGATGTCGTAAATAATCTCCGCCCCCGGGTTACGTGACAATACGTCCTGTGCGTAGAGCATCATCTGCCGGTCGGCCCAGATGACGCGGCCGGTGGGCGTGAGCACACCCAGGCGGTCGCCATCGCCATCGAAGGCAAGCCCGATATCGGCTTGTTGCCTGGCCAGCGCCTGTTTCAGGTCCAACAGGTTTTCCGGCTTGCTGGGGTCGGGGTGGTGATTGGGGAAATTACCGTCCACTTCGCAGAACAGTTCGCTGACCTCACAGCCCAGCGCACGCAATAGTTGTGGCGCGACGCCGCCTGCAACACCGTTGCCGCAATCGACGATGACTTTCATGGGTTTGGCCAGTTTGACGTCACTGCTGATGCGTTTGATGTATTGCGCCACTACGTCAGCCTTGTCCACTGAACCGGCACCTTTACTCAGTGCGCCGGATTCAATACGTTTGCGCAGTTGCTGAATGTCGGGGCCGGATAAAGTGGTGCCGCCCAGTACCATTTTCAGGCCGTTGTATTCCGGCGGATTGTGGCTGCCGGTGATCATGATGCCGGAGCCGCTGCCCAGTTCATAAGCGGCGTAATAAAGCACCGGTGTGGGCGCCATGCCGAGGTCGGTGACATCGCGTCCGGCCTCGGTGAGTCCGCGCGTCAGTGCGGCAATCAATTTTGGTCCGGAGAGGCGGCCATCGCGTGCGACATAAATATGTTGTTCGCCGCGAGCCTCGGCCTCTGTACCCAGGGCGCGGCCGATCCAATACACCGCATCTTCGGTGAGCGTTTTATCGACGACACCGCGTACGTCATAGGCTTTAAAAATGCTGGCATCGAGTGGGGGGGGTTGGGTCATGGTGTGTTTCGCTATGTTGAGTTGTTAAACAATACGTGGGTAGAGCAGAAAGCCCTGAAGAATATCAGGTTTGTTTGGCCATTGTCCTGCGCAGCATCCGCCAAAAGGCGACAGTGGTTTTATTCCCCTATTTTTTAGTCGGCATGAAGTGCCGCACGTAGCGTTGCCTGGCTTAAGTGCGGCGCAAACAGCTCAACAAACTCGAAAATGAACCGGCGCAGGTAGCTGCCACGGCGGATGCCCACCCAGGTGGTACTGGCCGGAAACAGGTGGGCGATGTCAATGCGGCGCAGGCCGTTGTCACGCTGTGGTTCGAAGGCCACATCGGCCAGCAGTCCAATGCCCAGGCCGAGTTCCACGTAGGTTTTGATGACATCGGCATCCAGTGCGGTCAGTACAATCTTGGGCTGTAGCCCGGCAGACTGAAAGGCGTTGTTGAGCTGGCTGCGCCCGGCAAAGGCAAAATCGTAGGTGACAATAGGGTGTTCGGCCAGATCCTGCAAGGTGAGTGGCGAGGTTTTTTCCAGCAATGGGTGGTCGGGGGGCACCACGACGCAGTGATGCCAAGGGTAACAGGGCAGGGTGATGAGCCCGTCGGCGGCGGACACGGCTTCCGTGGCAATAACGATATCGGCTTCGCCACGCAGGGTTTTGTCACAAATCTGTTTTGGGCTGCCCTGCCGCAGTTGCAGGGTGACGTCAGGAAAACGTTGACGGAATTGTTTGATCACCGGCGGTAACACATAACGCGCCTGGGTGTGGGTGGTGGCCAGGGTCAGCGTACCGCGGGATTGGTCACTGTAGTCAGCGCCGATGCGGCCAATATTTTCTGCTTCGCGCAGCATGCGCCGTGCGGCGCGGATGATCTCGTGGCCGGGCTCGGTCACGGCGGTAAGCCGCTTGCCTTCGCGGGCAAAGACAGGCACGCCGAGTTCTGCTTCCAGCAGACGTATCTGTTTGCTCACACCGGGTTGCGAGGTATACATGGCCGCCGCCGCTTCAGTGACATTAAGGTGGTGGTCTACGACTTCGCAGATGCAGCGTAATTGATGCAGTTTCATAGAGATTTTTGCCGTTTCCATTGCTGTCGGGTTGGCTTCACCAACTTGTGCCGTCGGAGTTTTGCGGCGTGCATGCCCGAATTTTTGTCAATAATCATTCTTGCTAGGAGTCTGTCGGACTTAGGGAATCGTCGCGAGAGAAAACCATTTCGGCCCATTTTTTTGATCGTTTGAGGCGAATATTGGACATATTCAACGAAAAGGATCGAGAAAATGGGCCGAAATGGTTTTTTCGCAGTAGATTCACCTTAAGTCCGACAGACATCCTAGATGTTCATTTATAACCTAAGTGTCTTTATAAAGACATTTTTATTCTTTTTCAACCTATTGCTGGATTGTTACTGTTTGCTCACATTCGAAGGGAATGCGCGTTCATGGATGCTTTTTTTATTATTTCAGGCTTTGGCGTAGGCGTTCTGGTCGGACTCACCGGAGTGGGCGGTGGCGCGTTAATGACGCCGTTGCTGATTTTTGGTTTTGGTATCTCCCCTGCCATAGCCGTGGGTACCGACCTGATGTTTGCCGCCATAACCAAGGCCAATGGCGTCTGGGTACATGCGCGTCAGCATTCGGTGGATTGGCGCATTGTGCGGTGGTTGCTGTCGGGAAGTGTACCCGCTGCCTTGTTCACGTTGCTGGCATTACGGCAGGTGGATTTACAGACAGGCGCGGCACAGGATGTGATGACCACCACCCTGGGGCTGGCGTTGATTGTCAGTGCTGGTGCTTTGATATTCCGGCGTCGCCTGGCGCAAAGCGACACCGGTTTGGCGCATGACGAAACGGGACGCAAAACCCGGATTGCCACGGTGTTGACCGGCGCAGTGCTTGGGGCGCTGGTGACACTGACCTCGGTGGGCGCGGGTGCGTTAGGGGCCGCAGTGCTGTTTTGGCTTTACCCGCGCATGAAAGCGGTACGGGTGGTGGGTACGGACCTCGCTCATGCCGTGCCGCTGGCGACGGTTGCCGGCCTTGGTCATTGGCAATTGGGTACGGTGGATTGGTTTTTGCTGGGTAGCCTGCTGATTGGCTCGTTGCCGGGTATTTATATTGGCAGCCGGCTCAGTGCCCGTGTGCCGGAAGTCTGGTTGCGTTCGGTGTTGGCCAGTTTGTTGTTGGTCATTGGTGTGCGATTGGTGGCGTGAGCGTTGCGGGCTGGACGCAGGAATCAGGATTTACAGGAGAAAAGAGAAATGACGACGACAGAAAATGACGGCTGGATAGAGGACACGGAGCTGACACAGTACCGTCAGGCGGTACAGGATGTTTTGGCTGGCGAGCTTGATGAAGCCCGCTTTCAGGCTCTCCGGTTGCAGCAGGGCGTCTATGGTCAGCGCCAGGAAGGCGTCAATATGGTACGTGTCAAATTGCCGGGGGGTGTGCTGTCAGCGAGTCAATTGGGTGCCGTCGCCGATGTGCTGGATAGCTACTCCCAGTTGGATATCGCCAGTGTGACCACACGGCAGGATATTCAGTTGCACAGCATCGCCTTGGGCGACACCCCGGACGCGCTGGAAAAACTGGCTGAACATGGCCTGACCTCACGCGAGGCCTGCGGCAACACTGTGCGTAATATTACCGCCTGCCCGCTGGCAGGTGTGTGTCCTTGCGAACATAGCGACGTGCAGCCTGTGGTGGATGCCGTGGCGCAACGCTTTTTGCGGCACCCGCTGACCCAGCATTTGCCGCGTAAATTCAAAATGAGTTTCTCGGGTTGTGAAGCGGATTGCGCGCAGGGTCTGTTTCATGATCTGGCCGTTATTGCCGTAAAACGTGATGGTGTATTTGGTTACAAGGTATTGGCGGCGGGTGGTCTTGGCCACAAACCGCGCCCGGCCATTACGCTGGAAGAATTTGTCGAAGAACCGGAATTGCTGCCGGTGATTGAAGCCGTGTTGGCATTGCATCATCGTTATTCTGATCGCAAGCGTCGTGCCCGGGCACGGTTGAAGTTTTTGCTGGAGAAATTGGGCGAAGCGGAGTTTGTTGAAAAATACCGCGAAGAATTGCAACGCACGCAACAGGTATATGCCAGCGATGCTTTGCCGGCGGCAAACTGGGTCGTAGCAGACGAATCGGCAAAATCCAGAATTTCCGCCACAGGCGCGCCGCGCGATGCACTGCAACAACGGCAAGCCGGGCTTTATGTATATCCGGTGAGCCTGCCTCTGGGGGATCTGGGGGTGACGCAAATGCGTGGCCTGACAGCGCTGGCAGAGCAATACGATGCGGTGGAAATGCGTGTTACCCAGGATCAGAACCTGATGTTGCTGAACATTCCACAAGAAGGGTTGCAGGCGGTGAAAGATGGTTTGCGCCTGCTGGAGCTCAGTGCGCCTGCTGCGGGTGATGACGTAGTGGCCTGCCCCGGTACCTGGACATGCCGCCTGGGTATTACAGCCTCGCGGCTGGTATGTCCGGAATTGAATGGCGGTGACAGTGATCTGCGTATTCGGGTCAGTGGCTGCCACAACGGCTGTGCACAACCTTACGTGGGCGATATCGGCATGCACGGTGAAGGCCGCCGTATCAACGGAAAATTGATTCCGCATTATCGGTTACATTTTGGTGGTGATGGCCGCAATGAAGGTGAAATTGCCGTACGCGGCCCTGAAGTCCCTGTACGCATGGCACCCGCAGCGGTGAAACGTGTCAGTCGTGAATATGAAAGCACACGTCAGGCTGAAGAAAGTTTCCGCGCCTGGGCGCAGCGTCAGGAAGAGGATTATTTCACCAAGCTGTTACAGGATCTAACGGTGATTAGTGGTCCGGACAGTGATTGGTTGTCAAAGGATTTTGGCGAGACAGAAGACTTCCGCGTACTGGCACTGGGTGGTGGTGAATGCATGGGCGCAAAGCATGATGTGGTGTCGGCAAATTTCTCCGAGGCAGCGCATGAGCGGGAATACCGGCAGGTGTTTCAGCTGGCGAAAAAAGAAAGTCAGGCGTTGGATTGCTCGGAAGCTATTGCGCGCCTGGTGGCGCAGGCATTGTTGCATGCCGGAGGCGAAAATGTTTTACCGGACGATTTGGGCGAGCTTGCCGGGAAAATTGCAAAACAGGCAGACCCGACACAGCATATTGCCGAATCGCTCACCGTGTTTAGTGAGGAAATACAAAAATTACGCGCGGACTTTGATGATGCCCGTTTTGAAAAACTGGCAAATGCACAGGACTTGTGGACTGTGTTAGTGGCGAGAGCCTGTGAGTCGGTGGATATACAACTGGATGTGCAGGCATCGCTGCCCGAAGTCACACAATTGGTGGCGCTGGGCGAAGAAAAATTGCAGGTGCCTGCTTAGCAGTGCCGTCTGCTCAGGTAATGTTTGATTAAGGAGAAAGGAAATGTCGGTGGATAAAAAAGTAAAATCAGTCATCTCTTTGTTGAATAATATTCAACGGGACTATGCGCCGGCCGCGTTGGCCAGCAGCTTCAGTATTGAAGACATGCTACTGCTGGACGTCATCAGCAAACACGCGCCGGAAATTGATGTATTTACTCTGGATACCGGTCGTCTGCCAGCGGAAACCTATGAGCTGATGCAAAAAACGTATGAGCGTTATGGCCCGGTGGTAGAGGTCTATGCGCCGGATTGCTCCGTGCTTGCAGAATACGTACAGACACAAGGCCCCAATGCTTTTTACAATGGGGTCGAGCAACGCAAGCAATGCTGTGCCATACGAAAACTGGCGCCGCTGAAACGGGCCCTGTCCACTCGCGAGGCCTGGATCACCGGGCTGCGCAGAGAGCAATCGGTAACCCGTAGCGATATGCAACGTATGGAGTGGGATGAGGCGCATGGTATTCCCAAGTTCAATCCCCTGCTGGACTGGAGTGAGCAAGAGGTCTGGGCCTACATCCGTGAGAATGACGTGCCCTTTAATGAGCTGCATACAAAGGGATACCCTAGCATTGGTTGTGCCCCGTGTACGCGGGCCATTGCCGAAAAAGAGGATATCCGTGCCGGACGCTGGTGGTGGGAAAACCCGGAAAGCAAGGAATGTGGATTGCACGCCCGCCCAAAGGAAACCGCAAGCGCATAGCAAACAAGCGCAATACGTTGCTTCATGTTTTTTTGAAGCAACGTATTTTTTCAGGGTCAGTGTTGCCCTGTGTGTCCAAACCCGCCTTCACCACGATCACTTTCATCAAAGCTGTCCACAATTTCAAAGCTGGCTTGTACGACAGGCACAAACACCATTTGCGCCATACGCTCACCCGGATTGAGGGTGAAGGCTTTGTTGCTACGGTTCCAGCAGGAAACAAACAGTTGTCCCTGATAGTCTGAGTCAATGAGTCCCGTGAGGTTACCCAGCACAATGCCGTGTTTGTGGCCCAGACCTGAGCGCGGTAACAACACAGCGGCTAACTTGGGGTCGCCAATGTGAATGGCAATACCGGTGGGAATCAAATGCGTTTCACCGGGTTTTATTTCAAGGGCGTCATCAATGCAGGCACGCAGATCCATACCGGCAGAGCCATCGGTGGCGTAATGCGGCAATTCGATTTCCCTGCCTATGCGTGGGTCGAGAATTTGTAATTGAATTTGAGTCATGGTGTCAGTGCTCTTTTATTTTAATCATTGACTTTCGGCCAATACCCAGGCGCGTGGATGCTGGCTGAAGCCGATTTTTGGGTAATAGTCTGCGGCATCTGGTGCGGAGAGCAAAATCAATTTGCAGCGTGTACCTAATTGTTGTTGGGTATGCGCAATGAGTTGCTTGCCGATGCCGTTGTTTTGGTATGTCTTGTCGACCGCAATATCGGATAAATAGCAGGCATAATGAAAGTCGGTTATCGAGCGTGCTATACCCACCAGTTTGTTTTCATCATGTGCCGTGATTATGAGGTTGGCATTTTTCAGCATGCCTTCAATGCAGGCACGGTCCTCCACTGGCCGGCGCTCGGCCAGTGTGGAGGAAACAAGCAAGCCGATAAACTCATCGGCACTGGGCTTGTTATTGACCGCGTATGTAATCTCCACAGCATCAGTTGCCGCCATGGTGAGACTTATTTTTTGCTCACGGGATTGACGTTGCCGCCTACCATCACTGTAATCATCCTGTCCAGATGGATGCGTTTCTGAAAGGCCTTTTTGATATCTTCGAGGGTGACTGCCTGCACTCGCTCATTAAAGGTATCGAGGTAGTCCATGGGTAATTGGTAAAAACCGATCATACCAATGTAGTCGATGATTTTTTTGTTGCTGGAGATGCGCAACGGAAAACCGCCGGTGATATTTTTCTTCGAGGCGTCCAGCTCTTCCGCCGTGGGCCCTTCTTTGATGAATGTGCCGATGGTTTCGCGCAGCACTTTCAGGGCTTCGTCGGCAGATTCATTTTTGGTTTGCAGGCCAATGGTGTAGGGGCCATTTTGTTGCATGGGGACAAAGTAACTGTAGCTGCTGTAGGCCAGTCCGCGTTTTTCACGTATTTCATTGGAAAGACGCGCCACCAGACCGCTGCCACCCAGTATGTGATTGCCTACGTATAACGCAAAGTAGTCAGGGTCGCCGCGTTTCATGCCTGGCTGGCCTACCAGAATATGCGTTTGTGCCGAAGGGTGGTTGATGCGAATTTCCTTACCCTCCGCAAGCGCTTCCACCGGTGGCAGGTTACCCGCAGGCTCACCTTCCGGCAGTTTACCCATCAGGGTTTCAGCGAGTTTTCCGGCGTCGGCGCGGGACAAATCACCAACGATGGCCAACACGGCGTTACGGCCCACATAATACTTATCGTAAAAGGCCTTGAGTTTTGCTGTGTTCAGCCCGTTGATACCGGCCTCTGTACCGGTGGGTTGGTTGTGGTAAGGGTGTTTCGCGTAAACGGCATTAAAAAAAGCCTCATCGGCCAGTTTGCCGGGCGATTGTTTGTTCCGCTTGAGTGTGGTCAACAGGCGGCGGCGTTCACGCTCAAAAGCGGTTTTGGGAAAGTCCGGCTGGGTGAGAATGGTGGTCAGCGTGCCCACTGCGCTGTCGAATACCTTTTTCTCTGCCAGGGTGCGCAGGCTGAGTATGGCCATGTCGCGTTGCGTACTGTTGCCAAAGCGTGCACCAATGGATTCAAATTGTTCGGCCAGTTGGTCGGCAGACAAGCCGCCCGCGCCTTCGGCCAACAGGCCATTGGTGAGTATGGCCTGCCCTGGGTTGTCTTCGTCGCGCGCCGCGCCAGCATTGAAAATAATGCGTATGTCAACGATGGGCAGTTCAGGCGCGGGTACAAAATAGACACGTACACCGTTTGTCGTGCGCCAGTGTTCAATGTCAGGGTTGGCGCTGACGGTGGCGCCGGTCAGTGCAGCGAAAAGCAGGATGCCGCCGGTCAACAGTCGGGAAAATAATGTATTGTTTTTCATATTCAGGTTCAGGCTTTTTGAATTAATGGGCATGGGAGTGGCCTCCGTTTGCTGCGACGGGTGCGGATTGTGGGTCCAGTACAGCCACGGTCAAATGATCATCAATTAGATATTTTTTCGCTACGGCCTGCACCTGTTCCGGTGTGACCGCCCGCAGGCGCTCCACGAACTGGTCCATCAGTTGCCAGTCGAGTCCCACCGTGGCCAGGGTGCCAATCTGCATGGCCTGATAAAAAACAGAGTCTTTTTCGTACACTTTGCTGGCCACAACTTGTGCTTTGATACGATCCAGCTCTGCCTGACTTACCTGTTCGGTTTTGATTTTTTTGATTTGCGCGCGTATGGCATTTTCCAGTTCTTCAACGGTTTTACCTTTGGCGGGGGTGCCATCGAATATCAATAAGTCATCGAGGCGGGCATAAATATCGTAACCGGCGCCGACGCTGGTAGCGATTTGCTGGCCACGCACCAGTTCTTTGGCAAAGCGTGAGCTTTCGCCAGCATCGAGTATGCTGGCCAGCATTTCCAGGGCATAGGGTTCCCAGTCGGTTTTGGCGGTGGCCACCACGGGTACTTTGTAACCCATGATCATATAGGGCACCTGTGCGGGGGCTTTCACCACAATACGTTTAATTCCCTTTTGTTCAAATTCTACTTGTGGCTTCACTGTGGGAATGGGACGGGGTTTTACTTTACCGTAGGTTTTTTTCGCCAGCTCAAATACTTCCTTTGCATCAACATCACCGGCGACCACCAGTATGGCATTGTTGGGCGCATACCAGTTTTTATACCAGTTGCGCATGTCATCTACGTTCATGTTTTCCAGGTCGTTCATCCAGCCGATGATGGGGTGATGATAGGGGCTGTTGACGAAAGCCGTGGCGGCGAAGTGTTCGTAAGTCAGCGAGCGTGGCTTGTCTTCGGTGCGCATGCGGCGTTCTTCCATTACCACTTTCACTTCTTTGGCAAAGTCCTCGGCGCGCAAATTGAGATTGGCCATGCGGTCGGCCTCCAGCCCAAAGCTGATGGGCAGGCGGCTCTTTTCCAGTTGTTGGAAATAAGCAGTGTAATCCTGTCCGGTGAAGGCGTTTTCGCGCCCGCCGTTGGCGGCAATGATACGTGAGAACTCATTGGGGCCGAGCGTTTTGGTGCCTTTGAACATCATGTGCTCCAGCACGTGAGCGACGCCAGTGGTGCCGTTGGACTCATAGCTGGCACCGGTTTTGTACCAGATTTGCGAGACGACGATGGGTGCGCGGTGATCTTCTTTAATGAGGATTTTCAGCCCGTTGGCGAGCCGGTATTCGTGTACGTCGCCGACGGTGGTGATATGCCCGGTTTTTTCTACATTGGCGGATGCAGCAGCCGGTGCCGGAATTTCGGTGCCGCTGTTTTTGGCAAGGCCGGTGGCGCAGCCCGTGAGTGCCGCAGCCGCAAGTGCCGCAGCGGAAATTTTTATTAAAGGAATCATAAGCCTCTCGTCGTTTTTATTGTTTCAACAATCACAGTGGTCGATGGTTTTTAACGCAGCTGACGACCCACGCCCGCAAATGGTAGGATAGTCTACCCAATTACCAGCAGCTGTGACCGCAAAAATTCATGTTTGGTTTCAAAAAAAATAAACCCACTCCTGCAACGGAGGTGTCGCTGACCGAAACCGCTGCCACTGACGGGCCTCAGTCTGCGCTGATGGAATCACAACCCGATACGCCGCCTGAGAAAAAAAAGGGGCTGTTTGCCCGCCTCAAGGCTGGCCTCAGTCGCACCCGCGGTGGTATTACCGATGGTCTGGCCGATCTGGTGCTGGGCAAAAAAGCCATCGACGACGATGTACTGGACGAAATTGAAACCCTGTTGCTTACTTCGGATGTGGGCGTGGAGGCAACAAAAGAGATCATTGTTGACCTCACTGGCCGTATTCAGCGCAAGCAACTGGCTGATGCCGATACCTTGTTTGCGGCTCTGCGCGAAGATATGGCTGCTATTCTTGCGCCCTCCACCCAGCCGTTGGACATTGACATCAGTGCCAAGCCTTTTGTGATACTCATGGTGGGGATTAATGGTGCTGGTAAAACAACGACAATCGGCAAGCTGGCGAAGAAGTTCCAGAATGAGGGTAAGTCCGTAATGCTGGCGGCGGGTGACACCTTTCGTGCAGCTGCCGTGGAACAATTGCAGGAATGGGGGCGCCGCAACGAAGTCGCTGTGGTGGCCCAACACAGCGGTGCGGATTCTGCTTCTGTAATCTTTGATGCCGTGCAATCGGCCAGGTCCAAGGGTATCGACGTACTCATTGCGGACACTGCTGGCCGTTTGCACACCCAGTCCAACCTCATGGAAGAGCTGAAAAAGGTCAAACGCGTCATTACCAAACTGGATGACACTGCCCCCCATGAAGTGATGCTGGTGCTGGATGCAGGCATTGGTCAAAATGCCGTGGTGCAGGCCGAGCAGTTCCGCGATGCCGTGGGCGTATCGGGCATTACGCTGACCAAACTCGATGGCACTGCCAAGGGGGGCGTCATCTTCGCCGTCGCCAAACGCCTCGGCCTGCCCATCCGTTTTATTGGTGTGGGTGAAGGTATCGACGACCTGCGACCGTTTAATGCCGATGAGTTTGTGGATGCATTATTGATACGGGAAGGTGAGTAGGCTGGTGTTTTAAAATGCGGGGCAGGCTCAACGTTCAAAGGCCAATGATAAAATTCGATAATGTCAACAAACGCTACGCCGGTGGCCATGAGGCTTTGTCCGGTGTGAGTTTTCATCTGGCGCCGGGGGAAATGGCTTTTCTCACCGGGCATTCCGGGGCAGGCAAGAGCAGCCTGTTGAAATTGATCGCGTGCATCGAGCGGGCTTCGCGTGGCAATGTGATCATTGATGGACAAAACCTTACCCGGCTGAAGAATCGCCACATCCCCGCGTTGCGCCGCAAAATCGGTGTGGTGTTTCAGAGTCACAATCTGCTTTATGACCGCACAGTGTTTGATAATGTGGCGTTGCCGTTGATTATCGCCGGCTATCACCAGAATGAGGTGGGGCGCCGGGTACGTGCGGCGCTGGACAAGGTGGGATTACTGGGTAAGGAGCGGTTGATGCCGGTTACGCTTTCCGGTGGTGAGCAACAGCGTGTGGGCATCGCCCGTGCGGTGGTGAATCGTCCGCCGCTGTTGCTGGCCGATGAGCCTACGGGCAATCTGGACCCGGAGTTGTCCCGGGAGATTATGGGGCTGTTCGAGCAGTTCAACCAGGTGGGGGTGACAGTGCTGGTTGCCACCCATGATCACGATTTGATTGCGCAGTTGGATCATCGTTTGCTTATTCTCAAGCAGGGCAGGCTGGAGCGGGACGGGCAGACGGCAGAATTGCAGGCACAGAAGCAATAAAAGAAGTAACAAAAGATGAACGCAAAAAAAAGCGCATTACTTTTCTGTCGCTCCGGTGGGTACCGGAGTCCGGGTTGCGTCGGGATGATGGCCGCGGTTGGGCTTTCCTGAAATCCGATGAAACGGACCAGGGTTAAAAAGACCGATACTGAAGACCGGCCGCGTTTGGGTCAGCCGCGGGGAAAGGTAAGTGCTTACTTTACCCATCACCTGTGGGTGTTGGTATCATCCCTTGGCGCATTATGGCGCACGCCGTGGGCGACGCTGATGACGGCGGCGGTAATCGGCATCGCCCTGGCCCTGCCGGCCGGTTTGCATGTGCTGTTACAAAACGTGCAGCAACTTTCCACAGGATGGGAGGGCACTGCACAGATGTCACTGTTTCTTAAACAGGACGTCCCGGAAAAACGCATTCAGTCGCTGGCGGGAGAATTGCGTCGCTGGGATGGCGTAGCTGAGGTGCGTTATATTTCCCGTGAGCAGGCATTGGCGGAATTTCGTGAGTTGTCGGGTTTTGGTGAAGCGCTGGATTCGCTGGATGAAAATCCTCTGCCTGCGGTGCTGGTGCTGCGGCCCACGGCCGAGGCGGCAAAGCCCGCGCAAATGGAATTGTTGCTGGGCAGGGTACAAAAACTGGAGCCGGTGGATCTGGCGCAGCTGGACATGGAATGGGTGCGCCGCCTCAGCGGTATTATTGAGGTAGGAAAGCGTGGTGTACTGTTGTTGGGCGGCTTGTTGGCGCTGGCGATCCTGTTGGTGGTGGGTAATACCATCCGGCTGACTATTCTCAGCCGCCGCCAGGAAATTGTTGTCACCAAACTTATTGGTGCTACCAATGCCTTTATCCGGCGTCCCTTCCTTTATACGGGATTTTGGTACGGATTGATGGGGGCCGTGTTGGCCTGGTTGTTGGTGGCGATATTGCTGGGTTTGCTCCGCGCCCCGGTAAACCAGCTGTCTTTTTTGTACAACAGCGAGTTTTCGCTGGGGGGGTTGGACCTGGAAACGGTGATGGTTTTGCTGGGGAGTGGTGTTGCTTTGGGCCTGCTGGGTTCCTGGCTGGCAGTGGGAAAACACCTGCAAGCCATTGAGCCTTCTTGATTCTTATCGTTTGTTGACTAAAATTTGTGCCCCGTTGCTGTCTGTCTGCTCGGGCAATTGGAAGGCGCCGCAAACCGGTAACATCAGGGAACTTTAATTCGACTTGGCACTCTCACCACCTGATTGCTAAAATGATAGGTACAGAGAGGAAGGAGAACTTATGAACAGAAACTTGACAGCTGACCTTGCCGTCCCCACCGGCAGTCTTGAGGCCTATATTTCGGCCGCAGCGCAGGTGCCTATGCTTAGCATGGAAGAGGAGCGTGATTTGGCCACCCGTCTGCGTGACGAGGGTGACCTCAATGCTGCACGGCGGCTGGTTATGTCACATTTGCGTTTTGTCATTCATGTGGCCAAGGGCTACAGCGGCTATGGGCTGGCGCAGGCAGATCTGATTCAGGAAGGCAATATTGGTCTGATGAAGGCGGTTAAGCGCTTTGATCCCGATCACAATGTGCGGCTGGTCTCCTTCGCTGTGCATTGGATTCGTGCCGAGATACATGAATACATTCTGCGCAACTGGCGCGTGGTCAAGCTGGCCACCACCAAGGCGCAACGCAAATTATTTTTCAATTTGCGCAAAAATAAAAAACGTCTTGGCTGGTTTACTCAGGCCGAAGTTGAGCACGTTGCCAAAGAGCTGGACGTGTCTGAAACCACCGTGCGTCAGATGGAAGAGCGCATGAGCGGACAGGATACCGCTTTTGATGGTTATGGCGCCGATGATGACAGTGATTTTAAACCTGCTCCTGCGGGTTACCTGCAAGACATGAGCATGGAGCCTGCCGCACAATTGGAGGCGGAAAACTGGGAAGAGCATAACAGCGAGTTGTTGGCCGGCGCATTGGGCGATTTGGATGAGCGTAGTCAGGATATTGTAAAAAGCCGCTGGTTATCTGAGAAAAAGGCGACTTTGCATGATCTTGCCGACAAATACGGTGTTTCCGCAGAACGCATCCGTCAACTGGAAGTTAATGCGATGAAGAAAATGAAGGGCGCGATGCTTGCCTGAAGCAATTCAAAATAACAATGTGATATAAAAAAGGCCGCCCAAAGCGGCCTTTTTTATATCACATTGTTATTTTGAATAGTTGATGGAGTGTGTGACTATATTACGTTATTCCCTATAAAAAATATGATTAATAAGGCGTATATTTAATTTTGTTGGAGACTTTTAGGGCGCTGGAGCGTTTAGAGTACATATCAAGGAGTAGAATCATGGATGTAAGGACAATATTGAGTGGGTTTATAGGAGTTACCATCATTGTACTGGGTGGTTGTAGCGATGGAGGCGGAAGTAATCCCGATTCCTCCGTTAATGGCGTCACTCTAGAGGGCGCCGCTGCGAAAGGTATTATCAATCTCGGCAATGTGGTGGCCGAAGAATTAAAAGCTGATGGCAGCGTTCTTGCGCAGGTGGGCAGCGCGACGACCGACGCTGATGGGTATTATTCCCTTATGGTGAATTCTTATTCCGGTGGCCCCATCAGGGTCACCGTAAGCGCTGATGCGAATACGCAAATGAAATGTGATGTGCCGGCGGGCTGTGGCGCGCGGACGGATGAGCTTGAGGATGTGTTCAGCCTTACTCCCAATGTTGTTGATTTTGGTGAGTGGTACAAGCCGGGCAGTCTGAACATGATGGCGCTGGTGGCGGAGGCCGTTGCCGATGAAACTATCAACGTCAACATTACGCCATATACCAATCTGGCTGCTAATTATGCCTTGGCCGTCGTCAGCCCAACGGCGAGCCGTGCCCTGGATACAGGTTCTTTGACGCCCAGCGGGATTTATAAAGCCAATTCCGAGGTGTCCAGCCTGATGCGTATTGACGTTCTTAATACTCGCCCCGTGGATATTACGGACCCTGATGCTGTTGGCAAAGGGGAGCCGGCGGAAGTTGTGTATGCCGCAGTTTCGGCTGCTGTATTGGCAGATGCGGATACGACGGGGGGACGCCCGGATATAAATGGTGCTCTGGATACTCTGACGCGGTCGTTCGATTTCGATGGTGGCGCCATTGTTGCTGATGACACTGGGACCGCAACGGATGGCAGCACTATTTCGTTGCAGGAAATCATTGATGGCGCATCAGACGTGCTTGGTCAGGGCAACATAGCTGATATTTCAGGAACTCTCGTTGCGTTGCAGGATGATGTTGATGAGGTCACTGGTGGTGGTAGCGTTGATCCGGTGCCCGGCGACACTGCGGATGCCGCCACATTGGCCAAAGTCAAAGCCTTTGTTGGTGATGTTCGCACCTGGGGTACGGCTTTTATAGAAGGGACCAGCGCCAGCAGTACGGCCTTTAAAGAACAGACAGAGTTGGTAGCAGGTGTTGCCAACCTCAGTATTGAGTTTCTGATTGGCCCGGCATTTTATGCTTCTGCTGGGGCAATAGAGATGCGTTTCCATGGCAGAAATACTTCCACGAATCTCGTTGACTACGAAATAGGGTCGCCGACAGGTCCGCAATTTACAGCGGGTACCATCACACAGTCCGGCGATGTTGTTACCATTACTGATGGCGTTATTAATGGTATTACCGTCAATATGAAAGTGCGTTTGCCGGCAGATGGTGCAGTGTTTGTAACGGGATCAAGCATTACTATCGAGATGATGTCGGCCAGTTTTGAAAGCGCTGCAACAGATGCCTATATCAACAGCGGGCAACTTACTCTTAATCTGGCATCGGAGTATGTTGTTGACTGGGTGGCTATCGAGCAGCGTAGCGCTGCCATGCCCAGTATTTTGAAAGGGGCGACTGACCTGGACATAACGCTGACACAGAAACAGGATCAGTTCGGTATGCCGCTGGATGTCGAAATGACCTTTGCGGGCAAAGTATTATCCGAGTTTATTAATACTGGCGCCATTACGAATGCACCCGATGATTTTAGCGGAATTGTACCCGGTACTTTGATAATGAGAGGCGATATCAATGATACTGCGGGCAACAGTTCTGCCGCCCGTTTTACATTTAACATTCCCAATATTGAATTCCTGGCAATTACCGGAATGCTGGAATCGGCGGTTCCCAAAATCGGTCTGGATTTTGTTATGGAATTGGCCGGGTTGCCAAGAGCCTATGTTAACGTCACTGGCGCCGGGACAGATTTCGAAGTGGGTACATCGACCACGACCATTACTTTTAGCGGACGCCGGATTGTGATCAGGGGTGACGACCTGTCAGTTTCCACAGACGGTGTAGTGGGTGTGGGCGAGGTGACCATTACCAATCAGGATGGTGTCAGCATGGTCTTTGATGGGAACCTTGAGACACTGGAGGGTGACGTGATCTTTAATGGTAAAAGCTATGCGGCAATTTCGCGGATGAGTAATGGTTTGGCGAAAATCACCTATAGTGACGGCACTTTTGAAATTTTGTAAATAAACCGTCCCTTAACAATATTTTGGGCGGCCAGTTGGCCGCCCTTTTTTCTGAATAGAATCAATGCAACATGTGTTTTCGATTAATTTTATTATTAATGCTGGTTATGTCTTCGGGTTATGTCGGTGCGGATGAATATGGGCCATATATGGTTGTTAAAAGTGTTTCGTACAGCGAGCCGGTTGCCCTTGAGTTTATGCTGGGTGAGCAGCAGGTTCCGTTCAAGGGGGGGAATAAGGCCTTTACCTATAACAAGGCAGAAGTGGGGTTTCGGTGGGGTAGTTGGCAGTTTGGCTTTCTGAAGCGCTTTGACTATCAGCTGGCGTTCTCATCGGAAACAGCAGAATTAATTTATCTCGCTGAGAATCGTTTACCGCTTGAGGTGGGTAGAGAATATGAATTGCGTATAAAGGCAAAACATAATTACAGCCGCGGTTTACGTTTGGCATACAAGCATAGGTTTTCTTCCCGTATTAATGTTGGATTGGCTGCATCATACCTGCAAGGCAAGGCGTTTACTGATGGTTCCATTCAGGGGAGCGCCAGGGTAACGGCTGAAAATAATTATGATTTCCAGTTTGATGCTGACTACTTTTATTCTCGCGATATACTTTTTGAACGGGACGTGGATGCACCAAATGGCAATGGCTATAGTCTGGATCTCAATATTGGCTGGCAACCCAATAAATATTTTACAGCGCAACTCGAGATCGTTGATCTTGTTGGAAAAATGTTTTGGGATAATGCGCCCTTCACAACCGTAGTAGCCTCGTCGAATACCAAAACATTTGATGATGAAGGTTATGTCCGTTACGAGCCGGCTGTCTCCGGCTTTGGGTCAAATAAAAACTTTACCCAAACCCTGCCACGGAAAATATTTGTTACGGCCAAGTATCAGTGGTCGCCCAGTGTAGGGTTATTAGCCGAATTGCAGGACTATAAGGTCGCGCGATTTGCAAGTACCGGTGCAGAATGGTGTTACAACCGGACTCACTGTTTTCAAAGTCTCTACAACACAACAGTCAAAGCACTGAGTTTGCGATATCAGGGGCGTGGAGTGCGCATTGAATTGGCCAGTGACAAGCTGGATATTAATCGGGCGCGATATCTTGCTGTCCAGTTATCGCTCAATCAGGTTTTCTAGTACTCTTTCAAGGTAATAAATTGGGATTCAGTTGGTCTGTCAGCGTTCAGGGCAAGGCGCACCTCGCAGCGAATGGCCGTCGTCCTTTGCAAGAGGAGCAACGCCGCCATGGACGCTGACAGACCAACCCTTCGGGCGCTCCTGTGGTGTTCCGCTGCGGCGTCGCCTAAAGCGCCTACTGTTGGTGCCGCGAAACACCACAGGAA
>DROS01000085.1 GCA_011321815.1 Gammaproteobacteria bacterium
GGCTGTTTATTTCATTCAACAAATTTGAAATGAGAAAAGCAACATGCCAACTCTGCACCAACTGTTGGCTCGACATACAAAATCTTTTGTTCTACTTCTTGCTCAAAGTCCGAAGGTTTAATTCTTAATAGCTGACAACTACGCATGAAATAATCTGAATTACTAGCTTTCTCGAATATCAGCACATCCAAAATAACGTTCTGAATCATCAATCCTGAAAGAAAGAATTTTTGTACGCCTTCAAGTCGCAAAATTGCATCACTCCCTTTGTCCGGAAAATGCAATATGATTTCGGCTGTTTTATTAAAACGATTTATACTAATACCAAAAATTTCCCAGTCGTGGAGATCGGGAATCTGTATATTCTTAGACATACTAGAATCTGACATCATTTTATAGGCCTAATGGATAACATTTTCATCTAGAAGGAACTGATACTGGTACACCTGGCCCACGAACACCATTATCCCAATTATGAGAATGAGGTGAACCTTGACCATGGTCGTGACCGTAATCTATGTCAACTGCCGGAGTACCATCTGGCCCATAGAGTCGGTCTTGTTTTCCATGAGGATGTTCACTCCATGTACCTGGTTCACCATCATATGGGTTCCCTCGTTGAGATTGATCTGAATCATCCTCACACTGTTTTGAATCATTATCACCCTCATCAGCCGCTTCATTACACATCCCAGTGATAGCGCATATCACTGTTCCTGCAGCTGCACCGCATGCCCTTGGAAATCTTGCACAAAGACCAACACTAACGCCAACACCGACCGCAGCATTCAAGCCATCCGGATCAATCCAGTACAGCGGATTATTCAGTGCGTAACTATAGGTATTAAGCCCACCGGCCAGCCCAATCGGATCACTGGTGATGTACCTGCCAGTTGATGGGTCGTAGTACCGGAAGTAGTTGTAGTGAAGCCTAGTCTCTTCATCATAATACTGTCCCGGAAACCGCAGGTTGATGACGGTGTTCACACCATCCCCATCCGGGTCATCATTCGCAGCCGTTGCACCAAACGCATCACTGTCCCATGTCCACACCACAATACCATTCTCGTCCGTACCACGACGCGGTGTACCCAAATGATCCGTATGCAAATACGTAATGGACTCTGTAGTCAGGCCCACATCAATCTGCGCAACCGGGACAGTAGCGCGATACACTATATCCTTAATCGGCACACCCAACTCATCGGTCTCACTGATGAGACTGCCGTTAATATCATAGTGGTACACGGTGGTGCCAGTAGCCGTCACTTTGCGGGTACGTTGCCCCTGATAGTTGTAGGTGTAGGTGGCAATGAGCGTTTCGCCTTCGTAGACCCTGAACAGGCGTCCGGCATTGTTGTATTCGAGGGTGCGATTGCCATTTTGGTCGCTGGTGCGATTACCGGCAAGGTCGTGACCTATGATTCCATCACTCAGGGTGTCGAGCTGATTACTGTTGGGCAGGTAGCTGCTGGCCATACTGGTGACACCGTTGGTGATATTGGTGCGATTACCGTTGCGGTCATAATTCAGGGTGTCAGCGGCTTGTGTGGGCCGATCGTCACCAGTGAGCCGGTCCAGTGCGTCATAGCCATAGATCGTTATACCGGTGGTTGTGTCGATGGCATCAACATTACCGTTAGCGTCGTAGGTGTAAACCCAGGTTTCGCTGTCAATGGTGCTTGACGCGGGAATTGTGCCACTGTGGCTGACGTTGAGGTATTCGCCTTTTTTCATTCCTGTGTTTGTCCCGTGGACATCGAAAATAACACGATCCAGTGACAGAGTGTTAAATCCCTTTCCTTGTTGTGGCCAGATATTGAGGTTATCAGGCGTCAGATATGCCAGTGCTGGTGGTCGGTCATAGGCATTGGCGCAATTGATTGATGGGTGTCTTCATTTGTTCCCCGTGGCCTTGGGGTGCTCGCCCCTGGTTTCTACCCTCACGGCAGAGGCGTTCTGGCTCGGGCCAGCACATTCTCTCAAAACCGGCAGATTTTCAGTTTGAATTCAGCTTGGGGCGTTATCCTCAAATCGCCGATGGGTGCGTGGGCCGTGGGCGCTGATAACTGGTTGATTGATCGTCAGTTATGGCTACAGGTTTCCTTTATGAAGACGATACTCTCCCGCAGTGAGGGAGTACCCGGTTAATTGTGGCGGCTTGAGTTCAAGGGCTCAAACTCAGCCAGATATGTCTGAGGCTGAAGAAATCGGAGATTTATTATGAAAATCAACAGTTGCTATTTTGAGGCTCGGGTGTGGCAGGTAGCCGGCAAGGCCGGGCTGTGGCCGCAGACACTATTAACCTGGCCATTAAATACGGGCGTAACTGTGTGAAGTTGCTTGTATTTCACGGGCTTGCATTGGCTTGCGCCAATGGCGGCACATCCGTGTGCCGCACTGTTAACCCGACAGTCTTAATTGCCGGGTTAATAACTACTAATAGGCACTATTTGTAATGATGAACAGAGGTAATCTGGCAATGACAAGTCGTCACGCAGTATCGAAGCATGTTTCCGAAATTTCCATTCAATCCCTGTTTAGCGGTGGGCGGTATTTGGCCCTCCTGCTGGTTTTACTCCTGCTGTCCGCTTGTGGAGGTGGTGGCGGTGGCGGGGGTGGGACCAGCCGGGAGGTGCAGCTCTATCAGGATGCCATGGCGGCCTATCAGATCGGCGATTATACAAGTGCGGCGAGCTTGTTTTCGCAGGGGCTGACCGAGTTTCCCAATGGTACGTACAGTGATGAGTCCCAGTACCGTTTGGGTCGTTCCCAGCAGGCCCTGAATAATTTCGATGCAGCGCGTAGTGCCTACAGCCTGGTGTCTACCACCGGCAGCTGGGCCGTGGATGCCGCCTTTTATTCGGCTCGCACCTACTACGACGCGGGGGGGCTGAGCACCGTGCCGGCAGACGCCTATGGCCTTTATGACACGGCGATCACTCAGCTGGCAGCGGTCAACAGTACCTATCCGACGTCGGGCCTGGTGGATCAGACCAACTACTATCTCGGCCGCACCTACCAGGACCAGGCAACGCTGCTCAATCGTGATCCGGCGCTCTCTAGCACGACAACGACTGCGCAACGTTTTGTGGATGCACGCACCCGTTATGCGACCGTACAGAATACCAGTGTGTTCTATGACAATGCCCTGTACTTCACGGGTCGGAGCTACCATGAGCAGGCGCCGGCGGATTATGCCAATGCCAGGTCGACCTATCAGTTGTTGATCGCCGATATCACCAGCAGCTGGTCGGACGATGCGCAGTATCAGTACGCCAAGACTTACTATGACGCGGCGGGTGATGCGCTTGACCCCAATAGTGCGTCTTACGACCCTGTTACCGCTGGCGCTACGGCAATGACGGGCTTCAACACGGCCATCACCGAGTTCGGCAAGGTGGCCAGCACCAGCAATCGCGCCGACAGTGCCCTGTATTACAAGGGCCGGAGTCTGCACAAACAGGCAGCCCTGGTGGAGGCCGATCCGACGCTGAGTACTACCGCTTATACGCAGTACTTTGCCGATGCACGCACGGCCTACCAGTCCGTCATCACGCTGGGTGTGGCCAGCCCCTATGAAGACAACGCCCAGTATCGTATCGGCCGGACCTACTACGACGAGGCGGTAATCGCCCTCGGCACGCCCGACTACGCCTCCGCGCAACAGAAGCTGAGCGATGCCATTGCCGCGATGAGCGTGGTGATCACCAATACCACCTATCAGGCATCCAACAGTGCTGATAATGCCCATTACTACCTGGGACGCAGTTTCCAGCGCGGCGCGGAGATACCGGCGGGCAACGAGATCGCTGTTGCCGGTGGCGTGGATTTCACCGCTGTCACCTTTGCCAGCGCGCGGAGCCATTTTGATGTGCTGACTGCAAGTGGTTCGGCCTTTGCCACCAGCGCCTGGGTGGACAATGCCTTCTACGAAACGGGTAACACCTGGCGGGGGCAGGTGCTGGATGGCAGCTCCACCGACCCGCTGGCGGACTACACCGCGGCGCTGGCGAGTTACAACACCGTGTTGTCGACCTACAAGGGCGCCAGCAGTCGTGAAGACAACGCTGCCCGCAAGGTGGCCACCGTCTATCACGAAACCGGTTACTGCACTGACGAGCAGGCTGCGTACACGTATGTGAAAACCATAGCGGCCGCCACCGCATTCTCCATCGCTGAGGCCGACACACACCTCAACGATTTGCTGAATAAACCGACGGCCACGCATCCCTGCGTGCAGACCATTGCCAACCTGCCCGGCTTCACCGCCCCGTGAACGGGCGGGCAATGCACCGCGTTGAAGCGCAGCCAACACAGGTGATCGTCGGAACATGAAAAACCTGTTTTCACCCAAGGCCACCTATGCCCTGCTGATGCTGGTATCCATACTGGTGCCAGCCTCTTTGGTGTTCTACAAACTGAATGTGCTCGACTACCCGGTCGCTGGTCTGATCCCGGCGGTGGCGTACAAGGTTGATGTAAACATGCAGGTGGACGGTCACGGTGGCGATATCGAGATGGGCACCTACCTGCCTATCTCCGACATGCGCCAGCGCATCATGGATGAGCAGAATGCCTCCGGCATCTTTGCGCTGGCGGTGCAGACCGATGCGCTGAATCGTATCGCTCAGTGGCGGGCAGAAGGCGTGGAAGGGCGGCACAATGTGCGTTACAGCTATACGGTGCTCGGCAAGCACATAAAGTATGTGATTCCCGAAGGTCTGACTATTCCGGACAGCTATCCGGCGTCGCTGAAACAATATCTGCTGCCGGAGGAGGGTATTCAGGTTAACGACCCGTTGATCCAGCAGACATTGGATCAGCTGTCGCTTGATCGCAATGCCGACCTGCTGACCATTCTGACGCGCATTCATCGCTATTTGCAGGATGATTTTGCGAATAAAAATTTCTCCGGTTTCACTGATGCCATTACTGCCTTGAAACTGGGTGAGGCCAGTTGCAATGGCAAGAGCCGTCTATTTCTGGCTATGGCGCGGCGGCTGAATATTCCGACGCGGCTGGTGGGCGGTGTGATCATGCAGACTGGTAGCAAGCGCACCAGCCATCAGTGGGTGGAGGCCTATGTCAATGGCCACTGGGTGCCCTTCGATACCATCAATGATCACTTCGCCGAGATTCCAGCTAACTACGTGACGCTGTACTACGGCGATCTCGGGCTGTTCAAGCACACCACCAACATCAACTTTCAGTATTTCTTCAAGATCAACAAACGCATGCTGCCGCGCCTCGAAGTGCAGGACAAGTTGAGTGAGTCGGGTTTCAATATCACCAACATCTATTCGACGTTCGAGCGGGTGGGCATTTCCCAGAACCTGCTGAAGATCCTGTTGATGATTCCTCTCGGTGCGCTGGTGGTGGTGATCTTTCGCAACGTGGTGGGCATCGAGACCTTTGGCACCTTCCTGCCGGCACTGATCGCCGCGGCGGCCCGGGAGACTGGGTTGCTGTGGGGATTGTTGGGCTTCACACTGATCATTGTTGTCTCTTCACTGGTGCGGCGGTTGCTCGATTGGGTACACCTGCTGCACTCGCCGAAAATGGCCATCATGCTCACCACCATCGTGGTGGTGATGTTATTGATGACGGTGTTCGGTGTGCAGTACGGCCTGTTCGAGCTGGCGCACATTACCTTGTTCCCCATCGCTATTCTGGCGATCACAGCGGAACGCTTCGCCATCCTGGAAATTGAGCAGGGCTGGCGCAAGGCGCTGCTGATTACGTTTAACACCCTGGTGGTGATTTCTATGGCCTATGCGGTGATGGATTCGCTGTTCATGCAAAGCCTGATCCTGGCCTTCCCGGAGCTGCTGTTCGTGATCATTGCCCTGAACCTGTGGCTGGGTAAATGGGTGGGCATGCGGGTGTCGGAATTCTTTCGTTTTCGCAAACTGATATTCGGCAAGGGCAATGGCTGAGCGGGTAGACAAGACAGGGACCGGCTTTGTGTCGCGCATGATTGCGCGCATGCGACGTATACGGGGCAATGTCGCCCAGGTGTTGTCCATGAATCATCGCAACCTTGGCTACATCTATCCGAACAATCAGCGCGAGCACTATCCCCTGGCCGACAACAAGCTGTACACCAAACAGATGCTGGCGCACACGGATGTGCCGCTGCCGGAGACCTATAAGGTGTACGGCTACTTTTATGAGCTGAGAAACCTCAATGCCGACCTATCGCAATACAGCGATTTTGTGATCAAGCCAGCCATGGGCAGTGGCGGTGGTGGCATCGTGGTGATCGCGGGGCGCACCGAGGATGGCAATTCGTGGTTAGGTGTCAATGGCAAGGTTTATAGCCTGGCGGATTTACGAAAGCAGATCTCCGATATCATTTTTGGTGTGTATTCGTTTGGTCTCAGTGATGAAGCGATCATCGAGGAACGCATCTGCCAGCATCCGGACGTTGAATCAATAAGTCCGTTTGGTTTGGCCGATGTGCGCATGATCGTGTGCAAAAACCAGCCCATCCTAGCCATGATCCGGCTGGCGACCATCAAGTCACACGGCACCGCAAACCTGCATCAGGGGGCGGTGGGTGTGGGTATTGATATGCACACCGGCATCACCCGGCACGCCACACAGAAGGGGCGGCCCATCAGTCACCATCCGGATTCCGGGGTAGCATTGACAGGGGTTGAACTGCCGTTCTGGCAGGAGGTTGTCGATGCCGGGGTTCACGTATCACATCAGGCGCCGCTCAAATATCTGGGGGTGGATATCGCCATTGCAGAAGATGGTCCGAGACTGCTGGAGATCAATGTGCGTCCCGGCCTGGAGATACAGAATGCCAATGCCAGTGGTATGCGGGAAATCCTTGAAGTGTATGCGAGTGAGTAGGTGAAGACGATGGCTAAAGATTCTCAAGGTAAGCTGGCGCTTCTGTTCAAGGAAAGTTTTCTTCCGGTTGTGCTGGTGGCCATCGCCCTCGCGGCCATTCTGGTGTATGTGAATTTCAAGGCGGCCATGGATGCGGACCAGGCCGAGGTCATCGTGATTCAGCAGCATGCGCCGGCGTCCGACTCGGCAGAGGCCGAGCAGGGACTGGAACAGGTGGCCATCGAGATCAACGGTGCGCGCAAGGCCAACCCGCTGTATGAAAAGGCCGCCCGGGCCGTGAGCAACAAGAACTGGCAGGCGGCGGAAAAGATCTATTTGCAGATTCTCCAGGAACAACCCACCTCGCAGGCCTTCAACGATCTCGGTGTTCTGTACTACAACCAGAAAAAATATAAACAGGCGCTGGAACAGTTTGACAAGGCGCTGGCGCAACCGCGTATCTACGTGAATGCCTACGTGAATCGCGGTCTGGTCTACACCAGGCTAAAACAGTTTGACAAGGCGGAGGCCGATTACCGGGCCGCCATAAAAAAGGTGCCTTACCATTATCAGGCTCACCTGAATCTCGGTGTGGTGCTGATCAAGGCCGAGAAATATCCTGATGCCGTGACGGTGCTGAAGAAGACCAGCACCCTGGCTGGTGGCAGCCGCAAGGCCAAGGCCCTGTACAACCTGGCCATTGCCTATCGCGGCATGGGCAGGGAGAAATATGCCGCTGCGCGCAAGGTCCTGCTGGCGGCGATACGCATCCGCCCGAATTATATCGAGGCGCGTTTTGCGTTGGCGGCCCTGGAAGAGAATACCGCCGAGGGGCGGGCCAAGGCGCTGGAACAATACCTAAAGGTGCTCGATCTCAATCCGCAATATCCGCTCGCCTATTTTAGGATTGCCCAGTTGAAGGCCGCGGGCAAGGACATCAAGGCTGCGCAGCAGAATTATCTCAAGGCCATTCAGTACAACCCGAATTACACCAAGGCGCGGTACAACCTGGGCCTGTTGTATTTGTCGAGTAAGAAGTGGAGCGATGCGCGTAACCAGTTTGAGCAGATACTGCAGCGCGGCGGTATAGGTAAAAAGGAGACGGCGCGCGTACATTTCCAGTTGGGGCGTGCGGCCTATGGCGAGAAGGATTATGAAACGGCGCTGAACGAATACGACAAGGCGCTCGCCTTGCGCAAGGGCAGGTATGTTAAGGCCCTGCTCAATAAGGGGCTGACCTACAGGGCGCAAAAGCGTTATGAAAAAGCCATCGCAACCTACCAACAGGTGCTTGAACTCGACAAGGAATATCCGCAGGCCTGGTACAACCTGGGGCTGGCTTACCAGCGTGACAAGAAATACGAGCAAGCGGAAGAGGCGCTGAAGAAGGCGCTCAAGTACAAGAAAAACTATGCATCGGCCTGGTTCAATCTGGGTGTGTTGTATCGCAAGCAGGGCAGGTTCGATGAGTCCATCGAGGCCTATAAAGCAGCGCTGAAAATAAAACCCAATTACCGCAAGGCCAAGCTGAATTTGGCGGTGCGCTATGCCCAGAAAAATCAATTCCAACAAGCCATCGTATTGTATCGGGACGTTCTGAAGCAGGATGATCGTTATGTGACGGCCTGGATCAATCTTGGCATCGCGCAGTTCAGTCTCAAGCAGAATAATGAGGCGTCGTCGTCGCTTACCCGTGCTCTTGAGCTGCAGCCGAATAGTGTCAAGGCGAAGCAATATTTGTCACGCATCATGATTGCTAATCGACAGTACGCCGAGGCGATTGATCTGTTGGTGCAGGCGGTGGAGAGCAAGCAGGATGATGCACAGCTGCGCATGGATCTTGGTTTGGCCTATAAAAAGGCGGGTAAGCGGGCCCTTGCCGCTACTGAACTGAATAAGGCGTTGATACTGGACCCTGGCAACCCGCAGATAAAAGCGGCGCTGAAAAAATAATGTTTTTGAATGTGCGTGTGAATAATAAAAGGTTACAGAGATGAAGATGAAAAAACTTTTTGCTTACAACCGTCTGGCATCCGCTGTTATTTTGCTGGGCGTAAGCTCGTTGTCATTTGCTGGCGAGTTCTCGTGGACAGCCGAGCCCGGTGTGGGCTATGACAGTAATATCTATCGGGCGCCAAGTGGTGGCGATTACATTGATTATGGCAAGAGCTGTTCGCCTGTGGGTGGCAGCTGTCAGGTGCGGGATGATGGCGCGGCGCACCCGTTAATCAGCCCCAAGGTGCAGAGCGGGACTTTTGTCGATGCGAATCTCGATGGTCTTTATCAGATGTCGCTTCAGCCAAAGATGCGTTTAATGGCTGAATACAAGTTTCGCGGCCGTTTCTACACGGACTCTGGTTTTAGCAATGCGAATCAGTATCACCACAATGTGGCAGTGGGTGCGTTGCATACCTTGAATACGGCTGGCAAGCTGAGCGATAGCATTTATGCAGGGCTTAAATTCGGAAAGAAGAAAAGGCTTTATCTTGACCGGGACAGTGGTGACGAACAGGTGTTCGCCAATGAGGATGTCTCAGGGCGTTATACCTACGATATGACTGGTGTGGATGTTCAGTTCAAGAAGCGAACGGGAAAAATAAAATACAAACTTGGTGCTGAATTCCAGAAAAGGGATTATGTCAACGAAGTGGTGATCAGTGAGTACGATCACGATTATTTTCGTGTTGGCGGGAATGTGAAATATCCGTTTTCCAAAAAGACCAAGCTCACCCTGGGGTACGACTATACAAGCTATGACTACAAGGACCGTCCATCGCGCAATGTACTGGGTAAGCTGCTGACATCCAGCCCCAAACGGAAATATGTATATAACCGAATGGGTGCAACGCTAAGGCACAGGTTCAATCGGTCCTGGCTTACGTATCTTGATTATGAACGTTTGCAGAGAGACGACAGTTATCAAAGCTATGACAATTATACGAAGAACACGGTCAAGCTGCGTGCGCATTACCGCTGGGACAAAAACAAGCTTAAGGTATCCGTGGCTTATTGGAAGAGGGATTATCCCAATGCCTTCGCATTTGACAATTTTGTGAAAGGAATCAGCAAGGAATATGACGGCCTCAACACCAATGTTCAGTGGATCAAAGCCTACGATGAGCGCGTTACGCTTTCGACCGGATTAAAGGTCAATTCGGAGAATTCCACTGACCTGCGCTACGGCTACGACCGGTATCGTCTATCGTTTGCGGTTTCGTGGGACAGCAAATAAGCACAGGAGGTGATTTTGCCTGCCAGTCGGTATGCTGACGGGTAGGCGTCTTTGTGTGACCTCTACATGACCCTGCAGCGCATCAGATATTTCGATCAAGCTGATCAACTCTTTGCGCTCAACTGGTGAGCATAAGTATGTCTCCAGCCTGGGGCTAAGTTTTTGGCAGAACGATAATCACCCTGGCTATTGTAAAAGCGACTGAATTCCAGTCCATTCAGACTCGGGCTGAGCAGATCAACAACTGCTGTAAACCCAGTCCGCTAGACTTGCGCCCACCAATCTTGGTTTTGCTTCGTAAGAAAACCTGACAGCCGTATCAGATAGATATGTCGCCCCCTTATTCACCAAGGGCGCAAACTTGGGTGCGACAGCCCTAAGCACTGCCTCTGCGTCCCCCAGTGTATTAAACGTGCCGGCTCCTGGAGATGGAGAATACTTCCAGCCATTTGTTTCTTCAGCGAAACCAACAGGAGGCAACATGAATAATGTGAATGCAAAGATGGCGCACTTTATAAAAAAACGTTCTGATTGAATTAGTACAGACATGCGACACATCATTACTTTCCCTCAAACGATTATTATTTTACAAATCAAACAATTATTTGTAGTAACTACTCAGCCGGGCCGCACATTTTTCCCGGTTTAGCCCAGCTGGTCATCGGCCACATGATACTTCGGATCTTCGATCACGTTGACTTCCACCAGATCACCGGCTTTGGTGAGCAGCTTTTGGCATTCGGGGCTGATATGGCGCAGGTGCAAGCGCTTGTTGGCTTTAAGATAACGCTCGGCCAATGCGTCAATGGCCTCGATGGCGGAGTGGTCATAGACGCGGGAATGCTTGAATTCCACTACCACGTCGTCGGGATCGTTGTGTACATCAAATTGCTCTCCGAAATTTTTCACCGAGGCAAAAAACAGCGGGCCGTGCAGCTCATAAACCTTGTCGCCTGCTTCGTTGATAAAGCTGGTGACTTGCAGATGCTTGGCATGTTCCCAGGCAAACACCAATGCTGAAACGATGACTCCCACGACGACCGCAATGGCGAGGTCGGTGGCCACGGTGATACCGGATACCAGAATCAGGATGAAGGCGTCGGCGGGCGGCACCTTTTTGAGAATACGGAAGCTAGACCACTCGAAGGTGCCAATGACCACGATAAACATCACGCCCACCAATGCCGCCAGCGGGATTTGTTCGATAAGATCAGAGGCAAACAGAATGAAGGCCAGCAACGCCAGCGCGGCGGTAATACCGGAAAGCCGCCCGCGACCACCGGAGTTCACGTTGATCATGCTCTGGCCGATCATTGCACAGCCACCCATGCCGCCGAAAAAGCCCGTGGCAATATTGGCTGTACCCTGGGCGATACATTCTTTGTTACCCCGGCCACGGGTTTCGGTGAGTTCGTCGATCAAGGTCAATGTCAGCAGTGACTCGATCAGGCCGATGGCGGCAAGAATCACGGCATAAGGCAGAATGATCCACAGCGTTTCCAGAGTGAACGGCACCATGGGGATGTGAAAATCCGGCAGGCCGCCGGCAATGGAGGCGATGTCGCCCACCGTTTTGGTTTCCAGTCCTACGCCGATCACCAGCAGGCTTACCACCACGATAGCCACCAGCGAGGAAGGCACGGTTGTGGTGAGCTTGGGCAGATAATGAATAATGGCCATGGTCAGCGCCACCAGTCCAAGCATCACCCACAGGGCGTTACCGCTCATCCATTGCATGACGCCCTCGGCGTCGGGGGCCTGAAAACTTTTCATCTGTGCGAGAAAAATCACAATGGCCAGACCGTTCACAAAACCCAGCATCACCGGGTGCGGCACCATGCGAATAAATTTGCCCAGTTTGAAGATACCCGCGCCGACCTGGATGATGCCCATCAGCACCACGGTGGCAAACAGGTATTCCACGCCGTGATCGGCCACCAAAGCCACCATGACCACCGCCAGCGCGCCAGTGGCACCGGAGATCATACCCGGTCGACCGCCGATGGATGCTGTGATCAGCCCCACCATGAAAGCGGCGTACAGTCCCACCAGCGGCTCAACTCCAGCCACAAAGGCGAAGGCCACGGCCTCGGGCACCAGCGCCAGGGCAACAGTGAGGCCGGACAGCACATCATTTTTGATGTTGCGCGTGGGGGCGGCGTGGGGTTCAAACATGGGTGAAAATTCCTTGGAAATAGTGTGCTGAGCGCAATGAAAATGGTACGGCGAAAAGGCCGCGAATTTTACGCTAATTGAGCGTCGGCGGAAAGAGCGATGTCAGCGGAGGCATGGTTGATTGAAGGCCAGTCGGGGAACGAAAGTGGCCGAAAGCGGCCGAAACGGTTTATGATAAAATTGTCAGCAGGACAAAAGTAAAAAAATCATTGAATACAGAGAGAATTTTGTTACATATGAAGAAACGACCTAACACCAGGACCATGATAGATGAGCACTTTGAAGTCAAACGATCCAGCATCAAGGGTGCAGGGAAGGGGCTGTTTGCCAAAAAGGCGATCCGGCCGGGGGATACCATTGGCCACTATACCGGTAAAGTGCTTACAGACAGGCAGACAGAAAGAAAACCATATTCTGAATCAGTTTATATCATGTGGGTATGCAAGGATCATAACATCCTTGGTGAAGGACCACTTGCAAACTATACCCGTTATATTAATCACAAATCCAAACCGAACGGCCAGATTGTGACGTCTAACCGTTGGAAGACAGCCCGTATTGAAGCAATAAAGCATATCAAGCCCGGGCAGGAGATTTTCATTGACTACGGGCCTGATTATTGGGCAGAGGAGGAACCATCCTAAAGGCTAATCCTGCGATATATTATGAGTGATCTACTGAAAAAAATTACAGGTGTTTTTCATCGTCTGGTTAATCTCTACCGCCCATCCACATTAAAGGAAAACGGATGGGTGTGGGCGGCGGGATTATTGACGGCTACCTATATCGTTATTGTGTTGGTTCTGGGCTTTCTCTGGAACACGGAGCCTGATCCTTTTGATGTGCGACAGGCTGCGGCGGAGATCACGCAGGGGCCGGATACCGATTTTGTGGTGGGTTCGGTCATCACTGCAACAATGATCCGTATCGGTGAAACCCTGCTTTATAAGCGTGGGGGCTATTTGTCCAATGACATAGCGCCGCCTGGCCTGTTGATGGATAACCAGCCGAATTGGGAATTTGGCGCGTTGGTGATGTTGCGTGACAGCAGCGGGGCATTACGTAATCACTGGTCCCGCTCCCAGTCCCAGTCACTGGAAGATGAAGACCTGGCCATCGCGGAACCTTTGTTTAATTTTGATAACAGCTCCTGGATATTGCCTTCGACGGAAGGTGAATATCAGGAAGCCATTACCGCTCTTGAGCGGTATCTTTCCCGGCTGTCAGATACCAGCGTACAAAACGCACAGTTTTTTGCTCGGGCCGACAATCTCAAACAATACCTGGATATTGTCAGTAAACGATTGGGAAGCCTTTCTCAACGATTGAGTGCGAGCGTCGGGCAGGTAAGGGTAAACACGGATCTGGCCAATGACCCACAGGCTCAACAGTCGACGCAGACAGCAAAAATCATCATGGTGAAAACACCCTGGCTGGAACTTGATGATGTGTTTTACGAAGCCAGAGGTGCGGCCTGGGCTTTAGTGCATCTTTTGCAGGCGGTGGAAATAGACTTTCAGAATATACTGGAAAAAAAGAATGCGATTGTTTCGCTGCGACAAATTATCCGGGAGCTGGAATCCTCTCAGGAATCCACATTAAGTCCAGTGGTGTTAAATGGGTCCGGTTTTGGTTTTCTCAGTAACTATTCACTGACCATGGCCAATTACATTTCCCGGGCAAATGCGGCGATTATTGATCTTCGCAATCTGCTTGAACAGGGATGACGTTGCCGCTTGTTTTCAGGTGTTCAATATGCGCTACAGCATGAGGCAGCAGGAAACATGGCGTTGATAACGCCATGTTTGGCCAAATACGCTTGATTGAGGTTCAGGTTGTTGCCAATACCTGTTCAAGTACCTGCTTGAGCTTTTCCCTGTTGAAGTTTTTCTCCAGCGCGCCATTGAAGCCGTAGTCTTCATAGCGGGTCATTTCCGGCCCCTCCGAATGGCCGCTGGCGACGATCAGCCGGGCGTGTGGCGCCAGGGTGCGTATTTTTTTTGCGACTTCTTTGCCTTCCATGCCACCGGGGATCGACAGGTCCAGAATGGCCGCGTTAATGGTTTTGCCATTTTCCAGTGCTTGTTGGTAATGTGCGATGGCTTCATCACCATTGCAGGCCAAAAGAGTATCGTACCCCAGCATTTTCAGATTGAGCGTAAACAGTTCCCGTGCATTCTCTTCATCATCCATGACCAGAATGGTGGGGTTGCCTTTATCCGGGCTTGCCGGTTTACAGGACTCAGATTTGGTTTCATTTAACCGGCTGCGCACATGCGTTAACAGGGTGTGGGATGTATAGGGTTTGTAGAGCATGTTCTGATGCAGTGCATCATCGGTCATGCCATCGTGACGATCATCGGAAAAACCACTGACCATTTGCAGTTTGATGTGTGGGTAACGTTGTCTCACCTTAGCCGCGAGCTGATAGCCGTCCATATTGGGCATGATGACATCGGAAATAACCAGGTCGACGCTTTCTGTTTCAAGCACTGTCAACGCCTGTTCCCCATCATCAGCAGTCAGCACACGGTAACCCTGTGTCGTCAGTATGTTCTGAGCCAGCTCCAGCAGGGCCAGCTCGTCATCCACTACCAGAAGGGTTTCACTGCCGCCCAGGCAGTGAACGTTATCTGTCGTTGATGTCTGTATCTCCGTATGGGTTTGCCGGCTCCTGGGAAAGTAGAGGGCAAAGCGGCTGCCGTGTCCCGGTTCGGAATAGACTTTGATGGCGCCGTTGCTGCGGGCAACAAAGCCATATACTTGAGAGAGGCCTAGTCCTGTGCCGCCTTCCCCTTTGGTGGTGTAGAAGGGATCAAAAATTTTGTCTTTGATCGTTTCGTCCATGCCAATACCGGTATCGGTGATGCTAAGCAGAACGTAGTCGCCCGCTGCCAGGCTCAGTACACGGGCATCGTTTTTATCGAGCTTCTCATTGGATGTGCGAAAGGTCAGTTCACCCCCTGTTTTCATAGCGTGCATGGCATTTATGCACATATTGACAATGGTGTCTTCCAGGTCATTATTATCCAGCCAGACCGGCCACAGGTTATCCGCCAGGTTCAGCGTTAATTGAATACGGGCTGTCAGGGTTTTTTCCAGCATGTGTTGTTCTTCCCGTAACAGTGTGTTGATGTTGACAACTTCTGCATCGGAGCCTTTATGGCGGGAAAAGGCCAGTAATTTCTGGGTGAGTTTGGTGCCGCGTTTGGCGGCGTGCTGTATCCGGCGGGCATAAGTGGCTGGTCTGGGCTGATCGTTCAGTTCGTTTTCCAGCAGTTCGGTGTATCCCAATATGATACCAAGCATGTTGTTGTAGTCGTGGGCAATACCGCCGGTGAGTTTTCCCAGGGCATCCATTTTTTGTGTGCGTCGCAGTGTTTCTTCCAGGTGGGTCTTTTCTGTTATGTCCTGCACCGTACCGGCAGAATGTATAGGGTTGCCTTTATCGTCGTAAAAGGTTTTGCAGCGCTCAAGAACATGTTTGATTCGCCCATCGGGCATGCGCAGGCGGTGTTCAATATTATAGGGGGTTTTGTTTTTGACCGATTCTGTGTAGGCGTTGCGGACTTTTTCCCGGTCGTCCGGGTGGATGGCATCCAGAAATGCGTCATAGGAGGCAGCAAATTTCTCCGGATTGACTTCGAAGATACGGTAGATTTCATCAGACCACTCCAGTTTGCCAGTGACCAGATTCAGATCCCAGTTACCTATGTGGGCCATGCGTTGGGCATAGGCCAGGCGTTGTGAATTTTTGGCTGCGGTTTCTCGCAGGTGATATTTTTCGGTGACGTCGTTAAAGACCAGCACCATGCCCTGGATGTCGCTGTCATGGTTGGCGCGGATAGGTGCGGCAGAATCGGCAATCTGGTATTTCGCGCCATCTTTGGCGATCAAGGTGGTGTGGTTGCTGAGGTAGACGGTTTCACCGGTGGCCAGAACTTTATCAATGGGGTTTTCAATTGCTTCATGGGTAGTGGCATGCACGATGGGAAAAACGATTTTAACGGGTTTTCCCTGCGCATCCTGAAGTGACCAGCCGGTGAGTTGTTCGGCCACCGGGTTCATGCGGGTGATCCTGCCTTCTGCATCGGTGGTGATGACGGCGTCGCCAATGCTGTTGAGTGTTTGTGCCAGGTGCTGTTTTTGATGATTGGCTTCGGTAATTTGTTCGTGCAGTCTGTTGTGCATATCGTTGATGGAATCAACCAGGATATCAAATTCGTCGTATCTTTTTGTGGTTCTGTCCAGTGTTAACGTACCGTCTTTTGACAGAGGGTCATCAGTTTCTGCAAATTGTGAAATTCTCGAAAGATGTTTTGCCACCAAACGGTAAAACAGAAAATAAATAAAAGTGGCAACCAGAAATGTTTTGATGGCGTTGGATATCAGAATCACCCACACTTTGTCGATGAGTCGTTGATAAACACCGTTCAGACTGACCACAACCGTGAGGTTGCCAATATTGATATCTTTGTTCCTGTGACGGTGCGTCATGGGATAGCGATGGCGGATAGTGTTTTCTTCGATGTTTTTACCTGAGCTGGCCCAGACTTGTTCATCATCACGTACCTCCACATATTGCATATCCCGTATTTCGAGGATGCCATCAATGCTGGTTTGCAGGAGTTCTCTGTTGGATGCCCATAATGCTGCGGCGAGACTGTCCAGATGTACGCCTTCAATCTGTTCCAGTTCAGAATAGATGAGATTCAGGTCTGTATTGTAATCACGATAGAGCTGAATCGCAGTGGTGACAAGTGTAATAAATGAACTAAACAAGATGATGTATAAAATCAGGCGGCGGGCAATGGTGGATTTGGCAGACCGCATATTCGACATCGTTTACTTCCCCTGCATGTCATATTGTTTTCTTTGCAGCGGTGGCAGGTAGGGTTTTAACAGACGCTCAAACATCGCCTGGAATGTACCATCAGCTTTCATTTCTTTGATGGTGGCAGCAAGTTCGGGTACCAGTTTTTTGTGTTTTTTATGTAAATAAGTATAAAGGTCCGGGCGGGCCAGCGGTGGGTCGAGTAGCGTTATACCGGTAATATTGTGTTCTTTTAAATAACCCAGGCCGGACCAGTTGGAATAAGCGATAAAGTCCACCCGGTCTTTTAACAGCAGGGTAAACAATTGCTCGGCATTGTCGGTTTTTATGATTTCAACCCGGTTGCCCAGCCGGGCAAAATTCTTTTCCAGGATTTTCCAGCCGGTAATAATGGCCAGGCTGTGTGATGCCACGCTTTCCCAGCCATTGACAACAAACGCTGGCTTGTTTTTTGAAAACAGGACCATGTCAATGGTCATGATTTTTTCAGGTACCTGGATGAGATTGGTGTATTTCTTTTGAAGGCCGGCAACGCGCAATAAATCCCCGTCATCAATTCCCTGATTGGCGTTGATAAGCGCCCGCTCTGCCGGCAGGCGCTGGGTTTTGAGTGTATATCCAATACGTTTGAATGCCTCTCCCAGCACGGCATCACCAAATCCCGTTTGTGTGTCGTTGGACACGGGTGAACCAAAGGCAGTATTGAGGACGATGGTTTGTGAAAAAGCAGGGATGGCAAACAGAAGACAGAAAAAAATAATCAGGGCGTGCTGCACAGAATAGGCTGAAATAAAATGTACTTGATGGTAACCCATCCCGTTGACTCTTCAGGCCTGAGAGCGACGATGCTGGGTAAAGGTTGGAACATCCATTTCCATATTATCTATACCTGTAGCGATTGCGATTCAGGCCGGATTGTTCGCCCTGTTTCCGTCATGGCTACGTTGTTGTCCTTGCCATGGAATAACGATTACGTGTCATTATCGCTTCGCCATGAAGAAAATATGCTGCACACTTAAACCTGAATCCCAAACGCCACGGGTATATCTGCTTCGCATTTCCATATCCACAGGGATTCGCACAGGGATTCGTATGAGCTTAGCACAGATCTGCCGCAGGCTTGCAGGTAGTGTATTTGTCCCCATAAAGGCATATTGGGACAAGGGTTGTTTTTACCCGGAGGGCATGCCGGGTGGTTCTCAGGGGGTGGTTTGTTTGGTGTCGTTATTCAGTTGCAACACCCGTTGTGTATCTGCGGCGAGGTCGTCCAGTTTGAGTTCTTTATAGGCATCCGCCAGTAATTGCAGTGCCAGCCGTGAAGCCGGAGTGCGTGGAAAATTGCTTATCACATATTTGGCGCGATTGGCGACGGCAACATAGGCGCCGCGATTGGCGTAGTAGTTGGCCACATGGATTTCATGCATGGCCAGATCATTGCGCAAATAACCCATGCGTTTCAGTGCGTCGGGTGCATACTGGCTTTTCGGGAATTTTTTGATCAGCGCGGCGAAATAATCGTAGGATTTTTGCGTTGAGCTGGGGTCGCGCAGGCTGGGGTCCTGCTCCGCGATGAAATTCATGGGGTTATCATTTTTGCTGGCGCTGGCCAGTCCACGCAAATAGTAAGCGTAGTCCACGTTATTGTGGCGTGGGTGAAGTTTGATAAAACGGTCCGCAGAGGCAATGGCTGTATCCGGTTCGTCAAATTTGAAATAAGCGTAGGCGGTATCCAGTTGCGCCTGCTCGGCATAACGCCCAAAGGGGTATTGGGCTTCCAGGGTTTCGTAAGCTTCGATGGCGGCTTCGTAATCCTCGGCTTTCAATGCTGTTTTAGCTTCCTCAAACAGTTTTTCGGCGCTCCATTTACTCATGTCGTCTTCTTTGTCCGGATTGGCGGCGCAGGCGCTCAGCATTAGGACCATAATGGCAATGACGGTTTGCAACAATTTTGCTGCTGGTTTTTGATTGGGTGGAAAATAGGGCATGGACAATGACTCAGAATAAGAATAAAGCAGCGGGTTATAAGAAACCTCTGCAAAGATTCGCGCTATTATAGCGGTCCCGGCACACAGAGAGAAAGATTATTCCATGGGCGATTCCCAACAACTCAACGTAGAGATTCCTGAGCAACTGGCCGGTGTGCGGTTGGACCAGGCGCTGGCCAGTCTGTTCCCGGATTATTCCCGTGCACGTCTGCAACGCTGGATCAAGGACGGTCATGTTACGGTGGATGGCAGACAGCGACGCCCCCGGGATGTGGTGCACGGCGGCGAACAGGTATTGTTGACCGTGGTATTGACGGAGGAAACCCATTGGATGCCGCAACCGCTGCCACTGGATATTGTTTTTGAGGATGAGGCAGTGCTGGTCGTCAACAAACCTGCGGGGCTGGTGGTGCACCCGGGGGCGGGTAATCAGCATAGCACGTTGAGCAATGCGTTGCTGCATCACGCCCCGGAACTGGAAAGTGTGCCGCGCGCCGGTATTGTGCATCGTATTGACAAGGATACCAGCGGACTGTTGGTGGTTGCGCGTACCCTGGCGGCGCAAAAGTCCCTGGTGGAACAGCTACAGGCCCGTGCCTTTGAGCGCCATTACCAGGCCGTGGTGATGGGAGTGATGACCGCTGGTGGTACGGTGGATGCTCCCATGGGCCGTCATCCTGTCAATCGTACGCGGCAGGCGGTGGTGACCATCGAAGGCTCATCCAGCGGTAAGGAAGCCATTACCCACTACCGTGTGGCGGAGCGTTTTCGTGCTCATACCCTGGTAAACGTCAAGCTGGAAACCGGACGCACCCATCAGATTCGGGTGCATATGGCGCATATTCATTATCCGCTGGTGGGTGATCCGCTCTATGGCGGGCGTTTGCGTATTCCTCCCGCGGCAACGCCGGAGCTGGACAGGGCCTTGCGTACCTTTAAACGACAGGCTTTACATGCGGCGAGTTTGGGTTTTGTGCATCCGCTCAGTGGTGAGTCAGTGAGCTGGCAGGCCGCACTGCCCGATGACATGCAGCAACTGCTGGCCGCCTGCCGGCAGGATATGGCGGTTGCTGCCGGCGCATGAACCCGTTGATTCCAGACTGGCCCGCCTCCGCCCGGGTGCGTTCCGCCAGCAGCACACGACAGGGTGGGGTGAGTCAGCCGCCGTTTGGCAGCCTCAATCTTGCCTTGCATGTGGGTGACCGGGTCACTGATGTTATGCGTAATCGGCAGCGCCTCGTGGAGAAACTTGCATTGCCCGGCGAACCCCACTGGCTCAATCAGGTGCATGGTGTGACGGTGGTTGACCTTGATGATGCGCCCGGTGAGTTGCCTGACGCCGATGCCAGCACCACCTGTGCGGCAAACACTGTTTGCGCGGTGCTCACAGCGGATTGCCTGCCTGTGTTGTTTTGTGATTGCGCCGGTACGCAGGTTGCCGCAGTGCATGCCGGCTGGCGAGGGCTGGCCGCCGGGATACTGGAGGCCGCAGTGGCGGCGTTTGCTGCGCCGCCGGAAGAAATCCTCGCCTGGCTGGGACCGGCGATTGGTCCGCAGGCCTTCGAGGTGGGGGATGAAGTGCGACATGCCTTTTGCGATGTCGATCCGGCCGCCGCCGAAGCTTTTACGGCGGCGCGTCCCGGACACTGGCGGGCTGATCTTTATCATCTGGCCCGGCAACGTCTGGCCCGGGTTGATGTGGATGGTGTGTATGGTGCTGGCCGCTGTACCTTCAGTGAACCCGATGATTTTTATTCTTTTCGCCGTGATAATAATACTGGCCGTATGGCCAGTATTATTTGGCTTGAAGCCGGGGCGGGCAAGGGGTAAAAAAATCGGGTGAGGGGTATGTGTCTGCGTTGACAAATACCAGGTTTGGCAGGATATGCTTTAGGGGGGTGTTAACCGTTACCGTTCGTGGCGCGCTTCTGGCCCTTTTCCACACCGATGGCGTTGCGGTTCGTTGCCATAGAATGACGATGACGTCTCACCGCGCCTTGCCGGCACGAAAAATGTTTCAGAATCGTGTTCACGAAGATAATTGTTAACACCCCGTCAGCCTGCTGTGAGGTTGTTTATTCCCCCATCCCCCTTGCCTGTTTTCTTCGTTCTATCGATGGATGGTGATGATGGTGATGGTCAAATTGTGCCTCGTCGTCATACAGGCATGTCCAGTCTCTATAGCGGTCCGGTGATTTCCGCATACAGATGCGAAACACCAGCCGGCCAGCCCGGTCCATCCACCCATCCTTGCGTTCAATGCAACTCAAGAGATTCTTCAGCTCGGCTTTTGTTACCGATACGCATCCACAGAATACCCCGTGGCCGGTTGTGATGCGCGTAATGGGCAATGCGAAAATCCTGCTCCAGCATTCCACGTTTTTTTTATGCAGGTCATCCGAACCGGGGTAACGAAACTGTCTCACGTAATCAAAGTAATGTATCACTCCGCAGGGCTGTGAAAAGCTGATCAACCGTATGAATTTTTGCATTAACCGAATATTAAACCGGCCATGGGGACGTTTTTCAGGTTCCCTGATATAAAGCGTGTCGCTACAGTAAAGCAAGCCCGCTTCCTCGACGAATATCACATGTTCCTGATAAAAGTCGGGCAGTCTGAAGTAGTGTGTGCCCGCAAACAAGGAGCCTTCTGTCGCCGCCGGGATTGCGATGCAATGCTGCTGTAATTCAGGCCGTTTCCACATCATGCCCTGTGGAACCAGAAAGGTTGCTTCGGGATAGGCGTCGATGTATTGCGTAAGGAATGCGTAATGAAAACAGTTGGTCACCACCACACGCTGGATACGTCCCAACTCAGCCAGTTCTTTTTTCAGTTCCTCTGTCAGTGGGCATGGGTTGTATAGGCATAACTCCCCGTCGTGGACCACTATAAGCATGCGCGAGAACTTGGTTATGCTGCGCGCCCATTTTCCCGAGTTACCAGAGTTGATGAAATGTTCACTTATATAAACGGAAGGTGAGATTTTGATGAGCGATGAGGATGACAATACGCCAATATCCGAAGTGGTCATGAAGCAGCAGTAGAATGGGTCCCACATAGCGCGGACGATAACAGCGACAGCGATGATGGCAACGATCGAAGTAATAATGATGATAGCTTCAAACATAAAGGTACCTTGGTGAATTAATATTTTTCAAAATTGAGGGTTTTTATGGAGGCCTGTAGGTATGATTTCTGTGCTCATTTTTTGGGCCTCATTGCTTTCCTTATGGTTGTCTTTTGGGTGACTCATCGTAAGACGTTCAAAAGGCGCTTGTTTTCCAGGTCGACCAGACTGTTTTGTTTACAGACGGAGTACCCGTGGGATGTCGTTTCAGTGGCAGGCGATGCCCTGCCTTCCGGCTGTATATGTTTCAGCATGCCGGGTGGTGCTGTTTTTGTCGGTGTTTTCCGGGTTCCCGGAATTCATCGGCAAGCTGAATGGCTTTGTTTTCCGGTTGTTACGACTTCGCGGGATTTTTGATAATCGAAATGTCAGCTTGCCTCCTTTCTGCTGGAAATGTCAGCTTGTTTCCTTTTGCTGGGTACGTCCTTTTTATCACTATTTATCGGTATGTTCTAGTCTGTTTTTTTTAAACGTTGTGAGTGAGATTAAGTCGAGGGAGAAATATCACTGGAAATGGTTGATTTTAATGGCCTGATAATATGTTTTTTTCCGAGGGGAAGCGATTGTTACCTGCTTCCAGGGCCATGCCGGTTTTATTAACTGAGAGTGTTCCTGGGAAATTTTTTGCAGAAAAATGACACATGAACTGTATTCATTATATCGCCCGAAGGGCTGGCGCTGGCTTGTCAGCATCCCATTAACGGGTTAGTCTCTCCGGGTTTTAATTCCCCGTTGTTTGCATCGACTGCTGTCAGAGCCTGTCCCGCGAAGTGTCTTGGGTATTCCGGCGTGTTTTTAGCCGGGGTGGCGTTATTAATGTTAATACCCCTCCTCAGCTTGCTGCGGGGTAGTTTATTGTGCCTGGTTCCTTGACGGTGGACTGTTGGTTGATTTTCTTTTTATCAAACAATATGAGAACGGGGGGCAACAATAAAAAGTCAGCCAGTAGGGCGAAGCTGATGACGATGGCAGTGAGCAGGCCCATGCCGGCATTCAGTTCAAAGCTGGATAGCGACAGCACCATGAACCCCACCACCAGCACCAGTGAGGTGGTCAGCAGGGCCATGCCCA
>DROS01000086.1 GCA_011321815.1 Gammaproteobacteria bacterium
CAAAATCACCGACGCGGTGCATCAGATGGCTCTCGTCATTTTCAACGCGGCGTACGCGCACGGGTAATACCGACATCAGCGCCGGTAAAAAGGTGACGGACAAAAAGAAGGAGGCCAGCACGCCGATGGCCACCATGTTACCGAGGTGTTGAAACGGCGGTACGTCGGAAAAATTCATGCTCAAAAAGCCCAGTGCGGTGGTGACGCTGGCAAGGAATACCGGCTGCATATTGATGCGCAGGCTTTCGACGATAGCCGCCTTTTTTTCACGGCCCATGCGCATTTCATGCAGCATGGCGACGAGAATATGCACACAGTTGGCGATGGCCATGGTGAGTACAATGGTGGGGGTGGAAGCCGACGGCGGGGTAAGGGGGAAGCCCAGGTAACCTCCCATGCCCATCGCTGTCATAATGGAGCCGATAATGACCAGCAGGGTGGCGAAAGTACCGGAAAAGCCGCGAATCATCAGCCCAAGGGTGACCAGCATCAGCGCAAAACTGATGAGCACCAATGTTTTCATATCGGCCTGCGATGCTTCGGAAAAGGCGTTGTTCATTAACACCATACCGCTGAGATAGATGTCTATTTGTGGATACTGTGCTTCAATTTCTGCGGCAAGATTCCGTGCGAAAGCGACGGTTTCCGGTACCTCGCTCATTTTTTCACCGGGCAGCTGCACGGTGACATTGACGCCGGTGACATGGGCGCGGCCGGCAACAAGGCGGTTCAGCAGTATGGGTTCGCTGAGCGCAATACGTTTTATTTTTTTGCGGTTGTCGTCAGTCAGCTCGATCTCTTCATCGATCAGATCTCTTACCAGTAAGTCATCGCCTTCGGCTTCGGTGTTTTGAAAGTTGGCCAATGAATCGACGCGAATGGAATAGGGTGTTTGCCAGGCTTTTTCGGTCAGTGTTTTTACCGCCTCCAGGGTGTCTTTACTGAAGGCATTGCCATCCTTGGGGGCCAGGACGAACATGACATTGTCATTTTTGGTGTACATGGCCTCCAGTGCCTCAAAGGCGAGCAGCTGGGGATTGTCTCCACTGAAAAAGACCCGGTAGTCGGTTTTGAAGGCCAGGTGTTTCATACCGCTGGCGGCGCCGATTACCATGAGTACAGCCACCAGCATTACCAGCCAGGGGTGGCGGATGATCCACTGAGCGTAACGGATAACGGGGGCAGACTCACTCATGATGGTTTTCCTTTTCTTGTCAGGGGTTGTTTGCTGCTGTGTGGGATTAACGTTTTTCCAGGCCGGTGAGTATCAGCTGCACCACGCTTTCGGCAAGTTTTTCAAAGGTGTCAAGGCTGTGCAGGGACATAAACAGCGGCACACTAAACAGAGTGATGGCGGCGGTAATGGCCTTGGTCGTGTCATGTACATCGGCGATGGAAAATTCGCCACGCTGCACGCCGTCTTCCAATAACTCAACGATCAGGTTGTGTTTGCTGAGTTCGTGTTGATCCACGATTTCCAAACGCGCGTCGCAAATGGCGTTGACCATTTCATTTATGCGAGGATCATTGGCCCACCTGTCGTAAGTGTGGGCAAGTATTTGCAGCACTACATCGTGCAACCGTTCCGTCGCAGGCCGCTGGCGCTGTTGTGTGACGTTTTTTATCAGCAACAGTTTTTCATCGAGACAGGCGCAGGCCAGGTTGGAACCGATATCCAGTTTGTTTTTGAAAAAACGGTATAGATTGGCTGCGGACATATCGCAGTCTTTGGCGATTTCGGCCATGGTGGTTTTGTTGTAGCCAAATTGGGAGAAACGCTCACCGGCTGCCGCAAGAATACGTGCGCGGACGTCGCAGGTCGGATGGGAGGTGCTGATATAGGGTGGGGTGTGAGCGCTCATGGTCAACGTACTGTAATCCCTGAATCCTGAATATTCAAGATAATATTCAGGATTTATTCTTCAGTGTTGGATTGTCGGTTTTGCTACCTTTATTGTCCGGGGTGTAGTAAGCGGTTCTGACGCAATGGTTAACCTGTATTTGATGCCCGCAGCAACGCAGAATGGAAAATTAATACAGGCATATCAGTGGGTTATCTCTGGAATTGCCCGGCAAAACGTGCATTCCACGCCTGCGCCACTGGAACAGGGTGCGAATATGCCCCCGGACATGAGCGTTTCCTGTTGTTATTTTAATCGCTTTGGGTATTCCGGCATGTTTTTAGCCGGGGTGAGGTTATTAGCGTCAATACCCCGTCAGCGCGCCGCAAGCACCTGCTGTTGGTGCTGCGGGGCCGTTATTGTCAGACACTTGCTTTTTCCCTCGATGGGCCTGCCCATGAAATAAATTGATAGCTGAATCCTGCGGCAAAAAACAAAGCCAATAAAGCAATCATGAAACGGATATTATTATCTTCTGATATGTCATGTTGTTTCATTTCTTCCATTATTTGACCCTCCACTTGAATGCTTTGCTCAGCGGGTTGAGAGGCAGCAGATGCTGACGTTTGAGTTGCTTGCAGTAACGGCGCCAAACCAAAACCGATTGCCTGTTCATTAACATAATCGTTGAAGGCTTCATTCTTTGCGAATACATCGTACTTTTGTGCAAGTTCAATATAAGTCTCAAGCAGCTCTCTGAGTATTTCGGCATCAGCTGCCCAGTATTCTTTTCGTGCAGCTTCCAACATGCGTTCAATCATTTGCGCCAGCGCGTGGGCATTATTATCTTCATACCATTCGCGCATATTGAGTTGGTATTTGTCCTGCACATAGACCTCGAAAAATGCCTGCCACTGATCATCACGTACATTATCAGGGTCAACGACTTGCCAACCCCAGAAGTTGTTCAGTACATCCAGTGTTGTCAGCGTGCCAGCATAGCCCTCTGCTTGTATTGCTTTGATCCATTGAGGGTGAAATTGACGTGTACGTAATTCGGTGGCTAAAAAACGTCCCAGAGGTTCCGTTCGGCTGTTGTCGGGGTCTCGCAGATTGGCGATAAACATCTCGGGGCTTTTGCCGTCGAGGTGACGCACGGCCAATGAAATACCGCCCATGTACTGGAAGGGATCATCACTGCTGAGCAAACCATAAACATTGGAAGAACGGGAAAACAGAGCCACATCAGTACCTGAGATATTTTTGGCGTAAAGATCAATATCGGGTAATTTCTCTCCCCATATTTTTTCGTCACTACCATAAAAAAACCCCATACGTGAAAGATACAGCCTGGCCAGTTTATCTTCTGTTTTCCACGTATCGGAAGCCATGCTGGCGCTGGCAACATTGGTACCGTAGTTGCCACTTTCGTTGGAGAAAATACGAATGCTGGATAATTTATCTGCCTCTTGCTCATTCAGGCCTTCGGCAATTAATTCTGCTTTCAGCTTGTTTGCATGGCGATACACAAAATTATTTTCTTCTTTTAACTGCGCCACTTCTTCAATCGCTTTGGCAATCATCATCATGATATTGGGAAAGGCGTCACGGTAGAGCCCTGTGGCTGAAAGCACCACATCAACACGCGGACGTTTCAGCTCACTGTAGGGAATGATTTCGGTGCCGGTAACACGGCCGCTGTCATTCCACACTGGCCGCACTCCCATAGCGTAAAGTACCTGAGATTCCACTACACCCAAATGTCGCATGGTTTCAATAGACCACATGGAAAAAGTCACTTTGTCAGGATATACCGCGTGATCCCGCTGGTAGTTGGAAAGCAAACTGTTCATCAACGCCTTGCCAGATTCCCATGCTGCTTTTGTCGGGATTTTGGATGGATCAAACCCATAAAGATTGCGGCCGCTGGGTAACGCTTCAGGGCTGCGTACAGGGTCACCGCCGTTGGAACTGCTGACATACCGGCCAGACAATGCTTCCAGTAGTGCGCTGGTTTCTTCGATATTTTTAACGTTTGCGTAATGGCTTTTTGCCTCTTCCAGTAAATGACGCAGCTCATCATCTTGAATTTTATCCAGGCGGGCATTTTCAATGACAAAAGTTCGGATAAGTTGATACTCGGGTGTTTCAGTCAAGACACGATAATCCATTATGCCATCGTGGTCACTGGTATTTGCATAGTCATTATTATTTTTCAATTTATCAGCATAACGTTCTGCCGGTTCAATAAAGCGCCTGCCTAACATTTGCACGAGTGTGGAAACCAGATGCGCTTCTTTCGGTATTTCCCCGAATGTATGCAGGCCTAAGGGTTGATTTTGTGAGCCAAGATCACTCAGGTAGTCATGAAGCTCGGGGAGAAATTCATCGAAACGTGTCTCAATATCACTTTGGCGCCAGGCCAGGTCTTTGTGAATGTCACGTTTAATCGTGGCATCGATGATGGATTGTTTCGTGTTGGTTTTTACGCCACCTTCATCAAGTGTGTTGTATTGATGCATCAGTTCGTGCAGATCCACCAGTTCTTCATAAAGCCCGCTTTTGGCAAAGGGGGGTGTTAAATGGCTGATGACCGTGGCACGGCCTCGTCGTTTTGTTTGCAATGCTTCACCCACATCATCCATGATGAAAGGATAGATAATCGGCGTATCGCCTGCGGCAAGGTTACCGGCATCGTAGAGTGACAAACCACGTTCTTTGCCGGGAAGGTATTCATGGGAGCCATGGGTACCCAAATGGACAATGGCATCGGCGCCAAACTGCTCCCGCAGATAAAGATAAACGGCCAGATAATTGTGGCTAATGGGTATGTTTTTATCGTGATAAATGGAGCGCTCTTTTTCCTGTTGGTTGCCGCGTGGTGGTTGTGGCAACACCATCACGTTACCGGACACTATACGAGGGATAATAAACTGTAATTCTCCATTGATTTTCGCCACGGTAAAGCTCTTTTCGGGTGCCCCCCATTGTTTCTCTATTTCAGTACGGACAGGCTGCGGTAGAGTGTTGTACCATTTTTTGTAGGCCGACAGCGGCAACAACCCCCCTGAACCATTGACAGAACCCAGACCCGGCAGTTCGGTATAGGGCAGTTCACGATGAAATGGCCTTAACATCAGCCCTGTGTTTTCTATGAACCATGATGCTTGTTGTAAGGCGATCGTGTAACCGGCGCCTTGAAGCGATGTGAAAATTGAGGACAAGCTGGCTGGCACATTGAGAAACGAGGCGCTGGCATTTTTTTCGCCAGCGGGATAATTATAAAACATAATCGCCACTTTTTTATCACGATTGGGTTTATGTTTCAGGGTGGCCAGCTTGATGGCTTTATCAACAACATTGTCCAGTTGATAGTCGATTGGCGACTGTTTTTTATCTTCTGTACGGGCTGAAATAACCATGGGGTCAATGACCCCGGCAATCTCTGGCATGGTGAGATAAAAGGGGGTTGCTTGCGCAGGAATACCCGCTTGGTCAGATTCCCATTGTGACTGATCTCCCGGGGTATAAGGTAAAACCTGCAATACGGGCACACCCAGTTTTTCATATTCACTGCGGCGCTTTTCCGCCCAATGGATAATGCGGGTATTGATGATGTTATCGACCATAACCTTGCCGTCTGGACTTAACAGATCAATGTATTCGTCCTCTCCGTAGCCTGGATAGTAGAATGGCACGGCAATGCCACCTCGTAATTCGATGGCTTTAACCAGCGCATCAATCATTTTTGTTTCATTGGCGGCAATTGTTTCACGGGACATGGCAATGCCAATCATTGCTGCGTTTTCTTTTCCGCTTATCCATTTTTTATAAGCAGATAAATCATCAAATACCGTTTTTTCATAATCGGGGTGATAAATACCGAGTTTTGGATAGAGAATGGGAGGCAATACGTGTGCGTTGCCGGATGCAAAAAGTTCTTTTTCAAGAAATGCCAGCATGCGTCGCAAGTTTTCTTCACCACCATTGTAATAATAGTCAAACAACGTTTTACTTTGGGATAAAGAAACACCTTTACGAAGTTTTGTGTCAGAGGTGATTTTTACGGGCAAAAAACGTCGTGTTTTATCAGTCTGTACCAGGCTTTCAAAATGCGCATAGTCTTTTTCTGCTTCCCTGCTGCTGACCGAATCAAAAATCACCAGATCATAATCTGCCACCAGCTTTGTGAGAGACTCGCCTTCGTCCAGCGTACGCAGATATTTATACTCCACGTTAAAATATTGTCGCTCCGCAGCGAGGCGGGAAAACAGTGACAATTTTCCTTCGGTGACATGATTCGTCGCCAAAATCAAAATTGACTGTTCGCTATTTTTTATTGTGTCTTTTTTTGCACTCAAGGCTGGCTGGAAAATTGCCGTGATAATGGCCAGTAGCATAATCAATAAGGTCTTTTTTAAATACATAGTTTTCTCTCAATTACAAATCTCGATGGCTGGTTTTAATTCGCTCGTATGCTCTTTTGTCATCATGCGGTCACTCCTTTTTATTTTCCGGCACATAGATCATCGATCCATCCTTCATGCGATAAGCTACGCCAGCCCGCATGCCTTCACCCTGACCGATCTCACCGTTCGATTTGTAGTGTTCAATTTTTTCACCTTCTTTAATGATCATCTCCATATTTGCTTTTCCTGCATTTTTGATGACGGTGACATTTTCAGCGACAAAGGGATTGAGCGGGTTTTGGGCAATGGCAATGAGCAACGCTGCTATCACGACTAAAAATACATCCACCAGGTTGGCAACGGAAAGCATGGGGTTAAGCGCTTCATCTTCATCCAGGAGCAGTTTCATCGTTCCCCCTCGTTTTGGGTGACATGGGGTTGAAGGTCATGCAGCTCACAGATGAACCAGCGTTTTTTGATACTGGCTGTCCAGAAGGTAATAGAGGCGGTCATGAGACCAAAAATCACAGCAGCAAAAGCAATGATAAGGTTTTCACTGATACCCTGAATGTTGCCGTCGGCCAGCGCTTTCAAAGCCGGGCCCATGGGAATCATGGTGGCTACCAGTCCTAACATGGGTGCAATGCGGGTGACGATACGTTGCTTTTCTAACGCTCGAATGGCGAATATTTCAAGATCTGCCGCCGTCTTGCTTTTGTTGTCTTGATAGTAACTGAACAATCGGTAACCTTTTACGGGCCGGGGCCGCAAGGTCGGTTTATCTTCGTTTAATGCACGAATGGCTCGTTGATAGTGGTGCCGATTACGTTGCCTTTGCAGATACTGGGCAGCAAAACAGCCCAGAATAAAAAAAGCATAAAAAAACAATAACGTAATCACAACCAATACAGGCGGCAGTAACAGGCCTGAAATTTGATACATTAACCATTCAATCTGAGCAATATTCATATTTTACTTCCTTACATTTTTCGTAAATAAAAATCCCGACTCTCCACGCGCTGGGTGCGCATTTAATGACAATCTCTCTTGAGGAGGTGGGAGAGAGATTGTTTGAAGGAATAGAGAGCCGGGATAAAACGGTTTACAAGCTCTCGTAACGAATTTTAATCATGCCGCTGACCCCGGCGTCATCATAAAAACTGAGAATTTGTAGCTTGTATTGATCTGTGCCCGTATCGATGGCGTAAACACGATAGTTCGGCCAGAGCTTATTGTTTCCTTCAAGACTGTAGGCGTACCAGGTATTGTCTTTAAACAGGCCGCCTGCACTGTCTTGTCCGTACATGCGACGAATGCCGGTGCCGCTGACAGTGACTGTGCCGCTGGTATAATTAACGATGCTGGTGGCATCAAAGGAACCAAACGCGCCACCATTGCCACTGCCGGAGACACCGCCATTGGTCCAGATATTCCATGACTGACCCGCGGCTTCCACCTTGATATCCCAGTCGCTGGCAGCTGTTGTGCAATCCACTTCCGCCACAGTATCAATATCAAAACACTTGCTGCCGCCCGCTGCACCAATGGCGGCTGTCCATTGTGTGACGCTGTTTGAAAAAACACTTTCCGATGCGCCTTGAATGAATAAATCCAGCGTAATGTTACGACTGGCTTGTACGATGTTGCTAACATTGAATTTGGCATAACTGTTTGCGGCGGCTGACTTGATCAACCACCACCGATCCGGGTTGGCAGAAACGGCATGAGTTGGCGGGCCAGCATAAAGCCACCAACCCTCACTGCTGCCATCGCCTTTGATATAAGGAATATTACGATCTTCGACAAAGGAGAGGCCATCGGTACCGGTAACAGCATCAAACGCGACCAATGCACTTGCTGCGTTTGCATTGAGAAAAACCGAATTATTGGGGTCACCATTATTATCGTAAAACTCATTCTGGGCATCAGCGACGGCACCTTTGACATTGGCTGGCCCTGAGACGCCGCTATTCAGCTTGACGTTGGTGCGTTTGAAACCGATATGCCAATCGCTGGATGTTTCAGCCTCGGCATCTGTCAGCTCAACCACAGCATTCGTTGTCAGATTAAAATAGGTGTATTTATTGGCGGGATCATTGGCTGATGCACCACGACCACCAGCAGTGGCATTGATCGTGACAGCGTTATCTGTGTCGCTGGTTTGTGGGTCAGGGCTGGAGTTACCAGCGCCACCACCACAGGCCGACAATGTGCCGACAGTCAGTGCGATTGATGATAGATGCGTAAATGCTTGTCGTGTTGTTTTCATTTTACTGTACTCCTTTAATTTTTGACTTTTAGTCCAACATAAACAAAACGCCCCGCTTCAGGCCGGTTGTCGTAATAAATACCAGGGTCACGATGCTCGTCGGTGAGATTATCGATACCAGCAAAGATCCTGATGCCAGACGTAATGGATTGAGTCATCTTCAAGTCCCAGGTTGTCCAGGCGGGTGAATTCAATAAATTATCGGCATCATAGAATTCCTGGCTTTGATAGACTCCGCGCAAAGTCACCATGGTTCCCCAGGGTTTGTATTCATAATCAACGCCTGCTTTAAGCAAATGACGCGGGCGGTTCCTGAGTGTTTTTCCTGTTATGCGGTCTTCACTATCAAGCAGGGTATAACCGCCTTTGAGGTTCAGCGCATTCCAATAGAGGTTGCCACTGAGTTCTACACCTTGTGTCAGCGCACGGGAAAAATTAGCGTATTCAAGAATATTCAGACCTTCCTGCGCTGATTTTTCGGGATTGATTCGTGTATCAATGAGGTTTTTGATGCGATTGTGAAACAGGGTAATATCGGCACGGAAATCATCCTGGCGGGCAAACTCGATACCTAACTGATAGCTGTCAGACGTTTCTGGTTGCAAATTACTATTACCCAGCACCATATAACCCAGTTGACTATGATCGAAGACAAAGTATTGTTCTTTAAGATCAGGCGAACGATAGCCCCTGCCAATACCCATCCGTACATTGGTGACAACACCGGGAATCCAGTCGGGTGTATACATCGCATTAACTTTAGGAGCAGCGTAAAAACCAAAGCGGCTGTCATTTTGCACACGAATACCGGGTACAAGCTCCCACTGTTCGTTCACGAGAATATCATCCTGAAAATAGGCTTCCATTGTCTCTTTTTCTTTGTTATCCACTTCAGGAGGAGTTGTTTGATTCGGCACGGTTGTGTATTGGTTAAGCGTCTCTTTTCGAAGCACTAATCCGGACGTCAATACATGATTCTCTCCCACGGGTTCATCCCGCTGGAGTTCTGCACGATAAAGATCAATTTCGGCGGTGCGTTGTTGGTCTACCTGTGGTGTGCTGATCACATCTTGTTGAGTGATGTTTTGCCAGTTTTCACTAAATAACCAACCGCGCAGTCGTCCACCACTCTTAAATTGACGCGCTGCCCCCACTGTGATGCTGGCGCGGCGCGCCGCTTCATTTTTCTTCTTTTTGATATCGCCGACACCGGGCGTAAATGTCGTTATGTTATTGCTGATATCTTCACGGTAATATCTCGGCGCAATATATATTTCGGTTGTTTCATCAGGCGTCCATGCCGTGCGTAAGTTGATATTGGCTTTGGCGCCTTCGGAACCTTCTGCACGAAAACTATCCGGGTCCAGGGTGTACCCATCCTTGTCGCGCAGATCAGCATTGAGTTGCCAATAACCGATCGAACGTTTGATTGCCAGGTTAGCCGCCAGGCGGCGGGCATTGATTTCATTCGCATTACCGCTCAAATTTTTGTTGCCGTAACTACCACCATCTACGCTCAACTGATAACTCAGCGGTTTTGTTGGTTTACGGGTAATGATATTGATGATGCCACCCATCGCATTGCTGCCATAGAGGGCTGAGGTTGCGCCTTTAACAATTTCGATACGCGCAATATCCATGGTGCCGATTTGAGTCAGGTCAACAGAAGACCCCGTGCTGGGGCTGACAGGCTCACCATTGATGACGACCAGTACCCGGTTGGCATCCATGCCTTGCAACCATGCAACAAATCCATTTTTCTGATTAGGCTTGAGCATCAGACCAGGCACATCTTCCAGCGCCTCCTTCAGATCACGGGCGTGAATTTTTTCAATTTCTTTGCGAGTGACTACTTCGGTGCGTACAGGGGATTCGAGCACGGGTTTTTCAGTGCGCGTGCCTGTGATGACAATCCCGTCCAGCTCAAAAATATCATCGGCTGACACTACTGGTATTTCAGTGGATAAAAACAGCAACACAATAAACGTGCGCTCACAAAAAACAGGCATAAAAAAATCTCCGCAAACAAAAGCGCCTTAATCAAAAAATAACGATTGGCTGGCTACCTTTACGCCTTTGTCGGAAGAGCAGGGCTGAGTGGCTGGCTATTTCACCAGGGAATGATTTCCCGGGAGTTATAGGGGTACTGTAAAAACGGTGTATTTAATCTAATGAGCTGCTGAAAAAGCCCGGGAATATTCGTGAACACCTTTAGCAAAGGCGGATAAACTTGACTGGGACAGCAGCATCAAATGTTTGCCATAGCGTTTACAGTCACGTTTGATTCGATGGACGGCGTCATGGCTTACGCAGTCCAGTGGACACAGTACGGCATCGACCTGGCCTAATAAGGCATCCAGGCGTTGAGTGCTTTCTTCCCGTCCACCATCGTGATGAATAAACTGCCCATTTTGTTGTTCCACCAAAGCACGAAAATGCGCGCAGAGTCGGTTGCGTCCTCCCACATAGAGAATGCAACGCCCGGCAAGGTCGATTTTTTTCTGACAAACGCCCTCTTTTTTACAGAAACCATACTGGGTAGACAATGTGTTCTCCAGGGCAGCTTCCAGTGCACTTTGTTCAGCGCTGAGCACCCGTAACTGGTTTTCAATATGCGTATTCCTGGTATGGGCAGCATCTGCCCGTTTCTTTTGTTTTGCGGCGTCTGCCTCCGCCCGGTGGGCACGTATGTTTGCACGTTCGAGTTTGCTGACATACATTTCTACCCGTGATTGCAAGTGACGTATCAAGTCTCCGTTTTCCAGCAACCTGATTTTTTCTTCTGCCTCCTGGCATTTCTTTTCACTGTGCAACGCCTTGCCCAGACGTTTGTTCAGCGCTTCAATAATGTTATCTTTTTGCTGTGTTCGAGCAAGTAACGTTATTCGGGATTGGGCGATCTCTTTTTCCAGTTTTGGCAGGCGTTGTCGTAATTGAACCAGCGCCTGCATATCAATACGCACAGAGGCGCCTGATAGATGAGAGAGCATATGCACTTCACCGTACACTTGAAAGAGCAATGCTTCTGAAGCTTGGGGATGGGTCAGAATTGACCAGAATGCTGCTGCTATTTCCCCTTGGGAAACGGCTTTTTTCCATAAAGCGTGCAGTTGCTCCGGGCTGTTTGCCTGATCAAAGCGCTGTATTGTTTCTTTATATTTACGGTCGAGATATTTTGCCGCCGGACGCGCGGCCTGATCATCACCCAGCATGCTGACAAAATTGATATGCAGTTCATAATCGGTGACAGGTCCTTTTGTATTGATGTGGGCCTTGCGACAGAATCGGCGCATTTCATCCAGGGTGAAACAGGTACCTGCAATACTGCAATGAAAGCGGCGTTCAAGCTGCCACATTTTTTTGCGCCACTTGCCAGCGTGTATATTGGCAGGTGATTCGATGTGAAATTTCTTTGTTGATAATGCCAGGCTAACACACATAAAAAACCTCCTGAAAAAGCATCCAAACCACGGTTTCTGGCGGGCTACCTTTGCCGGGAGGCATGGGTGGCTGGCTTTTTTGCGATGCGCGCAACGCATCACGTCTCTATTTTGTAAGAATCAATTTTCCTTTACTGGTGATGCGTAAACGGTATTCTTCACCGCTGTGTTCAATGGCCAGTTCTTTCCGCCCGGCTAACAACTCATGACTTGTCATGCGCCGTATAGTGAGGGCATCACCGGATTGTGATGCCCCCGCCGCCTTGGGGGAGTCAATTTTTTGTTTATCTAAATTTTTCATTTTTGTCACTTTAATAACGAGACAATGTCGTTAACATTGTTGGTCGTTGTGGAAACCATATGCGCTTGTGTTTCTGTGCTTTGATCAACGCACGTATTGCATACGACGCACTCGTCACCAAAAGTGGGGGATTTTGCACGTTGAACCAGACCGACCTGGTCAGCACAAGAAAGTAATATCAGCCGCTTAAACAGACCCTTCCAGTCATTTTCGGTATTATTGGTCACGTTATCACCACGCCAATGAAGGCGCTCTTCTCCTGTCATTGCATCAATCAGCGTTAGCGACGGAGCGCCTTGTTCCAGCCGGGCATTGATCATATATGTCATCGATCCATTCTCCTTTGATTTCAAATAACGGTATCTGCCTGGCTGAGTTTGGCCTCTGTTTGGGCGAAACCGCGCTGGGTGCTGCTCACTCTTTTCTAAATGATAGTGAGAATTATTCGTATTTGCAAGCATGATTTTCTCAATCGGCAAAACGTTGTTCGTTTTTGTGCCGAGAGATACGAAAGGAGGGGGTTAAACCCTTGGTCAATCGTTTCAACACATTGGGAATTTATGCTGTGATGGTACTGACAAGTGGCGTGTGATAAACGCAGAGGCCGCTGCAAAGGCGCAAAGAAAAACATTAACAATCCTGTGCCTTCTACAGTAAATAGCCAGTGATTTTTTAAAAAAGCGTGTTTTTGGCGCTTACTATTCACATTTCATCTTTATATATATTCTTGAGCCTTCAATTACCTTTTTAAAATCAATATTTTAGCTTTTCCCATGCACTATATGCTGTTTATTTGTCCGTAAATGCGAGTAGTTATCATTTACATTTGTGCTCAGTCCATTCATAATCGCACCCAGCCAGCCAATCGCCCAGTTTGGGTCAATTTGTAGCCAGCCAGTTATCAGCCCCTGTTTCAGCGCTCGTCAGGTTAAGCGCCGTGATCAAGGTGGCGTCATCGCAAAACACAATATTGAGGGAGTGAAACAGTGAAAAGACAACATCGTTTATTACGCGATGCCATTGCTATTGCCATGCTTGGCTTGGCATTACCTGCTGGCGCAGTAGATGAAAAGGCAGTAGATAAGAAATCAAGCGAAGCAGACACGAAGGCTAAAGTGCTGGAAAAAATCATGGTGATTGGCAACCCGGCCAATATTGAAAAAACCCCAGGTTCTGCTCAAGTGGTCACAAAAGAGGATATTCGCCAGCAGAATTATGACGATGTGAGCCGTGTGCTGAACAAGGTGCCGGGTGTTTATGTCCGGGGGGAGTTCGGTTATGGATTGTTTCCCAGTATCAGTCTGAGAGGTGTTGATACCACCCGCAGTTCCAAGGTGACCATTATGGAGGACGGGGTGATGATGGCCCCGGCCCCTTATTCAGCACCCGCCGCGTATTATTCGCCGACTGCGGGACGGATGAGCGGACTGGAGGTACTCAAAGGTTCCAGCCAGATCAAATACGGCCCACACACTACAGGTGGTGTAATCAACTACCTTTCAACATCCATTCCCACGAAAGAGAAGGCTTATCTGAAATCAACCATCGGCAGCTTTAATGAGCAACGCACCCACGCCTATGCAGGCAATACGTTCGATGCGGGGACTGCGGGGCAGTTTGGTGTTTTGGTAGAAGGTTATCGCCGACAGAATAACGGATTTAAAAAAATCGATGAGACAGCCGATTTTCGCAATGGTGACGATACCGGTTTTGATAAAACAGATGCCATGGTGAAATTATCATGGGAACCGGCCAGTGCGATGTATCAGCGTTTTGAATTCAAATACGGTACCAGCGAGCTGGATGCCAATGAGACCTATCTCGGTTTGGCCCAGGCCGATTTTAATGCCGACCCAACACGCCGCTATGCGGCCTCGCGTTTTGATAACATAAAAAGCGATCAGAAGCAGACCGTGTTGCGTTGGAGTATCAGTCCTACGGATGATGTTGATGTTATTACGACGCTTTACCAAACCGATTTCAAACGTAACTGGTACAAACTTAAAGATCTGCGCAATGTCAACGGCAACACCATCGGGCTTTCTGCGGCACTGGCCGGGGTACAAAATAATGAAGGCCTGGATTGTCTGAAAGGTGACTTTGAATGCACTTTACGTGTACGCGCCAACAATCGTAAATACAACACTCAGGGTATTGAGTCTGTCGGCTACTTCCGCTTTGGTGGCGATGATGTCAAACACGAGGTCATGACAGGGCTTCGTTTGCACCAGGATGAAATCAGACGTCTCCAGTGGGATGATGATTATACTCAGGTAGCCAACGGCACGATTACAGGAATGACCTCCGGCCCGTTGGGCGGTGCAGGTGACCGTTTTCAGAAAACGGAGGCCTTGGCATTGTTTGTTCAGGATACTATTAACGCGGGTGATTGGACAATCACACCTGGGTTTCGCTATGAAATGCTGGATCAGACCTCTGAAGAGCCCAAAGGCACTTTGCAAAGCGCCGGGGGCACAAAAGGACGGGATGGCAAAAACAGCTTTAACGTTAGCGCTTACGGTGTAGGTGCAGCTTATCAGTTCAATGAACAATGGACAGGCTTTGGTGGTTTGCATACGGGTTATTCCACACCCAGCCCACGCGGTACGCGAAAGGGGCTTGATCCGGAAACCAGCGTTGCCTTTGAGATTGGCACACGTTACACCAACGCACGGCAGGCTTTTGCCGCTGAAAGTACGTTTTTTTACACCGCGTTTAAAGACTTGATTGTGATTGATAATGTGGGTGGCACGGGTACAGGCGTTGATGGGAATTTTGGTGAAGTGGATACTTATGGTATTGAGTTTGCGCTTCAGTATGATGCCGGACTCGCTAACAACTGGGGAATAAGCAACCCTTCCTATCTGAGCGTAACCTATACCAATGCCGAGCAAAAAAATGACTCAAAATCTGAGGAACCAGAGTCAATTTTCAGTTTTGGCAAAAAGGGTAACCAGGTTCCTTATATCCCTGAATTGACCTTGAGCCTGGGTACAGGCATTGAGACCAAAAAATGGGGTGCGTTTATTTCAGGTAGTTACGTGAGCGAAACCTATACCAGTGCCAACAATGTCGATGTGCCGGTTAATGGTGATGGTAATCCTGACGCTCGCTATGGAAAAACAGACAGCTATTTTATCACCGATGTTTCCGCTTTTTATCGCATGAATGAAATAGTGAAACTTTTCGGTGGGGTGCAAAACCTCTTAGATGAAGAATACGTGGTATCACGCCAGCCTGACGGCGCACGCGGTGGTTTGCCACAATTTGTTTATGCAGGGATTGAAATGGAATTTTAACCTCGTTACTCCAGGGATGGATTTTATTTGTGGGTGGCAAACCGTGTTGGTTGCCACCCTTTGTCTTTTTTTAAAAAAAAGTGATTTGGAACTATGAACGTAGTGGATTTATTTCAACAAGGTGGAGCAGTAATGTGGGTGCTATTGGCCATGTCTGTTCTGGCCGCCGCCATTATTTTGCTGAAACTTTTTCAGTTTTTTCGCAGTGGTTTACGCCGTTTGGATTTTGTCGATGCTGCACTGGCTTCGCTACAACAAGGTAATTACGACAGTGCTTTGCGAGTACTGCAACAACAGCACAGTCCTGTGGCTCATGTGATGGCGTGCGCCATCCGTTGTGGTGCCGACCCCGCCATGACAACAAAAGATGTGGAGGCCGAAGTGAGTCGCATTGGTTCTGCGCAAATACGCAATCTTGAATCATGGCTGCGCGGACTGTCGTCTATCGCGCACTTGAGTCCATTGCTGGGATTGTTGGGGACGGTCACCGGCATGATTGCTGCCTTCATGAGCTTGGAAGCCGCTGGCAGTCGGGTTGATCCATCGATTCTTTCTGGCGGCATTTGGGAAGCATTGTTAACCACCGCCTTTGGATTGACCGTGGCCATTCCTGCCATGGCGGCGTTCTACTATCTGGAAGGTGAAGTGGATCGTGTACGTGCCGCGATGAAGGATGTGAGTATTCGGGTTTTGCGGCATTTTGGCAAAACACCCGTTAGCATTTCAAATCGTGATGACGATAAAATTGAGGATGAGACCCATGGAATTTGAAGGACGCGCCCGCATCCATTCTCACCTCGATATTGCACCGCTGATTGATATTGTATTTTTATTGCTGGTGTTTTTCATGCTTACCAGCACTTTCATGATACCCGAGGCCGTTGAGTTGGAGCTGCCGGAATCCAGCAGCGCCCAGGTGAGCGATATCACACCCATCGTGATATCGCTGAATCAGGCCGGGCAATTGGCCCTCAATGGCGAACGTATCGAACTGGAACAGTTGCGCGTGGCTATCGAACCATTGATCAAAGAAAACGCCGATACACCCATTACCCTCAAAAGCGACGCCAGCACCCAGGTGCAACAGTTGCTGCAAGTGATGGATGAGATACGCGCCGCTGGAGGCGCGGATGTTGCCTTGGCCACCACGCAAAAGTGAGTTCCGCAGTACCGACGTAAACCATGATCATCACTTCGCGACACCTGAGCATCACTATACTGATTGCCCTGGCCCTTCATGGTGGTCTGGCGCTGTGGTTGACGTTGCCGGAACCTGTACCGCCTGTTGAACCACCTGCACCACCCTTACACGTTAATCTGCTGGCCACGGTGGCAGAGCATACCGTGGATGCGCCCACGCCGCCGCCTGAGCCAATGCCTGCGCCGCCACCTCCGAAGCCCAAGCCTAAACCTGAGCCCAAGCCTGAGCCCAAGCCTGAGCCCAAGCCTGAGCCCAAGCCTGAGCCCAAGCCTGAGCCCGAGCCACCCCTGCCGGAACCGGAGCCTCTGCCCGAGCCTGTTCCCATTCCGGTGGAAACACCGCCCGAACCACCACCTCCCGAGCCAGTGCAGCAAGTGGTGCAAACACCGCCACCGGTAGAGCCTGTCGCTCCGCCACCACTGGATGCGGTAGCCACGGCCCGTTATGAACAGCTACTGGTGGCCTGGTTGGAAAAACACAAGAAGTATCCACGCCGTGCCAAACGGTTGCGTATCCAGGGCGAGGCTGTGTTGCGCATCCTGATCAATCGCGACGGTGAAACACAGCAGGTGACGCTAGAGCAGCGCACCGGCAATCGGCTGCTGGACAAGGCCGCACTGGACATGGCGCAACGTGCCAATCCTTTTCCTCCCATGCCGGATGACGACCCACGGCCGGAACTGGAATTTATGGTGCCGGTCGCCTTTTTGCTGCGTTGATGTCTGTCTTTATTGTTCACACCTTCTGTGGTCTTTCAGACATCTCAAATTTTTTGCAGAATAGCCGATAGTTTGTACAGAAAACGGGCACTTCCCGTTAGTTGACAGAGTATAAAATGATTCAGGTCAGACGCCTTTTTTTTGGTTTTTTAGCAGTTTTGCTGAGCATGCCTATCGCTACGGCAGCGCGGGATATCAATGTTGAGTTGATTGATGCTGCCCGGCAGGGGCGTCTGGATATGGCGCGCTCATTGTTGAACGAAGGCGCGGATGTCAATACAACGAACGCCAGTGGTAAAACCCCGTTAATGAGTGCCGCCTATTTTGGCAACGAACGGGTGGTGCGTCTGTTTATTGCCGCAGGCGCTGACGTGAATGCCAAAGACAAGGGTGAGTCCACTGCGCTTATTGCTGCGGCCTTTGCGGGCAGTCTCCCGGTAGTGCAGGCATTGGTTGCCGAGGGTGCTGATGTCAATGCCAAGTCCAAAGCCGGAGTATCGGCGTTAAAAAATGCCAATACGCGGGGGTTTGTACAAATCGCCCAGGTACTGGAGGATGCCGGAGCGGAAGGTGGCGGTGGTGGTAAGAAAAAGAAAGGCAAGAAGAAAAAGAAAAAGAAGAAAAAATAACGTTGTTGATGTTGGTTTACACTGTATCCCTTCCCTGGAATATGACATCAGATTATTAATCCCCGGTTTTTGTTATTGCGATGCAGGCTTCGCTGCATTGTCTGTGTTGAGCCTAAATAAATCAGTTGAATCTGCTGCGAACGCCTATGGCACAGAATCTAAAAGACTTTTCGAGCTATAGTCGCTCTTGCCACGATTCAACTGATTCAGTTAGGTTGAACCAAAAATTCCCTGTATGTTCCTTATCTCGTGACAGAATTGATTCTATTTGCTTTCTTGATGATCACTGCTGCGTGGCTGTTGCTGCGTTTTGTGCGTGCCTGCGGTAGAGCAAATACCGCAGACTGGGGCGGAACGGTTAACAATTACATTGCCGGTTTTATTGTGTTGTTTTGCCGTTATGTGCACCGCTTTGAATACCAGCCGATTCCTCTGCCGGAACAGGGGGGTGCCTTGCTGGCATGTAATCATATTTCCGGGCTGGACCCGTTTTTACTGATTGCCGCCAGTCCCCGGCCGTTACGCTTTATGATTGCCCGCGAAGAATACGAACGTTTTGGATTGCAGTGGTTGTTTCGGCGTGGGCTTTGCATTCCGGTGGATCGTGGCCGTCAGCCTGAGCGGGCATTGCGGGAGGCATTGCGTGCGCTGGATGCCGGCGAGGTGGTGGCGGTATTTCCACAGGGGGGAATACACCTGGAATCACAGGGGCCCCGCAAACTCAAGGGTGGAGTGGTGCGGCTGGCGCAAAAATCGGCCTGCCCGATCTACCCGGTGCGTGTGGATGATGTGCGTGGTGCAGGTCACACGGTGCGTGCCGTGTTTTTCCCCAGCAAAGCGAAGATGCGGGTAGAACCGGTTTTGCATTGTGCAGGAGATGATCATCATTCCTGTCTGGCAATGTTGACGCTACGTTTAGGCCTGGCCCCGGTGCAGGACTGAGCAGGTGGGCATATTCTGTATACCGCATGAAGCCGGGGGGTGTTCTCAATTAATAAGGCCAGGTTGTCACTAATTGAGAATGCTTCCCAGGGATCTTAGCCAGCAAGATGACCGTTAATACTATCTAAGCCTATGAAAATATGGTGATATCACCTTCAACCGAGGGTTGCCTGTCAAATAATCAAACGCTAACATTATTGCCAGACCGGATATCACTTGTTGTACGGTTGAGGGTTCTGCAACAGCAGAATGAATGAAAGTATTGATTAACAGAGATCGCATATTATGGAGCTGAAACTGGTACCTAAAGATGAGTGGGAAAATGAAGCCAGATCTGAAGGTCCGGAAGATGATGAAGCCTTGCAGTACATTGGGCCGGACCGGCGCAAGGCGCACCGCCGTATTAAAGTGGATCGCCGGGAGATGGTGCGTTTTGAAAGCACTCCGGATCGACGTCATAATGGAGAGCGGCGTTTGAGCACCAGTATGTGGGACGGACGGGAATTCTGATTTCCACACCATTTGCTTTGATATTGCCGGTAAAGGCACTTTCCGTAGTTCGGAAAGTGCCTTTTTCAGTTCTGGCCGTTTCATTTTTTAATGCCAACAAACCTGTAACGCTTGGAATCACAAAACCCGGCCCCCATGTAGGAGGTAACACAATTATTAAGTTTCTGATAGGGGCAAGAATATGCGAATGGACAAACTGACCAGCAGATTCCAAATGGCATTGGCGGATGCACAAAGCCTGGCGGTGGGGAGGGATCATCAATTTATTGAGCCCGCTCATTTGATGATGGCGGTACTGGATCAGCAAGGCAGTACGGTGCGTCACCTGCTGAATAATGCGGGCGTCAATGTGAACCAGTTGCGCACTTTGTTGGGTGAGGCGCTGGAAAAAATGCCCAGTGTGGAAGGTGGCGATGGTGATGTACACATTTCCAATGATCTGGGACGCTTACTCAACGTCACTGACAAACTCGCGCAGGACCGTAAAGATGCTTACATATCCAGTGAGCTGTTTGCGCTTGCGGCCGTGCAAAGCAAAGGGCAGCTCAGTGAGCTCCTGCACAAGGCCGGTGCAACCAAAGGGACGGTGGAACAAGCGATTGAACAGATGCGTGGTGGCGAGAATATTGATGATCCCAATGCTGAAGAAAGCCGTCAGGCACTGGATAAGTTCACCCTGGATCTGACCGAGCGTGCTGAACAGGGCAAGCTGGACCCGGTGATCGGACGTGATGACGAAATTCGCCGCACGATTCAAGTGTTGCAGCGCCGCACCAAAAACAATCCGGTGCTTATTGGTGAACCAGGCGTCGGTAAAACGGCCATTGCTGAAGGCCTGGCGCAACGCATTGTCAATGGTGAAGTGCCGGAAGGCATGAAAGGGAAACGCTTGTTATCGTTAGACATGGGCGCGCTGATTGCGGGTGCGAAATTCCGCGGTGAGTTTGAAGAGCGACTCAAGGCCGTGTTAAACGACCTGGCCAAACAGGAAGGTCAAATCATTTTATTTATCGACGAATTGCACACCATGGTGGGTGCCGGCAAAGCCGAGGGTGCCATGGATGCGGGCAACATGCTGAAGCCTGCCCTGGCTCGCGGTGAATTGCACTGCGTCGGTGCGACCACGTTGGATGAATATCGTCAGTACATTGAAAAAGACGCCGCGTTGGAACGCCGTTTCCAAAAGGTGCTGATTGATGAACCTTCCGTGGAAGATACCATCGCCATTTTGCGTGGGCTGAAAGAAAAGTACGAAGTCCATCATGGTGTGGATATTACTGACCCGGCCATTGTGGCTGCGGCCACATTGTCGCATCGTTACATTACTGACCGGCAGTTGCCGGACAAGGCCATCGATTTGATCGACGAGGCGGCATCACGCATTCGCATGGAAATTGATTCCAAACCGGAAAGCATGGATCGTATGGACCGGCGTTTGATTCAGCTCAAAATTGAACGCGAGGCGCTGAAAAAAGAATCGGATGAGGCGTCCAAGCGTCGGCTGGCGGACCTGGAGTCTGAAATCAAACGACTGGAACTTGAGTACGCCGATTTAGAAGAGGTATGGAAATCAGAAAAGGCCGCGTTGCAAGGTACGCAACACATCAAAGAGGCGTTGGACCGTGCCCGGCAGGAACTGGAAACGGCACGTCGAGCCGGTGACCTTGCGCGTATGTCGGAAGTGCAGTACGGACAGATTCCTAATCTGGAAAAAGAACTCGATATGGCGGCGCAGGCAGAAATGATGGATATGAAGTTGTTGCGCAATAAGGTCGCTGAAGAGGAAATTGCAGAAGTGGTTTCCAAATGGACGGGCATTCCTGTCAACAAAATGCTGGAAGGCGAGCGCGAAAAGCTGCTGCAAATGGAAGATGCGTTGCGTGAGCATGTGGTGGGGCAGGATGAAGCAGTGAAGGCGGTGGCGAATGCCATCCGGCGTTCACGGGCAGGCCTGTCGGACCCGAACCGGCCCAATGGTTCATTTCTGTTTCTTGGGCCGACAGGAGTGGGCAAAACCGAACTCACCAAAAGTCTGGCGGCTTTTTTGTTTGATACCGAAGAGGCCATGGTGCGCATCGACATGTCCGAATTCATGGAAAAGCACTCGGTGGCACGGCTCATCGGCGCACCGCCCGGTTACGTGGGTTACGAAGAAGGGGGTTATCTCACCGAGGCGGTGCGGCGCAAGCCCTATTCGGTGATCCTGCTGGACGAGGTGGAAAAAGCGCACCCGGATGTGTTCAATATTTTGTTACAGGTGCTGGATGATGGCCGGCTCACTGATGGCCATGGACGCACGGTGGATTTCCGCAATACGGTGATCGTGATGACCTCGAACCTGGGTTCTGAGGTGATCCAGCAAATGGCGGGTGAGTCGAATTACGAAGCGATGAAGGCCGCAGTAATGGAAATCGTTGGTGGTCATTTCCGGCCGGAATTCATCAACCGGGTAGATGAGACCGTGGTCTTTCATCCGCTGGGTCGTGAGCAGATTCGTGCCATTACCAGCATCCAGATAGGTTACCTGAAAGCACGATTGCAAGATCGTGATATGGATCTGGAATTGACAGAAGCGGCGCTGGATCAGCTGGGTGAAGCGGGTTTTGACCCTGTTTACGGGGCACGGCCATTGAAGCGGGCTATCCAGCACGGTGTTGAAAATCGTCTGGCGCAGGAAATTCTCGCGGCGCATTTTCAACCGGGTGACGTGATTTTGGTGGATAAAGTGGGTGACGGGCTGGCGTTCAGCAAGAAGGAGGGTGCAAACATCAGTGCGGCATAAGAGCCTTCAGTGCAGAACGGGAAGGCATAGGGAAAAAATAACCGCTTATTAACCAAGTGAATTAGTAATTTTAATCAACAACCCCGCTTCTGCGGGGTTTTTTGTTGTGAATCAAGTGGTTTTAACCCTGTGTCAGGGAAGAGGCCGCAGCTGCCATAGAGAATATTTATGGCCTTTTTATTTACAGGGGAATTATCCGGGAGTATATTATAACCGTAAGCTAAGTAAGGGATTGTCGAGTGTTTTAGTCAAATATTGAGGATCCCGATAGCAAGTGCACGACGGTAATAACAGCAACAATAGGAGATATGATCATGGGATTTGCCACAGGTTTGGCCATTGTAGGAACGGTAGCCGCTATTATTTTACTGGTGACAGTGAAGGACATGATGAGCTCACCGTAGGCTGTTTTTAACTGATAGCAGTAGAGCTTCCGGCAACAAGCCCGCACCCTCGTTAAATCGGGGGGCGGGCTTTTTTGTTGTACTCTTTTAGAAGAGGGGTCAGCGTGCGGGAAAGGGGATAATTGTGCCCTTGGCGGCAGGTGCTGATTTTTTGGTGCTGGCAAACTGGGGCGTCTGTCTGATGGACAGTTCAACCAGCTCGCGTTGCTGATTACCCAGCTGGCGCAGGGAGTCCCACATCATGCTGGAAATAGCGATACACGACGCCATCGGCGTGCGGGCCAGTTGGCGTGTCTGGTCGATTTGCCATTGCAGGCCCCGCAGGCGTGCTTGTTTTTCGGCTGGAACGCCGGTCAGGAATGATTCGATATACTCTGTACGCTTGGCTTCAAAGGTGGCTGGGTCGGTTTTGGCCAACGCCAGCATTTCATCAAAATCCACGTGGGGTTTATATTGCTTTTGCGTGCTACCCATAACTCTCTCCATCTGCTGCGGTACCCGTTTTTGCAGAAGGTAGGGGATGTCTCCTTCTTGCATACTTTGTACCGCGTACTTTCTTACAACGGGCCTCCCGGTACTTGAGTCAAGGCAGAACTCAAAAAGATATTGCTGACAATCCATTATGATTTTTATTAGCCTGTCTTTATTCTCCGGATTTCACCTTGCGATGTCAAAATATGCTTATAATATTTAAGGATAAGGAAAGATTGGCCGGTGGGGTTTTCCAGGGTTAAATTTGTTGAACAGGCCGGTGTATATAAAGAGCGTGCAATGTCCCCAAAGGGGGGGACCTTTTTAATTTGCGGCTGTTTTTTGTTGTTTGACCTTACTCAAAAAACTGGCAAAGAATGCGGCAAAAATGCCAAACATTAAACCGAGCACCAAAGACAAAATGATAATAAGATTTTTGCCGGGGCCAGTGGGTTGCAGTGATTGCATAGGGGGCGCGATAGTGCGGGTGGCTTTCAGGTTATTCAGTTGTGCTTCAATTTGGGTAATGGTTTGTTGCTGGCGTTCAACAGCACGCCGGGAGTCAGCTGAGAGTTTGGTGAGTTTTTCTTCGAGTTTGCTGATCTCGGGTTGATGGCGTTGCAGGGCGCGCTGGTTACCGATGTCCAGGCGGCTGAGTTCGCTGTTGGTTTTGTCAATAAGTTTGCTTTGCACGCTTTGGCTACGCAGGTTGGCAGCTACTTTTTCTTCCAGTTCCAGCCGCAGGTTTTGCTGGTCGATAAACAGACGCTCCTGCAAGGCAGCGAGTCGTGTACGGTCCTGCTGGATGCCATTATCAATGAGCAGCATGGCCATGGCTGCTGATTCACTTTGCATGTTGCCAATGGCCTGTTTACGTTGGGTAAGGGAGGAGCCAATTTGTGATTCAAGATCACTAATCTGCTGTTTTAACAGGACGTCGATTTCATCCAGGCGTTGATAGCGGGCTTTAATCAGTTTGGCCTGGTCTTTTAAATCGGTTAACTGCTTTTCTTCACGGGCGAGCCTGTTTTCCAGTTGTTGCCGTGGCACGGCCAACACGCGCGGGTCGCGCAGTTCGTCCAGTTTAATACGGGCATTGTTGAGCTGGCTTTCCAGTTGTTTTTGTTGGGTGGCCAGCGTGCTGGGGTCGGTAATTTCATCCAGTTTTATTTTGGCCAGGGCCAGCTGATTATTCAGGCCTGCCTGATAAACATTCATTACCCGCTGGTGGTCTTGTAATAAATATTGTGTGACTGTCTGCAACAGTTGCAAGTAATTGGCGCTGTCTTTTTCAGCGCCTTTGCTTTCCAGTACCACCAGCTGGCTCCCCTTGGGAGTACGTGCATTGATTTTGTAGAGGGCGTTGCTGTCAGGGTGGTTTTTTCTAAACTGTTGCTGGGCTAACGGAATATAGCTTTCCTGTATTTTTGCCAGCACGGTTTCGGGGGGATCAATTAATTGTGGTGCTGTGCCGGAAGAGGTTTGAGTCAAGGTGCTGCCAATCTCTATAGTGCTCGTATAATTGTATTTTTGTGGCAGCAGAAAGGCGAGCAATAAACCTGCGATGAGGGCCAAAGCTACTGATGTAAAAATTATGGCGCGATGCTTGGCAAGCTCCAGCCATAAGTCAATAAGGTTGATGCTGTCTTCTTGGTGCCACTGCTGTTGCCCGGTTGTAACGGGGGGGGTGACGGGCGAAAGCGTATGTATCTTACCGGCAGGCTCATTCATCAAGGTATTCTCCGTGTGCTGGCCGGCATCGGTGTTGTCGTGTTCTGGTTTAACGACGTGATCCTGAGGCAAACTCATTCTGAAGTGGCACCTGTTTTGCGTTTTTTTTACGTATTTTCAGGGTGCCCGGTAATACTCCGGCAGCCAATACCCTGACGTCATTGCAACTGATGGCACAATAGTAGTCAAAGTTTTTGTCTTTTGCAGATTATTGTTAAGTCAAGGAACGTGCATGGAATGATTTGCTGGTCATAATCAATAATGATTATGTTTAAAGTTGTCACTCACTCTACGCAACAACATCCTGTGTTGCGCAGTCATAATTGCCCGTAGCGTTCAGACTAATGTGTGCCTGTTGCTTTGAGTGTGCCGGGTTCCAGAATTGATTTCAGGAAGTGGCCGGTATGGGAATTTTCTGTTGCAGCAATTTTTTCCGGTGATCCACAGGCGACGATCGTACCGCCACCCTCACCACCTTCCGGGCCCAGGTCGATAACCCAGTCAGCGGTTTTAATCACATCCAGATTGTGCTCAATAACTACGATGGTATTGCCGTGGTCGCGTAACCGATGCAGCACACCAAGCAATTGTTCTATGTCATAAAAATGCAGGCCAGTGGTGGGTTCATCAAGAATGTATAGTGTGTTACCGGTATCACGCTTGGACAATTCACGCGCCAGTTTTACACGCTGTGCTTCACCACCGGACAGTGTGGTGGCTGCCTGACCCAGCTTGATATAACTGAGGCCAACGTCCATCAGGGTTTGCAGCTTGCGCGCCACCGATGGAATAGCGTCAAAAAAACCACGCGAGTCTTCCACCGTTTGCTCTAATACTTCATAAATGTTGAGTCCCTTGTATTTGATTTCCAGGGTTTCACGATTGTAGCGCTTACCTTTGCAGATATCGCAGGGTACATAGATGTCCGGCAGAAAATGCATTTCCACTTTAATAACACCGTCACCGCGACAGGCTTCACAGCGGCCACCTTTGACGTTAAAGCTGAAGCGTCCTGGCGTGTAACCGCGTGCACGCGCTTCCTGGGTGCCAGCAAACAATTCACGAATAGGTGTGAACAGGCCAGCGTAGGTGGCGGGGTTTGAGCGTGGTGTGCGACCAATGGGGCTTTGGTTGATGTCCACCACCTTGTCAAATTGCTCAAGGCCTTCTATTTTTTCCATCGGCGCAGGCGCTTCCGGGTTATTGTTGATTTGCTGGGCGGCGAAACGGAATAGGGTGTCGTTGATGAGTGTGGATTTGCCGGACCCCGATACGCCGGTTACTGCTGTCATCAGGCCGGCAGGGATATCCACATCCACATTTTTCAGATTATTGCCTGATGCGCCGCAAATGCGGATTTGCCGTGTTGCATCCGGGGGGGTGCGTTGTTCGGGGATTGCGATGGATTTGCGCCCGGACAGATAGGCGCCGGTCAGTGAGTTTTCATCAGCCATGACTTCCTGCGGTGTACCCTGTGCAACAATTTCACCGCCATGCACACCAGCACCAGGACCGATGTCCAGCACATGGTCTGCACTGGCGATGGCATCTTCATCATGTTCGACAACAATGACGGTATTGCCCATATCACGCAGATAAGTGAGCGTGTTGAGCAGACGTTGGTTGTCGCGCTGATGCAAACCGATGGAAGGTTCGTCCAATACATACATTACGCCCACCAGTCCGGCACCGATCTGACTGGCCAGACGGATACGTTGTGCCTCACCACCGGACAGGGTATCGGCGCTACGGTCCAGCGAGAGATAATCAAGACCGACATTGACCAGAAAATCCAGTCGCTGGCCAATTTCCTTGACAATTTTTTCTGCAATTTCCCCCCGGTGGCCCGCTAATTTTAGTTGGGTAAAAAAAGCCTGCGCCCGGCCTACCGGCAGTGCCGTCAGTTCGGGCAGCGTTGTCTGCGCCACGAATACGTGACGTGGGCCTTCGGCCAGTCGCGTACCCTCGCAATCAGGGCAGGAGCGGGTGTTGAGATATTTCGCCAGCTCTTCGCGTACCACGTTGGAATCGGTTTCGTGATAGCGGCGATCCATGTTGGGCAGAATGCCTTCGAAGGCGTGGGTGCGGCTGGTGAAAGTGCCGCTGTTGTTATGTCGGTTTTTGTAATAACGGAATTCGATTTCTTCCTCATCGCTGCCATTAAGAATAATGTGCTGAATATTTTCCGGCAGTTCCTGAAAGGGTGTATCTAACTCGAAACGGTAATGTTTGGCCAGCGAGCTGATCATCTGAAAATAATAGGCATTGCGTTTGTCCCAGCCACGAATGGCGCCCGCGGGCAAGGACAGTTCAGGGTGGAGCACCACACGTTCCGCATCAAAAAACTGTTTTACGCCCAGGCCGTCACAACCGCCACAGGCACCTGCCGGGTTGTTGAAGGAAAACATACGTGGTTCCAGTTCCGGCAGGGAATAACCACACTGCGGGCAGGCGAACTGGGCGGAAAACAACAGCTCCTGCTCTCCAGCCGTTCCTTGCACGTCGTCCATCAGCACTACTGAAGCAATGCCATCGGTGAGCGCCAGCGCCGTTTCAAAGGAATCGGCCAGTCGTGATTGCTGATCGTCACGCACTTTAAGCCTGTCTACCACCACCTCGATACTGTGTTTTTTGCGCAGGTCCAGCTCGGGCACGCCGTCCAGCTCAAACAATTCACCATTAACGCGCACGCGCACAAACCCCTGGGCGCGTAAATCTTTAAACACATTGAGATGTTCACCCTTGCGATTACGCACCACGGGCGCCAGCAGCATGATTTTTGCGCCTTCCGGCAGGGCCAGTACCTGATCCACCATCTGGCTGACGGTCTGCATTTCCAGGCTGGCATCGTGCTCGGGGCAGCGTGGTTCACCGGCGCGTGCGAAGAGTAATCGCAGATAATCGTAAATTTCGGTGATGGTGCCCACGGTGGAACGGGGGTTATGTGAGGTGGATTTCTGCTCGATGGAAATGGCTGGAGACAGCCCCTCAATATGGTCTACATCGGGTTTTTCCATCATCGACAGGAATTGTCGTGCGTAGGCGGAAAGTGACTCCACATAGCGGCGCTGACCTTCAGCATAGATGGTATCAAAGGCCAGAGAGGATTTGCCCGAGCCTGATAACCCTGTAATCACAATGAGTTTATCCCGTGGTAATTCCACGTCGATACTTTTGAGGTTGTGGGTGCGGGCACCCTGAATACGTATTAAATCCATACTGGCTACATCTCGTTGTTGGTGTTGCTGTTGTCGGTGTATCGACGCTGTTGGGTCGAAAAGCACACGGGGGTTTTTCCGGCGGAACGCAAACCTGATATCATACGCCGTTCTGTCTGGACGACGCAAAAACCAGCAATAATAAATTACAGTTGAGCAAATAACGCAGTGACGCCACAATCCGCTTCCCACAAAACCGCAGCAACAGACGACGCCATGTTGCCCACCGAACGCCGTGCTGTATTTTCCCTGGCCAGTATCTATGCCCTCAGGATGATGGGGTTGTTTATGATCCTGCCGGTATTTGCATTGTATGCGGAAACGCTGGAAGGCTATACGCCCGCACTCATCGGCCTGGCCATTGGTATTTACGGCCTGACCCAGGCCGCACTACAGATTCCCTTTGGCATGGCCTCGGATCGCTTTGGCCGTAAGCCGGTGATTATTTTCGGGCTGATCATTTTTGTTATTGGCAGCGTGGTAGCGGCTACTGCAGATTCCATGAACGGTGTGATTTTTGGTCGGGCTCTGCAAGGTGCAGGTGCTATTGCCGCAGCGGTGATGGCGCTGGTGGCGGATCTTACCCGGGAGGAAAAACGTCTTGGTGCCATGGCCATTATCGGCATGAGCATCGGCATGGCTTTTGCTGTGTCGTTGGTGGCGGGGCCGTTATTCAGCAACTGGATTGGTGTGGATGGCATTTTCTGGCTCACCGCCGTGTTGGCGCTGGTGGCTATTGCCGTGCTGTATTTTGTGGTGCCAAACCCCGTGCGCAGTGTTTTGCACCGTGACGCCCAAACCGTGCCCGCCCAACTCAAAAATGTGATCAGTGATCCACAATTGTTGCGCCTGGATTTTGGTATTATGGTGTTGCACATGATGCTGACCGCGACGTTTGTGGTATTGCCACTGGCTTTGCGTGACCATGCGGGACTGGCTGCCGCCCATCACTGGTATATTTACCTGCCGGTGATGGTGTTTGCCATGGTGTTGATGGTGCCGTTTATTATTATCGCCGAGAAAAAGCGCCGCATGAAGACCGTGTTTACCGCCTCGGTGTTGGTGCTGGGTGTGGGTCAGCTGATTTTCATGTTTGGTTACGACTCGATTACCAGCATTGTGCTAGGGTTGTTCATCTTTTTCACGGCATTTAACGTGCTGGAGGCCTCTTTGCCTTCACTGGTCGCGAAAATGGTTTCGCCCGACAATAAGGGCACAGCCATGGGGATGTATTCCAGCTCACAGTTTCTCGGTGCTTTTTTTGGCGGTGTGCTGGGTGGCTGGTTGTACGGTGCCATGGGTTTTGAGGCAGTATTCGGTTTGTGCGCAGGCATGGCGGCCGTGTGGTTTTTGGTGGCGGCCACCATGCAAAGTCCACGTTACCTCAGTAGCCACCTGGTGCGGGTAGGGCCCATCAGCGAAGAACGGGCCCGGCACCTGGTAGGTGAATTCACCAGGGTGACCGGTGTTGCCGAAGCGGTGGTGATTGCCGAAGATGGTGTCGCTTATTTGAAGGTGGATTTGCATGCCCTGGACCGCGAAGCACTTAAAGCCTTTGCCGCGGATGACGAATCCATTGGCAATGCAGAAAGGCAAAGCATTTAATTATTCTTGAATAAAGCAGTTACAAGCAGGAGAGAAAACAATGGCGCGTGGCGTAAACAAAGTCATCTTGATTGGCAATCTGGGGCAGGACCCCGAAGTGAAATACATGCCCAATGGTGGCGCGGTGACTAATGTCACAATAGCCACCAGTGAAAGCTGGAAAGACAAAAATACCGGCGAGCAAAAGGAAAACACCGAATGGCATCGCGTGGTGTTTTTCCGCCGTTTGGCAGAAATTGCGGGCGAATATCTGAAAAAAGGTTCCAAGGTTTATATCGAAGGAAAACTGCAAACCCGCAAATGGCAGGATCAGAGTGGTAACGACCGTTACACCACCGAAATTATCGCTAATGAAATGCAAATGCTGGACAGTCGTGGTGGTGG
>DROS01000087.1 GCA_011321815.1 Gammaproteobacteria bacterium
CGAAAATAACAGATGCTCTGTATTTTCAGACAATATGCACCACCTTAATGAATAAAAATGCGCGCCACAAGGTTGCAGAATATTTATTCTCCGCTTTTGCGCAAACCAAAAAAAGGGCGGCCCGGTGGCCGCCCAATAATTGTCGTTAACGATACGCTTTAAAAAGTTTCAAAGGTACCATCGATATAGGTGATTTTTGTCAAGCCGCTGTCCAGCTCGACGATGGTGCCATAAACCTGACCGTTATATTTGATCTCACCTGTTGCCGCCGAAAAATCGCCAACCACGGCCATGCTGACCCCATCCTGATTGGTAAAGGTCATACTGCCAGTTGATGAACTATCGGTGAAAGCGGTGGCAATCACCATCTGCCGCCCATCATAGTCGATAGTAATAGTCGCTGTGCCAGCCTCAAAAGCTGTCCGGGTGCCGCTGATGTTGACAGAAGCCACCGGCAAACCAGTCAGTTGCAATGTAAAGTTGAGACCAACACTTCCGGCAAGCCAGTTATCCGCATCCTCTAACGTAAAGTCGGAATCAAACAGACTGTCGTCCATACCAAAGTCCTGCACCCCGACAGGTTCAAAATTACCGGCATTACTGATATTCGCCGTAAAGCTGATATCAAAACTATTGCCAAGCGTATCGCTGACACTGCCATTCAAAGCCAGAGTGCTGGGGGTGATCCAGACTATTTCATCCGTCACATCATCTTTAACGGGGCTGGTCAGTGTGGCTGACAATGACCCCATAAAGGTCACTTGCGAAGCCAGCATCGCACCAAGCTCATCCTGTTTCTGTATCAGCGTCACATTCAGATCGACAGAACCACCTGAAATATCAGGCGCATCGGCCGTGCCCACATCCAGCGCGTAATAATCAACCACGTACGGCGTAACCAAAGCAGCGTTAATGATGCCATTGCTGATCGTAAGCTTGCTGGAAGCGCTCTCAAACGTCGCAGAATTGATGCCGAAAATGAGGTTTGACGTCACAGTTGATTCATCCGCCGGCAATTGCACGCTCATATTTACGGTAACGCCATCAATGACGCCATCGGTGATCGTTGCAACACCACCGGAGTACATAATCGTACCTGACTCGAATTGTGGGTCTCCTGGCATTCCCAATATATAGTCACTGTCACTCAGATCAGTGGCGGTAGTCTCCGTGAGGCGCAGGAATATTACCCCAAACGCCCTCCGCAGGGCGGAACCGGCGATTAACGCCATACTGGAGTCAGCCGCAACCGAGGCCAAATCCACCCGGGAGCCGAAAGCATCACCTTCCACACGGGTTTCCTCTTCAATGACCGTACCCCAGGTACGCACATCGCTCACAAATGCCTTGACCTTAGCCAGCGCGGCGTCACCGCTGGTGGAGCCGGGTTCCGGGTCAACGCTGCCACCAGCGGCATTATCAACGTCTTCCTGGAGCGAATCGAAGATTCCTGATGTATCCGCAACCTCAATCTCATCAAGGGTATTGGTTGCTTCATTAATGATTTCCTGCAAGGAAATGACATTGTCGTCCATGCCACCATCATCGGCGATAATGGTGCCATCGCTGAATGAACCCGACAAAGTGGCAAGAGCGGCATCAATATCCGGGCGGCCTCCAGAGGTATCCGCCAGGGCGGCAATAGCCGCCGAAAAAGCCGCATAAGCGATTTCCCTCGCACTGCCATTATTCACTGCACCCATGTCGCTGATATCCAGAGGCTGGGTGTTGAGAATGTCGATACCCCCCAACAAATCGGACACTTCAGAATTGGCGCTGTAAATTCCAGCAGCATCCAATGAACCCGCCCCTGCGGCACGACTGGCAGCCAGATTGGTATAAGGCGTGATGTTGACACCAATGGTGTCATTGGCCACGGCTTCCGCAACCAATGCGACCATCGTCAGACTGCCGGGTTTGTACCACTCGCCAAAATCAATATCGCTATTGCTGTCCGCAATATCATCCATGCGTGCGCCACAACCTGCGGGCACATCACATTTCATCTGAGTATCCGCATCAGCGCTGACAGTGACCCGGATGGGGCCACCGGTATAGCTGTCATCCACGGTAAGCGTATAACTGCCATCAATGGCAGTCGTCGCATCACCTATCTGGGCGATGACCGCACCACTGGCATCCAGCTCTTCGGCTACCACGTTGCCATCACTGATAATGCCTTTTGCCGCTGTGCCACCGAGGGTGACATTATCCGCATCCGCAGAAGGCGCAGGTCCGTCAGGTGTGGGCTCACTGCCACTGCCTCCACCACCACAACCAACCATCGTGATAATAGCAAGCCCTATAAACCCGCTACCAAATATTGTTTTCGTTCGCATGACTACCACCTCCGGTAAAATACTTAAACTTCCCAGTAAAATCATACGCAGACCCCGCCAAGGGGTAGCCGCAGATTTACCATACGACGCTATGAAACAGCGGATGGTTGCATGTTTTATCGGCGCAGCAAAATCACCACTGACACGATGCCGGGTGCAAAATGGTTTTCGCGCAACCATCGCTCCCTCATTCTATCATGTGGCTCATGGTGGAAAAATGTACACAACAAACAACTGTTTTTATCGGCCAGAACCGGCCAGCAATATGGAATGGAATAAAAACACCCGCTCGCACTAAATGGAGCGGGTGTCACAACATCTGGTTACTGTTAGGGCATAAATGTCAGATCAAACGCTCCGCTCCAATCCGAGCCATTGGGGTACACACTGCCCAGGTAGGCCGGACTGGTAATAGCAGTGCTGCGCCAGTCCATGGGATTCATTCCCTGGTTTTGTTCCTGCTCAGCGAAGCCGTCAGCAAAAATCGCATTCAGCATCACTGTACAATCGTCACCCACATTAGCGCACTCGGTGCCGGAAAAATACGTGGGGCTCAGACCCAGGAAACTGATGATATCAGCTGTCGTCATCTTCACCAGATTACGGCCGCCACGATACTGGGAATCGGTAATGCGCTTGTCGATCCAGTCCCAGGGAGTGACGCTGTTCTGATTGGCATCAAAGAAATAAATATCGGTCTTGTCGAAGATGTAGTTACCCAGGTGATCACCGGTATCCGCATCGATTTCCAACGGCAGGCTCATATCGACAAATTCAGCCACGGCAGCCCCCTCACCCAGACGATCAGACACCGTGTACATCCGTAACTGTGGTATCTCCGTGATACCGCTTACCGGCATAAATTGCGCTTTCATCTCCATCAAGCCACGGGCGGTGAACACTTGTCCCAGCGGACTGACAGTGAGGTCTTTTGTTACTTCGATGCGCAAACCGTCAGCCCAGGCGTTACCATTATCAAACCGCAGGAACATATCAGCCACTTTGGCGGTATCGGTGTAATTAAAATCCACGCGCATATCAACAGGGGCTTCAGGATCACTATTGAGCGGGTCAATGTTGTTACCATCCACGACCATGCGGCCACTGACATCACCGTTATCAGCCTCATTCCAGGAAAGGAAAAAGCCCGGTTTGTCGCCACTGGTGGGGGGCACACTGCGATCAAAACCATAATACAGACGTACCGTAGTCTGGGTGGCCGAGTCATCAGTCACACTGAAATGGGTGGGTTCATCGGCTTCGTAATTTGCTGCCATGGTGTCGTTTTCCGCTTCCTGGATCAAACCGTCGTGCGGCACGCTGTTGGACAAATCAATAATCGTGTCCGACAGGCAGGTCCACGTTGCCACCGCTGAAATCATAAACTTGCTCATGCGGTAACCGTTGCGAAACACATCATCTTCCACACCGTCGTAAAAACAAGGCTCACCAACGTCATTGCTCGATCTGGCAACATTGCCCGACTTGGCGACGTTCAGCGCCCGCGATGCCAGACTGCGCGGATTGCTTGCCGCCACCCCGCCTGTGAGGCTGTCGGGCAGGCTCAGGGAGAACAAACGGCTTCCTGTGGGCTCATCGCTGTTGCTGCTGCCACCCGAGCCAGAACAGCCGACGCTGAATATGGCCGCCCCCAGTACCAGGGCCGCAGCAACGCCGCGCAAACCCGTGTGGTGATTTTTTGGAAATAAGATTTTATCGTACATTTTTTGTTTCTCCTGTCTGCCGTCAATCGGCTTTGCTCAATCGGGCCCGTCTTCCTGTGCCACCTGGCCAGAGAATTTGCATGGGTTATGTTCAAATGACGCCAACGAGCGGATTATTTGAAATCTTATTTCGGCCGTGTTCCCGGGCGCTGCAATAAACTGTGCCGCAGCACCAGCAGGCGCTTGCGGTGGACCTGATCCGGCAACCGGGCCGCACGGAATTAAGCCCAAAGCGATTCAAATCACGCCCGGTTTCGCGTCTAATGGATCTATGCCCAAAACAAACATCGTTCACACGAGAGGCCGGAACAGACCATGAACAACAAATGGTGGCTCACATATCTGGCCCTGCTATGCAGCAGTGCCGCCATGGCCGGACCGGCACAACAACCGAGCCAACAACAAACCATTAACTACTGGAAGCCTTACGTGGTCAGCCCGGCAAAAGACCCCGGCGCCGCCCGCGCCCAACGTGTGTTCGCCAACCTGCTGCGCACCTGGGACGATACCCGCGTTGAACCCAATCTTTATGTAGTGGACTCCACCCGTGGTCCCTGGGCCGCCTCGCTGGCCGACGGCAACATCCTGCTCAGCCGTGCCGCCATCGATATAACCCTGGCCCAAGGCGATCATCGTGCCGACCACCTGCTGGCCTTTGTGCTCGCCCACGAGCTGGTACACCAGCGTGCCGACGACCTCTGGCACCACAAGTTTTTTCGCTTGGTGGGCAACCAGACCCCGGAGCGTCAGCAGGAATTGCAGCGCGGTCTCAGCCTGCAAAGCGGGGCGCTGCCCGACCTCGAACGCCGCGAGGCCCAGGCCGATCACGATGGCCTGATCCTCATGGCCACAGTGGGTTACGACCCCTTTATGGTCATTGACGAACCGGCTCATGACACCGCGGACAAGCAAAAAGACTTTTTCACCCACTGGGTGGAAAACCTCTGGGCCATTCCTTGTCAACAACACCAACAGAATCATGAAGCTCCCAGGCGTAATGCCGCCGCCTGCGCACAGGCCCATACCCGCGCCACACGCAGCCGGGCGCAATTAGACGCCATCGCCACCCAGGCCACGCTGTTTGAACTGGGCGCACAGGCCTTTGGTGCCGGCCACTGGCAACAGGCCCGGCGTTATTTCAACGCCTACGGCCGGGACTTCCCCAGCCGCGCCGTACATCTCAACATCGGCCTCACCCATCTTGCGCAAGCCCTCGATATTTATGATCGCCTGCCCACCACCGGCCCACGCTTCTTTTACCCACTGCAACTGGAACTGCGCCCCGAGGCCACACCACAACCCTCCGGCAAGCAGACTCGTGGTAATTCCGAACACCGCCTCCAGCAACATGCCAAACGCGCCGTGCAATCTTTCGAACGCGCCCTGCGCCTGGAACCGCAACACCGCAACAGCTACCTGCAACTGGTCATCGCCCATTTGCTGGCGAACAATCTGCCCATGGCGCGTGGCGTGCTGCAAGGCAACTACCTGCCACGCTTCGGTGAGGACCCTGCCGCCAGCCTGTTGCTGGCGATGATCCGTGCCCGCGAAGGCGATTTACCGGGGGCCGACACGGATTTCCAAAAACTGCTCGACCGGCTGGAAAGCAAGCCACTGGATTTGGGCAACAGCCCCTGGCCTGCCGACCTGCTCATTCACAGCAGTTTCCGCAATGCCGTGGCACTGGCCAAAGCCCTGGGCAAAAGCAGCAAAAACACCAAACTCTGGCAACGCATGGCGCGACTGGCGCAGACCAGCCACCGGCCGTTACTGTTCCGGCTGGCCATCGAACACGTGCGCCCCGGCAACCTGCAAAACCGCCCGCCTGCATGGACCCCAAAAATCCGCGGCGCACGCCTCGGTGACGTGGTGCGCACCACAACCCGTCACGACTCATTTTGGCTGGACGGTGAAACCCTCAATATCTACCGCTTCGACGACGGTGCACGCTGGGTGGTGGATAACAAGGGCCGGCTGATAAACGCCTGGCAGCATGGAGGACAATCCCGCCTCGGCAACAAACTGGCGCTGGGTGATACCGCCGACCGGCCGCTGAAAGTGCTGGGACCACCCACCCGGCGTGTGGAACTGGTGAGCGGTACGTATCTGGCCTACGATACCCTGGGGCTGGCGATTCACATCGAAGACGGGCGCATCGGCGGCTGGTATCTGTACAACCCCGATGGCTGAAAAACAAGACGCCGGGCTGCCCGGCTGATACATTTCAGGAAAAGAAACCCACACGCCCGTCAAGGGCGTGTTTGTTGTGCGCAAAATGAAACCCAGGCAACCTGACATCCGAAATAATGAAGACATTCATCTGGCCCGCCGTGCCGCCCGTGGCGAGCCCGAGGCGCAACGTCGTGTGGGTGAAATCGCGCAACCCATGATCCATTACCAGACCGGGCGTTTCTGTCCACGCTTCTGCCACGACAACCGCCGCCGCTATCAATGCACCCTGCCCGACACAACGATCCCTCATAACAGTGATCGCCCATGGTGTGAATGGGGCAACGCCAGCTACGGCTGGATGCTGGATGACCTCACCCGTCCACAGCGCCTGCAACACTTTGAGAGCCGTGACGGCGCCAGTCTCAGCGCCTACCTGTTCCAGATCGCCAATTCGCTGCCCTTTTATGAGCGCTGGAAAGACTGGCGACTGGGCCGCCGTACTCATGTACCCACCTATATTCAGGATCTCGCCCCCGAAGCCGCCATGGTATTTCACCGCCTGCGCAGCGGCGATAACATTGCACTCATTGCCCAACGTCTGGCCAGGGCCGAGGAATTCATTGATCAACTGGCACAAGACATTGTTGTCGAACTCACCCGCCGCCAGCGCCTGCATCTGCTGAACCCACCCACAGAAGTCTCACTCAGCGGTCTCGGCAACACTGATGACAATGAAAACGACGAACTGCCCCAGGGCGACCTGGCCTGCGAAGATCTTGATCCCGCAGAAATTGATGCGCGGGCAAAACTGCAACAGGCCTGGAAACAACTCACGGCCACCGAGCAATTTGTACTGGAAGCCATGCTCATCGAAGAACAGGACGCCGACGAAGTACTCACCGCACTCAAACGTCTTGACATTGCCCTCAGCCCACGGGTGCCCGCGCAACAGACCGACCGCCAGCAACTTTATTATTTCCGCCGCAAAGCCCAGGCGCGATTGGCGCAGCTCAGCGGACTGTTAGAATAAAGAAATCACCGGTTTTTAACGGCGTTTCCCGCCATGCAGGCCAGCGGGTATAATCACCGGCTTTTCCGGCGCGGCTTTCTCCGCGCTTGTTGCGAACCACATAAAGAACTGCAAAACATGCCAAAACAAACTACGAATTCCCCTGATGTATCAACCTTTCAGGGCCTGATTCTTGCCCTGCAACAATACTGGGCCAGACAGGGCTGCGTGATTTTGCAACCCCTGGACATGGAGGTGGGCGCGGGTACTTTTCATCCCGCCACATTCCTGCGCGCAATCGGCCCGGAACCCTGGGGTGCTGCGTATGTACAGCCCTCGCGCCGGCCCACCGATGGCCGTTATGGCGAGAACCCGAATCGCTTGCAGCACTATTATCAGTTTCAGGCGGTAATCAAACCCTCACCACTGGATTTTCAGGAGCTGTACCTGGATTCACTGAAAATGCTCGGCCTGAGTCCGCTGGAGCACGACATCCGTTTTGTGGAAGACAATTGGGAATCCCCCACCCTGGGAGCCTGGGGGCTGGGCTGGGAGGTATGGCTCAACGGCATGGAAGTCACCCAGTTTACCTATTTCCAACAGGTGGGTGGCCTGGAATGCAAACCTGTTACGGGTGAAATTACTTACGGACTGGAACGCATTGCCATGTATTTACAGGGTGTGGACAGCATTTATGACCTCACCTGGGCCGACGGTCCATTAGGCAAAATCAGTTACGGTGACGTGTTTCACCAAAATGAAGTGGAACAGTCTGCCTACAATTTTGAACATGCCAATACGGTGGTGTTGTTTCAGGCGTTTGATGATTGCGAAAGTGAGTCGCAAAAACTCATCAAAGCCGGACTGCCATTGCCCGCCTATGAGCAGGTATTAAAGGCGTCGCACTATTTCAATCTGCTGGACGCACGTCATGCCATCTCGGTCACTGAACGCCAGCGTTACATTCTGCGCGTACGCACACTGTCCCGTGCAGTGGCTCAGGCCTATTTTGAGGCGCGTGAAAAACGTGGCTTCCCCATGTGCAATTCAGTGACCTCTTCTTTACTGAATGAAGGGAGTGCGGCATGAGTACCCGTGACCTGTTAATCGAGATCGGTACAGAAGAACTGCCCCCCAAGGCATTGCGAAAATTATCCGAGGCCTTTGGTCGCGGTATCGTGGAAGAGCTGAAAGCCGCTGACCTTGCTTATGGCGAGGTGTCACTGTTCGCCAGTCCTCGCCGGTTGGCGGTGCTGGTCGCTGACCTGATTGAAAAACAGGCGGATAAAAAAATTGAGCGCCGTGGCCCGGCGCTGACCGCGGCTTTTGATGAAGAGGGTTGTCCGTCCAAGGCCGCCGAGGGCTTTGCCCGCTCCTGCGGCGTGGCTTCCGTAGCTGACCTTGAGCGCATGGAAACCAACAAAGGGGCATGGCTGGTGTATCGCGCGAAACAACCGGGGCAGAACACAACGGCACTGATACCGGATATAGTGCGAACCGCACTGGATAAGCTACCCATTCCCAAACGCATGCGCTGGGCGGATCTCGATGCACAGTTTGTGCGCCCGGTGCGCTGGCTGGTACTGCTGTTTGGTAATGACGTTATCAATACAGAAATTCTCTGTGTGACATCAGGCCGGGAAACCCGCGGTCACCGTTTCCACCATCCGGAAACCTTATACATCGCCGAACCCGCAGGCTACGCACCGTTACTGGAAACCGAGGGGCGGGTCATCGCTGACTTTGCCACGCGGCGTGAAGCCGTGCGTGCGCAAGTACTGGAAGCCGGCGAACAATCAGGTGGTAACGCTGTTATTGATGATGCTCTGCTGGACGAGGTTACCGCCATGGTGGAATGGCCCGTCGCCATTGCCGGTAACTTTGAAGAACGTTATCTCGATGTGCCTGCCGAGGCATTGATCCTCACCATGAAAACCAACCAGAAATATTTTCATGTGATTGACGCTAACGGGAAGTTGATGCCCCACTTTATTACCGTGGCTAACATCGACAGCACTAATCCCGACATGGTGCGCGACGGCAACGAACGTGTGGTGCGCCCGCGTCTGGCCGATGCCGAGTTTTTCTGGACACAGGACCGCAAGCAGAAACTCGGCAGCCATATTGAAAAACTAAAAACCATTCTGTTTCAAAAAGAGCTGGGCACCCTGTACGATAAAACACAACGTGTCGCACAACTTGCCGGCAGTATCGCCACAAAATTGTCCGCTAACAAGGAATGGGCTGAACGTGCTGCGTGGCTGGCCAAGTGTGATTTGATGACTGAAATGGTGTGTGAATTCCCGGACCTGCAAGGCATTATGGGCCGCTACTATGCGTTACATGATGGCGAGGCCGAAGAAGTGGCACTGGCGCAGGACGAGCAATACATGCCACGTTTTGCCGGTGACGAACTGCCTGCCACCGTTACCGGCCAGGCGGTGGCCATCGCTGACAAGCTGGACACGTTGGTGGGCATGTTTGGCATCGGTCAACCACCTACCGGCAGCAAAGACCCTTTTGCCCTGCGTCGTTCTGCGCTGGGTCTGTTACGCATTATTATCGAATGTCAGCTGCCGCTGGATTTGCCTGACATGGTGCAACAGGCATCAGCTGCACTGAGTGATAAAATAATCGCAAAAAATGTGGTCGATCAAGTGGTCGATCAAGTGGTCGATTTCATGATGGATCGTTTGCGGGCCTATTATAAAGACAGCGGCGTGGCCGCAGAAGTGTTTGAATCCGTACTGGCGCAACGGCCTACACAGCCGTTTGATTTTGATCGCCGCGTGCGTGCCGTCAATCACTTTCTCAGCCTGCCCGAAGCCAACAGTCTGGCAGCGGCGAATAAACGTATCGCCAATATTTTGCGGCAAGCCGACGAAAAAAATATTGTGGTGCCTGATGTCATCGACATATCGAAGCTGGCCGATATCAGCGAACAGGCATTGGCCGCACAATTAAAGACAATGGCGCAGCAAGTGACGCCTTTGTTTGACAACCGCGACTACGAACCTGCCCTGGCCCGGTTGGCCGGATTGCGTGAAACCGTGGATCAGTTTTTTGACAAAGTGATGGTGATGACCGACGATGCCGCGTTGCGCGACAACCGTCTGGCCCTGCTCACACAATTACAAAACCTGTTTTTACGTGTGGCGGATTTGTCACGCTTGCAAAAATAGCCGCCCCTAGCAACAGGAACGTGCGCGAAAGAGACATATCAGCCTCTCGCGGATAGCGGCCATACCTGAGTACGATACTGGGCCATAACCTTCTTGACAGTATGGAAATATTGTCTATTCTTTGTGCACCGTTTGGTGTTTTCTAAAGGGTAAGGAGGTTTTTGATGACTTCAGCGATTGTGATGTTTGTCGTACTGTTCGGTTTCGCCTTTTTGTGCATGGCCGAGTCCTGATTTTTAATACGTACATTTAACCAATACCGACCGGGGTTTGCTGTGGCAAGCCCCGGTTTTTTTGTGGCCGCCCGCTTCTGCTAGAATACCCTCCCTTATTTACCGCCAGCTACACAGCTAATGCCTTTGATCATTTTGGATCGCGACGGTGTGATCAACAAAGACTCGGATGACTTCATCAAGTCACCACAAGAATTTATTCCGCTGCCTGGCAGTCTGGAAGCTGTCGCACGCCTCAATGCTGCGGGTTACTCCGTGGCGGTGGCCACCAATCAATCCGGAATTGCCCGTGGTCTGTTTGATTTACAGACGCTTGATGCCATGCACCGCAAACTGGAAAAATTATTAGCCGCTGTGGATGGACATCTCGACGGGGTTTTTTATTGTCCCCATGCGCCGGATGCCGGTTGTGACTGCCGCAAACCAAAACCGGGATTGCTACAGCAGATTGGTCGCAAATTTGAAACTGAGCTGACCGGTGTGCCCGTGATTGGGGATTCGCTACGAGATTTGCAAAGCGCACTGACGGTGGGTGCAGCTCCTGTTCTGGTGCGCACGGGCAAGGGTGAACGCAGTCTCACGCAACTGGCCAAAGAACCGGATTTGGCAAATGTACCGGTATTTGATGATTTGGCAGGGGCCGTAGACGCCTTGCTAACAGGAAAGCTGACAGGAAAAAATAAATGATTAACAGGTGTTGTGACTGATGCAGTTTATTCGTTCATTGATTTTCAGTGCAAGCATGATCATTGCGACAGTGCTGATTTCGCTGGTGTTGGTATTATGCGCACCCCTGCCGTTTCACCTGCGCTCGCGTGCAGCCCGTGCTTACGCCGCTTATGTCGTCGGCACATTAAAGCTTTTGTGTGGCGTGGATTACCGGGTGAAAGGCCGCGAGAATATTCCCGAGGGTGCGGCAATTATCTTTTCCAAACACCAGTCCACCTGGGAAACCTACGCGCTGCAATTATTGTTTCCACCCCAAGTGTGGGTGTTAAAGCGCGAACTGATGTGGGTGCCATTTTTTGGCTGGGGAATGGCCACGTTAAAACCCATTTCCATTAACCGCTCGTCTGGCCGCAAAGCCATCAAACAAATCATCAAACAGGGAAAAGCACGGCTGGATGCTGGCATCTGGGTTACCATCTTCCCTGAAGGTACACGTATTGCACCGGGTAAATACAAGCGTTGGGGAATGGGTGGTGCCATACTGGCTGAAGAGAGTGCTTACCCCATTGTACCGGTGGCGCATAATGCCGGAGAATTCTGGGGCCGGCGTGAATTTGTCAAGAAACCGGGCACCATTCAAGTAGTCATAGGGCCGGTCGTTGAAACACGTGGCCGCAAAGCGGCCGAAATTAATGCGGAAGTGGAAAACTGGATGCGTACAACAATGGCAGAGATCAGCGATGTTGAAAAAAACAATGTGAATGGTCCTGCTAGTACTCTTTCAAGGTGATAAATTGGGATTCAGTTGGTCTGTCAGCGTTCAGGGCAAGGCGCTCCTCGCAGCGAATGGCCGTCGTCCTTTGCAAGAGGAGCAACGCCGCCATGGACGCTGACAGACCAACCCTTCGGGCGCTCCTGTGGTGTTCCGCTGCGGCGTCGCCTAAAGCGCCTACTGTTGGTGCCGCGAAACACCACAGGAA